>NZ_BOPH01000073.1 GCF_016863655.1 Virgisporangium ochraceum
CCCGCCGCTCCAGTGGCGGGTGAGGTCGGCGTCGGCCTCGGTGACGCGGCCCTCGCCGAGCACCGGGCCGGTGATCTCCGTCAGCGAGTGCGGCAGCAGCACCAGCGGCTGCGCCGGCGCGCGCAGCACCGTCGACTTGTATCCCGGCCACAGCAGCGGCGGATGAACGGTTCCGTCGTCGCGCCGGTACCCCTGTATCCGGTACTCCTGCACCCCGTGATCCTGCATCAGGTTGCCTCCAACTCCCGGAGAACGGCCAGTTCGGTGTCGCTCGGCGGTTCGGTGGTCCCCAAGTCTGCGGCGACCCGGAGCGGCCAGCCAGTCCTCTTCAGAGCGATCTCGGGATCCACCCCCGGGTGGATGCGCGTGAGCGTCAGCTCGCACGAGGATGGGTCCGGCTCCAGGACGCCGAGGTCGGTGATCACCCGCACCGGTCCGCGTCCGGTGAGCCCCAACCGTTCCCGGGTACCCGGGCCGTCGCCGTACCCCACGGAGGTGATGAAGTCGAGCCGCTCCACGAACGTCCGCAGCGACTGCTGCACCACCACGATCACCTCGCGGCACGACGCGGCGATCTCCGGTGCGCCGCCGGCACCGGGCAGCCGTACCGACGGGTCGGCGTAGTCACCGATCACCGTGGTGTTGATGTTGGCGAACCGGTCGATCTGCGCGGCGCCGAGGAACCCGATGTCGATGCGGCCGGGCTGCAACCAGTAGTTGAAGATCTCCGGTACCGATACCACCGAGTCGGCCGTCTCGGCGAGGATGCCGTCGCCGATCGACAGCGGCAGCCTGTCGGGCTTGGCGCCGATCGTGCCCGACTCGTAGATGAGCACCAGGTCGGGCGCCGAGGTGCGGCGGGCGAGGTTGGCCGCCGCGCTCGGGCGGCCGATGCCGACGAAGCACCGGGCGCCGTTCCGCAACGCCCGCGCGGCCTCGATCGTCATCATCTCGGCCGAGGTCCACGCGGGAGACGACGAGGGCTGGAGGGAGGTCACAGCGTCTTCAGCCATTCCGTGAAAGCGTCGCGGTCGCGGCTGATCGCGTCCCACTCCTGGTAGTAGGCGTTGTCGCGCTCGTAGTAGCCCAGCGCGTAGCTCGGGTGCGCCCCGCGGGGCACGGCGGCCACGTACGTGGTGATCCACGAGGGCAGGGTCACGGCACCGGGCAGCGGGGTCAGTTCCGGCACGATCTCCTCGACCGTCACCAGGGAGGCCCTCGACGCGAGAACGACCTCCTTCTGCACCCCCGTGATGCCCCACATCTGCACGTTTCCGGCCGGGTCGGCGCGCTGGGCGTGGATGATCCCGACGTCGGGGTTGACCGCGGGAACGGCGGTGAGCACCTCGCCGGTGAACGGGCAGGTGATCGGCCTGATGGTGCCGGTGTGCCGCTCCAGATCGGTCCCCTTGTAGCCGCGGAGCACAGCGAACGGCAGGCCGGCCGCACCGGCGGCGAACCTGTTGGCCATGCCGGCGTGGCTGTGCTCCTCGATCTCCAGGGGCACCGGCCAGCCGCGCTGGACGGCGTCGCGGAACCGGTGCAGCGAACCGACCCCCGGGTTGCCGGCCCAGGAGAACACGAGCTTGCGTGCGCAGCCCGCGCCGATGAGCTGGTCGTAGACGATGTCGGGGGTCATGCGGATCAGCGTGAGGTCGCGCCGGCCCTGCCGGATGATCTCGTGACCGGCGGCTACCGGGATCAGGTGCGTGAAACCCTCGAGCGCGACGGTCGCGCCGTCGGTGACGAGCGTCGCGACGGCGTGTTCGAGCGTGGTGACCTCACCCATCGCGGCCTGTCTGCCTCCGGCGCCAGTTGTGCGTATCCCGAACGGTAGTACGCAAGGCGAACCTACGGCGATCGCGTCGGGGCTGTCAACGTGCCGTTTAGCGCGCAACGTCTCTCGGGTATCAACCTGCCGCCCCAACACCCCCGGATCTACTACGTGACAGGAGCTTGCAATGCGTGCGGGATCGATAGGCGGCGTGATCGTTCTGATTTGGCTGATCATCGGCGCGATCGCCGCCGGGCAGCGTGGGTACTTCGCCGACGACGAGGCGACGAGCTGCGCCGAGGTGGGTACGGTCGCCGTCACCATCGTGGCCGGGCCGCTGAACTACGTCGGCGCCAACCCGAAGGTCGACTGCGACGTCCCCGAACCGTCGCAGTGAGTCCGGTCGCGCCGCCCCCGTGCCGCGCACCGGCGCGGGGCGGCGCGACAGTCCGGTAGCCCGATGACAGCGCGCCGGGGGCGCGGCGACAGCGCCCCGCGCCAGCCTTGCGCGCATGGCAACCCCACAACGAGCAAACCTGGAACGGCACGGCGTCCGCATCGCCTATGAGCGCACCGGCGCCGCCGAAGGCACTCCCCTGGCCCTCCTACCGGCCTGGATGATCACCACCAGGCGGCTCTGGGCCGCCCAGGTCGAGCACCTCGCCGACCGGCATCCCCTGATCCTCCACGACGCCCGCGGCAGCGGCGGCTCCGACCGCCCGACCGACCCCGCGGCCTACGCCCTCCCCGAACTGGTCGCCGACGCCGTGGCCGTGCTCGACGCCACCGGCACCGGGCGCGCGGTCCTGGTGGGCCACTCCTTCGGTGGGCTCGTCGCCTACCTCACCGCCGTCCTGCACCCCGACCGGGTCGCCGGTCTCGTGCTCATCGCACCGACCATCGACGTCGCCGGCGGCGAGCCGACCCCGCTGCAGACCGCGATTGCCACGTTCGACGGCGAGCCGGCCGGCACCGGCGGCTGGAGCCGTTACAACCGCGGGGCCTGGCGCACCGACTTCCCCGGCTTCGTCCGCTGGTTCACCGAAACCGCCCTCGGCGCGGAGGCGGACGGCGAACAACGCGCCGCCGCCCTGCTCGACGGGCTGGGCACCACCCCCGAGGTGCTCGCGGCCACCGTCGCCGCGCGGTCACGGAAGGCCCTGACCGGCCGGCCGCCGCGGTGCCCGGCCCTGATCGTCCACGGCGACCGGGACGCGATCAACCCGACCGCGTGGAGCGCCGCCCTCGCCGCCCTCCTCGACGCCCCGTACGAGGTGCTGCCCGGCGCCGGCCACACGCCGCAGGTCACCCGCGCCGCCGAGACCGCGCACCTCATCGAGACGTTCCTGAAGGAGCTGGCATGAACAACCCGGTGCGCGGCCGGCTCAACGCGGCAATCCTCGCCGCCGCCCGCGGCTACGACCACTTCCTGTCCGGCCAGCGCAAACGCACGCTGTTCGCCGCCCTTCCCGACACCGTCGTCGAGATCGGGCCGGGCACCGGTACCAACTTCCGCTACTACCGCCCGGGAACCACGGTGGTCGCGATCGAACCCAACCCGCACATGCACACAAGGCTGAGACGGGCGGCCCGCCGGCACGGCGTCACCCTGGAGCTCCGCGCGGAGAGCGCCGAGCGCACCGGCCTCGCCGACGCCAGCACCGACGTCGTGGTGAGCACGCTGGTGCTGTGCACGGTGCCCGACCAGGCCGCGACGCTCGCCGAGATCGCGCGCGTGCTGCGTCCCGGCGGCCGGCTGGTGTTCCTCGAACACGTGCGCGTCGACGGCTGGTACGGCGCGGTCCAGAAGGCCGTCGAACGGCCGTGGCGCTGGCTGTTCGAGGGCTGCGACGTGCACCGGGACACCGCCGAGGCGCTCCACAAGGCCGGGTTCGCCGACCTGACCGTCGAGCGGTACCGGGTCCGTTCGGTGCTGCTGCCGATCAATCCGCAGATCGCCGGGTGGGCCGTACGCTGATGCGATGTTCCGGGTGCTGGGCGCCGTCGAGGCCGAGGGTCCCGACGGCGCACCGGTGCCGCTCGGCGAGCGGCAACGCGCGCTGCTCGCTAGCCTGCTCGCCCGCGCGGGCACGGTGGTGTCCGTCGACGAGCTGACCACCCTGATGTGGCCCGACCGGCAGCCGGCGGACCCCGCGGCGGCGCTGCAGAACCAGGTCTCGCGGCTGCGGCGGGCGCTGCCCCGGGCCGCGCTGCGCACCAGGCCGCCCGGCTACCTGCTGGAGGTCGGCGACGACCTCGACGCGAACCGGTTCACCGCGCTGCTCGCGGCCGCCGCCGGGGTCGAGGCCGCCCGCGCCGCCGAGCTGGTCGCGTCGGCGCTGTCGCTGTGGCGGGGACGCGCGTACGCCGGCTTCGCCGACGGTCCGGTCGCCCGGTTCGAGGCGATCCGGTTGGACGAGGCGCGCCTGCACGCCGTGGAGGACCTCCACCGCCACCTGCTCGACGCCGGCCGGGCCGAGGAGGCGCTGCCGGCGCTGGAGGCGTTCGTCGGCGAGCACCCGCTGCGCGAGCGGGCCCGGGAGACGCTCATGCGGGTCCTCTACGCCACCGGCCGGCACGCCGACGCACTGCGCACCTACGCCGAGTACGAGAAGCGGCTCGGCGACGAGCTGGGCCTCACCCCGGCGGCCGGCATCGCGCGTCTCCAGGTGGAGATCCTCCGCCACGACCTCGGAGCACCGGCACCGCCGGCGCTGAGCGCGCTGCGGGCCCGCTACGTGACCGTTCCCCGAGGTCCGCGGATCGCCGTCGCGACGCTCGGAGCGGGACCGCCGCTGGTGGCGCTGCCGGGGTGGGTGTCGAGCATCGAGGTGATCGCGTCCGGGCGCGACCCGCGGTCGTCGCTGCTGCAGGAGCTGGTCGGGCGGTGCGCCGTGACCCTGTACGACCGGCACGGCACCGGCCTGTCCCGCGGCCCCGTCACCGACTTCGGGTTCGACGCCACCGTCGACGAACTCGAGGCGGTGGTGTGCCATCTGGGTACGCCGGTCGGCCTGCTCGCGATGTCGCAGGCGGGACCGGTGGCGATCGCGCTCGCGGCCCGCCGGCCCGACCTGGTGCGCCGGCTGGTGTTCCTCGGCACCTACGCCGACGGCACGGCGGTGTTCACCCGTCCCGATCTCAACGCGGCCCTGGTGGCGATGGTCCGCAGCCACTGGGGCCTGGGGTCGACGCTGTTCGCGGGGCTGTACCGGCCCGAGGCCACCGAGGAGGCCGCGCACCACCTCGGCATGGTGCTGCGCGACTCGGCCGACCGCGACGTCGCCGCCGGCTACCTGGAGGCGGTCTACGACGTCGACGTCACCGACCTGCTGCCGTCGGTGGTCGCGCCGTCGCTCGTGGTGCACTACCGGGGTGACCGGCTGGTGCCGTTCGAGGGCGGCCGGCAGCTGGCCCGCAGCCTGCCCGACGCCGTGCTGGTGCCCCTGGAGGGCCGGTTCCACCTGCCCGACGCCCGTGACCTGGGCCGCGTCGTCGACGAGATCGCTGAGTTTCTCCACAGCTGATATCCGGGGCTTCCCCGATGGCAGGGGTTGCGCCCACGCGGGACTCTGGAACCCGCGGGCGGGCCAGCAGGGGCGTCCGCGCAGTGAAGGGGGATCCCGATGGGGAACGCCGTAAAGCTCATCGCCTGGCTGGTGCTGCCGATCGCCGGCCTGGTCGCGCTCGGGGCGCTGGCCATCTGGTTGTTCCAGGCGCTGATGGGCGTCCTGGTGTACCTGCTCGTCGGCATCGCGGTCGCCGCCGGCGGCGCGTACCTGTACCAGAAGGCGAAGCGGGCCGTCGGGCCCGGCACGCGCACCCGGATGCGCCTCGACGCCGCCGCCGAGACCTACCGCCAGCGCAACCACTGACGTCGTAGGGTCGGCGCATGACCAGTGCGCCGACGCTCGCCATCACCGGATCGACAGGCCGGCTGGGTGGCCGCGTGGTCCGGCTCCTCGACGGCGTCCCGCGGCGGCTGGTCGTCCGCGACGCCGCACGGGCGCCGGCCCTCGCCGGCTGCGAGACCGCTGTCGCCACCTACGACGACGGCGCCGCGGTGCGGGCCGCGCTCACCGGGGTCGAGACGGTGTTCATGGTGTCCGGCGCCGAGCATCCCGAGCGGGTCGCCCAGCACCGCTCCTTCGTCGACGCGGCCGCCGCCGCGGGCGTCTCGCACCTGGTCTACACCTCGTTCTACGGCGCGTCGCCGACCGCGACGTTCACGCTCGCCCGCGACCACCACGCCACCGAGGAGCACATCCGGGCCAGCGGCCTGGCGTTCACGTTCCTGCGCGACAACCTCTACGCCGACTTCTTCCCGCTGATGGCCGACGAGCAGGGCGTGATCCGCGGCCCGGCCGGCGACGGTCGGGTGGCGGCGGTCGCGATGGACGACATCGCCGCGGTGGCCGCGGAGGTGCTCAGGAACCCGGCGCCACACGCCGGCGCGACCTACGACCTCACCGGCCCGGTGCCGCTCACCCTGCACGAGGTCGCGGAGATCATCACCGCGTCCGGCCGGAAGGTGCGCTACGTGCCGGAGACGATCGAGGAGGCGTACGCGTCGCGGGCGGTGTACGGCGCGCCGCCCTGGCAGGTCGACGCGTGGGTCAGCACGTACACGGCGATCGCGTCGGGTGAGCTGGCCGCGGTGAGCGACGCGGTCCCCCGGCTCCTCGGCCGGCCCGCCTTGACGCTCGCTGCCACCCTGTCGGGGTGACCACACTGCGCGTCTGGCTTCTGCGGGCCGTGCGCCTGTCGATCGCCGGCGCGCTGGCCGCCGTCGCCCTCACCGGTGCGAGCGTGGCCTGGCTGCGGTCGGGCACCGACGCCTACATCTTCGGCGAGGGTGACGTGCCCGAGGCGCCGGTCGCCCTGGTGCTGGGGGCCCAGGTGTACAGCACCGGCGTCCCCTCGCCGTTTCTCGAGGCCCGGCTCGCGATCGCGCAGCGGTTGCTGGAGACCGGCAAGGTGAAGGCGATCCTGGTCTCCGGCGACCACCGCGCGTGGCGCTACGACGAGCCCGGCGCGATGCTGCGCTGGCTCAGCGACCACGGCGTGCCCCGCACCAAGATCGCGATGGACCACGCCGGCTTCGACACCTACGACTCCTGCGTGCGCGCGGTGAAGGTGTTCGGGGTGCGCAAGGCGATCGTGGTGACCCAGACGTACCACCTCCCCCGCGCCGTGACCCTGTGCCGCCGCGTCGGCGTCGACACCTACGGCGTCGGCGACGAGAGCGTCAAGCAGTTCCGCAGGCCGTGGCTGATCAGCTCGAACCGCGAGCACGGCGCGTGCGTCAAGGCCGTGGTCGACCTGGTCAGCGGCCGTGACCCGGTCTTCCTCGGCAGGCGCGAGACGACCGTCGACGAGGCGGTCCGGGCGTAGCAACCAAGTTGCTACGGTAGCAACCCGGTTGCTAGCCTCTCCGGCATGTCCGTATCCCGAACGCTGCTCGGGTTGCTCGAACCCGGCGCCCAGCACGGCTACACGCTGCGCCAGCGCTACGACGTCTGGTTCGGCGCCGCCCGCCCGCTGAAGTCGGCGCAGGTCTACTCCACGCTGCAGCGCCTCCAGCGCGACGGCCTCGCCGACCTGGCCGGCGTCGCCGCCGGTGAGGGGCCCGACCGGCGGTTGTACGCGATCACCGGGGCCGGCGTGTACGAGCTCGACCGGTGGCTGCAGGAGCCCGAGGTGCCCGAGGTGTCGGCCACCCGCCGGGCGCTCTTCGCCAAGGTCGTGCTCGCCCTCCACAGCGGACGCCCGGCCCGCGCGCTGCTCGACGCCCAGCGCCAGGCCCACCACCGGCGGCTGCGCGAGATGCGGGTGGCCCGCCAGCGCGGCGACCTGATGGCCCAGCTCGACGCCGACTTCGAGATGTACCACCTCGACGCCGATCTGAAGTGGATCGACGGCGCGGAGGCCCGGTTGGACCGGCTCGCCGCCCACATCAAGGAGACGGACCATGATCACAGCGCATGACCTGGTGGTCCGCTTCGGGCAGACGCTCGCGCTGGCCGGCACCAGCATCGGCGTCGCGCCCGGCGAGGTGGTCGCGGTGATGGGACCGTCGGGGTCAGGCAAGTCGACGCTGCTGCACGTGCTCGCCGGCATCCTCCGGCCCGACCAGGGCCGCATCCACCTCGGTCAGCAGCGCATCGACACGCTGCCCGACGGCGCGCGCAGCCGGCTGCGGCTGCGGTCGTTCGGGTTCGTGCTGCAGTTCGGCGACCTGGTGCCCGAGCTGTCGCTGCGGGAGAACGTCGAGCTGCCGTTGCGGCTGCTCAAGGTCCCGCGGGCCGAGGCGCGCGACCGGGCGCGGAGCCTGCTCGCCGAGCTGGAGATCGACGACGTGGCCGACCGCAGGCCCGGCCAGGTGTCCGGCGGCCAGGCGCAGCGCGCGGCGGTGGCCCGGTCGCTGGTCCACCAGCCGACGGTGATCTTCGCCGACGAGCCCACCGGCGCGCTCGACAGCGCCTCCGGCGAGACCGTGCTCGACTCGTTCACCGAGCTGGCCCGCCGCCGCTCCACCACCGTGCTGCTCGTGACCCACGAGGCGCGGGTCGCGTCGTACGCCGACCGCACGTTGTACCTGCGCGACGGGGTGCTCGTATGAGGCTGGTGCTGCTCGGGCTGCGGATGTCGGTCGGGTCCGGGCGGGGCGGGCTGCTGCGCGCCGGTCTCATGTCCTCGGGTGCCGCGCTCGGGGTGCTGCTCGTGCTCGCCTGCCTCGCCGCGGTGTCGGTCACCCGGGCGCAGGACGAGCGGGCCCGCGACCGCTCACCCGTCTACGCCGCCGACGACTCCGGGTACAGCACGGACACCGACGGCGGGTCCCGGTACACCGACCGGCCCGTGACCGCCGGCGCCACCCGGCTGATCGAGATCGACGACGCCATCGGTCACCTGCCGCTGCGCCGCATCGCGATCGGCGGCGCCACCCCGGCCACCGAGCTGCCGCCCGGGCTGGCCCGGTTCCCGGCACCGGGCGAGATCGTCGTCTCGCCCGCGCTCGCCGAGCTGATCCGCACCGACGCGCGGGCGCGCGAACGGTTCCCGCAGCCCATCGTCGGCACCATCGGCCGGGCCGGGCTGATCGCGCCGAACGAGCTCCGCGCGTACGTCGGCGTCGCCGCCGACAACCCCGGGCTCGACGAGCAGCGTGCGCTGGAGGGGTTCGGCGGCGCGCTGCGGTACGGCCGCGGCGACGAGATGACCGACCCCGACGTCTTCACCCCGGGGCGGTACGCGGCCGGCGCGTTCACGCTGTTCGTGCTGGTGCCTTTTGGCGTGTTCCTCGCGACCTGCGCCCGGCTGTCGGCGACCACGCGCGACCGGCGGATCGCCAGCCTGCGCCTGCTGGGCGTGTCGACCCGGCAGGCGGCGGTGGTCAACGTGGTCGAGACGGGGGTGGTCGCCGGCGCCGGCGCGCTGCTCGGCGCGGTGCTGTTCAGCGTGCTGGCGCCGCTGAGCACGGGCTGGCCGATCGGGCGGCTGCAGTGGTTCGCGTCCGACGCGTCGGTGGCGCCGGGCGGGATGGCCCTCGTCGTCGGCGTGACCGTCGCGTTCGCGGTCGCCGTGGGGGTGCTCGCGGGCCGGTCGGCCCGGCTCGACCCGCTCGGGGTCCGGCGTGGGGCGCCGGCGTCGCGGCCGTCGCCGTGGCGGCTGCTGCCGCTGGTCGGCGGACTGGCCGGGGCCACCGCGGCCGGCCGCGGCGGTGCGTTGCCGACCGACGCGCGGGGCTGGCTGATGCTCGGCTCGGTGCTGGTCACCGGGCTCGGCCTGGCGCTGGCCCTGCCGGTGCTCAGCTACGCGGTCGCCGGGCTCGTCCAGCGGCTGCCGGTCACGCCGGTCTGGCTCGGCCTGGCCGCCGCCCGCGTGCGGCACAGCCCCGGCGTGGCGCCCCGGCTGGTCGCCTCCCTGACGGTGGCGATCTACGTGGCGGGCCTCGGTTCGCTCGGCATCGCGCTCGTCGCGTCCGACCAGGACCTGCTCGGCCGCGCGGAACAGACCTCCGACGTGCTGCTCCAGGTGCCCAACCCCACCCCGACGCTGATGGCCGACCTGCGCGCCACGCCGGGCACGACGATCGTCGCGCTGCCGCCGGTGCCGTTGACGGTCGGTGGCGCCGAGGCCAACGGCGTGCTGGGCGACTGCGCCGAGCTGCTGGCCATGTACCGCCTCGCCGCCGGTCAGTCCTGTGTGGACGGTCAGGTCTACTGGATGGAGTTCAGCTACGGCCCGGGCGGCCGCGAGCCGGACCGCGCCGGTGACCTCCGGCTCGCCGACGGCACGCTCCTGCCGACGCCCGCGGCCACGCTCACCGCCACGCCCCGCTTCAACGTCGGCATCAGCGCGCCGGTGTTCGTCACCCGTCAGGTCCCGGCGGTGGCCGGGTTCGAACCGGAGACGCTGTCGTTCGACGTCGTCGCCGCCGACCGCGCGGCCGTCGAGCGGGCCGCCCGGGTCGTCTCCGCGCGGGCGCCGGCCACGTACCTGGGTGGCGACCTCGGCGGGTACCGGGGCGTCGACACGAACTTCATGGTGCTGTTCCTCGTGTGCGGGCTGATCGTGACGTTCGTGCTCGGCGTCGGGTCGTTCGCCGCCGCCGCGGTCGACCGCACCATCGAGCGCCGCCGCGACAACGCGACCCTGATCGTGGTCGGCACCCGGCCGGCGGTCGTGGCCGCCGGCGAGGCCGGCTCCGGCGCGCTGCCGTTGGCGCTCGGGCTCGTCACCGCGTCGGCGGCGACGCTCGTGATCGCGTTCGGGTTCGCGGCGCTGCTGAAGGTGGACGCGGGGTTCGTGGTCGACCGGGTCGCCCCGGTGCTCTGGCTCGCCGGTGCCGCCCTGCTCACCGGGCTCGTGCTGACCACGGTCCCCGCGTACGTCACCCAGCGGGTCACGGCCGAAAGCCTCAGACGGCCCTGACGACGACGTCGCCCGCGAGCCGACCGGTCTCCGGCTCGCGGGTCACCGCGCCGGCGGTGAGCAGCGAGGTGATCGCGGCGTTGGTGTCGCCGCTGCGGTACACGGTGTCGGTGAGCGTGAACCGGCGCAGTTCGGTGACCGTGCGGCCACCGGTACCGGCGAGGTGCGCGAGCAGTTCCCGGCGCAGGGGGCCGGGATGCGGCTTGAGGGAGATGTCGAGCAGGTGGCCGTCGGGGTCGCCGGGGTCGCGGTACCGGACGCCGGCGTACTCGTCCACCGCCCACATGGCGTTCTTGAACGCCTCGAGGCTGCGATCCTGGGAGGAGGCGAACGCGACGAGGACGGCGGCTTCGCCGCCTGCCGGCTCGGTGTCCGTGTCGACCAGTTCGACGCCGGACGTGAGCGTGAACCCCGCCGCCCTCAGGTGGTCGCGCACGTCGCGCCACGTCCCGGGCGTGGTGACCAGCATCAGCTCGGCCGGCTTACCCGCCGTGACAGCGGCGAGCGCGTCGTCCGACGGGCCGTCGGGGAGGTCGAGGAACGCGAGCAGCGGCGCCTTCGCCGACCCGGCCGCTTTCAACGCGACCGGCAGGCGCTCGACCGGCGGGCCACCCACCGGGAACACGCCCAGGTCGGCCGGCGCGGCGGCCAGTCCCGTCAGCCCTTCGGGGGTGACCACGACGAACCCCAACCGGCGCCCCCGCATCCGGTCGGCGAACTCGGCGAAGACCCGCAGCGCCGCCTCGGGCAGCGCCGGCGCCGAGGAGGTCGACGCGTACGCGAACGTCGCGCGGCGGGCGTGCAGTGCGGTCGGCGTCCACACGTCGAGGTAGCGCACGAGCAGTTCCTGCACGACCCCGGTGACCGACATAGTGACCGTTCTACCTCACAGGGTGGGGCGCTGGTCCACCCCCAGGCACGCCACGAGCCGGTCGGCGTCGGCCGTGAAGAAGAGCTGGAAGTGCACGGGCGGGTTCTCCACGGTCACCGAGCCGATCACGACCTCGCCCGGAGCGTGCGCCCGCAGCGCCTCCACCGCCTCCGGGAACCCGACGGTCGGTGTGCCGACCCGTTCCATCGCCCGCATGCGCCGCGCGTACGAGTTCGCCAGTTGCTCCGCGGCCATCTTCTCCGCGTACACCACGTACTCCGCGTTGCCGTTCAGTGCGTGACGGCACGCGGTCTCCGCCGGCCCAGGGCCCCCCAGCAACGAGATGAGATCATCCCGCCGCATGTCGATATTGCCGGTCATAGATCGGCAGGCTACCTACGATGTGCGCGGGTCGACAGCCGGCCCGCAAAATCGATCATGCATCTGCACGTGCGAGATCAATGACAAGTCCAGGGTCCTCACCGACCGCTCGTATGGGGGTCACGCTCGCGTAACCATCGGCCAGAAGCGCGAGGTCCGTACCCGGTTCGGAGCGCCCACCGCTCTCTTCCACCGACGTCCGCACGAACCCCTCACCCGACTCCGCGATCGCAACTTGCACCTGTCCGAAAGACGCCAGTGACCCTTGCCGCACCCCCGCAAGCTTCCCGGGTTCGACGTCGGGCACGTTCAGATTGAACACGGTGCCGGCCGGTGATTCTGCAAGTTGCGGAAGAAGCGTCACCGCGAGGTCGGCCGCGGTCGACCAGTTTCGCGCCTCGTCGTCCATCGCGTCCAGCGCGGCGATCGCCGCGCCGCCGCTGCTCGCGCTTGTCATCGCCGGGGTGAGCACGTCGAGCGAGACCGCCAGGCCCGACCGGCCGCTCGCGGCGGCCGTGAGCACCGCGCCGACCGTTCCCGAGTGCAGAACCGCGTGACCGGCGTTGGCACCCCGGTTGATGCCCGACAGCACGAGATCCGGCGGATCGCCGAACGCACCGAGGTTCGCCAGCACCACGATGTACGCCGGTGACGCCGCCACGCCGAACCCGAGGTCGTGTTTCTCGACGACGACCCGGCCGTCCTCGGCCACGGCGGTCAGGGCGGCGCTGCTGCCGCTCGCCTCCACCCGGGGTGCCGCGACGACGACGTCGTACCCGGCCGCCGCGACCGCGCGGGCCAGGTGCCGGATGCCGGGCGCCCGCACACCGTCGTCGTTGGTGATGAGAACGCGCATGGCGGTCCTATACCCCGTCGAGGCGGTCCAACCGCACGTGGCCGATCAGTTCCGCGATCGCCTCCGCCCGACCCGTGCCCAGCCCGTGACGCGTGACGTTCAACGCGCCCGCCGCGGCGCCGGTGCGTACCGCGTCGACCAGGTCGCCGTCCTTCGCGAGCACCGACGCCACCCCGGCGGTCATCGAGTCACCGGCGCCGCGGGTCTCGGCCGCCTCCAGCTTCGGCAGTCCGATCTCGTAGACGTCGCCGTCGAGGAGCGCCAGCGCGGGGTCCGCGGCGCGGCTGATCACCACGTTCTCCGCACCCGCGTCGCGCAGGGAGTGCAGCGCGCGCACCATCTCCTCGCGGCTCTCGCCCTTGGCGTGGCCGTCCTCCAGCGCCTCCTCGTGGCTCACCTTCAGGAAGAACAGCCCGCCCTCGAGCGCGGCCCGCACCTGCTCACCGGAGAGATCAGCGACCACCCGGCCGCCGTTCGCGCGGATGTCGGCGGAGAGCCTGCGGTACAGGTCCGCCGGGACCGTCGTCTGGTCGGGCGTTCCGCTGAGGACGGTGACGCGGGCGCGCAGCCCCTCCGCGAGCGCGAGCCCGTACAGCTCGTCGACCTCGTGCCGGGTCAGCGGGTGACCGTGACCGGCGGCGACCTCCTCCCGCTGGCCCTCGCGCCGGTCGTGCACGTACCACCCGCTCGTGCTCTCGCGTTTCACCAGGCGCAGCGTGAGGTCCTCGCCGGCGAGCGCCGGTTCCAGTACGGTGCCGACCTCTCCGCCGAGCGCCGCGCACAGCGTCACCGGCACCTCCAGCAGTCTCAACATGCGGGCCTGCCAGATTCCCTGACCTCCCGGGTGCACGTGCAACTCGTCGGTCTCGCTGAACCGTTCGATCGTCACGGTCAACTGCGGAGCGGGCGCGAACACCATCGCGGAAGGGGTTGACATTCCTCAGGTCTACCCGGCGGAGGTGGTCGCAAGCCGTGGTTAACGCGAACACTCGTGCAAGTTTGCTTCGTCACCGTGTACATCCGGGCCGCTGCCGTTAACGTGATTGGGGATGGTCGGCAGATTCCCTATCGAAAACGTGACCCCCGCGGTCTCCAGTGGTCGCAACCTGGCCAAGGCCGTGGTCGGCGAACTCGTTCCCGTGTCCGCGACCTCCTACCGGGAGGGCCACGACGCGTTGGGCGTCAACGTGGTCTGGCAGGGGCCCGACGGCGCGTCCCGGCCATTCACCCGGATGAGGGCCGGCGAGCCCGGCACCGACAGGTGGCACGGCGCCATCCGGCCGGATGCCACCGGTCGCTGGTCGTTCGCCGTCGAGGCGTGGAGCGATCCGTATCTCACTTGGTGGAACGCGGTCACCAAGAAGATCGATGCCGGTCAAGGTGTCGAGGACCTCGCGAACGACCTCGCCGAGGGCGTCGCGATCCTGCGCGCCGCCGCCGCGGGCGTCCCGGCCGAACGGCGGCCGGAACTGGAGGCGGCGGCCGAGGTCCTCGACGACAAGGACCGCGCCCTGTTCGAACGGGTGTCCCCCGGCCTCGCCCTGCGCGAACTGCTGTGGGAGTACCCGGTGCGGGAGTTCGTGACCCGGTCGGCCACCTACGGCCTGTGGGTCGACCGCACGCTCGCGAACTTCTCGGCCTGGTACGAGTTCTTCCCCCGGTCGGAGGGTGCCGCGGTCGCGGCCGACGGCTCGCCGGTGCGGCACGGCACGTTCGCCACGGCGGCCGAGCGGCTGCCCGCCGTCGCGGCGATGGGCTTCGACATCCTGTACATGCCACCGATCCACCCGATCGGGCGGGTCAACCGCAAGGGTCGCAACAACACGCTGGTCGCCGGGCCGACAGATGTCGGCTCACCGTGGGCGATCGGCTCTGCCGAGGGCGGTCACGACGCCATCCACCCCGAGCTCGGAACGGAGGAGGACTTCCAGCGCTTCATCAAAGCCGCCGCTGAGGTGGGCCTGGAGGTCGCGATGGACCTGGCGCTGCAGTGCGCCCCCGACCATCCCTGGGTCGCCGACCACCCCGAGTGGTTCACCGTGCGGCCCGACGGGCAGATCGCGTACGCCGAGAACCCACCCAAGAAGTACCAGGACATCTACCCGATCAACTTCGACCGGGATCCCGCCGGGATCCGCGCGGAGATCCTGCGGGTGGTGCTGCACTGGGTGAACCTCGGCGTGAAGATCTTCCGGGTCGACAACCCGCACACCAAGCCGGTCAACTTCTGGGAATGGTTGATCTGGCAGGTGAAGAAGGTCGACCCGGACGTGTTGTTCCTCGCCGAGGCGTTCACCCGGCCGGCGATGATGCACGGCCTTGGCAAGATCGGTTTCACCCAGTCGTACACCTACTTCACTTGGCGCACGACGGCATCCGAGATGCGGCAGTACTGCGAGGAGCTGGTCGAGGCGTGTGACCACATGCGGCCGAACTTCTGGCCGAACACGCCCGACATCCTGCACGAGACCCTGCAACACGGCGGTCCGCCGATGTTCAAGATCCGTGCGGTCCTCGCGAGCATGCTCACGCCGTCGTGGGGGATGTACGCGGGTTACGAACTGTTCGAGCACGTTCCGCGCCCCGGTGCGGAGGAGTACCTCGACAACGAGAAGTTCCAGTTGCGCCCCCGCGACTGGGCCGGCGCGGAGAAGGCCGGGCGTTCGCTCGCGCCGTACCTGACCCGGCTGAACCAGATCCGACGCGAGAATCCGGCCCTGCACTGGCTGCGCAACCTGCGCTTCCACGAGATCGACAACGGGGCCCTGCTGTGTTGGTCGAAGCGCGATCCCGACACCGGCAACACGGTGCTGGTGATCTGCACCTTCGATTCCGCCCATCAGCAGTGGGGTAACACCACCCTGGACATGCCCGCGCTTGGTTTCGACTGGCACGAGCGCTTCACGGTAAGGGACCAACTTACCGGCGCTACGTACGATTGGGGGCAGCACAATGCGGTCTTACTCGATCCGTACCTGGAACCGGCACACATCTTCACCGTGCACCGCCGGGCGTAACCCATCGATCAAGACGGCAGTTTAGAGCCATGAGCACCGGGCAAGCGCAAAGCGTGCACAACCCGAACGAGCCTCACGACCCGAACGTCGCCACCGCCCGGTCGGTCGAAACGGCCTCCCGGAACGCGGCGTCGTCGGCCGAGGGCAGCCACGTGGGCGCCGACGGCACCGTCGAGCACCCGAGCGCCGACGACTACGGGCACGCCCGTACGTTGCCGGCCGACGCCACCTGGTTCCAGCGCGCGGTGTTCTACGAGGTGCTGGTGCGGGCGTTCCACGACTCGAACGCCGACGGGTCGGGCGATCTGCAGGGCCTCATCGCGAAGCTCGACTACCTGCAGTGGCTGGGCGTCGACTGCCTCTGGCTGCCGCCGTTCTACGACTCACCGTTGCGTGACGGCGGCTACGACATCCGCGACTACTACAAGGTGCTGCCCGAGTTCGGCACGGTCGAGGACTTCGTGCAACTGCTCGACGCCGCCCACAAGCGCGGCATCCGGGTCATCACCGACCTCGTGGTGAACCACACGTCCGACAGCCACCCGTGGTTCCAGGAGTCACGCAGCGACCCCGACGGCCCGTACGGCGACTACTATATGTGGAGCGACACCGACGAGAAGTACCAGGACGCCCGCATCATCTTCATCGACACCGAAGAGTCGAACTGGACGTACGACCCGGTGCGCCGCCAGTTCTTCTGGCACCGCTTCTTCTCCCACCAGCCGGACCTGAACTACGACAACCCCAAGGTCCAGCAGGAGATGATCGACGTCATGAGGTTCTGGCTGGACCTCGGCATCGACGGGTTCCGGCTCGACGCCGTGCCCTACCTGTTCGCCCGGGAGGGCACGAACTGCGAGAACCTGCCGGAGACGCACGCGTTCCTCAAGCAGGCCCGCAAGATCATCGACGACGAGTTCCCGGGACGCGTACTGCTCGCCGAGGCCAACCAGTGGCCGGCCGACGTGGTCGAGTACTTCGGCGACTCCGACGTCGGCGACGAGTGCCACATGGCCTTCCACTTTCCGCTGATGCCGCGCATCTTCATGGCAGTGCGGCGCGAGTCGCGGTTCCCCATCTCCGAGATCCTGGCCAACACGCCGGAGATCCCGAAGAACTGCCAGTGGGGCATCTTCCTGCGCAACCACGACGAGTTGACGCTCGAGATGGTCACCGACGAAGAGCGCGACTACATGTACGCGGAGTACGCCAAGGACCCGCGGATGCGGGCCAACGTCGGCATCCGGCGCCGCCTCGCGCCGCTGCTGGAGAACGACCGCAACCAGATCGAGCTGTTCACCGCGCTACTCCTGTCGCTGCCCGGTTCACCGGTGCTGTACTACGGCGACGAGATCGCGATGGGCGACAACATCTGGCTCGGTGACCGCGACGGTGTGCGCACCCCGATGCAGTGGAGCCCCGACCGCAATGCCGGGTTCTCCCGCGCCAACCCGGGCCGGCTGTTCCTGCCGCCGATCCAGGACCACGTTTACGGGTACCAGTCGATCAACGTCGAGGCCCAGCGGGAAAGCTCGATGTCGATCCTCAACTGGACCCGGATGATGCTGGCCATCCGGCGCCGGCACACCGCGTTCGCCGTGGGCGAGTTCCGCGAGCTCGGTGGGTCCAACCCCTCGGTGCTGGCGTTCGCGCGGGTGCACGACGACGACGTCGTGCTGTGTGTCAACAACCTGTCCCGGTTCCCGCAGCCGATCGAGTTGAACCTCCACAATTGGAACGGCTACACCCCCATCGAGCTGTCCGGCCGGGTGCCCTTCCCGGCCATCGGCGAACTGCCGTACCTGCTCACGATCCCGGGGCACGGGTTCTACTGGTTCCAGCTCTGTCCACCGGAGAACAACGACTGACCCGCCCCACCTGACCACCCGGCCGACCCCCAAGCCCCCAGCGAGGAAACGGCGATGCTTCCATTCGCAGACTGGCTTCCCCGGCAGCGCTGGTACGCGGGCCGCCACCGTCGGATCCAGGCCGTACGGCCGGAAGCCGTCACCGCGCTGCCCGGCATGGACCACATGCTGCTGCTCGTGTCCTACGAAGACGGCGGTAGCGACCGCTACCAGGTCTTCGTCCGGTGGGGCGACCCGCAGCCACCGGCCGCCGAGCGGGCCACCGGCGCCCGCATCGGCGAGGCCGAGACCGACGGCAGTACGCGGGTGGGGTTCGACGCGCTCTACGACGAGAGCGCGGCCCGGGAGATCCTCGCGCTGATCGCCGACGACAAGACGTTCGGCACGGTGCGGTTCGCGGCCGAGCCCGGCGTGACGTTGCCGGTCGACGCGCCGGCCCGGGTCGGCAACGTCGAGCAGAGCAACACCAGCGTGGTGTTCGACCACGCGGCGGTCATGAAGCTGTTCCGCCGCGTGCCGCCGGGGCTCAACCCCGACCTGGAGCTCAACCGGGTGCTGGCCCGGGCCGGGAGCCGGCACGTCGCCCGGCTCATGGGCGCGATCGAGAGCACCGACCCGAACGGGCAGCCGCTGACGCTCGGCATGGTGAGCGAGTACGCCCAGAACTCGGCCGAGGGCTGGGCGATGGCGGCCACCAGCGCCCGCGACCTGCTCAACGATCCCGACACGCACGCCGACCAGGTCGGCGGCGACCTCGCCGGCGAGTCGTTCCGGCTCGGCGAGGCGGTGGCGAGCGTCCACCGGACGCTCGCCGACGAGTTGGGCGTCACCACCGGCCGCATCGCGGTCGACGTGATGTGCGACCGCCTCGACGAGGCCGCGGGCACCGTCCCCGAGCTGGCTCCGTACAAGGAGCGGGCCGAGACGGCACTGCGCGCGGCCGGCGAGGTCGAGATCGACCTGCAGCGGGTGCACGGTGACCTGCACCTCGGCCAGGTCCTCCGCACGCCGCCCGGCTGGCTGGTGATCGACTTCGAGGGCGAGCCGGGGCAGCCGGTCGAGGAGCGGAGACGGCCCGACTCGCCGCTGCGCGACGTGGCGGGCATGCTGCGCTCGTTCGAGTACGCCGCCTACCAGGTGCTGGTGGGCCGCGACGACGGCGACGACGCGAAGCTCAACGAGCGGGCCCGCGAGTGGATCGACCGCAACCAGATCGCGTTCTGCGAGGGGTACGCCGAGGTCGCGGGCTACGACCCGCGTGACCGTGGGATGGCCCTGCGGGCCTACGAACTCGACAAGGCGCTGTACGAGGTGGCCTACGAGGCGAAGTACCGACCGGCGTGGATGCGCATCCCCCTCAAGTCGGTCGATCGCCTGCTCCGCTAGCGTTGCCCTCGGAAGGGACTGACATGGACGACCTCATCGCGGGTATGGCGCACGACCCGCACGCGGTACTCGGCGCGCATCCGTCCGGTGGCAACACCGTCATCCGCACGCTCAGGCGCGGAGCGGGCGACGTCGCGGTCGTCCTCGGGACGGACCGGCATCCGATGAAGCGGATCCACGACGACGGCGTCTTCGAAGCGGTCGTGCCGGGCACCGTGCTCGACTACCGCCTCGACGTCGACGGGCGGGAGCTCGACGACCCGTACCGGCACGCGCCGACGGTCGGCGAGCTCGACCTGCACCTGATCCGCGAGGGCCGGCACGAGGGCCTGTGGAAGGTCCTCGGCGCGCACCTGCGTGACGGCGGCACCAGCTTCGCGGTCTGGGCACCCAACGCGCGCGGGATCCGGCTGATCGGTGACTTCGCCGGGTGGGGACCGCATGAGGGCTGGCCGATGCGGTCGCTCGGCGCCAGCGGCGTCTGGGAGCTGTTCGTCCCCGGTGTGCAGGAGTGGCAGCGGTACAAGTACCGCATCCTCGGCCCCGACGGCGTCTGGCGGGAGAAGGCCGACCCGTACGCGCAGCACACCGAGGTGCCGCCGCAGACCGCGTCGATGGTGTTCCGCTCCGGCTACGAGTGGAACGACGGCGACTGGATGCGCAGGCGCGCCGAGTCGAGCCCGCACCAGGACCCGATGAGCGTCTACGAGGTGCACCTGGGCTCCTGGCGCCCGGGCCTGTCGTACACCGAGCTGGCCGAGGAGCTCACCGAGTACGTGGTGGGGATGGGCTTCACGCACGTCGAGCTGATGCCGGTGATGGAGCACCCGTTCGGCGGCTCCTGGGGCTACCAGGTCACCGGCTACTACGCGCCGACGTCGCGCTTCGGCACGCCCGACGACTTCCGGTACCTCATCGACAAGCTGCACCAGGCCGGCATCGGCGTGATCCTCGACTGGGTGCCGGCGCACTTCCCGAAGGACGAGTTCGCGCTGGCCCGCTTCGACGGCACCCCGCTCTACGAGCATGGTGACTGGCGGCTGGGCGAGCACCCCGACTGGGGCACGTACGTGTTCGACTACGGCCGGCCGGAGGTGCGCAACTTCCTGGTCGCCAACGCGCTGTTCTGGTGCGAGGAGTTCCACGCCGACGGCCTTCGCGTCGACGCGGTCGCGAGCATGCTCTACCTCGACTACTCCCGCAAGGACGGCGAGTGGGCGCCGAACAAGCACGGCGGCCGCGAGAACCTCGACGCGATCTCGTTCCTGCAGGAGATGAACGCGACGGTCTACAAGCACCACCCCGGCGTGGTGACGATCGCCGAGGAGTCGACGAGCTGGTCGGGTGTCACCCGGCCCACCTACCTCGACGGGCTGGGCTTCGGCTTCAAATGGAACATGGGCTGGATGCACGACACGCTCCAGTACATGTCCAAGGACCCGGTGCACCGGCAGTGGCACCACCACCAGATGACGTTCTCGCTGGTGTACGCGTGGAGCGAGAACTTCACGCTGCCGATCAGCCACGACGAGGTGGTGCACGGCAAGGGGTCGCTCGCCGGCAAGATGCCCGGCGACAAGTGGCGCAAGCTCGCCCAGGTGCGGGCGCTGCTGGCATACATGTGGGCGCATCCCGGCAAGCAGTTGCTGTTCATGGGCTGCGAGCTGGGCGACTTCCAGGAGTGGAGCGAGGCGCGCGGCCTCAGCTGGGGCCTGCTCGACGATCCCGGCCACGCCGGCGTGCACCGGCTGCTGGCCGACCTGAACGCGGTCTACAAGGCCACGCCCGCGCTGTGGACGCAGGACCACTCGCCGTCCGGCTTCCGCTGGCTCAGCGCCGAGGACTCGGCCAACAACACGTTCTCGTTCCTGCGCCTCGCCCCGAACGGCGAGCAGGTCGCGTGCGTCGTGAACTTCAGCGCGCTCCCGCACGAGAACTACCGCATCGGCCTGCCGAAGCAGGGCACCTGGCTGGAGATCGTCAACACCGACGCGGAGACCTACGGCGGCTCGGGCGTCGGCAACCTCGGCCGGGTGGAGACCGAGGAGCAGCAGTGGCACGGCCAGCCGTTCTCGGTTGCGCTCCGGGTGCCGCCGCTGGGTGCGCTGTGGTTGAAGCCGGCGTAGGGCGTCCGTCACCGGCGTAGACCCGTTTCGGGACCGGTGCCAACCGGGTCCATCCCTTGGGGGTGGGCCCGGTGCGCCGATCCAGGTGGCATGACCAACCTTCTCCGGCGCGCCGCCGCCCTCGCCGCGATGTCCACGGCTCTCGTCGGTGGTGCCATCCTCGGCACCACGCCGGCGTCCGCCGCCACCGCCCCGAGCTCCGACGCCACCTTCGAGGCGAGGGTCGTCAAGCTCACCAACGACAACCGGGTCAAGAACGGCTGCGCCGCGCTGCGCACCGAGGCCAAGCTCACCACCGCGGCCCGCGCCCACAGCGCCGACATGGTGGCGAAGAACTACTTCAGCCACACGGGCAAGGACGGCAGCACGTTCCTCGTGCGGGCCAAGCGGGCCGGCTACACCACCGCGTCGGCCGAGAACATCGCGTGGGGCTACCGCACCCCGGAGGCCGTCGTGACCGCGTGGATGAAGAGCCCCGGCCACAAGGCCAACATTCTGAACTGCAAGTCGAAGTCGGTCGGCGTCGGCCTGGCCAAGAAGGCCGACGGCACCCCCTACTGGACCCAGATGTTCGGCACTGTCTGACCCCCTCGCGCCGAGCCGTACGTCCGCACCTCAGCGGACGTACGGTTCGGCGTTTGCGCACGCCTTCTGCGCCAGCGTCGGCGCGCCGCCGGGCGTGCGCTCGTACTCGGCGTACCGCAGCACGCAGGCGCGGATCGCGGCGACCGCCTCGGCGCTCAGCCCGTCTTCCTCGATCAGTCGCGACACGGCCTCGTCGCGCTGGGCCCGCACCACGGCGAGCTCCGCGCCCAGCGCGGCGGCGCGCTGCACCGAGCGCGCGTTCTGCGCCCTGAGGTGGCGGTTGTCGTCGTCACGCGCCGACCGTTCCCGCACGAGCAGCGTCCCCAGCACGACGGTGGCGGCGAGCAGAACCACCGACACCACCACCGGAAAGGATCTCCCCGCCGGGGGCACGGAAGCGCCGACGTGGACGATCTCGCCCTCGATGATCTTCACTTCACCGTCACCTTCGAGGTCACCGTGGTCACGCCCGGCACCTGTGGGCTGTCCATCCGGGTCACCACCGTGCCGTCGCCGGCCGCGGTTCCGCGCACCGTCACCGAGTACGTCACCGAGCCGCCCGGCACCGGCTTCGACGTCGTGACCAGCACGTCGCCGGTCGGCAGCGAGTCGAGCTGGTCGCCGCCGGTCCCGTTGACGTTCTCCGCGCCGACGACGACCGGCTTGCCCGGGTCGGCCGGCAACGCGTCGGCGGGGTAGGCGAACCCGATCTCCTCCGTGCCGCCGAGGCGCATCCAGGCCTGGAAGACGCGCTGGCTGGTGGTGCCGTACACGTTCAGCCGCCACTCCACGGCCAGCCACGAGCTTCCGTCGGCCGCCGAGAGCACCCCGGCCAGCACGCCGGGGGCGCCGGCGCCGTCGAGGTCGGTCCAGAACGGCGCGAGGACGTTGTTCGGGCGTGCCGGGTTCGGCAGCGTGCCGAACTCGCAGCACACCACGTCCTGTTCGTCACCGCCGCCGACGACGAGGTAGCCGTTCGACGTCACGCCGATCCGGCGGTGCTCCTGCCCGCCGTACACGGTGGGCGTGGGCAGGTCGAAGTTGACGATCTCCTCGTCGCCGATCGGGTCGACGCCGATCCCGAAGCGGTCCAGCGGCTGGTAACCGAAGATCTGGCCGGCGCCGAGCGACGGCGTGCCCGGCACCATGCCGGGCAGCTTCGCCTGCCGCAGCTCGATCTGGTGCGGGTCCACGATCATCGCGCCGGTGGCGCTCTCGGCCGTCAGGCCGTTCGACAGGGTCGTGGTCATGTCGACGGTCGCCGGCTGGTAGGTGGCGTTGCTCGCGGTGACCGTGCACAGGCTGGTCGCCTTGACCGCGATCTGCTCGGGGGTGCAGGTGCTGGTCACCGTCACCGGGCCGGGCCTGGGCACGAACGCGACCGGCAGGTGCAGGGCCGGCCCGTCGGCGGGGGTCGCGGGCTGCAGCGTCACCCCGCCGAAGAACTGTCTCGTCGCGGCCTCCGAGCGGATGCTGATCGACAGCTCCGCGCTGCGGCCGGGCAGCACGGTCAGTGTCGCGGGCAGCACGCTGACGGTCGCGCCGGCCGCGGTGGTCGCGGCCGTCCGGTAGGTCACGGTCCGTCCGGTGACATTGGTCGCGGTCCGCACGGTGGTCACCCGTCCCGGCACGACGGGCGCGTTCACGGACGGAAGGTTCAGGTGGACCGCGTTGACGGCGTCACCGGCCAGCGAGGTGAGCCGGGTGGCCGTCTCGTCGAACACGAGCCCGGCGGTGTCGGCGCGGTCGAGCCGGATCCGTCCGGCGCCCATGTCGAACGCGTCGGCCGGTGTCTTCAGGTCCTCCTTGACCACCTCGGTGGTCGCCGTGGTCATCAGCGCCGACCGGATCCGCCCCGGGCTCCAGTCCGGATGCCGGGCCTTCAGCCAGGCGGCGCCGCCGGCGACGTGCGGCGACGACATCGACGTGCCGGCGATCGCCTGGTACCGCTCGCCGGGCGGACCCTGTGCGGGCGCCTCCGGGGTCGGCGTGTGCCCGGCCAGGATCTGGACGCCGGGCGCGGTGACGTCGGGCTTGACGAACGCGCCGGCCGGCCCCCGGGAGGAGAAGGCGGCCATGACGTCGGGCCGGCCGGAGCGCTTGGTGCCGGCGGTGAACGACCCGGTGACGTCCTTGTGGTCGGTCAGGAACTTCTTCGCCGCCGCGCCGTCGGCGAGGTGCACGGTGGGCAGCCAGTGGTTGTCGGTCTCGACGTCCTGCAGCGTCGGGTTGTACAGGATCATGCCGACCGCGCCGCCGGCTTTGACGTTGTTGCCCTTGTCGACGCGGCCGATGTTGCCGCCGCGCTCGCACGCGACGATCCTGCCCTTGAACGCGTCGGCGGGCGGTTTCGTGCCGCACAGCGACCGGTACCCGGCGACGCTCTCGGCCAGCACCACGGGTGCCGGTCCGATCCCGGCGGTGATCGACGCGCCCTCGAACGTCTCGGTCGTGGAGCCGCTCTTCAGGGTCAGGGTCGAGACGAACTCGCGGCGCTGGGTCGAGGCGGCCACCGTGGTGACCCACGGCGCGAGGTGGTTCGCCGTCCCGACGCCCGGGCCGTCGTTTCCCGCCGACGCGGCGACGAACACCCCGGCGGCGTACGCGTCGAGGAACGCCAGCTCCGCAGGGTCGGTCTGCGGGCTCGTGCCGCCGGAGATCGAGAAGTTGATGACCTGCACGCCGTCGCGGATCGCCTGCCCGATCGCGGCGACCGAGTCCGACGCGAGGCACCCCTGTGCGCCGCACACCTTGTAGACCGACAGCCACGCGCCCGGCGCGACCCCGCGCACCGGCCCGCGGTCGACGCCGAACACCGGCGCCTCGTCGACCACGTTGCCGACGGCGGTCGACGCGGTGTGCGTCCCGTGGCCGTTGGAGTCGCGGGCGGTGCTGTACTTCTCCTCGGCCGCGCGCTTGGCGTCGGCGAGGTACCCGGACAGGAACGCGGCGCCGCCCACGAGCTTGCGGTTGCAGCGGAACGGCTGGCCCTTGCCCCCGTCGACCGTCGGATCGGGGCCGAAGTCGCAGGTGCGCGGCGTCCCGTCGGCCTTCAGTGGCGGGGCCTGGCTGGTGGGCGTCTCGGCGAACGACGGATGCTCGGGCCACGCACCGGTGTCGAGGACACCGACGAGCACCCCGGCCCCGTCCGCCGCGCCGGCGCCGTCCGTGTCGGTTCCTTTGGGGGCGGCTCCGATGAACTCGGCGCTGGAGTCGGTGAGGGGCCTGCGGACCGAGTCGGCCTGCACCGCGACGACGCCGGGCACCGACGCGAGGTCGCGGAGGCGGTTGGCCGGCGCGGTGAACGTCACGCCGCCGTAGACGGTGCGCAGGCGCTGCCCGGGCACCGCGGCCGGTACCCGCTTCGCGACGGCGCCGAGCACCGCGGCCTCGCGGGACCTGATGTGCTCCTCGTACCGCTCCTCCTCGGCGGAACCGGCGAGCGGACGGCCGGTGTACGCCGGCCCGGTCGCGGGCAGCCCGGGCAGGGTGCCGGCGTACGTGGCGACCGGTTCGTAGTCCAGCTTCACGACGACCTGGACGGGCGCGCTGTCGGTGCGCGCGAGCAGGTTCCCGTCGGAGCGCGCGAGGCGGCTCACGGGCGTCTTGGCGGCCACCGCGCGCGAGACGGGCGTAAGGTCGGCCGTCTTGCGCAGACCGGGCTGCGGGTTACCGACGCCGGGGCGGACGCCGGCGAGCACCACCACCGGCGGCAGGACCAGGATCGCGACCGCGGCCCGCAGTGCCGCCCTGCCCAGGGCCGCCCTGCCCGGTGCCGCCCTGCCTCGGAAGTGCACGCCCGAACCCCACTCTCGTCGGTCGTCGGCGGATGATCATCTCAATCATCCGCCGATCTCACCGGAAAGGGGGCAAAAGGGGGATATTGGGCAGACGCTACGGGGTCGTGGCGTAGGGGTCGGTTCCCCTCACCGGCGACCCGAACCCATCGGCCTTCACCGTGGCGACCAGCGACCGCCACTGCTCGGCCGTCAGCCTGAGTTCCACGCCGGGCTCCACGGTGCTGCGCACGAGGACCATGCCGTCAGAGGAGTTGACCTCGACGCATGCCCCGTCGGAGCACCGGGAACTGCGCCGCCAGCCCTCAGGCTGCCGGACGTTCGTTTCGTCCACCACCGATACCTCCCGAACTCGCCGTTTCACCTAGAGTGAAGGGCGAGCCGGGAGGCGTTCAAGACCGTATCCGTCTAGCCGTAATTTTCGTCCCGCACGGCGGCGATGAAGGCCCGGAACTCGACCGGGCTCAGCCACAGCTCACCTGCGGCGGGCGCCTTGCTGTCGCGTATGCCGACGCGCGGGCCGTCGGTCGCCACCTCAATGCACGCCCCGTTGGCGCAATAGGAACTACGCCGCCACTGTGGGACGGCCGTTGGGTCGGATGGCGACGATTCCGCCGCGACGCTAGCGCTCATTGGCAACACGTTGCCACGAACGACGAAAACACGCAGACGTGATGATCCAACTTGTTATCTTCCCGATATTCACCCGTCTGAGGGACCATTTCCACACCGTCCGCAGACGCTTCTTCACCAAACGTTATTCCCGCACTTCAAGACGCATCGACATCTCTCGCAACAACCGTACCGCCATTTCCGGGGCGGTTATTTGTAGTTGTTCAGTAACCGACGGAGACGACCGACCCTTGTGGACAGTCGACGGCCAAAACCGCTTGTCGCACAGCGCTTCCCGCACGTCAGACCGACAGGTGTCCGTTTGCTACGTGGCGACGCGACACCCGGAAAACGGCCCATTCTCGTCGGCGTCGTCGATGCGGTCGTCTCTCCGTTCGAGACGGTCAGTCAGCGTTTACCAACCGTTCGAACAAAAGGCTCGTCGAATCGAGCCCTCACCCGAACGCACAGAAACGCCAGCGCCACGGTGAGCGATGGCGGCCCGTCGAACGGGAGCCCCTTACCGGCGAAGCAGAACACAAAGTTTCGCCTTTCACCACCCCGGTTACCCACGAGTTATCTCCGTACCCCTACGCCGCGAGCAGGGAAGGCATCCCCGAAGAGCTGTGCGACGCCCGGCACCGACCATCCGCGACCCGCCCTCCGGAATGCAGGCGAATGGTCGACCACCGAAATCGGCCCGCATTCGAACCGGCGACCGTCGGGCCACCACTTCACCGCATCCCGGCCGGAAGGCGCCCGTCGCCCTTCGGAGGCGGCCCCTGAATCCGGCCGCCCAGAATGGACCGCGCTCACGAATTGCGAATCCGATGGACACACGATAAATCTTTACCGCCCCCAGCAACACACCCGGAAAGCTTCATGACAAAACACAAACAATTCCAACAGCGTTGTAGTCGCCGAGCTACGAGCGGTAGTAAGGCGAGCCTACGGGCTTACGCCACCCTGTTTTCCGACCACCCGGGAGCGGCTCCGGCGGCGCGCCACCGGAACGGCGGCCGAAAACACAGCCGCACGCGGTCGGGCGAAATGCACACCGACTCCGCGCCGGGCCCGGCCGGCCGGCTGCGCCGACGTACGCGCAGGTGGCACCGCGTACCCATTCCCGAGCGCCCACCGAGCGCCTTTTTCCAGCAATCCGATTTCCCCGGTTGCCGCCCTCCGCGGGAATTGACGAAAAGGAGGCTGGAATGGCGAAGATCAGCACGTCGGCGGCGCGATGCTATCGTTCAAGAGGTGCGCACGTCCGACGTCGCAGGTGTTCACCAACCGCAAAACCGTCCTAATGGGGCTGTCGCTCTGACACGTGGCAGACCTAGACTGTGCCAAATGCCAAGTGGCGCTTCGACGCGGGTGGATGATGAGCGCTGAACTGCACGGGCCAATCCTGGGGCGGCGGCGGCTGAGCGCCGCTCTCCGGCATGCCCGTGACCAGACAGGGGCGACCCAGGAGCAGGTCGCCGAAGCGATGGACTGGTCGCTGTCCAAGCTGATCCGGATCGAGAAGGGCACGGTCGGCATCTCCACGACCGACCTGCGGTCGCTGCTCGCGCACTACGGCGTGCACGACAGCGAGAGCGTCAACGCTCTGATCCGGCTCGCCAAGAGCTCGCGGGAACGGCCATGGTGGGCCACGTACCGCGAGCACCTTCCGACGACCGACTTCGAGAAGCTGCTCGGCCTCGAGGCCGAGGCGTCCTCGATCGAGACGTTCCAGTCGACGCTGATCCCCGGGCTGCTGCAGACCCAGGCGTACATGCGGTACGTGCTGGGCGGCATCGTCAACGACGTGGCCGGGCCCGAGTCGGTGGAGGTCCGCGAAGAGGTGCGGCTACGCCGGCAGCGTTCGCTGTTCGAGTCCGACGGCGCGCCGGTGTTCCGCGTGGTGCTCGACGAGGCGACGCTGCGCAGGGTCGCGCAGAGCCCGGCGGTCATGCGGGAGCAGTTGCTGCACCTGGCCGACCTGAACACGCGGTCCAACATCGTCATCGAGGTCATCCCGTTCACCGCCGGGCCGTACGTCGACTCCGGCACGTTCCAGCTGCTCTCCTTCCCCGGGGCCGACCCGCCGGTGGTCTACCTCGAGAACGCCTGGTACGACGAACTGATCGACAAGAAGGACCAGGTGCAGAAGTACGAGCAGCTCCTGGCCAACCTGCGTCGGCGCGCGCTCGACAAGGGCCAGTCCGAGGCCCTGATCCGCAAGATCGCCGACGAGTTCCGCTGAGCCCGGCCGGCCACGTGGCCGGCCGAGCTGTCTACGGGTCCTGGAAGCTACAGATCCTGGAAACAGGGCCGGTCGAGGCGCGTGCGCTCGACCGTCGGGCCCGCGAAGAAGTCGCGCACCACGGGCACGTCGGCCACCCCGCTGCCCGTCGCCGGGCTGAGCACCATCGTCTGGTTCGCGGTCCTGTTCGATGTTCCCGCCGGCAGCATGCCCTGGTAGTCCACCGTGGTCTGGGCGCGGGCGGCGGCGTACAGGCCCTTGTGCGTCAGGTTGTCGCCGGCGGCGGCCGTGTCGAGCGCCGCCTTCAGCGGGTACGACCAGATCCACCCCGACACGTGTCCGTCCTGCGGCGCGAGCGAGCCGAGCGCGTCGCGCATCTCCCGGTGGCCGGCGGTGTTGGCGTTCCACGGTCCCCACGGCGCGGCCCGCACGTAGTTCGCCTTCAGCGCCGCGGCGGCCGGGCCGCGCAGCAGGGCGGGGTCCCAGCTTCGACCGGCGCCGATGATCCGGCCGCGGTAGCCGCGCTCGACGGCCTGCCGCACGATCACCTCGGTCTCGGCGGCCGTGGTCGTCAGCACCACCACGTCGGGCTGCCGGGCGACGATGGCGCCGACGGCGCCCTCCTGCTTGTCGGCGCCCGGATCGGTCTTGATGTTGATGAACGTCATCCCGTTGGCGTCGGCGGCCAGCTTGACGCCGGCCGCGCCGTCGTCGCCGTAGTCGCCGGGCAGGTGGACCGACATGACCGACCGCACGGTGCTGCCCGCCCGGGCGAAGTCGACCGTGTTCATGCCCTCGACGCAGTAGTTGGCGCCCGATGCGAGCATTCCGGGCTCGTACGCCCACGCGGAGGTCCACGAGGCGGGTACGGCGACGGTCGAGTCGGCGCGCAGGTCGCTGAGGATCGCGGCGGTGCCGTACTCGCCCATCGTCTGGGCCAGCGCCAGCACCTTGCCCCGGATCTCCTGATATGCCCGGACGTGCGTGGTCGGGTTCGACCGGTTGTCGCGCACGTACGTCACGACGTCGACCTCGTGCCCGCCGATGCCGCCGGCCCGGTTCACGCGGTCCCAGAACTTCTGCTGCGCCTCGGTGACGGCCGCGGCCTCGGCCGCCCGCGGCCCGACCGTCAGATCGGAGATGATCCCCAGGTAGATACAGCCCTTGCTGCGGTCGACCGCCTTCGGGCAGGGCTCGCTCGTCACGCCGGCGGCGTCGCTGATCGGGTGCTCGCCGTCGCGGCAGGCCGCCACCGACCCGGCGAGCAACCCGCCGAGCAGGGCGATGGCGATCACGTGCCGTTTCATGAAACTCCCCGGGAGAGCGTCGAAGACCAGACAACGATTATGGGACGCGCGTGAGCACGTCCCCCGCCGGCCTGCTCCCGTGCCCGCTCCGCTACGCGGAGTAATTGGTATATTTACGGTCTTAGCTATCGAACCGGGCGACTGCCTTTGCGTACCCGCGCCACCTGGCTAGCTTGGGGCAGTGCTACAGCGGATATTCCGGCTGATCGCATGCGTGGCCGTCGCACTCGGAGTGATGCTCCCCGCGACCGTCGCCAGCGCCGAGCCCACAACCGAACAGCAGCTCGACAAGGCGTACGACGAGCTCGAGCACGTCATCGAGGACTACAACCGCATCGGTGAGGAGCTGAAGGCGGCGCAGGCCGCGGCCGCCGACATCGAGCAGAAGCTCGGCGGCCTGCAGGCGAAGGTCGACGCCACCCAGAGCGAGGTCGGCAAGTTCGCGGTCACCGCGTACAAGGGCGGCGGGAACCTGTCGGCGACCCGGTTCCTGCTCGACGCCGACGACAGCGCCTCGATGGCCCGGCAGGTGGCGGCGATGGAGCGTGTGTCCCGCTCCCGCCAGCGCGACATCGCCGGGTTCGCCGCGGCCAGGTCGCAGTTCGAGGCGGAGAAGAAGCAGCTGGCCGACCTGATCTCCGCGCAGACCCAGCAGCGCGCGGCCCTGGCCGCCAAGAAGGCGGCGATCGAGGCCGAGATCAAGCGGCTGGAGGCGATCGAGGCCGGCCTGCGCACCACGAAGCCGACCCAGACGCAGACGCCCGGCTCGTCGAGCCCGCCGCCGGGCAGCAGCGGCAAGGGCGCCATCGCGGTGCAGTACGCGTACGCCCAGCTGGGCAAGATGTACCTGTACGGCGCCGCCGGCCCCGAGCGGTTCGACTGCTCCGGCCTCACCCAGCAGGCCTGGAAGCGGGCCGGGGTCAACCTGCCGCACAATGCCGCCCAGCAGCACCAGCGCACCGCCAAGGTGACGCGGGCCCAGCTGCAGCCGGGTGACCTCGTCTACTACAACGGCTTCGGCCACGTCGGCATCTACGTCGGCAACAACCAGATCATCCACGCGTCGCGGGCCAGTCAGCCGGTCGCGCTCCGGGGCATCCAGAGCCCGATCGCCTACAGCCGGCCCGGCTGACGCGATGGTCTCGCCGTCGTGGGACCCCGACCGGTACCAGCGCTTCGCCGATGAACGGGCCCGCCCGTTCCACGACCTGATCGGCCGGATCCAGACACCGGATCCGGCCAGCGTGGTCGATCTCGGGTGCGGCCCGGGTCCCACGACGGCTCTCCTGTCCGACCGGTGGCCCGAGGCCGACGTGCTCGGCATCGACTCGTCGGTCGACATGATCGGGGCCGCCGCCACGCACGCGCGTAGCGGACGGTTGCGGTTCGCGGTGGGTTCGATCGCGGACTGGGACCCGCAGCCGGTGGACGTCATCGTCTCCAACGCCGCCCTGCAGTGGGTGCCCGACCACGTCTCCCTGCTGCCCGCCTGGGCGGAGGCACTGAAGCCGGGTGGCGCGCTCGCGTTCCAGGTGCCGCGCAGCGCCGGGATGCGCGCCGGTCAGATCTTCCAGGCGGTCGCGGCCGGCTCCCGGTGGAAGGACCTGCTAGCCGCGGCGGCCACCGCTCCGGGACCGCGTTCGGCCGGCTCGCCGGTGCGGCCGGTCGCCGAGTACGTCGACGTGCTCGCGTCGGCCGGCCTACGCGTCGACGCGTGGGAGAGCACCTACTACCACCTGCTCCAGGGGCCCGATCCCGTGCTCGAGTGGTTCACCGGCACCGGGCTGCGCCCGTACCTCGACGCGCTGCGTGACGACCCGGCCGCGCTGGCCGACTTCCGGGCCGAGGTGGGCGAACGCCTCCGCGCGGAGTACCCGCCCCACCCGTACGGCACGATCCTCCCCTTCCCCAGGATCTTCGTGGTCGCGCATCGCGCATAGGGTGTGACGGTGGCCGACTACCGCCTGGGCATCGACTTCGGCACGTCCACCACCGTGGCCTGCCTGCGCTGGCCCGACGGCCGTACCCGGCCGATGCTCTTCGACGGTTCGCCGCTGCTGCCCTCGGCCGTCTTCCTCACCGACGACAACCGGCTCCTCGTCGGCCGCGACGCCCAGCACTCCGCGCGGGTCGACCCGGCCCGGTACGAGCCCAACCCGAAGCAGCGCATCGACGAGGGGTCGGTGCTGCTCGGGTCCACCGAGGTGCCCGTCACCACGCTGATCGCGGAGGTGCTGCGGCGGGTCAGGGCCGAGGCCTCGACGGCCGCCGGCGGGGCGGCGTTCGAGGTCACCATCGCCTGCCCGGCCGCATGGGGTGAGCACCGCAAGCGGACGCTGCTCGACGCGGCCATGGCCGCCGGCCTGCAGGCGCCGCGGCTGGTGCCCGAGCCCATCGCGGCCGCGTCCTACTTCGACGCGGTGGTGCGTGACCAGAACCGCCCGGCCGGCAACCTCGTCGTCTACGACCTGGGCGCCGGCACGTTCGACGTGAGCGTGGTCGCCCGTGCGGCGGGCGGCTTCGAGGTGCGCGTCTCCGACGGCCTGGCCGACATCGGCGGCCTCGACATCGACGCGGCGATCATCGGCTTCCTCGGCGCCATCGCCGACGACTCCGAGTCGGTCTGGGCGCGCCTGGAGCAGCCCACCACCCCGCCCGAGAAGCGGGCCCGCCGCCAGCTCTGGGACGACGTGCGCACCGCCAAGGAGATGCTGTCCCGGTCGTCGAGCACGGTGATCTTCGTGCCGCTGCTGGAGCGTGACCTGCCGCTGGGCCGGGCCCAGTTCGAGCGGCTCGTCCGTCCGCTCCTCGAACGCACGGTGGTCACCACGAAGTCGGCGATCCGCCGGGCGGCCCTGGCGGAGTCCGCGCCGCTAGACGTCTTCCTGGTCGGCGGCGCCAGCCGGGTGCCGCTGATCGCGACGCTGCTGCACCGGGCGCTCGGGGTGGCACCGACGGCGATCGAGCAGCCCGAGCTCGCCGTCGCCGAAGGCTGCATCGCCGACCTGCGGTCACCCGGCTTCGCGGCAACCCAGCCGCCCCCGGCTCCGGCCCCCGTCTCCGGTGCGGGTCTCGCCGCGTCGCCGGTGTCGGGCCCGAGCGGGCAGCTGCCGGCCCAGCCGTACAGCCCGGTGTCACCGGGGTACGGCGGGCCGCCCTACTCGCCCGTCCCGGCTCCACCGGCCTACGGGCCGGCACCCACGTACGGCCCGGCCCCACCGGTCCACACTCCGCCGGTCCACACTCCGCCGGTCCACACTCCGCCGCCTCACAACCCGCCCCCGCACGGCGGCCCGGCGCCGGCCGGTTACGCGCCGCACTACAACCCGGCGTCGCCGCAGCACAACCCCGGGTTCGGCCCGCCACCCGGTTACCCGCGGCAACCGGCCGGCCCGCCGCCCAATGACCCCCGCTTCGCGCCGGTCGCTCCGCCGCAGCACCACAGCGGCGCACCACCGTGGACCGCGCTCGTGCAGGTGCTCGATCTGGCGATCGGCGAGAGCGCCGGCTTCACGGTGCGGTGCTACCTGCCTGCCGACGACCCCGACGAGGACCCCGATGCCGCGTTCCTCACCGTCGACGGCCAGCTGCTGGTCTTCGACGACCTGCCCGAGCTGACCACCTTCCTGCGCGGACCGCACCCCCACGACCTGACCGACCTCGCCGAGTGGGACGTGGTCCGCCGCGGAATCACCCCGGTGACCGCCGAGCAGTACATGGTCGAGGCGTACGAGCTCGACCTGATCGTGGCCAACGTCGGGCACGGCCCCAAGGAGTGGAGCCCCGACCTGTTCGTGGCCGCCCGCGACCTCGCCGTCGAGCTGGGCAACGCCCTCGACCTGCGGCCGGTGCTGGCCGCCTTCGGCCGCGGCTCCCTCCTCGACCAGGTCGACGACACGATGCGCGCCTACCGGGGCCGGCGCAGCGGCCAGTGGTGGAAGGACCGCAAGCTACACACCGACGAGGTGCACACCGTCCGCGACACGTGGCGCCGGGTCGTCACGATCGTCGAGGCCGCGATCTGGCCCAACGCCGTCCGCTGACCTCGCGCTGTTCCTACCTACGCGCTGTTCCTACATAAACGACGCTCTATCCAGTGTGGTTCGCCGGCACGGATCCACACTGGATAGAGCGTCGTTTATGCCGAACCGCCAAGCCGCCAGGCCGCCCCGCAACCCCGCCCCGCAACCCCGCCCCGCAACCCCGCCCCGCAACCACGCCGGGCGCGGCTCGCCGGACATGCACAGAGGACGCCCGCTTGTGGCGGGCGTCCTCTGTAGGAGGGAAGGAGGTACTCGTCTGGGCTGAGCTACTAGGCGGCGGCCATGCCTTCGGCTCGGGCCAGCTCGCGGAGCCGACCCAGGGCCTGGATCTCGAGCTGGCGGATGCGCTCGCGCGACAGCGAGAACCGGGTGGCCACCTCGGTCAGGGAGTGCTCGCGGCCGTCTTCCAGGCCGTAGCGGGCGCGCATGATGCCCGCCGAGCGGTCGTCGAGGTGGTTCAGCAGCCCTTCGATGCGCTGCCGCTCCAGCATCGACAGAACGACGTCCTCCGGAGACGGGGCGTCGGTGTCGGCGACGAGGTCGCCGAGGTTGGTGTCACCGTCGTCGCCGACCGGGGTGTCGAGGGACACCGTGTCCTGCGACCAGCGGATGAGCTCGAGCACCCGCTCGACCGGCACCTGCAGGGCCTGCGCCAACTGCTCGGGTTCCGGGTCGGAGCCGTGCTCACGGGTGTACTGACGCGCGGCGCTGCGCATCCGGTTGACGTCCTCGACCAGGTGGACGGGGAGCCGCACGGTGCGCTCCTGCTGGGCGATCGCCCGGCTGATCGCCTGGCGGATCCACCACGTCGCGTACGTGGAGAACTTGTACCCACGCACGTAGTCGAACTTCTCGACCGCGCGCACCAGGCCGGTGTTGCCCTCCTGGATCAGGTCGAGCATCGGCATGCCGGACCGGACATACCGCCGCGCGATCGAGACCACCAGGCGCAGATTGGCCCGGATGAACTGATCCTTCGCTTGTTCGCCCTCCGCGACGAGCCGTTCGAGTTCGTCGCGGGAGAGACCGGACGGAAGCGCACCCTGGCCCAGCAGGTGTTCGGCGTACAGCCCGGCCTCGACCGCCTTCGCGAGCCTCACCTCGGCCGCTGCGTCGAGCAGCGGCGTCCGCGAGATCTCGTGAAGGTAAACACCGACCAGGTCGCGCTCTTCGGCAACCTCATCTGTACGAATCTGAACCGCCACGTTCCCCACTTCTTTCGACCCCTCCCCCGCCGTCTGTCGGCCATACCCGTGCTTCGGTCTGTGAAAACCGATGCCAGATCAGGCTGGCCCCTGTCACAACAGCACCGGGTCCATCCTGATTCCGGCGGTCGAGGCCCAATCGGGTTACGACCGCTGAGACCTGTGCCACTTACTACTAAGACGCACCCAGACCTCTGAAGGTTCAACTGACCTGCTGAGAGCCTGCTGAGAGGTATTCGGCGCCCGCGCACGTTTGGATGACCAGAAATTCGGTTGCTAACCGGGAGCGGGGAAATTGCGCTCTTTCCTGTGAATATTCACAGGGAACATCTGCCCGATAATTTCGAGGTCAACCCGGCACCCATGACGGATCAAGCCCACTTTCCGGTACCCGAGTCGGAAACCGGACGGCGTGCCATCACCGAGAGTGCCACGCCGCGTCTCCGCCGGCCAGTGAAATCGGGCCGCGATCCACGGGCTAAGTTGCCGGGATGGCGGATCGCAGCGTCCTGATCACGGGTGGCACGGGCGGGCTGGGCACGGCAGTCACAGCGGCGTTCGCGGAGACGGGTTGGCGGGTGGTGCTCCCGGTGCGGGGCGACGGGCGGGGCGACGGGCGGGGAGACGGGCGGGTCGACGGCGCGCGGGTGCTCACCGGTGTCGACCTCACCGACGAGGCGGCCGTGGCGGAGGTCACAGCCGTGGCGGCGGAGGACCCGGCCGCGCCGCTCACCGCGGTGGTGAACCTGGTCGGCGGGTTCGCCGCCGGCCCGAAGGTGCACGACCTGTCACTCGCGGACTTCGAGGGGCAGTTCTCGGTCAACCTGCGCCCGACGTTCCTCGTGACGCGCGCCGCGCTCCCGCACCTGGTCGCGGCCGGCGGCGGGTCGATCGTGTGCGTATCGAGCCGGGCCGCGGAGCAGCCGTTCCCGGGCGCGTCGGGGTATGTCGCGTCGAAGGCGGCGGTCACCGCGTTCGCGCGGGCCGTCGCGGTCGAGTACCGGGACGCACGGGTACGGTGCAACGTCGTGCTACCGAGCGTCATCGATACGCCCACCAACCGGACCGCCATGCCGGACGCGGATTACGACAAGTGGGTACAACCCAGCCAGATCGCCTCCACGATCCTGTTCCTCGCCGGTCCCGACTCGGCGGCCACCAGCGGCGCGACGATCCCCGTCTACGGGAGGGCGTGATGACCTACCCCGCCGCCGAGCGGCTCGGCCTGGTCGAGGACCTGCACGGTCACCGGGTGGCCGACCCCTACCGCTGGCTGGAGAACACCGACGACCCGCGCACGAAGGAGTGGTCGGCCGCGCAGGACGAGCTCTTCGCCGGTCACCTCGCCGAGCTGGCACCGACGCGCGAGCGCTTCCGGGCGACGCTCGACGAGCTGGAGCGCGCCGGCATCGTCACCGCGCCGGTCTGGCGGGGCGACCGCCGGTTCATGCGCCGGCGCGAGCCGCACCAGGAGCACTCGGTGCTGCTCGTGGTCGAGGCCGACGGCACCGAACGCGTGCTGGTCGACCCGATCGCGCTCGACCCGGCCGGCACCACCACGCTCGACGTCTGGCAGCCCTCGATCGAGGGCGACCGGCTCGCATACGGCGTGTCGGCCGGCGGCACCGAGGAGTCCGAGCTGTACGTGCTCGACGTCACCACCGGCGAGCTCCTCGACGGTCCGATCGACCGCGCCCGGCACTCCTCGGTCGGCTGGCTGCCCGGTGGCGAGGAGTACTTCTTCCAGCGGCACGGGCCGGGTGACGAAGGGGTGCACCACCGACGGGTGTACCGCCACCGGGTCGGCACCGACCCCGCCGACGACGTGCTCGTGTTCGGCGACGGCGCCGAACGGGCCACCTACTTCGGCGTCAACACCAGCCGCGACGGCCGCTGGCTGATCGTCTCGGCCTCCCGGGGCACCGACCCCCGCAACGACGTCTGGATCGCCGACCTCAGCCGGGACACGCTCACGTTCGTCCCCGTGTTCATGGGTTCGGAGCGCGACGCCCGCGCGTACGCGAGCGTCCGCGACGGCCGGATGTACATCTGGACCGACCTCGACGCGCCGCGCGGACGCCTGTGCACCGCGGACCCGGAGGACCCGACGGCCTGGACCACGCTCGTCGCGGAGGACCCGGAGGCGGTGCTGTCGTCGTACGCGGTGCTCGACACCGCGAACCTCATCGCGGTCGACCTGGTGCGGCACGCGGTCTCCGAGGTCGCCGTGCACGACCTCGCGACGGGTGCGCCGGTCGGGCCGGTCGCGCTGCCCCGCGTCGGCACGGTCACCGACCTCCGCTCGCGGCCCGAGGGCGGCGACGAGCTGTGGCTGGCGTTCCACACGTTCGACGCCACCCAGCACGTGCTGCACTGGCGGCCCGGCACCGACGCGGCCGTGCTCGAGTCGGCGGCCGCCGCGCCCACGCCGCCGGCCATCCAGGTGCGGCAGGTCGTGTACCGGTCGACCGACGGCACACCGGTGCGCATGTTCGTGGTGCACGCCGACAGCCCGTACGACGGGCCGCGGCCGACGATCCTCTACGGCTACGGCGGCTTCAACATCTCGATGGCGCCGCGGTACTGGCCGCTGGCGCTGGCGTGGGTCGAGGCGGGTGGCGTGTTCGCGGTCGCCAACATCCGCGGCGGCAGCGAGGAGGGCGAGGCCTGGCACCGCGCCGGCATGCTCGCCCACAAGCAGAACGTGTTCGACGACTTCCACGCCGCGGCCGACTGGCTGGTGACGAGCGGTGTGGCCTCGAAGGTGGGCTGCTACGGCGGCTCGAACGGCGGATTGCTCGTGGGCGCCGCGCTCACCCAGCGGCCCGACCGGTTCGACGCCGTGGTGTGCTCGGCGCCGCTGCTCGACATGGTGCGCTACGAGGAGTTCGGGCTCGGCCCGAACTGGTCGGGCGAGTACGGCACGGCGGCCGACCCGGAGCAGCTCGGCTGGCTGCTCGGGTACTCGCCGTACCACCGGGTCGTCGAGGGCACCGACTACCCGGCGACGATGTTCGTGGTGTTCGAGGGCGACACCCGCGTCGATCCGATGCACGCCCGCAAGATGACCGCCGCGGTGCAGCACGCCACCAGCGGCGACCGGCCGATCCTGATCCGCCGCGAGACCGGCGTCGGGCACTCGGCCCGCGCGGTGACCCGGGCCGTCGAGATGGAGGCTGACCTGCTGGCCTTCTTCGACCGGTATCTCCGGTAAAGGACCCTCCGCTAACCCTCCCGATGCCAAACCGAAAGATCGGACCACTCGCGCCGGCCGGCCCGGCGGCGAAAGATAGCGACCGTCGCATGTCTCGATCCTGGGAGTGAATATGGCTGGTTCCGTGGCTTCGCCGCGGCGGTTACGGCTGGCACGGCACCTCGCCGTCCCGGTACTGGCCGCCGCGGTCGTCGCACTTCTACCCCTCGCGAAACCGGACGCCTCCGGCGGCGCCGCCGACCGGTGGACCCCGATGTCGCCGGTCAACGTCGCGTTCGAGCGCGGCAGCGGCTCCACGGTCACCGGTCACCTGCTCGGGTTCAACGACTTCCACGGCGCGCTCGACCCGCCCACGGGCAGCGGCGCGACCGTCAACGGCACGCCCGCCGGCGGCTCGGAGTACCTCGGGTACTGGGTGAAGAAGCTGCGGGCCGAGGCGCGCCAGCAGACCCCGTACGTCTACACGGTCGCGGCCGGCGACCTGGTCGGCGCGTCGCCGCTGGTGAGCGCCGCGTTCCACGACGAGCCGTCGATCGAGGTGCTCAACGCGATCGGACTGGACATCAGCTCCGTCGGTAACCACGAGTACGACGAGGGCGTCTCCGAGCTCGAGCGGCTCCAGCGCGGCGGCTGCCACCCCGTCGACGGCTGCCAGGACGGCGACCCGTACCGCGGCGCCGACTTCGAGTACCTCGCGGCCAACGTGGTGAACAAGCGCACCGGGCTGCCGCACCTGGCGCCGATCACCCTGCGGTGGGTCGGCGGCGTGCTGGTCGGCTTCGTCGGCATGACGCTCAAGGGCACCCCCGGCATCGTGAACCCGGCCGGCATCACCTCGGTCGAGTTCAAGGAGGAGGTCGCCACCGCGAACATGTACGCCGACCTGCTCAAGCGCTTCCTCGGCGTCAAGGCGATGGTGCTGACCATCCACGAGGGCGGCGCGCAGAACCCGCCGCCGGCCACAATCGACCCGTCGAGCTGCGCGAACTTCGCCGGCGCGATCACCCCGATCGTCGCGGGCCTGCGGCCGGAGTTCGGGCTGGTCGTCTCCGGTCACACGCACCGGTTCTACACCTGCGAGCTTCCCAACTCGGGCGGCAAGAGCGTGGTCACCAGCGCCGGCACCAACGGCCAGCTGGTCACCGACATCTCGTTCGCGGTCGACCGCCGCACGAAGAAGTTCGTCTCGGCGAGCGCCCGCAACGTCATCGCCGAGAACGGCGTGCGCAACCCCGACGGCACCTGGCAGACCACCGCCCCCGGCGTGTTCGTACGCAACCCGGCCCTGGTCGACCCGAAGGTCAAGACGGTCGCCGACAAGTACCGCACGGCCGTCGCGCCGATCGCGAACCGCGTCGTCGGCTCGATCAGCGCCGACATCGTCCGCGACGTCACGCCGGCCAGCAACCAGGAGAGCCCGCTCGGCGACGTGATCGCCGACGCGCAGCTGCGGTACACGCAGGCCTCGGCCGGCGCGCAGATCGCGCTGATGAACCCGGGCGGCATCCGGGCATCGCTGGCGTACGCCAACAGCCCGGGCGGCGAGGCACCCGGCCAGGTGACGTACGGCGAGGCGTTCACCGTGCAACCGTTCAACAACCTCGTGGTGACGCAGACGCTCACCGGCGCCCAGATCAAGGACGTGCTGGAACAGCAGTTCCCGATCGTCAACGGGGTGCAGACGCTGCGGATCCTGCAGGTGTCGGCCGGCTTCACGTACACGTACAACAGCACGGCCGCGGCCGGCAGCAGGATCTCGAACATCGCCCTGAACGGCACGCCGATCGACCCCGCGGCGACCTACCGGGTGACGACGAACGACTTCCTGGCCAACGGCGGTGACGGCTTCACCGCCCTCACCGGCGGCACCAACCGGGTCACCGCTCCCGGCTTCGACGTCGACGCGCTGATCGCCTACCTGGCGACCGGCCCGATCGCGCCGGGCCCGGCGAACCGGATCACCCGGGCCGGCTAAACCGGTATCTGTCGAGCGGACCCCCTGGCACGCTGTGCGCCAGGGGGTCCGATCTTGTTCACTGACAAACCGACGCTCACCGGCGAGCGCGTCATCCTGCGCCCGGTCACCGTCGACGACGTTCCCGGCCTGGCGGCGATGCTCGACGACCCGGAGGGCCGGCAGCTCACCGGCACCCACGCCACGTTCACGTCCGAGCAGCTCTACGCGTGGTACGCCACCCGCGGCGGGGAGCCGGACCGGCTCGACCTGGCCGTGGTCGACCGGGCCACGGGCGGGTACGCCGGCGAGGTCGTCCTCAACGACCTCGACGAGGACAATCTCTGCTGCGGCTTCCGGATCAGCCTCGGCCCGGCCGCGCGGGGGCGCGGCCTGGGCACCGAGGCCACCCGCCTGACCCTCGGCTACGCCTTCGGGATCGGCCTGCACCGCGTGGAGCTGGAGGTGTACGCGTTCAACCCGCGGGCACAGGCCGTCTACGAGAAGGTCGGCTTCGTCCGTGAGGGCGTCCGTCGCGACGCCCTACGGTGGGACGGCGGGTGGGTCGACGCCGTCACCATGGCGGCCCTCGCCACGGAGTGGCGCTAGACGCTGTCCCATTTGAAGAGCTTGGCCGAGATGGCCGTGAGTACCACCGCGAACCCCAGCAGGATGCCGATCTCCGGCAGCACCACCTCGGGGGTGCGCCCGCGCACCATCACGTCGAGCATCGCGTTGTTCAGGTGCTTGAGCGGGAAGACCTCCGAGACCGCGCGCAGCCAGCCCGGTGCGTTGTCGAGCGGGAAGAACGACCCCGACAGGAACGCCATCGGCAGCACGATGATGTTGACGATCGCGCTCGCGCTCTCCTGGGTCCTCGCCCACGAGCCGGCGAGCAGGCCGATCGACAGGAACGCCAGCGTGCCGGCCATGATCAGCGGGATGGCCATCCACCAGTACGCCGTGAGCTTCAGCCCGAAGTAGGGCAGCGACGCCACGCCGATGAAAAGGGCCGTCTGCGCGAACGCGATCACCAGGCTGATGCCCACCCGGGCGGCCACCACCGCCGCCGGGCTCACCGGTGCCAGGCGAAGCCGGCGCAGCAGCTTCTTCTCCCGCCAGGTCACCAGCGTCAGCGCGGCGCCGAACGTCGCGCCGGTGGCGATGGCCCAGCCGAGCAGGCCGGGGGTGATGAACTGGATGGTCTCCAGCGACTCGTCCTCGACCTGCACGACGTCGAGGGAGAACTTCGGCGGCACGCCGCTCAGGGACAGGTTGGCGCTCTCGACGAGCGAGTTGAAGATCGACCGGACGGTGCCGGCCCGCACCTGGTCGGCCATGGAGAAGTGCAGGACGACCTCGTCGCCGCGCTGCTCGACGGCCGCCGCGACGTCACCGTCGCGGACGGCCTTGAGCGCGGAGGCGGCGTCGTCGCGGCGCTCGACGCTCATCACCTTGTCCAGCTCCGTGCGGGCGTCGGCGGGCAACGAGTCGAGGACCGGCACAGCGCCGATCTGCAGCACGTCGACCTTCGCCACCCCGCTGTCCTTGAAGAGGCCCCCGAACAGCAGCAGGAACATCAGCGGGAAGAAGATCGTGAAGAACAGGGCGGCCCGGTCACGGACGAACCCGAGCAGCATCGCCCGCGAGAGGCTTCGTAGACCAAGCATCAGGCCCGGTACTCCCGTCCGGTCAGGTTGAGGAAAACGTCCTCGAGGGTCGCGGCGCGCACGGACAGGCCACGGAGCGCGTCGCGCTCGGCCAGAGCGGCGAGCACCGGAGCGGGCTCGGTCGTGGCGATCGTCAGCGAGACGCCGTCGTCCTCGACGGTGGCGCCGGGCTGGATCGCCTGCGCGTCGGCGACCGGCAGCACGCCGCTCTCCACCGAGATGCGCGTCGGCGCCTGCAGCCCCCGTACCAGGGTGGCCGGCGGACCCAGTTGGAGCACCTTGCCCCGGTCCATGATCGCGACGCGGTCGCAGAGCGCCTCGGCCTCGTCCATGTAGTGCGTGGTGAGCACGACGGTGCGGCCGGCGTCGTTGATCTGCCGCAGCAGGTCCCACAGGTTGCGCCGGGCCTGCGGGTCGAGGGCGGCCGTCGGCTCGTCGAGGAAGACCAGTTCGGGGTCGTGCACGAGCGCACAGGCGATCGACAGCCGCTGCATCTGGCCGCCGCTGAGCTTCTCGGTGCGGGTGTCGGCCTTGTCGGTGAGGCCCACTGTGGCGAGCATCTCGTCGGCCCGGTCGGCGGCGACCCCGTAGAGCGACGCGAACATGCGGATCTGCTCACGCGCGGTGAGCCGCTCGAAGAACGAGGACGCCTGCAACTGGACGCCGATGCGGGTCAGCAGGCTCCGGTTCCGCGGCCACGGCGAGGTGCCGAACACGCTCACGCTACCGCTGTCGGGCTCCCGCAGCCCTTCGATGATCTCCAGGGTGGTGGTCTTGCCCGCGCCGTTGGGTCCGAGGATGCCGAAGAACTCCCCGGGCTGGACCTCGAACGTCACACCGTCGACGGCTCTGGTGTCGCCGTACTGCTTGTGGAGGTCCTGTACCTCGATCGTCCCCGTCACGACCTGCACGATAGTCGGCCAACATCAACCGGCGCGCCCGACCAAGGTCTGGTCGAACGCGCCGGTTTTGTCCCGCCTCACGGCGTCTATAGGGCTACGTACGGATCGTCGGCCGACACTGTCTCGTACGCGCCGTCGTGGTTGTGATCGGACACCAGGTCGGTCCACCAGCCCTGTTCACCGGGGTCCGAGCCGATCAGGTCGTAGGAGGCGTCGAAATGGCTATCGGACAGGCTGCCGAGATCGAGACCCGAGAGGTCGAACTCGAGACCGTCCAGCAGCCCACCGGGCTCCTCGATCGCGAGCGGGTCCTCGTACTCGTTCACGTCGAGCGGCTCGGCCGGGTCGTCCTCGTGGGAGGGTCCCCACTCGGCGTCCTGGAACGACGAGGCGTCGTCGTAGCTCGCGTCATGGTCCGCGCCGGTGGGGGCGTCGGACCAGAGCGAGTCGGGCGCATCGTGGGTGCCGTCGTCGCCGGCCCCCTCGAGGCCCTCAAGAAACTCGAATTCGCTCATCGCCGCTGCTCCAGCCGTCGTTTGGTGATGTGCTCAACGGTAGGTAACAGCGGAGCGCGGGTGCTCCCCAAAGTGTGCCGCGCTCGCGAGCAACCTTCTGCCGGGCTCGCGGGTCGCGCGACTACTGCGCCCGCGGGTCCCTGATCTCGGAGCGCTGGGCCTCGTACGCGGGCGCCTGCCGGCGCTCGTCGAGCCAGCCGTCGCCGTCGGTGTCGACCCACTGGGTGTCCAGGGCGCCGTCGCCGTCGGCGTCGGTGGTGGCCTCGTCGATCAGGCCGTCGCGGTCGAGGTCGTGGCCGACGAACTCGGCGTGACCGTCGCCGTCGCGGTCGACGGACAGGTCGACGCCGCCGTCCTCCCGGTTGGTGGCGGTGAAGTCGTCCCACCGGCCGTCGCCGTTGGCGTCGACCCGGGTGGTGTAGTCCTGCGCGGCGGCGCTGGTGTAGAGCGTGCCGCGCGGCTCCTCCTCCACCCCGCCGTCGCCCATGAAGTCGCCGGCCTGGCTCACCACGGCGCCGAGCCCTTCGCCGTGCCCTTCGCCGTGCCGGGGCCGGTACTCGTCGCTGCCCGGCTGGTCACCGAAGCTGGCCTGAGACGCGCCGTCGTCGGTGCCGAAGCTGGCACCCGAGTCGACCGGCCCGCCGCCGCCCTGTCCGCCGCCGCCCTGTCCACCGCTACCCTGCCCGCCCGGATCCGCCGAGCCGAAGCTGGCGCCCGACCGGCTCTCCCCGGCGCCGAAGCTGGCGCCGGAGCGGCTGTCGTCGGCGCCGAAGCTGGCGCCCGACCGCGACCCGTCCTGGTGGTCGGTCAGGAACGAGCCGCCGGCGCCACCGCCCTGCCCGCCGGTGTCGGCCGGGTTCAGGGTCGCGTCGCCGAGGCCACCGAACCCGCCCATCGGAGAGAGCAGGCCGAACAGGCTCGCCTTGCTGGTGCGCGTCTCGACCTGGCGCTGGCTGTCGCCGGCACCGGTGTCGACCTGCGACCGCAGCAGGTCGAGCTCGTCGGGCGACAGCCGGTAGCCGGCCAGCGCACGGGCCGGGTCGGTGGCCAGCTCGTCACGGAACGCCGGGTCGGAGATCAGGCGTTCCAGGGCGGCGTCAAAATCCGTCATGGCGCAACGGTCCCTCGGTCAGTCAAGTTCGGGCATCGGGACGGGCTGCGGCCGCGGCCGGCACGTCCCACACTGCACGGCGTCCTCCACGACGAGCCCCTCGGCGCGGCCGCGTGCCTGGCTACGGTGCACCTCGAGGAGGTAGGGGCCGAACTTCGCGTGGTCTTCGCACAGCCCACGCGCGCAGAACCGGCATGAACCGCGCGCAGCCTTGGCGCAGAACCAGCACAACATCCGACTATGTCTCCTTCTCGTCAACCGTGGGGGACGTCTGTGGGCACCGGGCCTGGTAGGTGACCGAGCCGGCGCTGGCCGATGAAGTATTGCCGGCCCCATCGGTGGCCACAATGGTCACCGGGATCGTGTAGTTGGCCTCGTCGGTACCGAACGGGCCGATGGGTCCGCTGGTGTAGGTGTTGCCACCGCTCATCGTCACCGTCGTGGTCTGTCCGAAGAACGTGTACCGGGCCACCACCGACTTCACTCCCGACGCGGCGTCGGACACCAGCGCGCTGATGGTGAACGTCGTCGGCGTGGTGCGGCAGTACGTCGCGTAGATCAGCCGTGGCCCGGCCGACGCCCGCTGGATCACCGGACCCGTCGTGTCGCGCGGCGGCGCCGGCGAGGTGGTCGTCGGCGGGTTCTGGGGTGGGTTCTGGGGTGGATTCTGCGGCGGGTTGTTCGGTGGGTTGTTCGGCCGCGTCGTCGTCGGTCCGCGGGTGGGCCCGCGGGTCGGGTCCGGTGCCGTCGTGGTGGAGCTCGACGGCGGCGGGGTCAGCGACGGCACCGGTGACGCCGACGTGGCCGGCGGGTCGGTGGTGGGAGCCGCCGTGCCGGCGACCGGCAGGGCCACGCCGTCGCCGCAGTCGAGCGCGGTCTCGGTGGTCGGCAGCAGGTCACCGGCCAGGCGGACCGCGCCGATCGACGCCACGGTGGCCTGCGGCTCGGTGATCCAGCGCGCGTCGCCGGTGTTGGCGATCGGGCCGGCCGCGGTGCCGAGGGCCATCGCGAGCGGCGCGAACGCCGACGACGTCGCACCGGTGTCGACCAGTGCCCGGCCACGGTCGAGCCGCAACGCGGCCGACGGACGGGTCGGGCCGGCCCCGGTGCTGGCCAGCTCGCCGATCCCGGCCGCCGACCCGGCGCACAGCACGGTGCGCGCGCCGCCCCGGAACGTCAGCCAGGCGCCGGAGCGCCGCCCGACGGTGACCGAGTCGCCGGCGCTCACGTACACCTCGTCGCCCTCGGCCAGGCGCACCTCCTCGCCGTCGACGACGGCGACCGTCGTGCCGCGCAGGCCCGTGAGCATCGCCCGGTCGGTGGGCATCTCGGCCCAGGCGGGACCGGGCCAGATGTTGCTCGTGGTGACGCCCAGCGCGAACACCAGCAGCAGGAGCAGCAGCCACCACAGCTTGCGCTCGAACCGGCCGTCGGCGTCTTCGTCGACCGGCGGAGGAGCACCCGGCGGTGCGGCGAGGGGCGGGTACGCGGCGGGTGGGTGGGCGCCGAAGGTGGGTGCCGTGGCTCCGGCCGTGGACGACGGGCCCCCGGTACCCAGGAGCAGGGTGGTGCCGCCGACGGCGGGCAGGGTCCAGGTGCGCACGGGGGTGCGTGCGGTGGCGTTCGCGGCCGGCTGGCCCTCGCCGCGCGGGCCGATCAGGGCGCCGCGCTGCAGGTCGGTGCCGTCGGACAGGGTCACCACGCCGGCCGCGACGACCACCGCGTCGGTGGGGTCGGCGGTGGTCACCGGGGCGCCGGGTGCCCAGGTGGCCGGCTTCGAGCGGGCGGCCATCGCGAGCCGGTCGTCCTCGGTGAGCCCGGCCAGTGCCGGCGACTCGGCGAGCAGCGCGTCGAGCTCGGCCCGCTCGGCCGGTGGTGGACCGGAGACCGGGCCGATGGCGCCGGCGACGGCCGGCGCGGGCACGGCGAGCAGCGTGGTGCCGGCGGTGATCCAGGTCAGCGCGGCCGGCGCGCCGGTGACCGCGCCGGCGAGCCCGACGACGCCACCTGGGCCGACCCGCTCCCGCACCAGCCCGGACGGGTCGTTGGGCCGCCGGCCCTCGACCGCGCCGTCGACGACGACGAACACGTCGGGCTGGGCGGCGCCGGCGAACACCAGGTGCTGGCCGGTGCGCGGGTGCACCCAGCGGGCCTGCTCGGCGAGCGCGACCAGGACCGGCACGGGCAGCCGGCCCAGCGACGACTCACGCAGCGCGGCCAGCCGCCGGGGCGCGTCGGCGGCCCGGTTCCGCTCGCGTACGGAAGCACGCAACCGACGGACTCTTCGAGACGACCAGCCAGCTAGCGCGTAACACACAGGCGACAGCAACCCCGCGACCACCGCGACCAGCAGCACGCGGGCCGGCCACCCCGACCGCCACAGCCCCGTGACCAGCCCGGCCACGCGGTCGGTATATATGCGGTACGCGAGGTTCGCGGCGATCACCAGCCAGACCACGGCGAGCATCCCGTACAACGCGACCAGCCGGCCCTCGCGGTCGAGCTGGGCGAAGCGCGGCGGCCGGCGCCGCACGCGCGCGACCACCCAGGCCAGGCCGCGGGCCCGCAGGTTGGGGACCTCCAGCCAGTCCATGAGCAGGTAGTAGCCGTCGAGGGCGAGGAACGGGTTGAGGTTGAACAACGCGTTGACGTACCAGGCGAAGCAGAGCTTGAACGCCCACGGCGCGGCCGGCGGGTAGACGACCGCCAGGAGCTGCGCGAGGCCGGCGAGCACGAGCCCGGCGGCCGGACCGGCGGCGGTCGTGATGATGCGGGCCTTCCGGCCGGCCATCCACACGTCGGTGGTGTCGACGAAGACGCTCGGGATGCCGAAGTAGACGAGGAAGCCCGCCACGGGTACGCGCCGGCCGGCGTGTCTGGTGGCGAGGGCATGGCCGAGCTCGTGGCACGCCAGCGCCACCACGTTGAGACCGAGCAGCACCAGCGCACCGGCGATGTAGGAGTCCTCGGTGAGGAACACCGCCTGCGCGCCGGTCGCCCAGGTCCACACGAACAGCCCGATGCCGACCAGCGCCACCAGCGCCGAGAGGAGCGCGCCGGCACGGGTGAAGAACAGCCTTCCGCCGCCCTTGTAGAGGGCACCGACGAGCGGGTCGACGCTGGCAAGCACCACCCGGCGGCCCTGGGCGAACGCGACCATGCCCCGGCCCAGGCGCACCGGCCACGGCTTGCGGAGAGTGTGCTGGATCGGCCGGAACGCGTCGACCGGCAGCTCCTCGAGCATCCGGTTGGCGGCGAGGTCGGCGATGACGCGGGTGACCTGGTCTGGCGCGAGCTTGCCGGAGATCTTCGCGAACTCGGCGACCAGGCGGGCGACGGTGCGGGTGCCGTCGCAGAGCAGCGCGAGCCGCCACTCGTCGGGGGTCAGGCGCAGGTACCGGGACTCGCCCCGGTCGGGCGAGCGGAGCATCACGTACGGGACGCTGCGCGCGCTGACCAGGTGGGCGTCCTCGATGTCCTTCCGCAGGACGGGGCGAGCCTTCGCCGGGTTCAGCCGGTCGACGACGGCGCGCCACAGGCCCGGGTCGGCCGGACCGGTCGGAACACCGGGGGCGCGCCCGGCGAGCGCCTCCCAGACGCTGATCCGCGTTTCGGCAATAGTCATCGGCCCCACCTCGCGGTCGCAGGGTAAGCACCGATCGACGCCTGTAACAGGGTGTGGCGGGAAAACGACAGATGACTATCCGAACGGTTACGGTCGTCGATCCGACCGGCCGAGCCTCTTCCGGCCCGGGAGTGGGGTTGCCGGGTACGCCCCCGAACAGCTCGTCCCCGGCAACCCGTTCACCCATCCCCCCGGGTACTCCCCGGAGTGACACGGTGGGCAGGCCAAACTCCACCCTCGATTTGGAGCCGGCCCGCCCACCGTCATTGGGGAGGAGAGAAGAACGTCACCGCTACATCTGACGCGGTGGGGACACGGAGGGTTGCACGGAATCCGAGGTTCCCGTCATGTGGACTGTCGGGCTCCCCGACCGGAGCACGGTCTGCGTGACGCCGGCCAGCCCGCGCCGGGTGGCACCGAGCCCGGGATGGATCGGCGGGTGCGCCCGCAGCGTCACAGCCAGCCCGCGGGCGGTCAGCACCCGGCGCAGCGACGTCAGCAGCGACTCGTCGCCGATGAACGCGGCCACCGTGGTCGGCGAGCCGTCGGCGAGCGCGAACGTGAGGCGCACCGGCGCCACCACGGCGCCCACGCGCAGCGCCGCCTGGAACAGCGCCGGCCGCAGCGGTCCGCTGGCCCGGCCGCACCAGGTGGTGCCCTCCGGGAACGCCACCACCGCGCCGCCGCCGCGCAGCGCGCCGGCGACCGCGTCGACCGTCGCCGGCAGCGAGCGGGGCCGGCTCCGGTCGATGAACACCGTGCCCATCGCGACGGCGAGGCGGCCCACCACCGGCCACAGCCGCACCTCGCTCTTCGCCAGCGGCCTGGCCGGCAGGTGCGCGGCGAGCACCACCACGTCGAGCCACGACACGTGGTTGGCCACCACGAGCGCGCGCCGGGTGGCCAGGCGGCCGGTCACCTCGTGCCGCACTCCGAGCGCGGCGAGCAGGGCGCGGGCGATCCGGCGGGCCGTTCCCGGCACCCGGCCGTCCGGCAGCAGCGGCAGTACCGCCGCGGCGAACAGCAGCACCGCGGCCGCCGCGACCACCCGGCCGGCCACCGTTGTGGGCCGGGCCCGCGGTTCGGCGCCGGGCCGCGGAAGGCACGCCGTGGTGCAGGTGGACGCGGGACGCCAGAGCGCGGCTTCCATGTCGTGACCCCTCTCCGTTGCCGGTCAGACGCCGAGGAAGTGGCGCATGTACCGCGGGTCGACCCGGTCGAGGCCGAGCAGCACGAGGAAGTCGGCGACATCGAAGTCCGGGTCGTGGGCGGGCGGGCCGCACACCCAGGCACCGAGGCGCAGGTAGCCCTTGAGCAGCGGCGGCATGCTCGCCCGGCGGTCGGTGAGCGCGGGCGTGGCGGTCGGCCACGGGTTGCGCGGGCTGACCCGCCAGGCCGGCGGGGCCAGGTTGCGGCGCCGGGTCAGCTCCCACACGCCGGCCGCGGTGGCTCCGCCGTCGTCGAGCGGCACGCTCGCGCAGCCGATCAGCCACCGGTGGTCGTGCAGGTGCATGTAGCGGGCGATGCCCTGCCAGATCAGGTTGATCACCGCGCCGGTGCGGTGGTCGGGGTGCACGCAGGAGCGGCCGGTCTCGACGAGCCCGGGCCGCAGCGGCGCCAGGCCGCGCAGGTCGAACTCGCCGTCGGCGTAGAGCTTCTCGCGCCGGCCGGGCGGCAGCATGCGGTAGGTGCCGACCACCTCGTCGTCGTCGGTCAGGATGACGAGGTGGTCGCAGTCGGCGTCGAAGGGGTCGATGTCGAAGCCGGGCTCGGGGGTGTGCAGCACGGCTCCGAGTTCACCGGCGAAGACACGGTGGCGCAGCGCCTGGGCGTCCCGCACCCGGGCACCTTCCGTGGCGATGTGCACCGTGTACCGGCGGGTGGCGCCGGTCGGAACTGACCCCGCCGGTGTGGCCGCGAGAATGGTCATGGCATCTGTGTAAGGGCCGACGGTGACGCCCAGTTGGCGCGGCCGTGAAGCGTGGCCGGCGCGGGCGTGAGAACGTGTCGCACGTGGCTGGTTACAGCGCGACGCCCCTCGTCCGGAAGCTCGGTGTGGTGCCCGGCCACCGCGTGCTCGTCGACGGCGCGGCCGGCTTCGACCCGGACTGGCCGCCCGGTGCGGTGGTGCACCGCCGGGTCCAGCGGTCGGAGCCGTACGACGTGGTGCTGTGCTTCTGTGCCGACAGCCGGCGGCTGGCCGCCCGGTGGCCGGTGCTGCACCCGCTGACCACGCCGGCCGGCGCCCTGTGGGTCATGTGGCCTAAGCGATCGTCGGGGGTGGTCACCGACCTCTCCGAGAACACGATCCGCCACTACGCGCTGTCGCACGGTCGCGTCGACGTCAAGGTGTGCGCGGTCGACGACACCTGGTCAGCGTTGAAGCACGTCATCCGGGTTTCCGACCGGTGAGATCACCGACCCTGACCCCACACGGATGGGCGAAATAAGGGAACATCGGGCGTCACACATCGCGAAACTTTGAGGAGACCGATCGATGTCCAACGGACAGATCGTCGTCTCCGGCCTGACCAAGCAGTACAAACGGGTCAGAGCCGTGGACAACCTTTCCTTCGAGGTGCAGCCGGGCCGCGTCACCGGCTTCCTCGGTCCCAACGGGGCGGGCAAGACCACGACGCTGCGCATGCTGCTCAACCTCGTCACACCCACCGCCGGTCACGCGACCATCGGCGGCCAGCGCTACGCCGACCTGCAGCAGCCGATCCGCACGGTCGGTGCGGTGCTGGAGGCGTCCAGCGCGCACAAGGGCCGCACCGGGCGCAACCATCTGCGGGTGATCGCCGCGGCGGCCGGGCTGCCGGCGAGCCGGGTCGACGACGTGCTCAAGCTGGTCGCGCTCGACGCGGCCGGCAACCGCAAGTTCAAGGGGTACTCGCTGGGCATGAAGCAGCGGCTGGGCATCGCCGCCGCGCTGCTCGGCGACCCGCAGGTGCTGATCCTGGACGAGCCGGCCAACGGGCTCGACCCGGAGGGCATCCGCTGGATGCGTGACCTGCTCAAGGGGCTGGCCGCCCAGGGGCGCACGGTGCTCGTCTCCAGCCACCTGCTGTCGGAGATGCAGATCCTGGCCGACGACATCGTGATCATCGCGGCGGGGCAACTGGTGCGGCAGGGGCCGGTGAGCGCCGTGGTCGACTCGATGGCCACCTCCTCGCGGGTACGGGTCCGCACCCCGGACATGGAGAAGCTCCGCGACGCGCTGACCACCGCCGGCGCCGTGCTAGAGAACGGCCCGGACGGCGCGGTGTTCGTCACCGGGATCGACGCGCCCGGCGTGGGTGCCGCCGCGCTCAACGCGGGCGTCGTCCTCCACGAGTTGTTCACCGACCGGCCCGACCTCGAACGCGTGTTCCTCGAACTCACCCACGGAAAGGCGGCCATCCGATGACCGGGCTGATCCGCGGCGAGCTTCTCAAGATCCGTACCACGAACACCTGGTGGCTGTTCGGCCTCGGCGTCATCGGCACCACCGCGCTGGCGCTGCTGGTCAACTGCCTGCAGGCCGACTTCTTCCTCAACCAGGAGCGGCCGGACACGTCCGGCATGAACGCCGAGGACGCGGCCAACGCCGTGCAGCAGTACGAGTCGCAGAGCCAGGTGATCGCGCAGGCCGCCAACATCTTCACCTCGGGCCAGTTCTTCGGCGGCCTGTTCGTGCTGATGCTGGGCATGCTGATCGTGACGAACGAGTTCTACCACCAGACCGCGACAGCGACGTTCCTGACCACGCCGCACCGGTCGTCGGTGATGGCGGCCAAGCTCGTCACCGGCGTCGCGTTCGCGGCGGTGTTCTGGCTGGTCACGACCGTCATGAGTCTGCCAACCGGGCTCCTGTTCTTCCAGGCGCAGGAGGTGTCGAACGGCCTCGGCGAGTGGGAGGTCCAGCGGGCGATCATCTTCAACCTGCTGGTGTTCATCCTCTGGGGGATCGTGGGCGTCGGGTTCGGCGCGCTGATCCGCAACCAGATCGGCGCGGTGCTCACCGGGTCGCTGCTGTACGTGATCGGCACCCAGGCCGCCACGATCATCTTCTTCCTGATCCACGAGTACCTGATCAAGGAGGACTGGGTCCTGCAGGCCCAGGTGATCGTGCCGGCGGTGGCCGCGCAGGTCTTCGTCTCGGCCACCGAGGCGTTCCCCGACGCGCCGGAGTACTGGGTCGGCGGCATCGTGATGCTGGCCTACGGCGTCCTCTGCGGCGTGGTCGGCACGCTCATCCTGCGTAAGCGCGACATCTCGTAAGGACCGATCTGGGACTCCGGTGCGTGCTGGCGGCAGCCGATTTGTCGCCGGCGGAGGCGACGGAGGCACGTACCGGAGTCCAAGATCCACCAGAGCGCGTAGCCTTGACCGCGGATCTAACCGTCACCGTGGAAGAGGCGATACCTCCCGTGTCGACCCAGGCGACCAGCCCGCAAGACAACCCCCTCGCTGGCTTCGGCCCCAACGAGTGGATCGTTGAAGACATGTACCAGCGCTACCTGGCCGACCCGGGCAGCGTCGATCCGGCGTGGCACGAGTTCTTCGCCGACTACAAGCCGGCAGAGGAAGACACCACCGAACCGGCCGACACCGAGACCGCGAAGGCCGACGGTGCGAGCGCTCCACCGGCCGACAAGCCGGCAGACAAGCCCACCGACGAGCCGGCCCCCAAGGCCGCCGCACCGAAGAAGGCCGAGCCGGCGAAGGCAGCGGCTCCCGCCAGGGCCGAGCCGGCGAAGACCCCGGCAAAGGCCCCCGCCGAAGCCCCCGCCAAGACGCCCGCCAAGACCGTCGCTCCCGCGAAGCCGAAGGCCGACGAGTCCGGGGCGAAGGACGCCAAGCAGACGCAGACCGTCCCGCTGCGTGGCGTCGCCGCCCGGATCGTCCAGAACATGGAGACCTCGCTCCAGGTTCCGACCGCCACCAGCGTGCGGGCCGTGCCGGCGAAGCTGCTCGCCGACAACCGCATCGTCATCAACAACCACCTCAAGCGTGGTCGCGGCGGCAAGGTGAGCTTCACCCACCTCATCGGCTACGCGATGGTGAAGGCGCTGGCCGCCCACCCCGAGATGAACAACTCGTTCCTCGAGGTCGACGGCAAGCCCGCACTGGTCAAGCCGGAGCACGTCAACCTCGGTATCGCGATCGACCTCGCGAAGCCCGACGGCAGCCGCACGCTCGTGGTGCCGAGCATCAAGGCCTGCGAGGCGATGGACTTCCGCCAGTTCTGGAGCGCGTACGAAGACATCGTGCGACGGGCCCGGCGCAACGAGCTGACCATGGACGACTACGCCGGCACCACGATCTCGCTCACCAACCCGGGCGGCATCGGCACGGTCCACTCGCAGCCGCGGCTCATGGTCGGCCAGGGCACCATCCTCGGTGTCGGCGCGATGGAGTACCCGGCGCCGTTCGCCGGAATGGCCGAGGACCAGCTCGCCGAGCTCGCCGTCAGCAAGATCATCACGCTGACGAGCACCTACGACCACCGCATCATCCAGGGTGCGCAGTCGGGCGAGTTCCTCAAGGTCATCCACGAGCTGATGCTCGGCGAGCACCGGTTCTACGACGAGATCTTCACGTCGCTGCGGATCCCGTACGAGCCGGTGCGTTGGGTCAGCGACGTCGCCCGCACCTCCGAGGGGCAGATCGACAAGGCGGCGCGGGTCATCGAGCTGATCCACGCCTACCGGGTCCGCGGTCACATGATGGCCGACACCGACCCGCTCGAGTTCAAGATCCGCCAGCACCCCGACCTCGACGTGCTCGAGCACGGCCTCACGCTGTGGGACCTCGACCGCATGTTCCCGGTCGGCGGATTCTCCGGCCAGGAGAAGATGAAGCTCCGGTCGGTGCTCGGCGTGCTGCGCGACTCGTACTGCCGGCGCGTCGGCGTCGAGTACATGCACATCATGGACCCGGAGGAGCGGCGCTGGATCGCCACCCGGGTCGAGAAGAAGTACGAGAAGCCGTCGACCGAGGAGCAGAAGCACATCCTGGGCCGCCTCAACGCCGCCGAGGCGTTCGAGACGTTCCTGCAGACGAAGTTCGTCGGCCAGCGGCGGTTCTCGCTGGAGGGCGGCGAGTCGCTGATCCCGCTGCTCGACGAGATCCTGCAGAACTCGGCGGAGGCCGACCTCGACGAGGTCGTCATCGGCATGGCCCACCGCGGCCGGCTCAACGTGCTGGCCAACATCGTCGGCAAGCCGTACGAGAAGATCTTCTCCGAGTTCGAGGGTCACCTCGACCTGAAGAGCGCGCACGGCTCCGGCGACGTGAAGTACCACCTGGGCCAGACGGGCAAGTTCACGACGCCCGACGGCGAGCACGCCACCACGGTGAGCGTCACTGCCAACCCGTCGCATCTGGAAGCCGTGAACCCGGTGCTCGAGGGCATCGTGCGGGCCAAGCAGGACCGCATCGACCTCAAGCTCGAGGGCTACACCGTGCTGCCGCTGCTGGTGCACGGCGACGCGGCGTTCGCCGGTCAGGGCGTGGTCGCCGAGACGCTCAACCTGTCGCAGATCCCGGGCTACCGCACCGGCGGCACGGTGCACGTCGTGGTCAACAACCAGGTCGGGTTCACCACCGCGCCGGAGTACTCACGCTCGTCCCTGTACTCCACCGACGTCGCCAGGATGATCCAGGCGCCGATCTTCCACGTGAACGGCGACGACCCCGAGGCGGTCGTCCGGGTGGCCCGGCTGGCGTTCGAGTACCGCCAGGCGTTCCACAAGGACGTCGTGATCGACCTGGTCTGCTACCGGCGGCGCGGTCACAACGAGGGCGACGACCCGTCGATGACCAACCCGCTGATGTACGCGATCATCGACCAGAAGCGCTCGGTCCGGAAGATCTACACCGAGGAGCTGATCGGCCGCGGCGACATCACGCTCGAGGAGGCCGAGGAGTCGCTGCGCGACTTCAACTCCCAGCTCGAGACGGTGTTCAAGGCGACCCGCGACACGTCCGGCCCGTCGACGCGCCGGTCGCGCCTGCGTGACCCGGAGCCGGAGCCCGAGGTCGACACCCACGTCGACGCCGAGGTGCTCCGCCGCATCGGCGAGGCGCACGTCAACCTGCCCGAGGGCTTCACGCCGCACAAGCGGGTGCAGCAGCTGCTCGAGCGCCGGGCGAAGATGGCGGTCGAGGGCAACATCGACTGGGGCTTCGGCGAGATCATCGCGTTCGGCTCGCTGGTCGAGCAGGGCGTCACGGTGCGCCTGGCCGGGCAGGACTCGCGGCGCGGCACGTTCGTGCAGCGGCACGCCGCGGTGGTCGACTCGGTCACCGGCAAGGACTACCTGCCGGTCCAGTCGCTCAACGACACCACGCGGTTCTTCGCCTACGACTCGCTGCTCAGCGAGTTCGCCGCGATGGGCTTCGAGTACGGCTACTCGGTCGAGAACCTCGACGCGCTGGTGCTGTGGGAGGCGCAGTTCGGCGACTTCGTCAACGGCGCGCAGTCGATCGTCGACGAGTTCGTGTCGTCGGGCGAGGTGAAGTGGGGCCAGCAGTCGGCGGTGACGCTGCTGCTGCCGCACTCGCACGAGGGTCAGGGTCCCGACCACACCTCGGGCCGGCTGGAGCGCTACCTCCAGCTGTGCGCGGAGGACAACATGCGGGTCGCGGTGCCGACCACCCCGGCGAACTACTTCCACCTGCTGCGCCGGCAGGCGCTGTCGACGAAGAAGAAGCCGCTGGTGGTGTTCACGCCCAAGTCGCTGCTGCGGCACCGGCTGTGCGTGTCGTCGGTCGCCGACTTCACCGAGCACACGTTCCAGCCGGTCATCGGCGACACGGTGATCACGGACCCGTCCAAGGTGAAGCGCGTCCTGCTGTGCTCGGGCAAGGTCTTCTACGACCTGCTGCAGGCCCGGGCCGACCGCAAGATCGACGACGTGGCGATCGTGCGGGTCGAGCAGCTGTACCCGCTGCCGGTCGACGAGCTGCGCGCGGCGCTCGGCCGCTACCCGAACGCCGAGGACTTCGCCTGGGTGCAGGAGGAGCCGGCGAACCAGGGTGCCTGGTCGTTCATCGCGCTCAACCTGCTCGAGCACCTGGAGGGCGTGCGGCTGCGCCGCATCTCCCGCCCGGCCGCCGCCGCTCCCGCGGTCGGCTCGACCAAGATGCACGACGTCGAGCAGTCCGCACTGATCGAAGCCGCCCTGCCCAGCCAGTGACCGGCACGCGCCTCGATCTCGATCGGATCCGCGCGGCCCGGCACGTGATCGACCCGGTGTTCCTGGATTCGCCGCTGTTCCGCTGCGATCCCCTGGGGCACCGGCTGGGCTGCGCGGTGAGCATCAAGCTGGAGACGGCCAACCCGGTCCGGAGCTTCAAGGGCCGGGGCACCGAGCTCGTCACCAGCCAGCTGCGTGACGGGGCCGCGGTGTGCGCCAGCGCGGGCAACCTGGGCTGGGCGCTCGGTTGGTCGGGCCGCCGCCGCGGCGTCGACGTCACGGTGGTGGCGTCGCGCCGGGCACCGGCGGCGAAGCTCGACCGGATCCGCGCGCTCGGCACGACGCTGGAGCTGGTCGACGGCGACTTCGAGGCGGCCCGGGAGCGGGCGGTCGAGCTGGCCCGGCAGCGCGGCGTCCGGCTGGTCGAGGACAGCCTCGACGTCGAGACCTGCGAGGGTGCCGCCACGATCGGCCTGGAGCTGGTCGACCGGGTGTCCCCCGGTGACGCGGTGCTGATCGCCCTCGGCGGCGGTGCGATGGCGACCGGCGTGGGCCACGTGCTGAAGGAGCTGGCGCCCGGGGTGGAGGTCATCTGCGTCCAGCCGGCCGGCGCTCCGGCGATGACGCTGTCGTGGCGCGAGCGCCGGGTCGTCACCACCGACTCGATGGCCACGATCGCCGATGGTGTGGCCGGCCGGTTCCCGATCGCCGCTGTGCTCGACGACCTCCTGCAGGTCGCTGACGACGCCGTTCTGGTGGAGGAGGCGTCGATCGTGGCGGGCCTCCGCCTGCTCCTGGAGGAGGCCGGCGTCGTCGCCGAGCCGTCGGCGGCCCTCGGCGTCGCCGCCGTCCTCGAGGATCCGGGTCGCTTCGCCGGTCGCCACGTGGTGACGATCGTCTGCGGCGGCAACGCGGACATGGACGCCTACCGCCGCTGGGCCGGGTTCTAGGATGGCTGCGTGTACTTCACCGACCGGGGCATCGAGGAGCTCGCCGAGCGGCGGGGTCAGGAATCCGTCACCTTCGACTGGCTCGCCGAGCGGCTGCGCGACTTCGTCGACCTGAACCCGGAGTTCGAGACGGCGACGGAGCGCCTGGCCACCTGGCTGGCGCGCCTCGACGACGAAGACGACGAGTAGCCGACGAGTAGCCGAGCGGCTAGAGCAGCAGGAGAACCACCGCCACGACCACCGCCACCAGCGCGGCGGCGGCGATGCTGATGATCATGACCAGGTTGGTCTTCGCGGGCTCCGCCGGTTCACTCCCCTGGGCGAATGCCCGGAATGCCTGGGTGTTCGCGCTCGGGTCCTGCTGCTCGTCAGACATGGACAGCTACCTTAGCCCTCTAGGGTCCCCGCGCTAGCCTCGGTGCCGTGCGCGTACCGACCGTGATCCTCTCTCTGGCCCTGGCTCTCGTCCTGGGCGGCTGCGGCGTGGTCGACCGGGTCGGCCGCACGTCGGAGGCCGCGCCGATCCCGGGCGGGTCCGCCTCGGCCGCGCCGGCGCCGCCCCCGGGTCGCGCGCCGTCGCGCACGTTCGAGGTCGCGACCCGCACAGACACGTTCACCCGCGATGGGACGCGCGTGCTGAAGACGACGACGTGGTACCCGCGCACGGCCGGGAAGTACCCGCTGGTCCTGTTCAGCCACGGCCTGCAGGGGCTGCCCGCCGACTTCGCGCCGCTGCTGCGGCGGTGGGCGGCGGCCGGCTTCGTGGTGGTGGCACCGGCGTACCCGAAGACGAGCCGCGGCGCGGCCACCTTCGACGTGCTCGACGTCCTCAACCAGCCCGCCGACGCGTCCTTCGTGATCACGCAGGTGCTCGCCGGCGCGGTCAAGGACCGCATCGACCCGGCCCGCATCGGCGCCGCCGGTCACAGCGGCGGCGCGGTCACCACGATCGGTCTGTTCACGATCGGACGCGACGAGCGCCTGACCGGCGGTGTGGTGTTCGCCGGCACGGGCCTCGGGGTGGGCACCAACTTCCTGGGCGCGGCGGTGCCGCTGTTCTTCGTGCACGGCGACGCCGACGAGGTGGTCGCGTACGCGTCGGGCAGGGCCGTGTTCGACGCGTTGAAGTGGCCGAAGGCGCTGCTCACGCTGCCCGGCGGCAACCACTCGACGCCGTACCAGCGCGAGTCGAGCCCGGAGTTCACGATCGTGGCGACCTCGTCGCTGGACTTCCTGCGCTACACCCTCTACGGCGACCCCGAGGCCAAGACCCGCCTGGCGACCGACGCCAAACCGACGGGCGTGCTCGACAACCGCCTGTGAGCTACCGCGTGTGGTCGATGACGAGCTTGCCGAAGACGTCACCCTTGTGGAGCTTCGCGAAGGCGTCGCGGATCTCCGAGAAGCCGAACTCGGAGTCGATCACCGGCCGGACGCCGCGGGCCGCGCACAGCGCCAGCAGCGCGCCGAGCTCCTCCGAGGTGCCCATGCTCGTGCCGAGGATCTCCAACTGCAGGGCGAACACCCGCCGCAGGTTGACCTCCGGCAGGTGACCGGCGGTGGCGCCCGACACCACGATGCGGCCGCCGAAGTTCGCGCACTTCATGGAGTGCTCGAAGGTGGCCGCACCGACGGTTTCGATCACCACGTCGACCCGCTCGGGCAGCCGGGCGCCGGGCTCCAGCGCCGTGGCGCCCAGCGCCGCGATCTTCTCGCGCTTGCCCGGGTCGCGGCTGGTGGCGTAGACGCGCGCACCGAGCGCCTGCGCCAGCACCACCGCCGCGGTGGCCACCCCGCCGCCGGCGCCCTGGATCAGGACCGACCCGTTCTCGGGCAGGCGTCCCTTGGTGGTGAGCATCCGGTAGGCGGTGAGCCACGCGGTCGGCAGGCAGGCCGCCTCGGCGAAGCTCAGCTCGGCCGGCTTCGGCAGCAGGTTCGCCGCCGGTACGGCCACCCGCTCGGCGAAGGTGCCCTGGAAGTGCTCCGACAGGATCGAGAACGGCGGGGCACCTGGTGCGTCGAGGATGATCGAGTTGACCACCACCTCGTTGCCGTCGGGGCCGATGCCCGCCGCGTCGCAGCCGAGGATCATCGGCAGCTTGTCGGGCGGGAGACCGACCCCGCGCAGCGACCACAGGTCGTGGTGGTTGAGCGAGCTCGCCTTCACCTCCACCGTCACCCAGTCGTCGAGCCCGGTCTTCGGGTCGAACTCGGTGTGGGGTTCGGGCCGCTCGCCGACCTCGAGGGCGGCGAGCGGGTCGTCGTCGTTGGCGGTGACGGCGTAGGCGGCGCGCATCAGGTGACGCTACCGCGACAGACCCCTTCCCGCCGTGCGGTCTCTGCCACAGCATGCGCGACCACCGATGCGACGCTCGGGTCGAGCGCGCTGGGCACGATGGCGTCGGGCTTCAGGTCGCCGGCGACGGTGCCGGCGATCGCCTCCGCCGCGGCCAGCTTCATGCCCTCGGTGATGCGGGTGGCGCGGGCGTCGAGCGCGCCGCGGAACACCCCCGGGAACGCCAGGACGTTGTTGATCTGGTTCGGGAAGTCGCTGCGGCCGGTGGCGACGAGGGCCGCGTGCCGGTGCGCGATCGACGGCAGCACCTCGGGCGTCGGGTTGGCCAACGCGAAGATCACGCCACCGGCGTTCATGCCGGCCAACGCGTCTTCGGGGATGGTGCCGCCGCTGAGGCCGATCAGCACGTCGGCGCCCTTGAGCGCCTCGTGGATGCCGCCGTCGGTGCGCTTCTCGTTGGTGATCTCGGCCAGCCCGCGCTTCGCCTCGTTGAGGTCGCCGCGCCCGCTGTGGATCGTCCCGCGCGAGTCGAGCACGATCACCTCGGCGCCGTCGACGCCGCCGGCGATGAGCATCTTCGCCACGGCCGTGCCGGAGGCGCCCGCCCCGGAGATCACCACGCGGAGGTCACCCAGGTCGCGGCGCAGAAGGGTGGACGCGTTGCGCAGCGCCGCCAGCACCACGATCGCCGTGCCGTGCTGGTCGTCGTGGAACACCGGAATGTCGAGCGCCTCGATCAGCCGGCGCTCGATGTCGAAGCACCGCGGGGCGGAGATGTCCTCGAGGTTGATGCCGCCGAACGACGGCGCCATGGCGGTCACCGCGGCGACGATCGCGTCGGGGTCCTTGGTGTCGAGGCAGATCGGCACGGCGTCGACGTTTCCGAACTGCTTGAACAGCACCGCCTTGCCCTCCATGACGGGCATGGCGCCGCGGGGCCCGATGTCGCCGAGGCCGAGCACGGCGGTTCCGTCGGTGACCACCGCGACCGTGCTGCCGACCCACGTGTAGTCGTGGACCAGCGACTCGTCGGCGGCAATCGCCTCACAGACCCGGGCGACCCCGGGCGTGTAGGCCATCGAGAGGTCCTCGCGCGTCGCGAGGGGAACGGTCGAATGCACAGCGAGCTTGCCGCCCTTGTGCATGGCGAAGATGGGATCAGCAGGGTCGAACGATGTCACGGTGCCCTCCAGGGTGCGCTTCATTGCGCTGGCGATTCGAAAATGAACTTCTCGCGGAGGCGACCGGTGGGTCGAGGCGAAAGGGCGGCAGCGTGGGGTTACCTGCGTCAGCCGACGTCCCGACCCACTTTAACCGACCCCGGAGACGGCCAGTACCTGCAGAGCACCCTGCCCACGACGTCGGCCACCCCGTACGCCCGGGAGTCGTCGGAGGTGAGACCGTTGTCGCTGACCAGCCACCAGCCGCCGGCCTCGGCGCGGACCGCCCGTTTCACGACGAGCAGGTCGGGTCGGCTGCGGAAGCGCGCGACCACGACGTCGCCGGGCCGGGCGACCCCGGTGCGCCGCACGAGAACCAGGTCGCCCGACCGCAGCGTCGGCACCATCGACGGTCCGCTCACCCGGGCCGTGAAGAACCGCATCACACCGCCTCGGGGTTGCTGTGCCGGCTTCTGCGGAGCGGAGTAGGGTCAGACCGGAGGATCATCGCAAACCATCCGGGAGGGTTCGATGCGGTTGACGCGTCTCATCTCCAGTGTTCTTTCCCCGCGTACCGTCGTCAGCGCCCACTGTGACCTGCCGTGCGGCGTGTACGACCCGGCACAGGCCCGCATCGAGGCTGAATCGATCAAGGCCATCGCCGAGAAGTACGCCGCCAACGAGGACCCCGAGTTCCGCACCCGGGCGATCGTCATCAAGGAGCAGCGGGCCGAGCTCGTGAAGCACCACCTCTGGGTGCTGTGGACCGACTACTTCAAGCCGCCGCACTTCGAGAAGTACCCGCACCTGCACGCCCTCTTCAACGAGGCCACCAAGCTCGCCGGCGCCAGCGGCGCCAAGGGCTCGGTCGACGCCGCCGTTGCCGAGCAGTTGCTGGGCAAGATCGACGAGATCTCCAAGATCTTCTGGGAAACCAAGCAGGCCTGATCGATTCGACGGTTGCGGCCCCCATCGCCCGGGTACGGGTATGGGGGCCGCGATGTCAGTCACGCATAGACCATAGAGTCGGTGCGAGGGGGATTACGGGTGTGACGCAGGTGATTCAAGAGCCTTGGGCAGATGACGTCGTCGTTCTTTCCGTGCCCGCCGCCGGGGCGTACCTGGGCGTCCTGCGCACGGCCACCGCGGGTCTCGCCGCCCGCCTCCAGTTCACCCTCGACGAGATCGAAGACCTGCGCATCGCCGTCGACGAGGCGTGCGCGATGCTGCTGCCGATCGCGACCCCCGAAGCCGAGTTGTCGTGCCTGTTCACGGTCACCGACGACGCGTTGATGGTCGAGACCAGCGTCCCCACCACGTCGTCCGGCCCGCGCCTGCCGGCCGAGTCGTTCTCGTGGCAGGTACTCAGCGCGCTCGCCGACGAGATCGACGCCGCGATCGCCAACGGGCGGGCCTCGATCCGCATGACCAAGCGCCGTCCGGCCATCGACGGGTTCTAGCCCAGCGCCTCGCGGGTCTGTGACACGAGCAGCAGGCCCGCGCACCCGACGGCCAGCACCACCAGCACCGCACCGGCCGGTGCGCCGTTGTTCACGAGACTGAAGCCGGCCACCGAGAGCAGCAGCTGCAGCACGATCAGCGGGGCGCGCGTCCACTTGCGACGCCGCCACAGGCCGACGCTCAGTACCGTGAACGCCACCGCGTACAGGGCGAAGTAGCCGATGACGCGCCAGGCGCCGGCCTCGCCGGACGTGGCGACCGCCAGGAAGACGATGTACGCCCACACCGCCACCGCTTCGAGCACAACGATCGCGGTGGCGATCCAGAGCGTCGTCGACCGGGCCGGCACGCCAACCACCCTAACCCGGCGGCCGGAGTACCCTTCGGCCCATGCGGGCGCTCCTCGTCGTCAACCCCAAGGCGACGACGACCAGCGAATACAACCGTGATCTCCTCATCCGCGCGCTGCGCGGCACGGTGGATCTGCGGCTGGAGTACACGATGCGGCGTGGTCACGCCGTGTCGCTGGTTCGTGACGCCGCCCGCGACGGGGTCGACCTCGTGGTGACGCTCGGCGGCGACGGCACGGTCAACGAGGCGGTCAACGGGTTGCTCGCGGCGGATCCGGCCGGCACCGAGGGCGCGGCGTACGGCGCCGCTCGGCGTCCCCGGCTGGCCGTCGTTCCCGGCGGATCGACAAACGTCTTCGCCCGCGCGGTCGGGCTGCCCCGTGACTGGGCCGAGGCCACCCAGGTGATCCTCGGTGCTCTGCGCGACGACCGCACCCGCACGATCGGGGTCGGCCGAGCAGACGACCGCTACTTCACGTTCTGCGCGGGCCTCGGCCTCGACGCCGAGGTGGTGCGGCGCGTCGAGCGGGCCCGGCTCAAGGGCCGCGTGTCGACGTCGGGCCTCTACATCCGGTCGGCCGTGGCGCAGTACTTCACCGAGACCGATCGCAAGACCCCGGGGATGACCCTGTCGAGATCGGGCTTCCCCGATGAGCTCGGCCTGGCGAGCGCGATCGTCCAGAACACGGCCCCATGGACCTACCTGGGCGAACGCGAGATCCACGCCTCGGTTGACGCGTCGTTCGACACAGGGCTCGACGTGCTCGGGATCAAGGTGCTGCGGGTGCCGAGCACGGCGCGGCTGGCGTCCCAGTTGCTGCGCGGTCGTGCCCGGATCAGCGGGAAACAGGTGATGATCGTCCATGACGTTTACTCGTTCGTGCTCCGGGCAGAACGTCCTATGGCGTTGCAGCTTGACGGTGATTACCTCGGAGAGCGGGGTAAGGTGGAGTTTGTCGCGGTTCCCGAGGCGATCCGCGTCGTGTGTTGAGAGTCCAAGTGGATATGGCGCGACACCTCAACGAAGGTCCGTCGTTTAACCTGCTGCGGTACTACATTGGTTACTGACTGTTGCGAGCAGGGGTAACGCCTTTCGAATAAATACGGACAAACGGTGCGTGAGGTTGCTCACCGGCCGTATTTTTTCTCAGTCGCCCCCTTGACATCACGGCAGTTCGTGAAAGTATTCACAAGCGAAGACGCCTGCTCACGCGCTGCCGGACATCAACACCGCCAATACTCGACCGGTACCGCGAGATGCATAGAAATGATCTGGTAATCCGCGAAGCAAGGAGTGTTGCCGTCATGTCGGACTGGCGCCACGTTGCCGCCTGCCGCGACGAGGACCCGGAGCTGTTCTTTCCGATTGGAACATCCGGACCCGCGCTGCTTCAGGTGGAACAGGCCAAGGCGGTCTGCCGCCGCTGCTCGGTTGTCGATGAGTGCCTTCGATGGGCTCTCGACTCCGGGCAGGATGCCGGTGTGTGGGGTGGCATGAGCGAAGAAGAGCGCCGCGCCGTCAAGCGCCGCGGTGGCCTTCGGGTGCGTGCCCACTCCGCCTGATACGCGAGCCGGGCACCAGCTCGGCTGCCCACACGTAGAACGGCCCCCGGACGATGTCCGGGGGCCGTTCTACGTGTGGGGTTCCCACTGTGCCGCTAGTCGAAGAGATCCTCGAGGAACCCGCGCCGGTGGTGGGAGCCTCCGTGGTGGCCGTGGCCGTAGGGCGAGCCCTGTGGCCGGTGGCCGGGTGGAGGCGGCGGAGGCGGCACGAAGCCTCCCGGGCCACCCGGAGGCGGCGGTGGCGGAGCGAACCCACCGGGCGGCGCCCCCGGAGGCGGCGGCGGCGCGAACCCACCACCCGGCGGCGACCCGGGAGGCGGCGGTGGCGCAAACCCACCTGGCGGTGACCCCGGAGGCGGCGGTGGCGCGTAGCCGCCGGGACCGGGTGGTGATCCCGGTGGAGGGAATCCAGCCGGAGGCGGGCCCCCGGGAGCGGGCGGCACCCCGGGAACGCCGGGAGCGGACGGCCCGGGCCCACCGGGAACTCCGGGCCCGCCGGGAACTCCAGGCCTGCCGGGAACTCCAGGCCTGCCGGGAACTCCAGGCCCGCCGGGAACTCCGAGCCCCGGTCCGCCGGGAACTCCCGGCCCTGGCGGCACCGGCGGGCCGAACTGCTCGGCCTGCCAGGCCTTCTCGGCGTCGAAGAGCTTCTCGAGCTCTCCCCGGTCGAGGAAGATGCCCCGGCACTCGACGCACTCGTCGATCGCAACGCCCACCTTTTCGAGCACGCGCATGTCGCCGCGGCATTTGGGGCACGTCAGCTGTCGCATTCCCACACCGTAACGCCACCTCGCCCGGGCGGACCGTTACGCGGCAACCAGCGTGCGAGCGCGCGCGGCGCGTCGGCGTACCAGGGCGACCAGGTCGCGGTGGGCACCCAGCGGCGGGCTGACCGCCACGGCGCCGGCCCGGAGGGCACCGGCGGCGGCCAGGTCGCACAGCTTGCCGGGGGCCAGGAAGTACGACGACATCGCCACGCGGCGGGCACCCCCGGCGCGAAGGTGGGCCACGGCGTCGGCGGGGCGGATGCCGTCGGAGGTGGCGAACGCGGCCATGCAGGGCACCCCGAGACGCCGCCCCAGGGCCGACGCGCTCAGCGCCACCGTCTCCCGGGCGTCCGGGTCGCGGGTGCCGGCCGCGGCCAGCACCAGACCGTCGAACCCCGGGCCGGGCGTCAGACGACCGGCCAGGGCGTCGAGCAGCTCGGGGGGGACCACCCCGTCGACCGGGCCGAGGACGTCGGCCAGCGCCACCTCGGTACCCAGCCCGGCCAGCGCCGCCGGAATGTCGACCCGGCCGTGGTAGGCCGACGTCAACAGCAGCGGAACCACCACCGCCGGGCGCAGACCGGCCAGCACCTCGCCGGGTCGGGGGCCGGCGTGGTCCAGGAACGTCGCCACTCCCCCGACGGCGCGGGCCAGGGCCCGGGTCTGCAACGCCGCGCGCGGGTCCGCGGACCCGTGCGCGACCAGAACCAACGTCACTTGTGCAGACCGCACTCGGACTTGTCGAACATGGGCCAGCGGCCGGCGCGCGGGTCGGAGCCGGGCGGCGTGCGCTTGGTGCACGGCCAGCAGCCCACCGACGCGTAGCCCTGACGCAGCAGCGCGTTCACCGGCACGTTGTAGCGGGAGATGTACGCGTCGACGTCGGCCTGCGTCCAGTTGTAGAGCGGCGCGACCTTCACCTTGCTGCGGGCGGCCTCGAACTGCACCACCGGCGTGTTCGCCCGCGACGGGGACTCGTCGCGGCGCAGGCCCGCGGCCCACGCGTCGTACCGGTCGAGGGCCCGCTCCAGCGGCTCGACCTTGCGCAGCGCGCAGCACTCGTCGGGGTTGCGGGCCCACAGCTTCGGGCCGTACTCCTCGGCCTGCTCGGCGACGGTCTGCTCCGGCCGCACCGACCGGACGGTCACCGGCAGCGACCGCTGCACGACCTCGCGGACGCGCAGCGTCTCGGCGAAGTGCAGGCCCGTGTCGAGGAACACGACGTCGATGCCGGGCACGACCTTCGACACCACGTGGGCGAGAACAGCGTCGGCGAAGGAACTGGTCACACAGAAGCGCTCGCCGAACTCGGCGGCGGCCCACTCGACGACCTTCTCGGCCGACTTGCCTTCCAGACGGGCAGAGGCCTCGACGGCGAGGGCCTTCAGATCAGTGGCGGTTGCGGTGCTCATCGCTTTGCCTCCAACAGGGTTGGCGAGAGTCCAATGAACTTGACGGAGAAGACGCGAACGCACGACCGGCACTCCCAGGCGCCGTGCGACGCCTCGTGGGGACGGAGGTCTTCGGAGCCGCAGTACGGGCAGTACATGGGGGCCGCGCGCTCGCTCATTTCAGTGAGTCCTCGTCGGCGCGCGAGACCCACACCGCGAACGACTCGTCCGCGGAGGTGCGCTCGGCCAGGTAGCGGCGGGCGACCCGCTCGACGTACGCCGGCAACTCTGCCGCCGTCGTCTTCAGGCCGCGCAGCTTGCGGCCGAAGCCGGCGGTCTGACCGGCGGCCATGCCGAGCCCTCCGCCGAGGTGGATCTGGAAGCCCTCCACCAGGTCCCCGGACGGTCCGGGAACCAACTGGCCCTTGAGGCCGATGTCGGCGACCTGCGTGCGGGCGCACGCGTTCGGGCACCCGTTGAGGTGGATGGAGATGTCGACGTCGAAGTCGGCGAGCCGTTCCTCGAGGTGGGCCACCAGCGTGGCGGCGCGCGCCTTGGTCTCGACGATCGCCAGCTTGCAGAACTCGATGCCGGTGCACGCCATCGTGCCGCGGCGCCACGCTGACGGGGTCACCTCGAGATCGTGTGACCGCAACGTGCGGACCAACGTCTCCACGCGATCGTGGGCAACGTCGCAGACGATGAACTTCTGGTACGGCGTCAGGCGGACCCGGTCGCTGCCCGCGGCCTCGGCGGCGTCGGCGATGGCGGTGAGCAGGGTCCCCGACACCCGGCCGGCGAGCGGCGCCGCGCCGACGTAGAAGTTGCCGTCCCACTGCTTGTGGACGCCGACGTGGTCGACGGGCCGCTCGGGCAGTTCGGGGGCGGGACCGTCGATCAGCGACCGCTTCAGGTACTCGGTCTCCAGCACCTCGCGGAACCTGGCCGGACCCCAGTCGGCCATGAGGAACTTCAACCGCGCGCGGTTGCGCAGCCGCCGGTAGCCGTAGTCGCGGAAGATCTGCACGACGCCGAGCCAGACCTCGGGGACCTCGTGCAGCGGCACCCACACGCCCAGCCGCTCGGCGAGCCGCGGGTTGGTCGACAGCCCGCCGCCGACCCACAGGTCGAAGCCGGGGCCGTGGTCGGGGTGGATCACACCGACGAGCGCGATGTCGTTGGACTCGTACGGCGTGTCGGGCAGCCAGGAGATCGACGACTTGAACTTGCGCGGCAGGTTCGCGAGCGTCGGGTCGCCGATGAAGCGCTCGTTGATCTCGGTGATCGCCTCGGTCGGGTCGATCACCTCGGCCTCGGCGACGCCGGCGACCGGGCTGCCGAGGATGACGCGGGGCGTGTCACCGCACGCCTCGGTGGTCGACAGGCCGACCGCTTCGAGCTCGCGCCAGATCGTCGGCACGTCCTCGATGCGGATCCAGTGCAGCTGGATGTTCTGCCGGTCGGTGATGTCGGCGGTGTCGCGGCCGAACCGCTCCGAGATGCTCGCGATCACCCTGGTCTGCGCCACCGACAGCTGACCGCCGTCGATGCGCACCCGCAGCATGAAGTACTCGTCCTCGAGCTCGTGCGGTTCGAGCACGGCGGTGCGACCCCCGTCGATGCCGGGCTTGCGCTGCGTGTACAGGCCCCACCAGCGGAGGCGGCCGCGGAGGTCCTGCGGGTCGATGGAGGCGAAGCCGCGGTGCGCGTAGATCGTCTCGACGCGCTGGCGGACGTTGAGGCCCCCGTCGTCCTTCTTCATGCGCTCGTTGGGGTTGAGCGGTTCGCGGTGGCCGACGGCCCACTGGCCCTCGCCGCGCGGCTTCCGCGCGGGTCGGGCCGCCGGCGGCGTCCGCTTGGTCGGTGCGTTTTCGGTGACGGTCATCAGATGCGGCGTCCTTCAAGCTGTGGGGACGTCGCTGAGGCGCCAACCAGCGCCCATCTCGAACGATGGGGCGACTACTTTGTCGAAGGCTGCGGCACGTCAGCGCGCCCGAGAGCGGGCGACAATCAGACGGCCGGACACATGGCGCTGCGTACGCGACCGAAGTCGACGTGACGGCGGCTGATCAGCCGCAAGCCGGGCACCATGCGATCCATGGTGCCATGGCCGGGACACGAGTGGCGGAACAAGGTGAGGTTCGTCTCAATCCCTGGGCTTAACTACAAATCCTACCGTTTTGCTAGGGGGAATGACAACACCGCTTCGGTGCCGCCCGCCGCGCCGCCCCGCAACGCGATCGTTCCGCCCAGCTCGCCGGTGGCGAGGGTGCGCACGATCTGCAGGCCGAGCCGGTCGCTGGCGGCCAGGTCGAAGCCGTCGGGCAGGCCCCGGCCGGTGTCGGCCACGATGACCGTCAGCTCGCGCCGGCTGCGCTGGATGCGCACCACGACCTCACCCTTGTCACCCTTCTCGAACGCGTGCTCCATGGCGTTGATCAGCAACTCGTTGAGCACCATCACCAGCGGCGTGGCGATCTCGGCCGGCAGCACCCCGAACGTCCCGTCGCGGCGCATCGTCACCTGGGCCTCGGAGGCGGTGACCTCCGCGGCGGCGGCCGCGACCCGGTCGACGATCCCGTCGAACTCCACGATCTCGTCGGAGACCTCCACCGAGTGCGAGAGCGTCTCGTGCACCAGCGCGATCGACGCGACCCGCCGCACGGACTCTTCCAGCGCCTCCCGGGCCGCCGGCTGCTTGACCCGCCGCGCCTGCAGCCGCAGCAGCGCCGCCACCGTCTGCAGGTTGTTCTTCACCCGGTGGTGGATCTCGCGGATCGTCGCGTCCTTGGTCATGAGCTGCCGGTCGCGGCGGCGCACCTCGGTGACGTCGCGGATCAGGACCAGCGCGCCGATCGGCACGCCAGCCGGCATCAGCGGCAGCGCCCGGGTGAGCACGGTGGCACCACGGGCCTCGATCTCCTTGCGGGCCGGCGCCTCGCCCCGGAGCGCCGCCTCGATGCGCTCGCCCATGTCGCTGCCCTCGAGCGGGTCGCTGGCGAGCCGGGCGAAGACCGCCGCCAGGTCCTCCCCCACCAGGTGCGCGTTCAGGCCGAGCCGGCGGAAGGCGCTCTGCGCGTTGGGGCTGGCGTAGGTCACCTTGCCGCTCGCGTCGAGCCGCACCAGGCCGTCGCCGACGCGCGGCGCGCTGGTGGTCTCGCCCGGGATGCGGACCGGCGGGAACGCGCCGTCGGTGATCATCTGGGCGAGGTCGTCGGCCGTGGTGAGGTAGTTGAGCTCGAGCTGGCTGGGCGTGCGGGCGGTCGACAGGTTGGTGTCGCGCCCGATGATCGCGATGACGTCGCCGCCGGCGGTCCGGCGCACCGGGATCGCCTCGTGGCGCGCCGGTGTGTCGCCGTACCAGACCGGGTCACCCTCCCGCCAGATGCGGCCCTGGAGGCGGGCCACCGCCAGGTGCGCCACCTCGGGCCCACCGGCGACGCGGCCGACCTGGTCGTCCTGGTACGCGGTCGGCGCGGTGACCGGCCGCACCTGCGCCACGCACATGAACCGGCCCTGGTCGCCCACCGGCACCCACATGAGCAGGTCGGCGAAGGACAGGTCGGACACGAGCTGCCAGTCACCGGCCAGCCGGTGCAGGTGGTCGCCATCGGCCGAGCTCAGCGAGGTGTGCTCTTCTACCAGGTCACGCAGGGTGGACACGCAAACAGCCTCGCATAACCCCAGGAGTAGCGTTCCTCTGGTGCGTCGCGTCGTGGCGGTCGTTCTCGCGGCCGGGCTCGCCCTGTCGGGGTGCGGGTTCCTGAGCTCGGGAGACCGCGGATCCAACAAGCCCGATGGGTTCACGCTGCGCGGCTACGTCTCCGTGGGTCCGAACGTCGATGCCGGCGCGAGCGGACCGGCCGGCTCCGGCGGGCCGTGCACCGCGCCGCCGGCGGCGGACGACGTCCAGGCCGGCGGGGCGGTGCGGGTGGCCGACCCGGACGGTCACACGCTCGGCACCGGCACCCTGTCGCCGGGCGTGGCGGAGGCCGGCCGGTGCAACTTCGCGTTCCAGATCACCGCCGTGCCGGGCGGGGTGGACGCGTACGTGATCGGCGTCGGCAACCGGGCGAGCGTCAGCTTCCCCGCGCACGACCTGCGCTCAGACAAGCCCGCGGTGATCCTCGTCGATCTCTAGGCGTCGATCTCCAGGCTCGATCTCCAAACGGAGCGCCAGCAGGGAGACACCGGGAAGCGGCGACCAGTCGAGTTCGGGAACCCGCGCGAAGCCGAGCGACATGTACAGCTTCTGCGCCGCCATCGCGAAGTCACGCACGCAGATCACCACCGCGGTGCAGCCCGCCGCGGCGGCCCGGTCGACGCACGCCTGCACCAGCGTGCGGCCGACCCCGCGGCCCTGCGCGGCCGGGTCGACGGCGAGCATCCGGAACTCCGACTCGCCGGCGCGGCTCAGCTCCGCGTACCGGCTGCCGGGCTCCACGTACAGCACCGAGCCGAGCACCCGGTCTCCGCCGGTGGCACGATCAGCGGCACCATCTGCGGCACCGTCAGCGCCATCATCAGCGGCGCCGTCTGTGGCGCGGTCGACGGCGACGAGCAGGTCGCCGGCCTCGGCCCGGGCCGCGACGTCGGCGAGCGTCTCGGCGTAAGTGGCGGACGCCTCGTTGAGCTGCCCGTCGGCCCGGTACGCGTCGACGGTGAGCCGGGCCACCGCCGGATAGTCGGCGGGCACGGCCGCCCGGACGACGATCGGGCTCATGCGATCGCTCCTCGCTGACGCTCGCTCATGCGATCGCTCCGCTGCGCTCCGCGATGCGTTCGCGGGCACTGCACTGATGATTCGCTCGCTGACGCTCGCTCATGCGATCGCTCCGCTGCGCTCCGCGATGCGTTCGCGGGCACTGCACTGATGATTCACTCGCTGACGCTCGCTCATGCGACCACCGCGATCAGGTCGCCCTCCTGGATGACGTCGCCCTCGGTGACGGCGATCCGCGTGACCACCCCGTCGACCTCCGCGACGACGGGGATCTCCATCTTCATGGACTCCAGGATGACCACCGTGTCGCCGTCGGCGACCGGGTCTCCGACCGCCTTCTCGACCTTCCACACGTTGGCCACCATCTCGGCGCGGATCTCCTCGGCCACCGGTCACTCCCCCGTTCTGCTGGCTTGTGTCGCCTGGGCACGTCCAGCAATCCAATCACGGCCGTCCGACGAAAATCACTCGCTCGCGGAGGCGACGCACCGCGATCCTCGATGGCATGGAATCGGCGATCACCGTCACACCGGCGCAGCTGCCGTCGCTGCTGCTGCACCTCGCGGTGGTGCGTCCCGTGTTCCTGTGGGGACCGCCGGGCATCGGCAAGAGCTCACTCGTGCGCGACTTCGCGGCGGCGCTCGGCCTGCCCTGCGTCACGCTGCTCGGTACCCAGCTCGCGCCGGAGGACCTCATCGGCGTCCCGGAGATCCGCGACGGTCGCAGCCGCTTCGCGCCGCCGGAGGTGATCGCCCGCACCGAGCCGTACTGCCTGTTCCTCGACGAGCTCAACGCCGCGACGCCCGAGGTGCAGAAGGCGTTCTACTCGCTGATCCTCGACCGGCGCATCGGCGGCTACGAACTGCCCGAGGGCTCGATCGTGCTCGGCGCGGGCAACCGGTCCAGCGACAACGCGCTCGCCCGTCCGATGGCGAGCGCGCTGGTCAACCGGCTCGTCCACGTCCACTTGCGGGCCAGCTCGACCGACTGGCTGGTGTGGGCGGCACACAACGGCGTCCACCCGTGGATCTTCGACTACCTCACCGACCGGCCCGACCAGCTGTGGAGCAAGCCGCCGAAGACCGAGGAGCCGTTCTCTACGCCGCGGTCGTGGCACATGCTCTCCGACGCCCTGCACTCCTACGGCCCGGACGTCGACGAGGAGACGCTCACCGTGCTCACCCACGGCACGCTGAGCACGCGGCACGCCACCGGGTTCGCCGCTTACGTCAAGACCGTGCGGCACCGCTACGGGCTCGACGCGATCGTGCGCGGCGACGCGCCGTGGCCACGCGCGGCCAACGACCGCGACCTGCTGTTCTTCTTCACCGAGGCGTTCCGCGCCCGGCTCATCAAGGACCTGCCGGCGAGCCGCGAGCACGCGTCGCCGTCGGTGCGGTCGTTCGCGGCGCGCGCGAAGGTGATGCTCGTCGAGCTGGCGGAGATCTCGCTCGAGTACGCGCAGATCGTGGTCGCGGCCGACGACGACGGCATGCCGGTGCTGCCGGGCTGGTTCCTCATCGAGGTCAGCCGCGATCTTCCGCGCCTGGTCGCGGCACGGGCGTGAAGACGCCATACGAGGATGCGCTGGTCGCGGTGCGCGGCCTGCGCATCTTCAGCGAGCTGTTCCGCGACAGCAGCGTCTCGGATCGGCCCGTGGTGCGCATCCACGACGACCCTGACGCCGGATACGCCGTCGCCTCGGCCCGCGGGTGGGCGCAGGTTTTCCCCGACGGCGTCATCGAGGTCAACCGGAAGATGCCGGGCGACGCCGGTGTGTGGTTCTGGGCCCTGACCCACTGCGTGCTGCACCTGGGTTTCGGCCACGTCGACGGCCGGCGCCGGCTCGACCGCGCGTACACGGCGGCGTGCTGCCTGGCGGTCAGCCGCTACCAGGAGGCGCTCGGGCTGGGCACGGCCCCGTTCGACGTCTCCGACCTGCCCGCCACCCCCGAGGCGACGCTGACCGAACGGTGGCGCGCTTCCGGGGTCCCGGCGGAATTTGCCACCCTCGGAGCCGGCGGCGCGATCGCGGACCTCGGCTCGGCGACGCCGCCCGCCACGGACCCGAAGTGGGGCGACCGGTTCTCGATCGGCATCGCGGCCCAGGCGGCCGACGCGGTGCGGTCGGCGCTCGACCAGTCCGACAAGCTGCGGTTCGAGCGCGGTGCCGCACCCGACCCGAACACCCAGTGGGAGCGGGCGCGGCGGTGGTTCGTCTCGTCGTACCCGCTGCTCGCGGCGCTGGCGAGCCGCTTCACGATCGTGGCCGATCTCGACCTGGCCCGGCGGCTGCGGATCTCCGTGGCGGCCGTCGACGCCGAGCGGGCCGAGATCTACATCAACCCGCTCGCGGGCCTCACCAACGACGAGCAGTGGCGGTTCGTGCTGGCACACGAGATGCTGCACGCCGCGCTGCGGCACGGCGACCGCGCCGGCACCCGCGACGCCTACCTGTGGAACGTCGCCTGCGACTACGTGATCAACGGCTGGCTGGTCGAGATGGGCGTCGGCGCGCCGCCCGACGGCCTGCTCTACGACACGGCGCTCCAGGGCCTGTCCGCCGAGGCGGTCTACGACCTGATCGCTCGCGACCTGCGGCGGCTGCGGCGCCTCGCGACCCTGCGCGGGCGCGGGCTCGGCGACATCCTCACCGAGCCCACCCGCGGGGTGGGCGACCCGGTGGCGCTCGACGACTTCTACCGCCGGGCGCTGACGCTCGGCCTGTCGAACCACGAGAGCCAGCACCGCGGGCTGCTGCCGGCCGGGCTGGTCGACGAGATCGCCGTGCTCAGCCAGCCACCGCTGCCGTGGGACGCGAAGCTGGCCCGCTGGTTCGAGGAGTTCGTGCCGGCGGTCGAGAAGCGGCGCTCGTACGCCCGGCCGTCGCGCCGCCAGTCGTCCACCCCCGACATTCCCCGGCCGGGCTGGTACCGGCCCGAGGAGCGCGACCGGCGGGTGACGTTCGGCGTGGTCCTCGACACGTCGGGGTCGATGGACGCCGAGCTGATCGGCAAGGCGCTGGGCGCGATCGCGTCGTACGCGCTGGCCCGCGACGTGCCCGCGGCCCGGGTGGTGTTCTGCGACGCGGTGGCGTACGACGCCGGCTACGTACCGGTGGAGACGATCGCCGGCCGCGTACGGGTGCGTGGCCGCGGCGGCACGGCGCTTCAGCCCGCGGTGACCCTGCTCGAGACCGTCGACGACTTCCCCGCCGACGGCCCGATCCTGATCATCACGGACGGGTACATCGAGAACACCCTGCGGATCCGCCGCGAACACGCCTATCTCATACCGGCCGGCGCGCGGCTGCCGTTCACGCCGCGCGGGCCGGTGTTCGAGGTTCGGTGACGCCTACTCGGCGAGGAACTCGTGGGTCTCCTGCTCGAAGACCAGGTCGGCGAGCTTGCTGCGCAGGCGGCTCTTCAGCTCGCTCGGCGCGGTCTCGCCGCCGCAGCAGCGCGCGACGAGCGCCTTCACCTCCTGCTCGATGCCGTACTCGCGCAGGCACGGCGAGCACTCGTCGAGGTGGTGGCGGATCAGGTCGCGCCGCTCGTCGGTGCTTTCCAGGTCGAGGTAGAAGTACACCTCGGCGAGTACCTCACGACAGTCCGTATCGTGTGGATCGCCACAACTCATGACATGACCTCACGTTCGGGGGTCGCGCTGCGGGTGAACCCGCGCTCGACGGCGTACTGCTCGAGTTGGCGACGCAGATTGCGCCGGCCGCGGTGCAACCGGCTCATCACGGTGCCGATCGGGGTGCCCATGATGTCGGCGATCTCCTTGTAGGAGAACCCTTCGACATCAGCGAGGTACACCGCGAGCCGGAACTCCTCGGGGAGCCCCTGCAGCGCCTCTTTCACGTCGGTGTCGGGCAGCCGGTCGAGCGCCTCCGTCTCGGCGGACTTCAGCCCGCTCGAGGTGTGCGACTCGGCCTCAGCCAACTGCCAGTCGGTGATCTCCTCGGTAGGGGCCTGCACGGGTTGCCGCTGCCGCTTCCGGTAGGAGTTGATGTACGTGTTGGTCAGGATGCGGTACAGCCACGCCTTGAGGTTGGTGCCCTCTTCGAACTGGTGGAAGGCCGCGTAGGCCTTGAGGAAGGTCTCCTGCACCAGGTCTTCCGCGTCGGCCGCGTTGCGCGTCATCCGCAGGGCGGCGGCGTACAACTGGTCGAGGAAGGGCAGGGCATCCCGCTCGAAGCGCGCCTGCCGTTCGTCGGACCGCTCAGTACGCACCACGCGGGAGACCCCCTTCGACCGTTCCCGCGAGGATACGCTGCCGGCCGCGACCGGCAGTCCTTCGGTGGTGAAAGACGGCAGCCCGGTGGAGCCGGACACGGGCCACTCCGGGCCCGCCAGCACCGTGGCCAACCATCGCGGGTCACGCTCCCGGGTCGGGATCAAGGACCGCGCTCCTTTCGTTGTCTGCGCAGGCACCGAAACTCTGGCGCCCGGGTCACACAACAAGGAGGCGGCTGGGAATCTTCCCGGAATCAGGCCGCCCAACCGTGCCGGGCGAGCCAGCCGACCAGGGCGGCACCGATCGTGTTCACGCCCTTACGCAGATCGTGCACCGCGCCGGGCAGCACCAGAACCTCCCGGCCGGGCGCCTCCGGGGTGACCCCGAACGGGTCCCGCTCACCGCTGACGACGAACACCGGCACCTCGACGGCGTCGATCTCGGGCAGTCGCGACTTCTCCGGGCGCCCCGGCGGGTGCACAGGAAACGCCAGCGCCACCACACCCACCGCACCGGCGGCGGCCGCCGTACGGCAGGCGACCCGCGCCCCGCTGGACCGTCCGCCCACGATCAGCGGAACCGTGCCCGTCTCCGCCGCCAGGTTTTCGAGCACGGCGAGCCACGCCGTGTCGAGCTGACCGGCCGGGGCCGGCGTTCGACGACCCGCGACCCGGTAGGGCTGGGTGATCCGCACGACCCGCACGCCCGCCGCGAGGGCGGCCGTGCGGACCGCGAGAATGTCCGGGGCGTCGACGCCGCCACCGGCACCGTGACCGATGGCGAGGACCGCCCGGATGTTGCCTTCCGGCTCGTCGATCTGAACCTGCGCCGGACCGGTCGGTGTGTGTACTTCGCGCACCCGACCAGTCTGCGGCTCAGCCGACCGTCGCTCCCACCGGATCGCGAACCGCCACCTTCTGCGGTGCGATCAGCTGAATCAGCGGCAGCAGCAGCGGTTCTTCGCGTATCGGCGAGTCGACCGGTTGTGGCTGGTCGCCACGCCACGCGACAAGCATCGCGCGGCGCTCCCGTGGTGTCGTGGCCCCCCACACACCGTGACAGTCACCGACCTCGAGCGCCCAGGCCAGGCAGGAACCCTGTACGTCGCAGGTGCGACACAGAGCCACCGCGGCATCGGCCGGTTCGCTCGGAGCCGGAAAAAACGTCTCGGGATCGACGGTCTGACACGCTCCGCGCGTGCGCCAGGCCGGATCGAGACCACGCTCCGCAACCGCTCGTTGCAGACGTGGGTCGCGCCGTGCCGAAGCGACCTCGTGCGGGCGAGGCATCCGCGCCCGGGTCATTCACCCACCTCCCCCGTGGGTAAGAACAACAGAATTGCGGACCCTCGTTTCGTAAACGCCATCGTGGCGCACGAATGAAAGCCCGCCGGCGCGTTGTTCTATCGCACTCGTGACACCCGATACAAGGGTTCACGCAGAGAAAGCAAAAACTTTACGTGCATAAATGCGGTCAAAACAGTGTGAGATCGGCGCGATCAGGGGTCGAAGCGGTCGGCAGGGGTGCCTCTACCCGTTCGACCAGTGACGGACCGTCATTGCGAACATCGCCCACTCGGGCACCTACCGGACGGATCTCCAGGCCCTCCACAAGTGCCTCCGAGGGCGTCAGCAGGGCCTCGGCGTCGGCGGGTTCGGCGGTGAGCCAGTCGTCCCACCGCTCGCGGGGGAGCACGAGCGGCATCCGGTCGTGAACCACCGCGAGGTCGCCGATGGCAGCTGTGGTCAGGACACAACACGACAACAACCTGTCATCGCCGCGTCCCCAGACCGCCCAGATGCCGGCGAAGGCGAGCACGTCGCCGGAGGGGTCGGTCATGAAGTACGGCTGCTTGTCCTTCGGGCCGCGCTTGAACCACTCGTACCAGCCGTCGGCCGGCACCAGGCACCGTCGCTTCTGGAACGACGGCGAGAACGCACCCGACTTCGTGACCGTCTCCGCACGCGCGTTGATCAGGCGCGCGCCGCCCCTGGTGTCTTTCGCGTACGACGGCACGAGGCCCCACTTCACGCGCGACAGCACACGACCCTCCGCGCTGCGGGAGATGCGCACGATCGGCACCGGGTCGGTGGGTGCGACGTTGTAGTCGGGCTCCAGGCCGTCGCCGGTGTCGTCGTCGGCGTCGAACAGCGCGCTCAGGTCCGCCGAACTGCGGGAGGTGGCGTAGCGACCGCACATATGTCCACACTATCGCCAACAGAGTGACTCGGCTGTCCGTCGCGTCCCATCCAACAGGAGACCCGCCCGGGCGATCTCAGCGTGACCGACCGGGCGTCAGACTGTAGGTGTGGCGATCGCGACCTCTACCCCCGTTCCCTGGCCGGCACCCACCGCGTCCGGTCCGGTGACCTCCTCGGTGCGCCTGCCCGGCTCCAAGTCGATGACGGCACGGGCCCTCGTGCTCGCGGCGGTCTCGACCGGCACCAGCACGCTGCGGGCGCCGCTGCGGGCCCGTGACACCGAGCTGATGGCGGCCGGGTTGCGCGCCCTCGGGGTCCACGTCTCCTCGCGCGACGACGAGCTGTGGACTGTGCGGGCCCGCCCGCTGTCCGGGCCGGCCTCCATCGACGTGGGGCTCGCGGGCACGGTGATGCGGTTCCTGCCGGCGGTCGCCGCGCTGGCCGACGGTCCCGTGACCTTCGACGGCGACCCGGCGGCCCGGCAGCGGCCGATGGCGCCGCTGATCACGGCGCTGCGCGCGCTCGGCGTCGACATCGCCTCGGCCAACGGCGGGTTGCCGCTCACCGTCAACGGTTCCGGCCGGGTGCAGGGCGGCGAGGTGACCATCGACGCGTCGGCCTCCAGCCAGCTCGTCTCCGGTCTGCTGCTGGCCGCCAGCGAGTTCGACCGCGGCATCGTGGTGCGCCACGACGGCCCGAAGGTGCCCAGCGCGCCGCACCTGCGCATGACCACCCAGATGCTGCGGCTCGCGGGTGCCGCCGTCGACGACAGCACGCCGAACGTGTGGACCGTCGAGTCCGGCCGGCTCACCGGCCGGGCCTGGAACATCGAGCCCGACCTCAGCGGCGCCGCGCCGTTCCTCGCGGCCGCCCTGGTCACCGGCGGCGAGGTGACGATCGCAGACTGGCCCATCGGCACCACCCAGCCCGGCGACCAGCTCCGTGAGCTGCTCACCACGATGGGCGGCGCCGCCACGCTGACCCCCGAGGGCCTCACCCTGCGCGGCACCGGCCGCATCCACGGGCTCACCGCCGACCTGTCCGAGGTGGGCGAGCTGACGCCGGTGCTGGCCGCACTGGCCGCGCTCGCCGACTCGCCGTCGCGCCTGACCGGCATCGGCCACATCCGCGCACACGAGACCGACCGGCTGGCCGCGCTGGCCCGGGAGCTCGGCCGGCTGGGTGTGCAGGTCCACGAGCTGGCCGACGGCCTGGAGATCCACCCGCGACCGCTCACCGGCTCGGTCTTCGAGACCTACGACGACCACCGCATGGCGCACGCCGCGGCCGTCATCGGGCTCACCGTTCCGGGCGTGAACCTCACCGACGTCGCGTGCACCTCCAAGACACTCCCGCAGTTTCCGGCACTATGGTCAGCGATGGTGCGGGGAACAGCGGGAGGAAACGGCTGACACGCAAACGCGAGTACGACGAGGACGACGTCCGGATCCGACCGGGTCGGTCCTCGCGCCCGCGTACGCGTCAACGGCCCAAGCACAGCGACGCGCTGACGGGGTTCGTCATCGCCGTCGACCGGGGCCGATACACCGTCTGGCTGCCCGACCAGGAGCGCAGCGTAACCACGATGCGGGCCCGGGAGCTGGGCCGGCACGGCGTGGTCGTCGGCGACCGGGTGCACATTGTCGGCGACACGACCGGCGACGCGGGCACCCTGGCGCGCATCGTGCGTATAGAAGAGCGTGACTCAACGCTCACGCGTACCGCCGACGACGTCGAGGGCTCGGTCGAGGGCCGGCAGGAACGCGTCGTGGTAGCGAACGCCGACCAGATGGTGATCGTCAGCGCGCTGGCCGACCCGCCGCCGCGCACCGGGTTCATCGACCGGTGCCTCGTGGCCGCCTACGACGCCGAGATCGACCCGCTGCTGTGCCTCACCAAGGCCGACCTCGCCGGACCCGAGGCGCTGCTCGACTACTACACCGACCTCGACCTGCCCTACGTGCTCTGCCGGCCCGACCGGCCGCTCGACCTGCTCCTCGCCGAGCTGAGCGGCCGGCTGTCGGTGCTCGTCGGGCACTCCGGGGTGGGCAAGTCGACGCTCGTGAACCGGCTGGTGCCCGACGCCGACCGCGCCGTGGGCGTGGTGAGCGCGGTCGGCAAGGGCCGGCACACCTCGACCAGCGCGGTCGCGCTACGGCTGCCCGATGACGTGGGGTGGATCGTCGACACGCCCGGGGTGCGGTCGTTCGGGCTGGCGCACGTCACCGAGAACAGCATCCTGCACGGGTTCCCGGACCTGGTCGAGGCCTCGACCCGGTGCCCACCGAACTGCGACCACACCGGCGCCGGAGGCGAATGCGGGCTCGACATGCTGGTGGCCGAGGGCGGTGCCGACCCGCGGCGGCTGGCGTCGTACCGCCGGCTGCTCGCGCTGAAGGCAGGTGACGATCCGAACCGGTTCCGCGAGGATATCGGTGCCGGTGAAAATGATCCTGGGGAGCAAACGCATGGCTGACCTGACGCGTGCCGTGGAGCGGCACTGCGAACTCTTCAACGAGTGCGTCCGCACGGGCGACTGGGCGCCCTTCACGGCGTCGCTCACCGACGACGCGCTGATGGCGTTCACCAACATGCCGGTGGGCCCGTTCCACGGCCGCGACCAGATCGCCGTCGCCTACGCCGAACAGCCGCCGACCGACACGATGACGCTGGAGGCGGTGGAGACGCTCGACCAGGACACCGCCCGCGCCCTGTTCATGTGGGACGCGAGCGGCGACGACGGGCAGATGCTCCTGCGCTGGCGCGGCGACCAGGTGTCGGCGATCGAGGTGACGTTCGGCGCTCAGACCACGTCGACGTAACCGCCGGTGCGCCAGTACTCGCCCTTCTCCCGTTCCATCAGCGACTCGTCGATGAGGTAGCGGCGCAGGGCGGCGTAGTCGTCGTTCCATGCCCGCAGGACCGCGTTGACCTCCTTCTCCGGATACCGCACACCCGGCTCGAAGGCGAGCACGATGTGCTCCAGCACCACCCGGCGCTTCGCCCACGCCGAGGGCAACTGGGGGATCCGGCCGTCGACGATGAACGTGCGCAGCACCGCGTCGCGCTGCCGGTCGGGGTCCATGGGCTCGGCCGGCTCCGCGTGGGTCCCATGTTCTCTGACCGCGTCCTTGAACGCCGACACCTCCGCGACCAGGGCGCCCCCGGCGGACCCGACCAGACCTCCCTGTTCGAGCCTGCGCAACGCCGCCATCACCGTGCGCATCGGGAGGGCCGTGGCGTTCACCACATCGGCCGGCGCCGACGCCCCCAGCACCACGGCCGCGAACACCCGCAGCCGGTCTGGCTCGGCAAGCTGGCCGCAGAGTACGTCCGGTCTCATGGTTGCCACGCTAACGGGGTCGACTAGCGTTTTACCGCATGGCCCGGTACGCCGATGACCTCGCGCTCGCACACATGCTCGCCGACACCGCCGACTCGATCTCATCGGCCCGTTTCCGGGCTCAGGATCTGCACGTCTCCGAGAAGCCCGACCTCACCCCGGTCACCGACGCCGACACGGCGGTGGAGAAGGCGTTACGGGCGACCCTGTCCCGCGCCCGTCCCCGCGACGCCGTGCTCGGCGAGGAGTTCGGCGCCGCCGCGGCGCCGGCACCCGGCGGCGGCTCCCGCCAGTGGGTCATCGACCCGATCGACGGCACGATGAACTACGTCCGCGGGGTCCCGATCTGGGCCACGCTCATCGCGCTCCTCGACCACGACGAACCGGTGGTCGGCCTGGTGTCTGCGCCGGCGCTCGGACGGCGGTGGTGGGCCGGCGTCGGCCACGGCGCCTACGCCGGGCGGCACGCCGCGGCGGCCACGCCGATCAAGGTCTCCGGCGTGTCGCGAATGGGTGACGCGTCCTTCTGCTACTCGTCGCTGACCTCGTGGGAGGAGGTCGGCAAGCTCGACGCGATGCTCGACCTGATGCGGTCGTCGTGGCGCACCCGGGCTTACGGCGACTTCTACGGCTACATGCTGCTCGCCGAGGGCGCCCTCGACGTGATGCTCGAGCCGGAACTGTCGCTGTGGGACGTCGCCGCGCTGGTACCGATCGTCACCGAGGCGGGTGGCGAGTTCACCGACCTCACCGGCCGGCGCGGCCCCGGCGGCGGCAGTGCCGTCGCCACGAACGGGAAGCTGCACGCCACGGTGCTGGAGCGCATCGGTCTCGACTCTTAGCTTCGACGCGTTTCGCGGCCTGCCCGGTGATCGCTACCGGGCCGTTCTAAGCTCTCCGGGTGACCGGTGGTTGGGGTTTCCTCGCGGCGATGGTCGTCGCGTACGGCGTGGCGAACCTCCTGCAGTCGATCGCTGCCGCCAACACCGACCTCCACCAGGGCTTCAGCCCGCGGCTCCTGTGGCGCCTGGGACAGCACAAGGCGTACCTGTTCGGAATCGGATTCCAGTTCGCGGCGTTCGCGCTGGCGTTCCTCGCCCGGCGCGACCTTCCGCTGTTCCTGGTGCAGTCGGCGGTGGCCGCCGGGCTCGGCGTCACGGCCGTGCTGGGCGTGCTGGTGCTGAAGTGGAAGCTGCCCACCACCGAGATCCTGCTGCTCGCGTTGCTGTGCTTCGGCCTGGCCGGGTTGATCATTTCGGCCGAGCCGATGCCGTCGCGCCCGATGGGCAGCCTCGGCGTGGCGCTGCTGGCCCTCGCGTTGCTGGTGATCGCCTTGGGCGGGTTCTTCGCCGTCCGGATGCACGGCGCACCCGGCTCGGTGGTGCTCGGCTCGCTCGCGGGGCTGGCCTTCGGCGCCGCGGCGGTGGCCTCGCGTCCGCTGGCCTCGGTGCACCACCTCGACGGGTTCTTCCTCGCCGACCCGCTGCTGTACCTCCTGGTCGGCCACTCGGTCGTCGGCCAGCTCCTGCTGGGGCTCGCGATGCAGCGCGGCTCGACCACCGCCGCCGTGGCCGCGATGGACGCGGCCGCGGCCGTACCGGCGGCGGTGATCGGACTGCTGTTCCTCGGCGACAGCATCCACCCCGGGCGGGAGTGGGTGGCCGCGCTCGGCTTCGTGGGCACGCTGGCGTCGGTCATCGGGCTGAGCTACTACGCCGAACCGCAGCACCACCACGAGATCAGCCAGCCCGCCCATCCGCCGCTGCGCGAGCACGTCCCGGCACGCTAGGGCCAGGCGGGCTCGGTCTTCATCAGGTCCTCGACGGCCCGGCGCTCGCCGTCCTCGGCTACGACTTCGACCAGTTGTTTCGCGCGCTCCCAGGCCGCGCGGGCGCCGGGACCGTCACCGGTGGCGGCGAGGGATCGCGCCAGAACCTCCGCGGCGAGCGGGCGGTCCCAGTCCTCCATCGCCTCGGGGTGCTCCTCGACGAGCTGAGCGCACCTCCGGGCGTGGCGCAGCGCCAGGTCGGGTTCGCCGATGCGCACGGCCACCGAGGCGATCAGGTGCTCGCCACGGGCGTGGTTGGCGGTGTTGCCGGCCTCCAACCAGTGGTAGGTCGAGGCGTAGGCGGCGTAGAGGAGCCGCTCGCGATCCGCGAGAGGGCTGTGCGGACCGATCTGCTCCAGCAGGTCCCAGGTCTCGTTGTTGAGCTGGACGCCGAACCAGCGGTGCAGGTCGCGCTCGGCGACCTGCTTCCGGCCGACCTCGGTCATGAGGTCGTGCCAGCCGGCGAAGCCGTACTCGCGGGCCACGACGAGCTGCGCGTCGCGCAGGGTGAACTCGTCCGGACGCTTCTTCAGCGCCTCGGCCCGCTTCAACGCGGCCGGGTTACCGCCGACGACGGCCCGGCGCAGGTCCTTGGCCTGGCCGCGGAGCTGGGTGAGGTCGGGCCGGGTGGGTAGCTCGGTGGTCACGGGACATCTCCGTCTCCGCGCCCGGCGTCCGCTGACCACCGGACGCGACGGGAGGGCACACAGTCACGGAGTCGTCTTTTGCAGGAGTCCAGGTGCACTCGGTGCTTGCCGCGGACAGGAGGCGCCCTGGTGCGCGCTGGGCACAGCTTCCGCCATGCCCGGAGCGCGCGTCAAGCTCCCGCGTTCCTGCTTCAGGCGGTCCTGCTATGCGGGACGCGTCGTGTCGCCCTTGCCGGTCTTCTCCTGCGCAACGTCGACGACCTTGTCGATCATGCCGCTGTGCTTGTGACCGGTGCGCTTGTCGACCTCGTCGCCGAGCTTCTCGAGCGCCTGGTCCACTTTATCGTCGTGCCGGTCGGCAAGGTCCTTCACCCGGTCGATGAAACTCATCGCGCGCGTCCTCTCGGTCGGGGTCCGTTGGCCCAGCCTACGGTCATCACCCGTCACGCCGACCCCGATCCGGCGATTGACCACGAAGCGTAACCACCGTTTGACTTCTCCGCGTGAGACGCCTCCCCGCGATCGTCGCCGCCCTGGGTTTTGTCCTGATGCCGCTGGCGGCACCCTTTCCGGCCGCTGCTGCGCCCACCGTGCCCTCCGCCCCCGAGGAAGCCCTGCCGTGGAGCACGCTGACTACACCCGGCCGCGGGGTCCAACTGCTGTACCGGGGTGGCCTGAGCGCGTCGGGCACGGTCGCCGACAGCAGCGGCCACGACCTCGACGGCACGATCGAGACCGGCGGCGGCGGATCCGTGACGTCGGTGGCCGGCCGGTTCCTGCGTTTCCCGGGTGGCTCGTGCCCGGTGGCACCCTGCCCGCAGGCGATCGTGCGCCCCTCGCGCGGGGACACGCTGGTTCCCGGCGACGGCATCTTCAGCTTCGGTGCAGACGTGCGGCTCACCGAACCACCGTCCACTGTGGCCGGCATGAACGTGTTCCAGTTCGGCGCCGCCGGTACGGGTCTGCAGCAGTGGAAACTGCAGGTCGACTCCGGCCGGCCGTCGTGCCGCTGGTCCGACGGCACCGCCGTGGTGCTGCTGCCGGCGGACCTCGCGCTCGTTCCGGGGACGTGGTACCGCGTGCGGTGCACCCGGCTCAGCGCGTCGGTGTTCGAGACGCGGGTGGTCCATCCGACGACGGGGCGGCCGGTGGCGCCGCCGGCGCGTCAGACGACGACGATGGGGCCGATCGTGCCCACGGGGGCACCGGTGATCGCGGGCAAGCGGGTCAACGCGGCACAGTCCGATGTGGACACCGACCAGTTCCACGGCGACCTGGACAACGTCTACTTCTGGCGTGCATAGGCTTTCTGGGACGGGCGTGAGCGCTATTCCAGGTCGTCGGCCGCGTCGGCGAGGTTCTGGGCCACCTTCGCCCATACGATCTGCCGCCACGGCGCACCCTGGCCGGCGGCCGCGGCCGCGTCGTAGAGGTCGCTGAGCTGACGGGTCAGCACGACGACGTTGGTGCGCAAGGGTTCCCCGTTCTCGTCCACCGGGTCGATCGGCGGCACGTTGGCCGTCACCAGGTCGACCGGGTCGCGGAGGCCGGCCTGCAGTTCCCGGTCCGCTTCCGCGAGCGTCGACGCGAAGCGGTTCCAGGGGACCCGGTTGTCGGGGTCGCGCGGGGCGTTGACGCCGGCGTGGAGGGCGAGCAGGAGAGCCTGTCGAGGCCCGACGTCGTCGGGATCGGTCGCCACGGCGACCTCGGCGCTCACCTGGCTGAGGAGCACCAGAAAGCTGTTCATGTCGGGCACTGTGACGCCCACCGGCACGCAATGCAACCCGGGACCCGAAATCACCGGTTCTCTGTATGCTGACGCCGGTCGATCACCGGGAGCTGACATGCCGCCGTGGCCCAAGACCTCTTTCGACTCCGCCGACGCGGAGCTGGATCTGAGCAGGTTCGACTTCGACGTGGATTTCGACGCCGCCTACGTCCACTCTGGTTCTCTGCACATCGACGGCGACTGGAGCGGCGGCGACCTGTTCCGCCGGTGCGGCCTCGACCCCGACGGCCGCTATCTGGGCGAGTTGACCGCGTTCGTCGTCGACGGCGACCTGACCGTCGACGGCACGCTGGATCTGGACGCCGGCGTGAAGGAGTCGTTCGCCCTGATGGTGACCGGCGCCCTGAGGGCGGAGGTCCTGACCCTGGACGCCACGATGCTGTTCGTGTTCGGCGGCGCCCAGGTATCCCGCCTGATCGACTTCACGACGAACGACGGAACGCTGTCGATCGCCGGCACCACCACCTGCCCCCTGACCATCTGCGACGAGGGTGACCTGAACCTGCGAAGCACCGGCCACATCCTGTGCCGCTTCTCCACGACTCTCCCCGACCCCCACCCCCCGGTCGACGACCCGGACGACTGGCCCCAGCCGACGATCACATTGAGCCGGGCCGAGGTTCCGTCTGCGTTGGCGGAAGGCCTCTACGACGAATCCCACTGGGTCGACTCGGAGTTGGCGGTGAACTGGGCCCGCGCGGGACGGCCACTCCTGATCGGCACGTCGTAGGTCGCGCGGGTGGGGCTCCGGAAGATCGCGCCCGGCCGACGGGGCGCCGCTTCTCGATCCGTCCTTGGTCACAGATCTGGTCGCAGGACCTTGCCTGCCGCCTGCTGATCTACTTGGTCTTCGACCAGGTGCCACAGCGCTGCGAAGTGAAGTCCTGGCCCGCCTTGAGCGTGACGGTGAGGTTGCCTCCGCCGATATGGTTTTCGATGATGTCGGACCCGTTGCTGCCAGACTTGGTGATAGACCAGTAGCAGTCGGACCCCGCCCCAATAGCTCGATACGTCCCGGGTTGGATATCGACGCCGACGCTGTACGTACCCTCCTCGATCGTCGCGCCGCCGGCTGCCGGCGGCGCAGCGCCAGCGGGTGGGGCGGCTGTGACGGTAACCGTCGAGGTCACTGGGGCCGGTGCGGCTGCCGAGGCAGTCACTGTTTCCGTCACTGTTCTGGCATCTGGCACCGGCGTCGCAGACGTCGCCTTGGGCGACTTGTCTTGGCTGCCCGCAGCACCGATACCCAGGCCTGCGAAGCAGGAGATCAAGATCGCGGCAATGCCACCTCCGATCGCAATCGGCAGCGGCACGCCCCGCCGTGGCCGACTCGGCGCGGGTGCCATTGGCCGTGGAGGTGGAAGGGCTGCCGGAGGTGATCCGTTGAAGCCTTGCGGAGCGACGCCTGGAGAAACCGGCGCCGAGCTGATCGGGAAGGGCTGGAACGGACCCGGCTGGGCGGTGGTCAGGTTGTCGTGGGTGGGCTCACCACCTGTAGTTGTCACGCCCGCCATCGTCGCTCTAAGTACTGCTTCGATCACCCTCCGAACGGTTGGCATAGCGGCATTTCAGTACTGGCGACCGACGTCGCCTGGTCAATCACCGGGTGACGTCCGGACATCCGACACTCCATATGGTCCGAGGTCACAGACCACAGACGCCACAGTGGGCCCTCTGTCCATCGGAAAGCGCCGAACGTACTTTGAACCACTCTGGATGTTGTGGAAGCTCTCTACAAGGTCAAGCGCAGGATTTGAACCTGTGACCTCTGGGTTACGAGCAGGCCGGCGGGCGTCTCGCCTATCCCACGCCGACTCATCGATTCTGTCTTGACCTGCGACCGAGAGCTCGGTCGTCGCAGGCGTCTTCACCTGTGGGCCGCCGTGCCGACCCGAGTTGGCTACACATCTGGCTACAGCCAAGCGGTGCCCCCAGCGGAGGCGAAGCCAAGGTCCACGTGTCGGCGTAGCCCGGTCAACAAGATTGCCGAACGGTGGGCTCGCTCCAGTAAGTCTCCCCTGAAGGCGAGCCCCGGCCGCCGCAGTCGCCTGCCAGTCGACGCAATTCAAGATCTTAAGTACCTCAATAAACCTTCGCGTGAAGAAATATCACGTTTGATGGGTCCTTCCAGCGGCGGCTACGCTACGTAGCGGCCACCGACAGAGATCAACCGCCAGTTACCGTGGAGTCAACGATGACCATCCCTCGCGCCTTCCTCAGCTTTGATTTCGATCATGACGAGGTTTCAAAGCGCATGTTTGCAGGCCAATGCGCGAAAGACTCACCCACCCCTTTCAATGTGTCCGACTGGTCGTCCAAAGCCGCCCTTCCGCAATCACAGTGGGAAAACCTGATCCGCCAGAAGATCAACAAGACCAACATGGTAATCGTCCTTGTGGGTCGCTACATGGCCAGCGCCACTGGCGTCACAAAAGAAATCGCGATGGCGAAAGCCCAGAACGTCCCAGTTTTTGGGGTTTACGTCGACAACGCAGGACCATCGAGCACACTCCCGATCGGGCTTCAGCGCAACCGGACCGTGATCTGGACTTGGCCGAACGTTGGAAATCTCATCAAGCAGGGCATGCGAGAAGGAAAGAACGCACGGTGAAGCGCGCGCTACTGGTCGGCGTTGACGACTACGCCAACTTCGGCGCGCTCTCCGGCTGCTGCAATGACGTTGTGGCACTCCACCCGCTCCTGTCGAGACATGCCGATGAGTCAAAGAACTTCGACTGTGTGACAATGCTTAGTTCGGGAGGTCCAGTCACGCGTGATGAACTATTAGAAGCAATCGATCAGCTGTTGTCCCCTGCCGTCGATGTCGCCATATTCTACTTTGCCGGCCATGGACATCAACTGGCAAACGATGTGGCACTCGTGACGAGTGACGGCACCCCCACGACCCCCGGTGTCTTGTTCTCGGAGGTCTTGACCAAGATTGCCAATTCACCAATTCCCGAGGTAATTGTCATTCTCGACTGTTGCTTTTCAGGAGCAGCAGGAGGTGTCCCTCAACTCGGCGACTTGGCAACCTTCATCCGTCGCGGGACCTCCATACTTGCCGCAGCACGCGCCGATCAGACCGCATCTGAAACCCCAGCGGGACGAGGGATGTTCTCGACCTATCTCTGCGATGCACTCGAAGGAGGTGCGGCAGATATCTTGGGCAAAGTCACGGTCGCTGGGGTTTACGCACACCTATCAGAGATGTTCGGAGCATGGGATCAGCGGCCCACGTTCAAGGCAAACATAGATCGCTTGCACGATCTTCGGCGGACGCTCCCCGCCATGGAACTGGTGCAGCTCCGCCATATGATGAAGCTCTTTCCAAGGTCGGATTTCGTGTTTCCTCTGAGCCCGTCCTATGAACCGGACGTTTTACCTCACGACGAAAAGAACGAGGCCGATTTTGCCATTCTTCAGAAAGGTCGCGATGCAAAGCTTCTTCGACCTGTTGGCGAGAAGCACCTCTACTACGCGGCCGTAAACTCTAAGGCATGCGAGTTAACCGCGCTCGGTAGACACTACTGGATTCTCATCGATAGAGACTTAATATGACAATACTTGGCGTATCGGGCCACCAGCGCTTACCTGCCCGAGGAAGAGACTTCATCATATCGGAGGTCAAGAAGATACTGAACTCCGCCGAACGACCATTGATTGGTGTCGGCTGCCTGGCGGCAGGTGCAGATCAGCTCTTCGCTCGCCTAATTCTAGAGTCGGGCGGCGATCTTAGAGCGGTAATACCATGCCGCGAGTACGAACAGACGTTCTCAACGCCGTCCGAAAGAGACAACTACCTGAGCCTTCTTGGGTTTGCCACTCAGGTCGTTTCGCTGACCAACTATCCTTGTGGCGAGAAGGCCTTTATGGAGGCCGGCCGCGAGATCGTTCGGGAGTCAGAATCCTTAGTTGCAATTTGGGATGGAATGCCAGCTCGCGGCCTTGGCGGAACCGCAGATGTAGTCGAATATGCGCGCAAGCTTTCGCTCGAGGTCACTGTCGTATGGCCCGCCGGAGTGCGCAGACCATAGATTGTTTACTGCTGTACTCCCACAGGTCAGCAGGACGACCTATGAGGCGCAGGGGTTTGCTGGGCGCAGCGTGGACAAGCTGAGCCTGGTCAACCGTCAGGCCAGCGCGCATCGCCTTGGGCGCTCCGGCGACACCATCACTCCTTTCCAATATCAACCACGGCGACCGAGATGCCGGACGCCAGGGATAGTAGAAGGTTGAAATGCCTTTTAGTGCTGTCGTGAGTCAGCTTCTGATTTCGTGTCCTGGTGACGTCACCGAATCCGATCTCGCCGTGGTTCGAAACGCAATCACCCGCTGGAACGGTACATACGGGGAGCGCTTTGGCGCCGTCGTATTGCCCGTGTCGTGGAACCACAACGCGGCGGCCGAGTTCGGGCGACCCCCTCAGGAATCGATCAATGAACAGTTGGTCGACCGTTGCGACATATGCATTGCGATATTCGCTAATCGTATCGGTACACCAACGGCCTCGACCGAGTCGGGAACCACCGAAGAGATCGACCGAGTTAACAAGAACGGCGGGTACGTAGGAATTCTTCGTTCGGTCCGGCCCGCCGACACGCGGAGCATAGACCCTGACCAACTAGGCAGGTTGAGGAACTACCTAGACGACATAAAGACCAACTCTCTCGTCCTCGAATACGAGGATAATGTCACCTTGGCCGCGAACGTCGAGCAGATCCTAGTCGCCGCCGTTTCAAGGAATCGAGGACGTGCTGAGGTGCAACTAGCCTCTCCCTCAGCCGCGAAGGCACAGTACGCCGAGATCTGGCCGCGGACGACTTCCGAGGAAAAGGTCCGCACAAATTCCAGGGGTCAAGTGAGTTCCAGCCGAAACTGGTATATCGCGCTTTTCAACTCCGGAAAGGCGCCAGCGCGAAACGTTAAATTCGACGTGAAGGACGAACGGTCGGGCGACGATGTTCCGTGGCGAATCATCGTTAGCGATGTTGACACACCTTTCGATGTTGCGGTTCTTGCGCCAAACAGCGAGGTGCGCTTTCCGGTTGCTTTAGGTATGGGCATGCCAGTCCAGGCTCGTTGCGTTGTAACCTGGGACGATGATCGCGGACGGCAGACCAACGAGGCAACGATCCGCTTAGTCTAGGCACGGCCAATAGGAATTTCCGCTTCGCCTGAAAGGAAGATTGAGGAGCCGAGCCAAGTCCTTCGCTTGCAAGGTAGATAGCTGACTCTTGCCGGGCGAAACCCGTTTGTGCGCCTCGTAACCGACCGCCTCGACTGCATTCGCACTTCCCATGCCGCAGACCGAGCGCCGAGATCGGCTGGAAGGCGCCCACGTCATCTCACGTGCGTCAAGCCCGTTAATAGGCGAGCCGGAGCGCTTCGCCGAGGGCGGTATGAGCGTGGCGGGCCTGCTCAAAGCCGCCTCGTTCTCGGGACGGCTGGCTACACATCTGGCTACACCAGACGCGAAGACGGCCTTCCAGATGATCTCTGGAAGGCCGTTTCCGGTGGTAGCGGGGACAGGATTTGAACCTGTGACCTCTGGGTTATGAGCCCAGCGAGCTACCGAGCTGCTCCACCCCGCGTCGCTGGGATAACTCTAGCGCACGCCCTCACCCACCACCAAACCGGCTCCCCACCAGGCAAGACCCACGGAAAACGCCGCCCGCGCCCCCGGCGAGGGGCACGGACGGCGTATCCGTCTGGACGGGGGTCAGCCCGGTGGGGCCGAGGACGCCGGAGCCGATGGCGGGGCCGAGGCACCCGGCGAGCCCGACGGTGGCGTGGACGGGGTGGCGCTGCCGGCCGCCGCAGCGGCCTTCTGGGCCTCCTCGAAGGCCTTCATCGCCTCGTCCAGCTGTTTCAGGGCCCGGCCGTAGCGTTCGAAGTCGCCGGACTGCTGGGCGGCCCGTACTTCGGCGATCGCCGTCTGGACGTTGGCCGCCGCCGTCACCAGGGCCTGGTTGGCGCCCGGCTGGGTGCCGTTCGACGGGGGCGGCTGGGTACCGGACGGAGGCTGGGCCTGGCCGGCCGGTGGTCGGCCGTTGTTGGCCTGGGTCACCAGGCCCTCGAGGCCGGCCTGCAAGGTGTTGGCGTAGGCGGCGTAGTCACCGAAGTTGACCAGCACCTTGTTCAGGAACGGGAACGAGTTGTCCTGGCTCGTCGACCGGATGTAGAGCGGCTGGACGTACAGCATGCCGCCGGCTATCGGTAGCGACAGCAGGTTGCCGAACACGGGTCTGGAGTCGCTGGACTCGAGCAGGGTGATGTCCTGCCTCGCCTGGTCCTGGTTGACCATCTTCTGGTGGACCTGCGCCGGACCCTGGATGTTCGTGTTGTCGGGTAGCTCGTAGACCTGCAGCACCGGCTTGCCGTCGACGTAGTACCCGCTCACCAGCGCGGCCAGGTTGGCCCGGTTCCTCGGCACCACGGCAGCGGTGAGCTGGAAGTTCAGGTCGTCCTGCTGGGGCATCTTGGCGAGCACGTAGTACGGCGGCTGCTTCTCCTGGCCGTTGTTGGCCGGGTCGGCCGGCACCTGCCAGAAGTCCTGCTGCGAGAAGAACTCGTTCGGCGCCGTCACGTGGAACCGGGAGAGCAGGTCACGCTGGACCTTGAACTGGTCGACCGGGTAGCGCAGGTGGTCGGTGAGCTCCCGGGGAATCTGGCTGCTCGGCTTGACCAGCTTGCCGCCGAACGCCTTGTTCCACGCCCGCAGCACCGGGTCGCTGTCGTCGAACGAGTACAGGGTGACGGTGCCGTCGTACGCGTCGACCGTGGCCTTCACCGAGTTGCGCAGGTAGTTGATGTCCTGCCGCTGCTGCGCGAACGTGCCCTCACCGGTGGTCGCATCGGTGGTGGCACCCCGCAGATCGACCTTGGTGGAGTACGGGTAGGTCGAGGCGGTGGTGTACCCGTCGACGATCCACAGGACACGACCGTTGACCACCGCCGGGTACGGGTCGCCGTCGATCGTGAGGAACGGTGCGACCTTCTCGACCCGCGCCCGCGGCTCACGCACGTACATGAGCTTCGAGTTCTCGTTGAACACGCTGGAGAGCAGGAAGTTGGTCTCCCGCAGGTGGGTGGCGTAGAGGATGCGACGTGACATCGAGCCGACGTCGATGCCGCCCTTGCCGTCGTACGTGAAGTACTGGTCGGTGTTTCCGCTCGGGCGGTCGAACTCGGAGTCGTTGCCACCGGTCTTGCCGACGATCGCGTACTCGCTCATCTGCTCGCCGTAGTACACACGCGGCTGCGAGGTCGGAATCTGCTCCGTGGCCGACTGGCATTCCTCCGTCCCCTGGGTCTGCTGCTCACCGAGGAAGCCGGAGACGAAGTACGGCAGCCCGCCGCAGACCAGCCGGTTGGCCGGCGCCGCGACGAACCCGTACCCGTGGGTGAACACGGTGTGCTTGTTCTGCCAGTTGCTCTGGGTCGCGCTCAGCTTGTTGTAGTTGATCTCGCGGACGCCGACCACGTAGTCCTGCGTCTTGCCGCCGACCTCGTAGCGGTCGATGTCGAGCTTCTCGGCGAACTCGTAGAAGCCACGCACCTGCTGCTTCTGCGTGTAGGTGTCGTTGACCACGGCCGGGTCGAGCAGCCGCACGTTCGGCACCGTGGTGGTGTCGGTGAGCAGCTCGCCCGGTGGCACGGTCACGTCGGCCTTGTACTGCTCCGTCTTGACGTCGGTGATCCCGTACGCCGCCCGCGTGCCGTTGATGCTGTATTGGATGTACGGGCTCTCCTTCTCGCGCGGGCTCGGCTTGACGGTGAACGACTGCACACCGGCCGGGATGATCCCGCCGATCACCACCGCCGAGATTCCGAGGAGCGCCAGCGCCACGCCGGGCCACACGAGGTTGCGGGCGAACGCGTTGGAGAACACCAGGATCGCGACCGCGACCACGAGCGAGATCCAGGCCAGGATCTCCTTCGCCGGCAACAGCGCGCTGATCGCGGTGTAGGAGGCCCCGTTGAGGTTGTCGACGCTCGGGTTCGACCCGAGCAGCAGGCCGCGCCGGTCGAGGAAGTAGGCGGCGGCCTTCAGGAGCACGAACGCGGCCACCAGAGCGGTGAGGTGCGCGCGGGCCGCCGGGGTCATGCGGTCGCCGGCGCCCTGCAGGCGCACGCCGCCGAGCAGGTAGTGCAGGCCCAGCGCACCGAGCAGGGAGACGACCACCGCGAAGAAGCCGACGCCGAGCAGGTACCGGTAGAAGGGGTACTCGAAGATGTAGAAGCTGACGTCGACGCCGAAGTGCGGGTCACGGACGCCGAACGAGCCGCCGTTGGTGAACAGCAGCCACTGCTGCCACCGGTTCTGCGCGGCGATACCGGCGAACAGACCGATGAGACCCGCGATGAGCGCGATCCAGGTGCCCATGCGGGGAAGCAGGAACATCCGGTAGCGGTCGAGCGCGTGCTGCTCGGCGGAGTGGGGACGCAGCAGCGGGCGCATCCGGTAGGCCAGCCACAGGTTGACCGCCACGATCAGCCCGACGCCGAGCCCGAACGTCGCCAGCAGGAGTGCCCGGGTGGTGAGGATGCCGCTGTAGACATCGGTGTAGCCGGTTTCGTCGAACCACAGCCAGTCGGCCCAGATATCGAAGGCGCGGTCGGTGACCGCGATGAGCACAAGCAGCACGGCGAGGACGACCAGGGTGACCCTGCCCCGCCGGCTGACGCGGGACAAGGGGGTGCGCATTACCACGATGACTCCCTGCAGAGGCTCCCCGAACGGGCACCAGCGTAGCCACCCAGTCTGACAGCGGGAGGCCGTGCCGGTACGCACGGTCGAGAAAGTGCCTAAACCACCAGAAAACCGGACGGGAAAATGGAGCTCAGCAGAGCGCCGGGGTGCGCTTCTCGCGCAGCGCCTGCAGTGCGTTGAGCGCGTCGTCGATAGTCGCGACGCGGTAGATCGGCAGCCCCGGCACGGCGTTGGCCTTGGCCTCGGCGCAGTTGGCCGCCGGCGCGAGGAACACGGTTGCCTTGTCGCGCTTGGCTCCCCGCAGCTTCTGCGGGATGCCGCCGATCGCGCCGATGTTGCCCTCGTCGTCGATCGTGCCGGTGCCGGCGATCCGGATGCCGCCGGTCAGGTCGACCGGATCGACCTTGTCGATTACGCCCAGCGCGAACATCAGCCCGGCCGACGGGCCACCGATCCGGTCGAGGTCGAACTTCACGTCGAACGGCGCCGGCTGCTTGTGCTCGATGACGACGCCGAGCCGGGGCGACCCGTCCTCGGCCTTGGCGGTGGCGACCCCGGCGACCGCCGCGACGCCGTCGCGGGTGTAGCCGACCTGCAGCACGGTGCCGGCCGGCTTGGCCCGCACCAGGTCACGCAGCTTCTGGCTGGACGTCACCGTCGTGCCGTCGATCGTGGTGATGACGTCGCCGGGCTTGAGCGTCGCCTCGGCCGGCGAGCCGCCCGCGACCTCGGTGACCGTCACCAGCACCGGGAACCCCAGCTTGCGCAGCGCGACCGTCTCCGCGCTGGTCTGCGACGCCCGGAACGAGTTCGCGTTCTCCTGGTCGACCTGCTCCTCGGTCTTGTCGGGCGGGTAGACCAGGTCGCGCGGTACCACCGAGCTGTCACCGCTGATCCAGCCGCGCACGGCGTCGAGCAGCGTCAGGTTGTCGCGGACATTGACGGTCGTGAGCCGCAACTGCCCGGCGGACGGCGTTTCGGCGCGGCCCTCGATCGTGATGATGGGCTTGTTGCCGTGCGAACCGAGCGTGTTCTCGGTGGGACCGGGGCCGAGTTCGACGTACGGAACCGGCGCCGTGCCCGCCTGCCAGATGAGCAGCAACAGCAGCACGGCACCCAGAAGAAGGGTGGCTCCGCGACGTCCCATGGCGGCGACTCTATCCGTCACGCGCACCACGCAGTGTCAAGCCCTGAGCGTATTCACAGCCGGGGCACAGCCAGCGCCAACCCGGCGGCGTACGGTTGACGGGTGCCAGACTCTCCTTTCGGCTTCGGATTCGCCGGCGCACCCGACCCGAACGACCCGCAGCAGATGCAGCAGTTCATGAGTCAGCTGCAGCAGATGTTCTCCGCGCCCACGAGCGGTGGGCCGGTGAACTGGGACCTGGCGCGCCAGGTCGCCCAGGCGCACCTCACCGGCGGCGGCGCGATGCCCGGCGGCATCTTCGGGTTCGGCCTGCCCAACCTCATGGGCATGCAGGCGCCGACCAACGAGCTGCCGGAAGCGGAGAAGCCGGTCGGCGACCCGCCGGTCACGCCGGCCGAGAAGGCCGAGCTCATCGAGGCGCTTCGGCTCGCCGACCTGTGGCTGGAGCCCGAGTCCGAGCTGCCGTCGGGGCTCACGGTCCCCACCGCCTGGACCCGCGGCGAGTGGCTGGCCGCCACCCTCGACGTCTGGCGCAAGCTGTGCGACCCGGTCGCGGGCCGCATCGTCGCGGCGATGTCGGAGCTGGTCCCCGAGGAGATGCGCGGCCAGATGGGTCCGATGTCGGCGATGGTGTCGTCGCTCGGCGGCGCCCTGTTCGGCAGCCAGCTCGGCACCGCGCTCGGGTCACTCGCCGCCGAGGTGCTGTCGGCGAGCGACATCGGGCTTCCGCTGGGTCCGGCCGGCACGGCCGCGCTCGTCCCGGCGAACATCAAGACCTACGGTGACGGGCTGGAGCTGCCGGCCGACCAGGTGCGGCTGTACGTGGCCCTGCGCGAGGCCGCCCATCAGCGCCTGTTCAGCCACGTGCCGTGGCTGCGCGGCCACATTCTCACCGCGGTGGAGGCGTACGCCGCCGGCATCCGGGTCGACCGCGAGGCGATCGAAGACGCGGTCGGCAAGTTCGACCCGACCAACCCCACCGGCATGCAGGAGATCGCCCTCGACGGCATCTTCACCCCCGACGACAGCCCGCAGCAGCAGGCCGCCCTGGCGCGGCTGGAGACCATGCTCGCGCTGGTCGAGGGCTGGGTCAGCCACGTGGTCGACCGGGCGGCCGGCGAGCGGCTGCCCGACGTGGTCAAGCTCGGCGAGGCGTTCCGGCGCCGGCGCGGGGCCGGTGGCCCGGCCGAGCAGACGTTCGCCGCGCTGGTCGGCCTCGAACTGCGCCCGCGCAAGCTGAGGGAGGCGGCCACGCTCTGGGCCGCGCTCACCGAGCACCGCGGCATCGCCGGTCGCGACGCGCTGTGGGGTCACCCCGACCTCATGCCCGACGCCGAGGCGTTCGCCGACCCGGAGGCCTACGCCCGCGGGCAGGCCAACGCCGAGGTCGACTTCGACCAGCTCTTCGAGGAGCTGGCCAAGAACGACCCGCCGGAGGAAAAGCCCGAGGCCCAGTAGCGCTTCGCCAGTCCCCCGGGCGCCCCCGACGCCCGCTCTCCGCCGATCTTGCAGTTGTGGCCTCACCTAAAACATGACATTTCCGCAAATAGAGGCGGCCACAAGTGCAAGATCGACGCGCGCCTCGACAACGGCCCGTCGCGCGCCCCAGCCCCGCCCGACTCGAACGCCCGTCGCGCCGCCCCCGAGCGCCCGCACGGCCCCCGAGCGCCCGTCGCGACGCTGGGACCGCTCCGAGCGCGCCGATCTTGCAGTTGTGGCCGCCCTTATGTCGGGATATCACGGCATATCGAGGGGGCCACAACTGCAAGATCGGCGGGGGCGGCACGTGGCGGGAGCGGAACGGGGCGCGGGCCGCACGACAGGAACGGGCGCGGCCGCGACCTGATAGAGCGCTATCAGCCGCCGAGCAGGGCCCTGGTGGTGTCCCAGCCGTCCAGGGCCGGGTCGAGCCTGGCCAGGTCGGCCGGCCCGCGCAGGCGGTGCCAGGCCGGGGTCACCGCCACCATCGCGCGGCGTGGTGCCGCGTCGCGCAGGTCGGCGGGTGCGGCAGCGTCGAGGTCGAGATCGGGAAACCACTCCGGGACCGGTGTGCGCGCGGCAATCCCGAGCAGACCGCCACTGGTCGAGGGGGCCACGGCGGCGTGCCGGGTGGTCAGCGGCTGGAGCAGTTTGCCAACCAGGAGGCCGGGCACGTCGGGGGCGTCGCCGGCCAGCACGGCCGCCTGCTCGTAGCCGTCGGCGGCGGCCGCGTCCAGAGCCGCCCGCGGGGTGTCGGCGTCGTACACGGGCATCCGCGGCCAGGCCACCTCTGCTGCCAGGCCGCGCTCACGCGGTCTAATCGCAATTGCCGCGTCGGCGGCCGCGAGCGCCGCGATCAGATCGACCACGTCTTCGGCCAGGGCCCGGCGCCAGGTGGCCGGGTCGGTACCGGGCGGCGCCCACGGCACCGGCCCGAGGAGAGCGATCACGACGCGGCGGGTCACCCGCTAATCGTCGGACATGTCCAGACCGGCGGCCGCGCTGACCCCCTCGAGAAAACCCCGGGCCCGCTCGGCCCGCGGGTAGCGCGAGACGAGATCCCAGAACGCGCTGTTGTGACTGGGGACGACGAGGTGCGTGAGCTCGTGCAGCAGCACGTAGTCGAGCACCCAGTCGGGCATGTCCTGTACGCGGTGCGACAACCGGATCGTGCGGTCGGCCGGGGTGCAGGAACCCCACCGCCCGTTCTGGTTGTTGACCCAGCGCACACTCGACGGACGGGCCGCGCCCGGGTACTCGTGCAGGTACCGCATGGCCAGCCTGACGGCCCTGGCCTGCAGATCCGCGTCGCCCCGACGGGCGCGTTGATCTCGGGAGGCCAGCCGTTCGAGCATCCGGTCGACCCACTCGCGCTCTTCAGCACGCGAGAACTGGGCCGGGATCAGTACGACAACACGCTCACCGTCTCGGTACGCGGACACGGTGCGCCTGCGGCGCTGGCTACGCCGCACTTCTACCACCGGCTTACGCGCCATGCCGGCCGGCCTGAGAACCGCCCACGGACGGAACCTAGCGCTCGACAGCCCTTGTTCCGCAAGAGTCAAATCCCGACACCCGGATGATTCGACCCAGTTGGTGCTTTATCTCCGGAAAGATTCCCCTGGCGGCCATTAAATGATCGCCGTTCGGCCCGCTCCCAGGATGCGAACGCCGGACGCGCAGGTCAGAGTGGACGGTGGTCTGGTCGTTTACACAGTTTTCCGCGCTGGAGAGGGCGGTTGTCCACCGGTCACCCACACGGTACCCACAGCGCCGTCCACATGTTGTGGAAACGGAGGTTTACGCACCTTAGATCGGCGTGTCCCGGCTGGGCACAACTGCCACAGCAGTCGGACAAGGCACACTCACACAGGGATCGGCCTGCTCAGGCAGGCTGTCGGGCCTTTCGCCCGGCGCGATCCGTTTGGAAACGGTCACACGCACGTGCGGGCCGTCAGCGACGCCGGCGCCAACGAAGGCACGGCGCGACTCAAGGAGGGCAGAAGTGGCCGACACCTACAACGGCTACTGCGTCAAGTGCAAGGAGAAGCGGGACTTCGAAGGCGACATCGCCGAGACGAAGACCGGCATGCGCATGGCGAAGGGCAAGTGCCCCGTCTGCGGCACCACGGTCAACCGGATCCTGGGCAAGGCCTGACCCACCCAGGGCGGCGGGCCGCCACCTGTACCGGCTGACCGATCCTCGCAGGCCCGCTTCGACACGCTTCCGGTACGCACGCCCGCCGCCTCGCACCCGGGCTACCGACAGGGCCGGGTCGACGTTCCGCGCAACGCGCAGGACGCCGGCCCGGCCCTTCCTGTCGGATCAGGGACTCGTCGTCCACAGGTCTGTGGATAACCCCGCGTGAACTGTGGACAACCCTGATGCCCATGCGTGTGGGCCTGTGGACAACGGGGCGCCGACCGCCGCCGGCGTGGCAGGGTGCGTCGATGCGACGGCCCCTCCTGATCCCCCACCTGCGCCGTCTGTGGCGCGACACGCACACCTTGCAGCTGGGCACCGACCCGCAGCTGGCGACGGTGCTCGAGCTCCAGAACCCGGCGATGGCCCGGGTCCTCGACCTGCTCGACGGCTCCCGGAGCCTGCGCACCGTGCTGGCCGCGGCGGTGGAGTTCGCGGTGACCGACCGGGAGGTCGAGGCCCTCCTGACCGCCCTCCGCGGCACGGGGCTGCTGGTCGCGCGGCAGGCGCTGCTCCCGGTCGGGCTCACCGACCACCAGCGCGACCGCATGGCCCGCGAGGCGGGGGCGCTGGCCCTGGCCGCCCTGCGAGCCGACCCGGTGGGCCGGCGAACCGGTGCACCCGCCCGGCGCGACGGGGCGGGGATGTCGGGCCGGAGCCCGAGACCACCCGCGGGAAACGCTCCCCCGGCCCCGCTGTCTTCGGCCGCATCCGCCTCGCCCCGGGGCGGTAGGGTCTCGTTGGCCATCCGCCCCGACCCCACCACTCCCGCCGAGATGCTCCGCCGCCGCGCGGCGGCCAAGGTGCTCGTCGCCGGTCATGCGTGGCTCGGCGCGTTGATTGCCGCCGCCCTCGGTGCGGCCGGCGTCGGACGGCTCGACCCCGCCCTCGACGGCTGGACCCGCGTCGACGACGCCATGCTCGGTGGTCTCCTGCCCACCGACGAGCACCGGTCCCGGGCGAGCGCCGCCGCCGACGCCGTGCGCCGGATCGCCCCGGAAGCCGTCCTGACCCCGCTGCGTGAAGGCGACGCCACGTTCGTCGTCCGGGTCGGGTCGCGGCCCGGGTCGGCGCTGGCGACCCGCGGGGTCCGGGAGCGCGGGGCGGCCCGGCTCGACGCCTACCTGCGCGACGGTCTGGTGCTGGTCGGCCCGCTCGTGCCGCCGTCCGGGTCTCCGTGCGGCTCCTGCCTCGAGCTGCACCGGCGCGACCGCGACAGCGCCTGGCCGCAGCTCGCCGCCCAGATCGCGACGGCCCGCGACAGCGTCGAAGTGTGCGGGGTGACCACCGCGCTCGCCGGTGCGGCGTACGCGGCGGAGGAGGTGCTCCGGCACATCGACGGGCGGCCGGTCCGCACGGTCGGTGCCGTCGTCGAGATCTCCGGACCGGGCACCGCGCGGCGCCGGACCTGGCCCCCGCACCCGTGGTGTGACTGTTCTCGCCGACGTCGATCTTCCGGGTCGGGCCGGCAGACGGACCGGCCGAGTAACAATGGTTCCTAATGACAGACATCCCGCGCCGTGCCGTCACCCGCACCGCGAAGCTGGCGGCCCTCCCGCTGGGCTTTGCCGGGCGGGCCGCGTTGGGTCTGGGCAAGCGGGTCACCGGGCTCGCGTCCGAGGTCATCTCCGCCGAGGTGCAGCAGCGCACCGCCGAGCACCTGTTCAGCGTCCTGGGGCAGCTCAAGGGCGGCGCCATGAAGATGGGGCAGGCGCTGTCGGTATTCGAGGCCGCCCTGCCCGAGGAGCTGGCCGGACCGTACCGGGCCGCGCTCACCAAGCTCCAGGAGGCCGCTCCCCCGTTACCGGCCGCCAGCGTCCACAAGGTGCTCGCGAGCCAGCTGGGCACGGAGTGGCGGTCGCGGTTCCGCGAGTTCGACGACACGCCGGCCGCGGCCGCGAGCATCGGCCAGGTCCACCGGGCGGTATGGGAGGACGGCCGGCAGGTCGCCGTCAAGGTGCAGTACCCGGGTGCCGGCAAGGCGCTGGTCGCCGATCTCAACCAACTCGGCCGGCTGGCGTCGATGTTCAAGATCATTCAGCCGGGACTGGACGTGAAACCGCTGGTCGCCGAGCTACGCGCCCGGATCACCGAGGAACTGGACTACGAGTTGGAGGCCGCCGCGCAGGCGGCCTTCGCCGCCGCGTACGCCGACGACCCCGACATCTACGTGCCGGAGGTGGTCGCGTCCGCCCCGCAGGTGCTGGTCACCGAGTGGGTCGACGGCGTCCAAATGTCCACGCTCATCCGCGAGGGTGAGCAGGAGGCCCGCGACGACGCCGGCCGGCGACTGGCCCTACTGCACTTCTCCGCTCCGGCGCGCACCGGGATGCTGCACGCCGACCCGCACCCGGGCAACTTCCGCATCCTGGCCGACGGCCGCCTGGGCGTGCTCGACTTCGGTGCCGTCGCGCGGCTGCCCGAGGGCCATCCCGAGGTGATCGGCCGGCTCACGCGGCTGGCCCTGGCCGGCGACGCCGAAGGCGTCGTCGAGGGCCTGCGCGCGGAGGGGTTCATCAAGCCCGACCTGGAGATCGACGCGCAGGCGATCCTCGACTACCTGCTGCCGATGCTCGAACCGATCGCGGTCGACGAGTTCCGGCTCACCCGGGCCTGGCTCCGCGCCGAGGCCACCCGCGTCGCCAGCCCGAAGAGCCCGGCCTACGCGCTGGGCCGGCAGTTGAACCTGCCTCCGTCGTACCTGCTGATCCACCGGGTGACGCTCGGCTCCATCGGCGTGCTGTGCCAGCTGGAGGCGAAGGCCCCGTACCGCGGCATCCTGCTGGAGTGGCTCCCCGGCTTCGCCGGCGGCCCCGCGCTGAGCAAGTAACCGCATATCCGCTCGGTCTGGCGGGTATGCCGGAGTGAACACGCGCTCGTGCGCACGTATCGGTTAATAGGTCCGGGCACGTTTCCGCGCTATCAGATCAACCGAAGGATTCCGGTGGTAACGTCGCCTGCGGCCTGGCCTGCATTGAATCGTCAGGCTGTACCGCGAAAGGGATGAACGACATGGCACACGACCAGAAGCCGACTGCAGTTCACTTGAGCGCCGCCTGTGATGGCGGTGACGGCGGAATGGTCTGACGCGTCGCGTTGTCTCGGCAGACGCCTCGTCTGCCGACGACACCAGTCAGAGCACCTGGCCCGGGCAGATATGCTCGGGCCGAGTCGTATCCGCAGTCAGCCGCTGGCCGCCATCGCCACATAAACAACAGTGAGGAATGCGGCCGAGAGAAGCAGTGACGCCACTAGCAAAACCCCCGGATTGGTGCCGCCCTCGCCGCCGTCCGAACCGCCTTCGCCAGGAATAGCCGCCGGTGCGGGGGCGTCGGTGGAATTGACGGGAGTCTCGAAGGTCTGGAAATCCATAACGGATCGCCTCCGGATGGGAAGTAATGGCGCGATGACCGCGTGTAGCGCCAAGCAAGAATCGCCAATCGGTCCGATGATCACAACCACCCGTAGCGGTCAATCTTTTGGCGGACGTTTGGCGCGGTCGGTGGACCCCAACCGCATAGCAGCCCCCTGACCAGCAACGACACCCGCAGCCTGGCCCCGATTCCACCCTCGGCGGGTCCGATTAATCCCGTATAAGAGTTATAGGTAATTCGGCGTCTGAGCCAAGCAGGCCGTCACCCGCAGGAGTGATTCTCCTTAGCGAAATCTAAATAGCAAGTAATAATCCGGCTTATGGCCTTAGATACGGCAAATCATGACGAAGCTTCGGCTTCGTCGCTTCCGCCCGATAGGCCCAACCGGGGGATCGCCGATATCGTCGCGCTCGTTGTCGGACTCGTATCGGGCACCGCCGGGCTGGCCGGACTCTCTGCGGGCACGAACCGACGACTCCTCTTCCTCCTCTGTATCGCGTTGCTATTCTTTGTCGTCGTACGGTTCTGGCACCGGTACTACGTGGCAAGAAACCGACGCCTTCGCCAGCAGTTGGCCGCGGCGAACAAGCGGCAGCGGCAGTACGTCGAGGCACTCGTGCGAACGATGGACTGGGAAACCAGCCTCTTTCGAGACCGCATCAAGATCACGATCCACATCGGGCAGGTCGACGCCGAGGACCGGGTTGTCGAGGAGTGGCACACGACGCCAAAGCCTCAACTGACCCACCGCGCCTACCGACCGATCATTCCCACCGACGACGAGCGCGTAGTGCGCCTGGCAGAAATCGGATTCACCTGCGGGCTGACCGACCAGGCCGGCAAGATCACCGTCCTTCCTCTTGTGGAGAAGGCGCGCTACCTGCGCGTCTGGCTCATGTTCGAACCTGCGTGGAGAACGCCCGTCGACTGGGTGTCCACCTATCAGCCGGTGGGCCTGTGGAAACGACTTCGCGATACCGGGACCGATCGGCTGGGCTGGCAGGATCGCCTTCCGACGATGAACAACGGCGCCTCGTCCCTCGACAACATCGAGATCCATTTCATCTTTCCCCCGAGCACGCGCAAGCCGGGTTTGGTCGAGCGGCAGGGCTGGGGAAGCACGTCGGATCCGGAACCCACGCCCAGTGGACACTGGCGCATCGTGTGGAACGACCCGAACCCCGCAGGCCGTCAGTACAACTGGGAGCTCACGCAGCAACGCGATTGAGGCGCGACAGGCGGCAACACGGGCGAACGCCCGCCTCCGGGAGAAGTGGAGGCGGGCGTTCGAGAATCGCGGGACTTCTTCTGTGGGTGTTGCCTTACAGGCCGGCCATCCGGTCATGTTCGCGGCGCGCAGCCATCATGATCCGTCGGGCCGATCGGGTCGCCTCAGAGTTCGCGGTCTGAGGCGAACGCATTCGCGCTCTGGATAGAGCTTCGTTGATGAGTTGTACGGAGCGGACGAGCTTCATGACGAAGTCCTTCGGGTGAGTCGTAACGGCGTTCGTGGGACGGACAGTGGTGGGAATGGTGGTCATCTCAGGCCGCCACGATGGCGACGGCCGCGGCTGCCCGGGCAGTGGCTTCGACACGCAGAGCCGCGTCACGAGCGACGTCCTCCTTGCGCGGACGACCCCGCGGCCGCTTCCGCGGAACGACGGCACCACGCTCGAAGATCTCGCCACCCCAGACGCCCCAGGGCTCCTGCCGGTCCAGCGCGGCCGCCAGGCACTCGACGCGGACGGGGCAGTCCCCGCACAGCGACTTGGCCAGCTCCAGCTCAGCCGGAGCCTCAGCGAACCACAGGTCCGGGTCGAAGTTGCGGCACGGAAGAGCCGACTTCGCCGACACACCAGCACCCGACCCGGCAGCGCCGAGAGGGGTCATGACCAGGTTCATTACCCGGTCACCTCGCTTCCTACGTTCTTGTGGACGGAAGGTCTTGCGAAAAACTAAAGAGGCCGCGGATCCCGGGTATCGGGTTCCGCGGCCTCGAGGTGAGCCGGCTGTCGGTCTTTTAGACCGGCCATCCTCGAGGTGGTATTCCGCGGACTCCGCCAACCGGGTCCGTTCCGACAACGCTCTGCTTCGTGGCAACTGGCTTGCCATTCGGCACACTGGTCCCCTGGACCTGGACCTGGGGCCGGGCGAGCAGAGCGGTCGGAGCGCTCGTACCGCCACCAAACGCCGCCAGAGCGCCGTAACCCACGATGAGGTGGGCCTCGGCGGAGGCAGCCAGCGGCGATTCGAGCACCAGAGCGCGCGACAGGGACGTCGGGCAGGGCACTGCCATCGGCTCGCTGATCATGTGTGTCCTCACCGGTGGCACCCCCTTCCGGGCGTCTCGTCGTGTGCTTCTCTCAGTGGTCACCAGGCACCGTCGGTGCAAGGTGTACAGGCAGGCTAAGCCCGCTACTGCGATCAAGGCAAACGAATTACGGGGGAAACTTGCAGACACTTTTCTGACAGGGGTCGGCTGCAACCGAACGCCCCTGTCACAGGTCTTCCACCTCGGCTGCGTCACCGCCGGGGCGGGGCCCGACCGTGGCGCCGGCGACGATGGCGAGCACCTCGGGCCCGTACATCGTGAGCTTGCGCGGGCCGATGCCGGCGATCCCGGCCAGCTCCTCGGTGCTCGCCGGCCGCCGTTCGGCGAGTGCGGTGAGCGTCGCGTCGGTGAACACCACGAACGCGGGAAGCTTCTGGGCGCCCGCCCGGTTGGCCCGCCACTCGTGCAACCGCTCCAGCAGTTCCTCGTCGAGGTCCGACGGGCAGCCGGCGCACCGGCCGAGCTTGCGGTCGCCGCCACTGAGCAGCGTGGCACCGCACACCCGGCACGACACGAGCACGCGCCGGCGGGTCCCGTCGGGGTCGCGCTTCGTGCGGACCGCGGCCATGCGCGTCTTCGGCCGGTCGGGATTGAGGGACGGCAGGAACCGGCAGGCCCGCCGCTGCCGCCCGCCCGGTGCCCGCGCGCCGGCGTACGAGAGCCACAGCCACTGCCGCGCGCGGGTGATGCCGACGTACAGCAGCCGGCGCTCCTCCTCCAACGCCTCGGGCGACTTCGCGTACGCCGTGGGCAGCATGCCCTCGACCAGCCCAACGAGGAACACCGCGTCCCACTCCAGGCCCTTGGCCGAGTGCAGCGACGACAGCGTGACCCCGTCGAGCACCGGGACGTGCTGGGCCGCCGCCCGCCGGGCCAGTTCGGAGTTGAACTCGACCAGCGTGTGGTCGGGGTGCTCGTCGGTGAGCGCGACCAGCGCCGCCAGCGCCTCCCACTGTTCGCGGGCGGCACCGCCGCCGGGCGGCCGGTCGGGCCGCCACTTCACCGCCTCCAGCGCCGCCACCACGGTGTCGCGCAGCGACGGGTACACCTCCTCGGTGCGGGTGGCCGCCCGCAGCGCCACCATCGCCTGCCGCACCTCGGCGCGCTCGAAGAAGCGCTCGCCGCCGTGGACGACGTACGGCACCCCGGCCTCGGCCAGCGCCTCCTCGTACGCCTCGGACTGCGCGTTGGCCCGGAACAGGATCGCGATCTCCTTCGCGGGCAGGCCCGCGGCGATCAGCTCGGCGCAGCGCCGGGCGACGGCGGACGCCTCGGCCGGCTCGTCGGGGTAGGCGCGCAGCTCGGGCTCGGGACCGGGAGCCCGCTGCCCCACCAGCTTCAGCCGCAGCCGCGCCAGCTCACCCCGCGCCTGCCCGATGACGTCGTTGGCCAGCCCCACCACCTGCGGGGTGGACCGGTAGTCGCGCACCAGGCGCACCACGGTGGCGCCGCGGAACCGGCGCGGAAAGTCGATCAGGTGCTCCGAGGACGCGCCGGTGAACGAGTAGATCGTCTGGCTGGCGTCGCCGACCACCGTGACGTCGTCACGGTAGCCGAGCCACGCGTCGAGCAGCTTCTGCTGCACCGGGTTGACGTCCTGGTACTCGTCGACCACGAAGTGCCGGTACTGCGCCCGGATCTGCTCGGCGACGTCGGAGTGCAGGTCGATGCCCCAGGCGGCGGCGCGCAGGAGGTCTTCGAAGTCGATCGTGCCGGCGGTGCGCTTGACCCGCTCGTACTCCACGAACACCGCGGACATCTTCTCGGCGTCGATCGGCGGCTCGCGACCGGCCTTCGCCACCTCGATCGGGTACTCGGTGGGCTCGATCAGGCACGACTTGGCCCACTCGATCTCGGAGGCGAGGTCGCGGGCCATGGTGCGCTCCAGGCGCAGCCCGGCCCGCGACGCGGCCAGCCCGACCAGCCGCCCCTTGCTCTCGACCAGCTCGGGCAGCTCGCGGCCCACGAACAACCGGGCCGCGAAGTACCGCAGCTGGCGCAGCGCCGCCGCGTGGAACGTGCGGGCCTGCACGCCGGGCACCCCGAGCGCCGACAGCCGCGACCGCATCTCGGCCGCCGCGCGGTTGGTGAACGTCACAGCGAGGACGTGCTGCGGCCGGACCTCGCCCGTGAGTACCCGGTACGCGATGCGGGCCGTGATCGCCCGCGTCTTGCCCGTGCCGGCGCCGGCCAGGATGCACACCGGGCCGGCCGGCGCCGTGACGGCCGCCCGCTGCTCGTCGTCGAGACCAGCGAGCACGGCGCGCGCCGCGGACGGCACAGACGAATTCACCACAGCTAGGAATCATGGCAGCCCGGTCCGACGTTTCTCAGGACGTGGCAACCGACAATCAGCTGATCATGTACTCGACCCCGTGGTGCGGCTACTGCCGCCGCCTGAAGTCCCAGATGGACCGGGCCGGCATCCCCTACACGGAGATCGACATCACCGACGACCCGGAGTCGACCGCCTTCGTCGAGTCGGTCAACGGCGGCAACCAGACCGTCCCGACGGTCCGGCTCCCCGATGGTCGCGCCCTGACCAACCCGACGCTGCCTCAGCTGACGGCGGCCCTGGCGGCCACCTCCTAACCTCGGGTGGCATGACCACCATTGACGAGCCGGCCGCGCGCGCCTCCCTGGCGCGCCGCTGGCTCGCCGACCCACCCGGGTATGCCTTCGGTGCGGCTGTGCTGCTCACCGTCGTCATCTCGGTCTACGCCGTCTCCCCGCCGGGCGGCCTCTTCGACTTCGTGCTGTTCGCGATCGGCGCGTGGGTGGTGCTCATCGGCGTGTTCGGGGTCCGGCTCATCGTGTCGCTGGCGCTCGCCGACGAGCGGCCGACCCGGCGCGCGATCGCGCTCTGGTTCGTGTTCCCGGTGGTGCTGGTGGCGTCGTTCGCGGTCGCCGCGTCGGGCGCGCCGGGGCGACTGGGGCTCGCCGCGGCGAAGGGCGACATGCTCGCGTTCGCACGCGACCCGGACGCGGCCGATCCGAAGCGGGTCGGCCCGTACCGGGTGCTGGTCGCCGAGCGGCTACCCGGCGCCGGCGCGCAGTTCAGCCTCGAGGACACCGGCTTCCTCGACGTCACCGGCTGGGCCTACAGCCCGGGCGGCGCGCCACGGTCCGTTCCGCACGAGATCACCTACACCCACGTCACGGGTGACTGGTACGAGTTCGTGCAGACGTTCTAACGGTTGGCCCAGGTCTCCACGAGGTAGTGTGCGATCGAAATCGGCGTCGGCAGACCGAAGTCGCGGGGCTCCCCGGCGAGCACCGCCCGGATCTCCTCCCGCGTGAACCAGCGGGCGTGGCTGATCTCGGTCGGCTCGAACGTCAACTCGGCCTCGGGATCGGCCACCGCGTGGAAGCCCAGCATGATCGAACCCGGGAACGGCCACGGCTGGCTCGACACGTACGTGATGTCGCGGACCTCGACGCCGACCTCTTCGAACACCTCGCGGGCCACCGACATCTCGGCCGACTCGCCCGGCTCCACGAAGCCGGCCAGGCACGAGTACCGGTTCTCCCAGCCGGGCGTCTTCCAGGCGGCGTTGTGGCCGAGGAGGCAGCGCCCGTCGGGGCCGTCGACCCCGTCGTGGACCAGCATGATCACCGCTGGATCGGTGCGCGGCCACAGCGTCTCGCTGCCGTCGTCGCTGACCCGCGTCCAGCCGGCCTCGCCCAGCGTGGTCGCCTGGCCGGACAGCGGCGAGTACGCGTGCCGCACGTGCCAGTTCGCCAGGGCCACCGCGGTGGCCACGATCCCGACGTCGCGGCCGCTCAACGTGAGCCCGACGCCGCGCAGGTCGCGCTTCTTCGCCCCGGGAATCTCGGGCGTCTCGGCCGCCACCGCGAAGTACGGCACCTCGTCGTCGTCGACGCCGAGGAAGTACCGCTCGCCGTCGGGCGCCTGCCCCGCGTCCAGGAAGACCAGAGCCTCATCGCGGACCAGCACCCGACCCTCGTCGACGACCACGACGCGCGCCTTGGCCCACGCCTCGTCGAGCCAGGCCTGATCGGTCCGCCGGTGAGCGGACCGGTCGAGCCCGTCGCGGGACAGCAGCGGACCGGTCACGGTCACACAGACGCCCGGGTCAACGGGCCCAGGGTCGCCAGGGACGACTCGATCTTCGAGGCGTCGCCGAGGACCACCGCGACCGCACCGGCCGGAGCGAGGTATCTCGCGGCGGCCGCGGCCACGTCGTCGACGGTGGCGGCGGCGAGCCGGCCCGCGTGTTCGGCCAGGTAGTCCAGGCGCAGCCCGAACCCGGCGTACGTCGAGGCGAGCCCGGCGAGCCCGCTCTGCGTCGACATGCCGAGCTGCAGCGTGCCGAGCGCGTACTGGCGGGCCTGCTCCAGCTCCTCGGGCTTCGGCGGCAGCGTGGCCAGCCGGCCCAGCTCGTAGATCGTCTCCAGCATCGCCGGCGCGGTGACCTCGGTGGCCACCTCGGCCGAGACGGTGAGCGCCGACCCGGCGACCGAGTGCTCGATCATCGAGTGCGGCCCGTACGTGTACCCCTTGTCCTCGCGGATGTTCTCCACCCACCGCGAGGAGAAGTACCCGCCGAAGACCAGGTTGGCCAGTTGCAGCGCGGCGTGGTCGGGGTGCGTGCGCGGCACGGCCGGCAGGCACATCCGCAGCGACGACTGCACGGCGTCGGCCCGGTCGACAAGCGTCAGCGGACCGGACTCCAGCGCCGGCGCCGCCGGGAGGTCGACCCGCTCCGACTCGCCGGCCCAGCCCTTCAGCGCCCGCTCGGCCGCGCTGATCGCGCCCTCGGGGTCGATGTCGCCGACGAGGACCAGCGTGCCGCCGGTCGGCTGCAGCCGCGACGAGTGCAGCGCGGCGAGCGCCTCCCGGTCGACCGCGAGCACCTCGTCGGGGCCCGGGGTCTGCACCGCGTAGGGGTGCTCGCCGTAGATCCGCTTGAGCAGCGCGACGCGGGCCAGGTGCGCCGGCTGGCTGCGGGCCACCCGGATGCGGTCGGCGAGCCGGGCCCGTTCGGTTTCGACCTCGTCGCCCGGATAGGTGGCGCCGGTGAGCACGTCGGCCATGATGTCGAGCAGCCGGTCGAGACCGGTGACCAGCGCGTTGCCGGAGATCAGCAGCCGGTCGGGGTCGGCTCCGGCCGACAGGGCGCCACCGACGCTCTGCAGGGCGGCGGCGATGTCGACGGTCGACTTGGTGGCGGTGCCGGAGAACAGCGTCTGGGTGAGCACCGCGCTCGACGCGAGTTCGGCCCGCGCGAACGGGACCCGCAGCCGCACCTCGACCAACGGCACCGACGCCCGCCGGATGGCCAGCACGGTGAGCCCGTTGGGCAGCTTCCGCTCGACGGTCGACGGGACGTGCAGGTCGTTGACCGGTCCCAGCTCGGGAAGAACGTGAGTGGTCATGACGCGCCCCCGGCAACGACCTCGACGGTGGCCCGGCGCCCGACGGTGAGTGACGCGGCCGCGGCCCGGATCTGCTCCTCGGTGACCTCGCCGACGAGGCGGGGCAGGTCGTTCAGTAACCCGGGTTCGCCCCGTTGGACCTCGAGCACCGCCATCTGCATCGCCCGGCCGAGCACGGCGTCGGTGTCGCGGAGCAGGTGGGTCACCATGCGGGCCTGGGTGCGGGCCAGCTCGCCCTCGGCGAGCCCGTCGTTGGCCAGCCGGTCGGCCTCCTCGTCGATGGTGCGCAGCACCTTCTCGACGTCGCCGCCCGGGGGCAGGTGCGCCTGCAGCAGCAGGGCGGTGGGGTCGCGGACGGCGAACGGCTCGCCCATGAACCCGATGTAGCCGCCGACGCTGGTGACCGCGCGGTCGCGCAGCACGAGCCGCTCGACCAGCCGCGACGCGTCACCGTCGGTGAGCACCTCGGCGAGCACCACGTACGGCAGGTAGCCGGTGAGGTCCTTCAGCGGGTCGGGGACCCGCCACGCGCTGGCCACGGCCGGCAGCGGGGCGAGCTTGTCGGTGTAGGTCTCGCGCCGTTCGGAGGTCAGGTCGGGCTCGGAGAAGTCGGGCAACGCGGGGGCCGGCCGCGCCGGCACGTCACTGAAATGCTTTTCGACGAGCGCCTTCGCCGTCGCGACGTCGAAGGCGCCCGCGACCGCGACCACCGCGTTGCCGGCGGCGTAGTACTTGTCGAAGAACTCGGCCGCGTCGGCGACGGTGGCCGCCTCGAGGTCGGTGAACGAGCCGTACCCGTCGTGCGCGTTCGGGTAGGTGTCGAACATGACCGGCGGCAGCTTGAGCCACGGGAACCCGCCGTACGGCCGGTTCAGCACGTTGACCCGGATCTCCTCCTTGACCACATCGACCTGGTTGCGCAGATTTTCCTCGGTGAGGCGCGGCCCGCGCATGCGGTCGGCCTCCAGAAACAGCGCACGCTCCAGGGCGTTGCCCGGGAGCGTCTCGTAGTAGTCGGTGTAGTCGAAGTGGGTGGACCCGTTGAAGGTGCCTCCACTGCCCTGCACGTGCCGGAAGTGGGCGAGCTTCTCCAGGTTGGCCGAGCCCTGGAACATCAGATGCTCGAACAGGTGCGCGAACCCGGTTCTCCCTTCCGGTTCCGACCGGATGCCCACGTCGTAGACCACGGCCACGCCGACGACCGGTGCGCTGGAATCGGGGGTCAGCACCACGCGGAGACCGTTGGGCAGCGTGAAGCGCTCGACAGGGTAGTGGGTTACCGGAAGCACGCTCCCGACAGTAGCCGATTGACCCTTATGCGGGCCGGATGGAGTCGAGCACTTCGTCGACGACGACGTCGTACTGCTTGTGGGTGTCGGGGATCGAGATGTACACGATCGCAGCCTCGGGCCGTCCCACGTCGATGAGCGCGAGGCCGACGAGCTCGCTCTTGGCGTCGAGGTCGGCCTTGTTGAAGTGGAGCCGGAACTTGGTGACCCACGCCGGCCGGCCACCGAGCGTGGTGAGCTTCTCGTCGAGCTGCTCGAGCCGGTTCGGCTGCGGGTAGTACTGGTCGCGCACGTCGGTGGCGACCACGCGGCCGGTGCAGCGCAGGTCGACGGCGAGCGAGTCGTTGTTGGTGGCCGGGATGCTGGCCGACAGGATCGACGCGTGGTAGTCGCCGCCGCCGTACTTTTCGGTGACGAAGTGCTGGCCGATCTTGTAGTCGACCTTCAGGCTGCCGCCGGTCCACACCATCGGCCACGTCGACCACGGCGCGCCGTACGCCTTGTACGAGACGCCCGACTCGTCGTCGACCGTGCGCGGCCCGGGCGGCGTCGGCGGCGCTGGCTGCGCGTCGGGGTACGACGACGGCGGTGGGCAGTCCTTCACCAGTTCGGGCCGGGTGTCGGGCGGTGCGGCCTGGTCGTCGAACACCCTCGGCACGGGCAGGCCGCCACCGTTGCCGAGCACCATGATCAACGTGGCGATCACGCCGATCAGCACCACCATCGCGGCCGCGCCGCCGAACCAGCGCATGAGCATCTTGTTGCGCTTGACCGGGTCGTCGCCGTCGTCGTCACCGAATTGCAGAACATCGGGCGCCGGCTGGTCGGTGGTCCGGGTCACCGCGCCGCCGCGCGACCGTGCGGGGAGAACCGCGACCGAAGAGCTTCGAGGTGACCGCGTGAGCGCGGCCTGCTGTGTTGGGAAGCTCACAGCAGGTGACGCGGACACCTCGATCTCGGTGTCTGCGTCTGCCCAGGGTGAACGATCCTCAGCCATGATGCCTACCAGTGTGCCAGCGACGTCCAAGGATTAGCCGCAACACCGGCCACCTCAGCCGACTGTGCACCCACCCGTTACCGCACGTTGAACCGGGTGCGACCCGCACATTGAAGCGGGTGCGACCCGGCCTCGCCGGGGTCCGCACCCGCGTCGCGCCCGCAACCGCAGCCCTTCCGGCGGTACAGAAGCGGGGTTCTGTCATCCAGGTTCCACTGACCGTGATACCGGTACATCCGCCAGGTGGCGGATCGATGAGCGGCGGATCGCCACCATTCATTTCTCAGCATGTTGGCCGTTATCTCGGCCACCCGCAGCCGTGAAACTTCCTCCCATGAGCCACTTGCACCCCGGCGACGACGACATGCACTACTGCGACAACTCGCACCGCTGGATCGCACCTCCGGAAATGGAGCAGCACGTCTGGTCGGCTCAGGTCCGGGCGCACATGCAGGAACATCTGCGGACGATGGGTGGTCCGCCGCCGGCCGAGAGCCGTGCGTGCGTGCCGCCCCGACAGCTCTACCCGGCGCACGTGGGCCGCGGCGTGGCGGCGCCGGCCGTGCGGCGCAGCACCAGGCCGGTCCGTACGACGGCGTCTCCTGGCCAACGAGTCGTGGCGGTCGGCCGGACCACCCGCGACGGTGGGCGCGACACCGCCCGCGACAGGACGGCGGCCAAGTAGGTCCGTCCCCCGGGACCTACTTGGCTGCTACTCACCTCTCACCCCACAGCTGAGATCGCCGCCCGCGGCCACGGGCGGCGATCTCCTCGAGATCGGTTCTGGGGAGGCCGATGTGAGATCGCCGCCCGCACCCGCGCGGGCGGCGATCTCTTCTCGTCAGGATCCGGTCCGCCCCGCCTCCCGGACGATCTCGCTGCGCGAGGACAGCTCGAGCTTGGACAGCACGTGCGAGACGTGCGTCTGCACGGTGCGGCGGGAGAGGAACAGCTGCGCCGCGATCTGCGGGTTCGACAGCCCTTCGGCAACCAGGCCGACGACCTTCTTCTCCGCTGGTGTGAGGCTGTCCCACCCCTGCTGCGACCGGCGGTGCTGAAACCGCGGACCACGCCGGATCCCGTAGGTCCGGAAGCGCGCCTGAATCCGGGCGAGGTCCCAACTGGCACCCAGCGCCGAGTAGACCTCATACGCCCCGGTGAACGCCCTACGCGCCGCCGGAACATCCCCGGACTCCGCGAACCCCACGCCGGCCGCCTCCAACGCCTGCGCTCGCGGCAACGGCCGGGACGCCTTCCCGTACTGATCCGCCGCTTCGACAAGCACTGCGGGGTCATCGTCGACGAGACCGCGGCAGTGCAGCCCCACCGCTCTGCGATGGAACACCTCCGAGGCCCCGGCGACCGCCTCGGCCCGCAGCGCGAGCCCTTCGGCCCGCCCGATGTCTCCGACAATCATCGCGAGTCGGACGGCGTCGGCGAGCAGATCGGTGGTCTGCTCGAGCTCCTCCTCGCATCTGGCGAGCCCGTCGACCAGTACAGCGAGCGCCTCCGCGGGCGCGCCGGCCTGCTCCCGTTCGAGGCTGCGAGCGAGCGTCAGCGAACCGACCGTGCGGTCGTCTCCGAGCCGCTTGAGGTGACGGTGGGCGTCGAGAAGACTCTGTATCGCCGCGGGATCGCCCCGGCGCAGCCGAATTGTCGCCACGACGCCGTAGTTGCAGCATTGCACGAGCGCTTCCGCAGGCGTACCGCCATCCGGGTCGAGCCGTTCCAGTACATCATCCCAGCGACCGACATCGAATAGCAGCTCGGCGAGTACGCACGTGGCCTGGGCGAGCCGGACCATACTGCCGCTGGCATCGGCCTGCTCACGCGCCCGTTCGGCCGACTCGATCGCCTCGTCGTAGCGGTCGAGGTCGCCCAGCGCAGCGGCCTGGTTGAGCAGAAGCATGAGGCGCAGGTCCGCCAGCGACGGATCACCCTCTGCCACGGCAAGCGCACGCTCGAACAGCGGCAGCGCCGCCGCCTCCTCGCCCCGCATTCCGTGAACAACCGTCATCACGCCCAGCGCCCAACCGGTGGCCCAGCGGTCGCCGACACTGGTCGCGACGGCAAGCGCCTGTCGGGCGGCCTCCTCCGCCCGGTCGACGCGCCCCAGACCGCGGTGTGTACGCGCCGAGAGTGCGAGCAGCCGGGCCCGGTGCGACTCGTCCAGCCCGGGCATTCGGAGAGCAGCCTCGACCGCGCGCAGTGCCTCGTCCCACCGCCCCTCGATGGCACGGCAGCCCATCAGCGTGCGGTGCAGGTCAACCACGAGCTCGGGCCGCCTGACGAACGTGACAGCGCCGTACGCGGTGCGCGCGGCCTCGGCCGGCTCGCCGGAGCGGAAGAGAGCATCGGCAAGACGGCAGGTCAGCAGTTCGTAGCGGGTGGACGTCGGAGGCATGTCAGCCAGCGCCCAGCGCAGCAGCTTGACAGTGGCCTTCGGTGTCTGACCGGCGAGTGTGTCAACCGCACCGCCGAGCCACTCCACCAGGGACCTGTCGGCGGTAACCGTGCCGCTGTCGATCGCGGGTAGGACCTGACGGGCCACCCTCTCCGTCGAGGCGCCCTGACGCACCAGCGCACGTGCGGCGTCGAGGTGCCAGGCGGCCCGGATCGACTCCGGCATCTCCTCGTACAGCGCTGCCCGGATCAGCGGGTGCCGGAACGCGAGTTCCGCACCGTGTTCGCACAGCACCCCCGTCGCGATCGCCTCGTCGAGCACCGGCGTCAGGTCGCCGATCCCGCGCCCCGAGACACTGGCCAGGCTGGACACCGGGAACGCCACGCCCAGCAGAGCCGCGACCCGCAGTACCTCGAGAACCGGCGCCGAGAGGAACCCCAACCGGTCTGCGATGGCCGAGTGCAGGGAGTCCGGTGTGTTGGCGCACGTCATCTCGACCAGACCGCCGTCGGCTATGACGGTGCCGGTGCGCCTCACCGCGTCCATCAACTCCCGCAGGTACAGCGGGTTTCCGCCGGCTTCGGCCGCCAGACGGCGCAGGCGCTCACCCGGCCTACCACCGACCGCCCTCGTGACGATGTCGAGAACCTCGTCGTCGGACAGGCCCGACAGGGGGACCTGAGCTTCGGCAGCGCGTCTCAGCGCCGCGAGGTCGTCACGCCGGGGCACCGGCCGTGCCACGCCGGCCACCAGCAGCGGGCGGCGGTGCGTCGACCGGAACAACCGGCTCAGGGTGACCACCGTGGCCGGGTCGGCCCAGTGGAGATCATCGACGACGAGCAACGCGGGCCCGGCCTCACAGACCTCGGAGATGAGCGACAACATGCTGGTGATGGCCGCTCCGACGCCGTCGCCCCGATTGCCCGGTATCGCGGCGGTCCGCAGCCACTCGGCGATCTGGGCGTGCGCCTCGGCGTAGCGGCTGAGGGCGCCGTCAGGTGCGAAAGCGTCGAGCAGCGGCAGCAGCGGAAACGCTTCGCTCAATTCCTCGCAGTCGCACCAGAAGACCTGGCAGCCGAGTCGAACCGCCTCGTCTCTCGCGACACGCATCAGTTCGGACTTGCCGATTCCCGGTTCGCCGGTGACCACGATCCCCCTGCCGCGTCCGGCGGCCAGGTCCGAGACATAGCCGTGCATCTCGGCGGTCCGTGCACGCCGACTCACCCGCGGGGTCGGGTCGGGCGTCCCGGTCATCAGCACCCACCTATCACTGCGCGCGGAGGAATCTGCGTGTGCGTGTTCGACCTGAGAACACAATGCACGTCTCCGCTAACCACATTCTTCCCGCGCCGCTATGCCATTCGCGACAATCGACATTCCGAGCTTTCTTCACATGCCGCCGCGTGGGCGTGGCGCGCTCGATGCGGTGTGAGCAGCGCCGATTCCCAGCAGCGCACCGGAGCGTCAGTGCACTGGTCGTCGCGGCGGGGCGACCGCGGCGACTCCATCGCCGCGGCGGATATCGCCTTCGCGCTCCGTCATTTAATCTGCGACCGCCTATGTTGATTCGGCTGGATCCATCAAGCGTCCCGGGAGACAACGCGATGGAACTGCGGATTCTTGGACCGGTCGAACTCCTGGTCGATGGACGGACCGTTCCCCTCCTCAGGCGCCAACAGCGGCTGATACTGGGAATTCTGGCCCTGGAGGCGAACCGCCTGGTTTCCCGCACCCGGTTGATCACCCTTCTCTGGGCCGGCAGTCCTCCACCACAGGCACGGGCGATTCTGCAGAGCCGGGTGTCTGAAACACGGTCCGCGCTGAACGACCACCTCGACGGATCGAGCGTCCTCCTTACCCGCGACAGCGGCTACATGCTGACCATCGCGCCGGAACGGGTGGATGTACACAGGTTCTACGCGCTGGTCAGAGACGCGCGACAATCGACGTCCGACGAGGATGTCCAACGCCTGTTGCGAAAGGCCAACCAACTCTGGCGTGGGCCGGTCCTGGGTGGCTGGACGCCGTCGGGTCCGAACGAGTCGCTCTGCGCGAGCATCGAAGAGACCCGGCTCACTGCGGACGAGGACCTGTGGGCGGCCGAGCTCAGGCTCGGATGCCACCATCTGATCGTCGACCGGATCGCCCAGGCCGCGGCGCGTGACCCCCACCGGGAGCGGCTCGTCGGCCTGGCGATGACCGCCCTTCACCGGTCCGGCCGAACCGCGGAGGCGCTGCGACTCTTCGAACGGAGCCGGCGTTCGCTCGCCGAGGAGTTCGGCGTCGATCCGGGCGCAGCGTTGCGTGACCTGCACCGGGTGCTGCTCGGTACGACGCCCGCCGTCACATCGACCGTTCCGCGCCTTCTCCCCTCCGCCGCTCCGCACCTCATCGGCCGGGACCACGACGTCACACGGACGCGCTCGCTGCTCACCACCCAACGGTCCAGCGTCCGCCTGGCCGTGGTGACCGGCCCGGCAGGTGTCGGGAAAACAGCGCTGTCGGTCCGGGTCGCGCATGACGTCTCGCAGCATTTCCCCGACGGTCAGCTCTATGCCGACCTGCACGGAACCGACCGACGCACCGCCGCAGACGTGCTCACCTCGTTCCTCCGCGCCCTCGGTGCGTCACGCATACCTGCCGACGTCGACGAGCGTGCCTCGCTCTACCGGAACCTGCTGGCCGGCAAGCGGGTCCTCGTCGTGCTGGACAACGCCCTCGACGCCGGTCAGGTCCGCATCCTGATCCCCGCCGCGGCGTCGTGCGCCGTTCTCCTCAGTAGCCGTCGCCGCCTCGGAGCCGCGCTCGGTGCGGCGTCGATCGAGCTCGACGTTCTCGGAACGCGGCCCGCGATCGAGCTTCTGCTGACCCTTGCGGGCCGCCCTCCCCTGGAGCAGGAACGGGGAGCTGCCGCCGAGATCGTCCGGCTGTGCGACGGGCTGCCGCTGGCGATCCGCGCCGTCGCGGCCCGTCTCGCCGTCAAACCGCACTGGACGCTCGCCGAGCTGTGCACCCGGCTGGCCGACGACCGCAAGCGACTCGACCACCTGATCTACGACGGCCTCGACGTACGGGCCAGCATCCTGCCGAGTTTCGCCGGACTGTCCGACGATGCCCGCACCCTCCTGTACCGGCTCGGCGGCAGTGGCTCGGCCGACGTCGATCGGGCGGAGTCCGCGACACTGCTCGGCCTCGACGCCGGCGACGCCGAGGAGATCCTCGAGGAGCTGCACGACGCCCGCCTCCTCGACGTGAGCGCGCCCGGTTCGGTCCGCGAACCTCACCGTTACCGGCTGCCCGATCTCGTGCGTCTCGTGGCCGCCGAACAGGCACGCCTCACGCCGTCGAACGGATGAGGTCCGTCGAACGGAGATCGCCGCCCGCGGACGCGAGCGGCGATCTCTTTGTGCGGTTGGAGGGCTGGGTGCAAGGTCTGTGGTCAGATGCCGCGCCGGCTCGCCTCCCTGGCGATCTCGGTCCGGGACGAAAGCTCGAGTTTGGCCAGCACGTGCGACACGTGCGTCTGGACGGTGCGGCGGGACAGGAACAGCTGCGCAGCGATCTGCGGGTTGGACATGCCCTTGGCGACGAGACGGACGACCTTCTCCTCGGTGGGGGTCAGACTGTCCCAGCCCTGCTGCGACCGGCGGTGCTGGAACCGCGGCCCACGGCGGATGCCGTACGCGCGGAACCGGGCCTGCAATCGGGCCAGGTCCCATTGGGCACCGAGCGCGGAGTAGACCTCGTACGCCTCGGTGAAGGCGTTGCGCGCGGCCGGCACATCGTCGTTGTCGGCGTGAATGACACCGACCGCCTCCAGGGCCTGCGCCCGGGGCAACGTACGGCTGGCCTTGCCGTACTGTTCGGCCGCGTCCATGAGTTTCCCCGCGTCGTTGTCGACCAGGCCGCGGCAATGCAGCCCGATCGCTTTGCGGTGGAACACTTCCGAGGACTCGGAGACGGCCTCGGCCCGCAGGGTGAGCTCGCGGGCAAGCTCGGTATCGCCGGTGATCAGTGCGAGGCGGACCGCATCGGCGAGCAGGTCGGTGCTCTGCTCGACCTCCTCTTCACACCGGGACAGACCTTCGACAAGAACAGCGAGCGCCTCGGCCGGCGCGTCGGCCTGCTCGCGCTCCAGGCTGCGGGCCAGGGTCAACGACCCGACCATGCGCTCATCACCGAGCCGCTCAAGGTGGACGCGGGCGTCGAGAAGGTTCTGGATCGCCGCCGGATCGCCGCGATGCAGTCGAATCGCCGCGACAACGCCGTAGTCGCAGCACTTCGACAGTGCCTCGACGGGCACATCGACCTCGAGGTCGATCCGCTTGAGCGCGTAGTCCCACTTGCCGACGTCGAAGAGCAGTTCTCCGAGCACAGTGGTCGCCTGACTCAGCCGCACGGTATTGCCGCTGGCGTCGGCCTGATCACAGGCCCGTTCGGCCGACTCGATCGCCTCGTCGTAGCGATCAAGATCGCCGAGTGCGGCTGCCTGGTTGAGGAGCAGCATGAGGCGCAGGTCGGCCAGCGAAGGATCACCCTCGGCGACGGCCAGGGCCCGCTCGAACAGCGGCAAGGCCGCCTCTTCCTCACCGCGCATGCCGCGGACGAGCGTCATGACGCCCAACGCCCATCCTGTGGCCCACCGATCGCCGGCCTTCGTCGCGGCAGCGAGCGCCGCCTGGGCGACGTCTTCGGCCCGGTCGACCCGGCCCATGCTGCGTTGCGCGCGCGCGGCGAGCACCAGCAACCTGGCCCGATGCAGTTCGCTCAACCCGGGAAGCTCGAGCGCCGCCTCGACCGCCTGCAGCGTCTCTTCCCGCCGCCCTTCAATGGCACGGCAACCCAGCAGCGTCTGATGAAGGTCGATCATCAGATCGGCCCGCTTCACATAGGTGAGCGCGCCACGGGCCACTCGTCCCGCCTCAACCGTGTCTCCGGCCCGGTACAGCGCGTCGGCCAACCGGCACGTGAAGAGTTCATGATGTGTCGACCCCGGCGGCGTAGCCGCAAGCGCCCAGCGCAGCAGTCGTACGGTGGCGTTCGGCGCCTGGCCGGCGAGCTTGTGCGCCGCCCCGCTCAGCCAGTCGACGAGCGATTCGTCGACGTTGGTGCTGCCACCGTCGACGGCGGGAAGAACCTGCCGCGCCACCTTCTCCGCCGACGCGCCGCTGCGCACCAGGGCACGCGCGGCGTCGAGGTGCCAGGCGGCCCTCACCGGTGCCGGCATCTCCTCGTACAGGGCTGCTCTGATGAGCGGATGCCGGAACGCCAGTTCGGTTCCCTCCTCACACAGCACGCCCATCGCAACGGCTTCGTACAGCGCCGGCGTCAGATCGCCGACCCGCTGGCCGGACACGCTCGCCAGGCTCGACACCTGGAATGCCACACCGAGGAGCGCCCCCGCGCGAAGCACCTCACGGACGGGGGTCGAGAGAAACTCGAGCCGGTCGGCAATGGCCGCGTGCAGTGACTCCGGTGTTCGGCCGCCGGTGACCTCGACCTGACCGGCGTCGACAGTGATCGTTCCGGTTCGCGTGACCGCGTCGATCAGCTCGCGGACATACAGCGGGTTCCCACCGGCCTCCGCCGCGAGCCGGCGCAGTCGGGCACCCGGGCTGCCGCCCACGGCCCTGGTAACCATGTCGACGACCTCGTCGTCGGACAGTCCGGACAGGGTGATCTGTGCATCGGCCGCCCGGCGCAGAGCGGCCAGGTCGTCGCGGCGGGGAGCCGGTCTGGCGAGGCCGGCGACGAGGAGTGGACTGCGGTGGGTCGCTCGGAACAGTTGACCGAGTGCGACGACCGTGGCGGAGTCGGCCCAATGGAGGTCGTCGACGACCAGGAGCACGGGCGCGGTGGCGCATACGTCGGCGATGAGCGACAGCAGGCTGGTGGTGGCCGCGCCGACGCCGTTGACCCGGTTACCCGGAATGGCGGCCGCCCGCAGCCACTCCGCGATCTGGGCGTGCGAGTCGGCAAACCGGCTCAGTGAGCCATTCGGAGCAAAGGCATCGAGCAGGGGTAGCAGCGGAAACGCTTCGCTCAGTTCCTCGCAGTTGCACCAGAAGACCTGGCACCCGAGCCGAAGGGCCTCGGCGCGGGCGACGCGCATCAGTTCGGATTTACCGATGCCAGGCTCGCCCTCGACGATAATTGCCCCGCCACGTCCGGCGGACAGCTGCGATATGTATTCCTGGACCTGAGAAACTTGTGAATGTCGACCCAATCGGGAGGCCGAGTGCACCGTCTCGGTCATGAGCACCAGCCCATCGCTATGCGAAGCTATCTACCTGCACCGATGACATCCAGTTGTCAGTCACCCACCCCGCTAGCCGCCACGTTGCAAAACGCCAGGTGTCAAATCGAATTGCCACATGTCGAACTTCACTATTTCGGGCCGCCAATTTTCGGCCGGCTAAATCGCCCTGCGACAAAGCGTCCGCGACCATCGCTAAACGGTCGCGGACGTAGAACCAGCAAGTGAACTAGCGTAAAAATCATTGGCTCACGTATTTACGCCCGTCGGTAACGGGCCTGATACTGTATGCCACTTTACCTACTGGCCAGTTGGTAACGAGCACACCGACCCGGCTCGGAGGATCAGTTCATGTACACAAAACGTCGCGCTGCTCGTATTGTCGCAGCGACTTTCGCCGGTGCCGCGATTTCTTTCCTGACTGCTCTGGGGCCTGCCAGCAACCTTGCAGCCGGAAACTCTCCCGTCACCAATCTCGTCGTCGCGTCGTCAACCAACAGCCTGGTATCGCTGTTCACTTACTTCGACGGTTAGTTTCCCCCTTCCGCAAGGCTATTGGAACCCCCGCAGCCTCTACACGAGCCTGCACCCGACATGAGCGGCGGCTTCGGTCGCCGCTCATGTCTATTCTGACCAGCGGAGACAGGTAGACATCCGCCACGTGGCTGATGTGAAAGTTTCTGGATGCTGGGCGGCAGATGTCTCGCATCGTGAGAAGGTGATCACGCAGAGGAAGATCGGGACAGCCCTGGCCGGCGATCGGTACAGTGCCGATCACTGTGATCCGGTCTTGAGGGAGCGCCATGAGCAGTCACTTCGGGCAGCATGCGCAGCATGCCGGCCAGGGGGAGGAGAAGAAGAGCCGGTGGGAAGACTGCGCTCCCGACTGCGGTGACTGCGGGGCCCCGAGCCTCGACTGCGACCTCCCGGGCTGCGACTGCGGCTTCATGATGATGAGCCCGCTCATGGTCGGCATCCTCGCCCTGGCACGCCTCTTCCGCGTCTCGCCGGGAAAGGCCCGCACCAGGCCCACCGCGCCCGGCCGGGCCGGCATGGTCGCCATCCGCGGGTATCAGAAGTGGTTGTCGCCACGGCTGCGGACCCGGTGCCGGCACATCCCGAACTGCTCGGCGTACGGCATGGAGTCGGTGCGACGGTACGGCCTGCTGGCCGGGTCCCAGCTGACCGCCGACCGCATCCACCGGTGCAAGGCACCGACCCCGCACGGCACCGTCGACCCGGTGCCGTAGGGCCGCTACTCCGCCGTTCCCAGGAGCAGCCGGAACGCGGCGATCCCGGCGCACGCGCAGATGAACCCGATCACCAGCATGCGCGGCACGACCTTCGTGCGGTAAGCGCGCCCGAGGCCGGCCGTGCCGGCTTTGGCGATCTTGAAGTCGCGGCGCGCACGGGCGAACTTCTCGAACGTGACACCGAACATGATGCCCACGACGATTCCGACGAGCAGCGCCTGCTTGTCCATCCGGCGATCGTGGTGTCACGCGGCGTCGTACGTCAATGCTTCTGAAGAACGGACAAATCGGCGCCCGAGGTGACCGCCGCCACCCTCGGGGTCGGTGGCACGATCACGGGATTCGCTAGATCAACCGCTCCCATAGTTTGGTTTCAGCGCCGGAACACACCGGCGACAACGGAAAACAAACCGAGGAGACATAGACATGAGCGACGGTACCGCGGTCGAGGTCACGTACGAAGAGACCACGTGGGCTGTGGACGAGGACGGCAACGCGTTCGCGCAGACGACCGAGGTCGAGGCCACCGCCTACGACTTCGACGGCGACGGCCGGTTCGACTACGTCGAGGCCGAGGCGCACAGCAAGGTCTACGCGCAGGACTCAGAGGGCAACTGGGTGTACGGCGAGGCCGACGTCGAGGTTGCCGCTTACTGAGAAGACGGTGGAAGCCCGGTGATCAGCTCGACGAGCCCCCCTTCGTCGAGCAGGTCGGCCGGGCGCACCGTCGTCTGGTCACGGATGTAGCAGAAGCCCGCCCGCACCTCGTCGACCGGCACTCCGGCCAGGTTCGCCCAGGCCAACCGGTACGCGGCCAGCTGCACCGCGACGGCGGAAGCCTCGGCGGCGGAGGTCGGCTGCGCGCCGGTCTTCCAGTCGATCACGTCGAAACCGGAGCCGCCGGTCGCAGAGAACACCGCGTCCATGCGTCCCCGGATGACGACCCCGGCCACGACGGCGGCGAACGGGACCTCCACCGCGACCGGCACCTTGTCGAACCACTCACTCGCCGTGAAGGCTTCCTGCAGAGCGGCCAGCTCCGCGTCGGGCGCGGCGCCGTCGTCGGCGGCGCCGGGGAGTTCGTCCAGGTCGAGGAGACGGGCCGCGCCGTAGCGCTCCTCGATCCACCGGTGGAACGCGGTTCCGCGGCGGGCCAACGGTTGTGGCTTCGCCGGCAGCGGCCGGCGCAGCACCCGGGCCAGCCGGGCCGGGTCACGGCGCAGCATCACCAGCTGCGACACCGACAGGTGTGCCGGCAGCACCACGTCGTAGGACGGAGCCGACCGGTCGCGCTCGGCCAGCAGCAGCGCCGCCTCGTAGGCCCAGCGCTGGTAGTCCGGATCCTCGTCGATGCCTTCCGCCCTCGGGCCGCGCACAAGCTCGGCCGCCGCCGTCAGTGCCGGCCGTCTGGGGCCCAGCGGGTCACCCGGCCAGCTCGCCCGCGCCACGTGCGCCAGCGTCGGGTTCTCGGCGTTGGGACCGGGGTCGGGCGTCCACACGTCGATCGCACCCGCACCGGCGAAGCACCGGTCGCGGATCTCCTCCAGGAAGACCGACGGGCCACGCTTGCCCTTGGCTCCCTCGCTCCACCAGTAGCCGGAGCACAGCAGCAGCCGCCTCGGCCGGGTCACCCCGACGTACGCCAACCGCCGCTCCTCCCGCACGTCGTGCTCGCGCCAGGCGGACGAGAAGCCGTCGAGCGCGCGCACCACCGCCTTCTGATCGGCCGCCGCCGACAGGTCGAGCGCGGGGAGACCGGCCCTGTCGCCCCGCAGCGGGAACGGAAGGACCCCGAGCCCCTGCAACCAGTGGTCGGACGCCATCGTGCGTCCCGGCCAGACGCCCTCCGACAGACCGACCACCGCGACCAGGTCCCATTCCAGGCCCTTCGCCGCGTGGGCGGTGAGGATCTGGACGGCGCCCTCGACGACCTCCACATCGCCCGGCGCCAGGCCGCGCTCCTCGTTCTCGGCCGCGGCGAGGTACGCGAGGAACGCCGACAGCGTCGGGCCTTCGGACTCGGTGGAGAACCGGGCGGCGATGTCACCGAACGCGTCGAGGTGGGCGCGGGCCAGGCCGGCGTCGCCGCTGCGGGCCGCGACCTCGACATCGAGACCGATGGTGCGCTCGATGTCGGCGATCAGGTCGGGCAACGCCTGGTCGAGCCGGTACCGCATGGCGCGCAGCTCGTCGCGCAGCGCGGTGAACCGGTTCCAGCCCTCGATCGAGTAGCGCTCGGGTGCGCCGAGGTTGTCCAACGCCTCGACCAGAACGGCCTCGTCGAGCGCGTCGGCGAGGTCGGGTTCGGAGTCGACGGCGAGGCGGCGTTCGCGCGCCAGCGACCTCGCCCGCCGGTACAGGGCGACCAGGTCACGCGGACCGATCCGCCAGCGGGGGCCGGTGAGCAGCCGCAGCAGCGCCGACCCCTCGGCCGGGTCGGCGAGCACCCGCAGCGTGCTCACGACGTCGCGGACCTCGGGGGTGTCGAGCAGACCGCCGAGGCCGACCACCTCGACCGGCAGACCCGCGGCCCGCAGCGCGGCCTCGATCGGCGGGATCTGCGCCCTCGTACGCACCAGAACCGCTGTGGTGGGCCGTTTCTCGACCGGGATCTCCCACGGCAACGCGCCCGGCGCGGCGGCCGCGTGCTGCCAGGCGCCGACGAGGCGGCCGGCGATCCAGTCGGCCTCGTCGAGGTAGGACGGGAAGAGTCCACAGTGGACCGTTGCGGCCGACGCCGGTTCGGCCAGCACGTCGGCCGGTGCCAGCTCGGCGACACGGGCACCGTGCTCGCGCAGCGGGCGTGACAACGCGTTCGCGACGTCGAGGATCTCGGGACGGTTGCGCCAACTCGTCGTCAGCGACAGCTCCCGCGCCGGATCGCCGTCGGAGCGCGGGAACTCCTGCGGGAACCGGGTGAGCGTGCCGGCCGACGCGCCGCGCCAGCCGTAGATGGACTGGCACGGATCGCCGACCGCGGTCACCGGGTGGCCGCCGCCGAACAACGCCCTCAGCAGGGTCACCTGGGCGTGGCTGGTGTCCTGGTACTCGTCCAGCAGCACCACCGCGTAGCGGTCACGCTCGACCAGTCCCACCTCCGGGTGCTCGACGGCCACCGTCGCGGCGCGGGCGAGCTGGTCGCCGAAGTCCATCGCCTCCAGCGTCGCCTTGCGGTCGGCGTAGCGGCGCACGAGCGGCAGGAGCTGCAGGCGGGCCTTCTGCCGGTCGAGCATCTTCTTCACCGGTGCCGGGACGCGGCTGCCGGGGACCGCCTGCACCTCGCTGTAGAACCGGCCGGTCCACGATGCGACGTCGTCGGGGGTGCGCAGGTGCTCGGCGAGGTCGCCGGCGAGGTGCAGCACCGCGTCGACCACGGTGGACGGTGCGGCCGCCACGTCGGTCATGTCGCCGTCGTAGGTGCGCACGACCGAGTCGGCCAGCTGCCAGCAGGCGGCCTCGGTGAGCAGCCGGGTCGCCGGCTCGTACCCCGCGCGCACGCCGTGCTCGCGCACGACGCGCGCCGCGTAGGAGTGGTAGGTGGCCACGGTTGGTTCGCCGGCGAGGAGGTCGTCCCTGCCGAGCGCCTTCACCAGGAGCGACAGGCGCTGTCGGACCCGGTGCGCCAGCTCACCGGCCGCCTTGCGGGTGAACGTCAGGCCGAGGATCTGTTCGGGACGCACGTAGGCGTTCGCGACCAGCCACACGACCCGGGCCGCCATCGTCTCGGTCTTGCCCGAGCCGGCGCCGGCCACCACGAGCAGCGGCTCCACCGGCGCCGAGATGATCTCGGCCTGCTGGATCGTCGGCACCGGCCGGTTGAGCAGCTTCGCCAGCTCGGTCGGCGTGAACCGGGGACCGGCGGCCGCGATCGGATGCGGCCCGGTGTCGACCTCGAACAGCCCTTGTTGCGTCATGAGTCCGTCACCTGCCGGCCGGACCCGGTGATGGGGCACGACGTCCGCACCGGGCAGACGCGGCAGCGGTTGTTCGCCACCGCCTCGAACGTCGACGCCGCCATCGCCTTCGCCGCGCCCTTGACGAGGTTGACCGCCCACTGTGGATCGTCCGTTGTGGACGGTGGCTCCTGGACCTGCTCGCGCGCGCCCAGCCCGTCGACGCCCAGCTGCACGAGCGCGGCACCGCCGGTCTCGGTCGACTCGTCGAACGCGCCGGCCTCCACGGCCGCCTGGTACGCCGCGAGCTGCGGGTGCTCCACGACGTCGGCGTTGATCGGGGCGGACTTGCCGGTCTTCAGGTCGATGACGACGAGCCGGCCGTCCTCGTCGAGCTCGAGCCGGTCGACGCGGCCCTTGATGTCCACCGGCGCCTCGGGATCCTGCAGCCGGACGATGAAGTCCTGCTCGATCGAGATGAGCCGGCGCGGGTTCTTGGCGATCCACCCGATCAGCCGGTCGAGCATCGCCTCGGCGCGGTCGCGTTCGCGGCCCGCCAGCCACCGGGCCGACAGCTCGATCGCGTCGAACCGTTCGGCCACATAGGACACCAGCGACGCCCGGTCGACGCTGGCGTCGGAGGCGAGCATCGCCGCCGCGTGCACCAGGTTGCCGATGCCCTGCTCCGGAGTGGGTGTCGTGCCGCCGCCGTGCCGCTCCAGCAGCCACCGCAGGCTGCACCGGCGCACACTGTCGACAGTGGACGGCGTGACGGTCACCGCCTCGCCCGGGTCGACCAGCGGTCGCTCGTCGGACAGCTCACGCAGCCCCCACCACTCGTCCGGGTCGGCTCCCGGGACGCCGGCGGAAGCGAGCTCCGCCAGCACGGCCGCCGCGGCGTCGCGGCGGCTGTCCGGGGTGTCCGGCGCGGTCAGCGCCACCCGGAGCTCGGCGACCAGCGCGGGCAGCGTGTGCGACCGCGGCAGCGTCGCCGGCCGCTCGACCTCCTCGGAGTGCTCGGCGAGCTCGTCGAGGAACCGGCTGGGCTGCTCCTCTGCGTCACCCGACGACACGGCGGTGACCAGCAGCCACTCCCGCGCCCGGGTGCACGCGACGTGGAACAGCCGCCGCTCCTCGGCCAGCGTCGCGGTGACCCGCTGCGGCAGCCCCAGCTCGCGTCCGGCGGCGATGTCGACGAGCGACTCGGAGCCGAGCACGCTTCCACGCAGGCGCAGGTCGGGCCACAGGCCCTCCTGCACGCCCGCCACCGCCACCACGTCCCATTCCAGGCCCTTGGCCGCGTGGGCGGTGAGGATCCGCACGGCCTCGCCCCGGTCGGCGACCGGCGCCATCGCGTCGGACGGCAGCTCCTGGCCGAAGACGTGGTCGAGGAAGACCTCGGTGCGGGCGCCCGGCAACCGGTCGACGAACCGCGCGGCGGTGTCGAACAGGGCCACCACGGCGTCGAGGTCGCGGTCGGCGGTCTCGCCGCGCGGGCCGCCGCGGGCCGACTGGGCCGCCCACCGTCCACTGAGGCCGGTCGCATTCCAGACCGCCCAGAGCACATCCTCCACAGTGGACTCCGGCCGGGCCGCCTCCTTCCGCGCGATGTCGAGCAACTGGGCCACGTTCCGGGCCGGACGCGCCCAGCGCCGCTCCACGGCGGCCAATTCGGTCGGGTCCTGGATCGCCTCGACCACCAGCACGCCCGACGGGCGCCGGTCGCCCGCGGCGAGCGCCAGCGACCGCAGCCCCTGCCGCAGCCGGCGTTCGGCCAACGGGTCGGCGCCGCCCAGCGGCGAGTGCAGCAGCGCCACCGCGGCGTCCTCGTCGAGCCGCTCGGGCTCCAACGCGCACCGCAGCAACAGCAGCAGCGGAGCGACGGCCGGATGCGCCTGCAACGGCAGCACGTCGGACCGGGTGACCGTCGGCACGCCGGCCTGCTGCAGCGCGCGTTGCAGCGGCGCGAGCTGCAGCAGCGTCGAGCGCACGAGCACGGCCATCTTCGACCACGGGACGCCGTAGAGCAGGTGCGCCTCACGGAGCCGGTGCGCGACGAACGCCGACTCGGTGGTCGCCGACCGGAACGTGCGGATCTCCAGGATCCCGGGATCGGAGTCCGGCCGCGGCGCGACGGTGCGGTGCCGGGCCGGCCCGCCGAGCCGTTGCGCGACCCGCCGGGTGGCCGCGAGGAGGGCGGCGCCGCTGCGGTGGCTGGTTTCGAGCGTGACGGTCTCGGCGAGCGCGCCGCTCGCGGTGCGGAACCGCAGCGGGAACGAGGTGACGATGCCCGGGTCGGCGCCGCGGAAGCCGAACGTGGAGGAGTCCGGATCGGCGAACGCCACCAGGTGCGCGCCGCGACCGGACACAGTGGACAGCAGGTCGATCTGCGCCGGGTCGGTGTCGTGCAGCTCGTCGACGTAGACGTACCGGGGCGGATCGAGCAGCTCGGGGTCCTCGCGAAGGAGCGTCGTGGCCGCCCGGACCAGCTCGGCGTAGTCGTAGGCGGCGCCGTTGCGGGTGGTGGCGTCGCGCAGCGCCAGCACCTCGGTGTACTGGCTGTAGAACCGGGCCGCGGCCAGCCAGTCGGGCCGGCGCTCCTGCTCGCCGAGGCTCGCCAGCCGGGCCGGGCCGATACCCCGCTCGGCCGCCCGCAGCAGCAGGTCACGCAGCTCCTCGGCGAACGCCCGGGTGGGCAGCGCCGGACGCAGCGGCTCCGGCCAGCCGACCTCGTCGTCGTCGGGCAGCAGTTCGCGGATCACGAGATCCTGCTCGGGACCGGTGAGCAGGCGCGGGGTCGGCAGGCCGGCCCGCGCGGCCGCGAGCCGCAGGATCCCGAACGCGTACCCGTGGAACGTCCGGACGGTCACCTCGCCCTGCGCGTCGAAGCCCGAACCACCACCGAGCCGGGCGCCGATGCGGTCGCGCAGCCGGCGCGCGCCGCGGCGGCCGAACGTGAGCACGAGGACCGACGCGGGATCGGCGCCGGCCTCGACGCGCGCGGCGACCGCCTCGACGAGGGTCGCCGTCTTGCCGGTGCCGGGCGCGCCGACCACCAGCAACGGGCCGGCCGTGTGCGAGATGACGTGGTGCTGCACCGGATCGGGGACGATCGGTGCTGCTACTGGGTCTGCCGGTCGGACCAGGCGGTATGCCGGGGAAGATGCCCCGGTCCGGGCCGGCGCGGTCACCTAATCAGCGCCATCGGGCACCTGTGGCCGGGTCGGTGGTGGAGCGTCGAGCTCGATGTCGATCCGCGTGGTGCGGCCCCCGTCGAGGTGCAGCGTGAAGCGACCGCCGCTGTCGGGCGCGCGCACCCAGAAGAACTCGCCGAACACCGTCTCCGCGCCGGGATCCGCCGGGGAACCGGCGGTGAGGCTCATCTCCGACGCCGGCGGGTGTCCCTTGTAGACGGCCTCGATCTCGCCGCGCCCGCTGGCGGGGCCGAGCGCCACGCCGGCAGCAGTTGATGTGTCGCCGAGGGAGGCGACGGTGAACGTCAGCACCGCGTCGTCGGTGAACGTGTTGAGCCACGGGGTGAGGTCGCCCGTGCGGACGCCCTCGTTGAAGAGCGCGACGTGTCGTGCGACGGGATCGATCACGGCAGCAGACTTTCGATGAGGTCGAACGCGGTGTCGACGGTCGGCACGACGTGCAGCCTGTCCATCGCGCCCTCGTAGGTGAAGTGCTGCGCGGTGAGGCCCGCGAGCCAGTCGACGAGGCCGCCGTAGAAGCCGTCGGCGTCGAGCAGCACGATCGGCTTGTCGTGGATGCGCAGCGTCGCGGTCGTCCACACCTCGAACAGCTCGTCGAGCGTGCCGAGGCCGCCCGGCAGCGTGAGGAACGCGTCGGCCCGGTCGATCATCACCGACTTGCGCTCGAACATCCCGCTCGTGACGACGAGTTCGTCGCTGGCGCGGTCGGCGACCTCGATGTCGACGAGGGACTGCGGGATGATGCCGAGCGTGTGGGCGCCGGCGGCCCGCGCCCCGTCGCCCAGCGCACCCATCATCCCGACGCACGCGCCACCGGAGACCAGCGAGTGGCCGCGCCGGCCGATCGCGGTGCCGACCTCGGTGGCGAGCTTCATCCAGCGCTCGTCGATGCGGCTCGACGACGCGCAGAACACGCAGATCGCGGCCATCAGGACGTGGCCCTGTCGGCGGCCTTCTGGTCGGCCGCCGCCTTCGCCGCGGCGCGGTCGGCGATGGCCTGGTCGGCCTCCAGGATGTGCTCGACGGCCTTGTCGGGGTCGTCGGTGAGGCAGATCAGGTCGAGGTCGTGCTCCCCGATCTTGCCGCCGGTGAGCATGGTGCCGCGGATCCAGTCGAGCAGTCCGGCCCAGTAGTCGGTGCCCATCAGCACGACCGGGAACCGGGTCACCTTGCGGGTCTGCACCAGGGTGAGCGCCTCGAACAGCTCGTCCATCGTGCCGAACCCGCCGGGCAGCACCACGAACCCCGACGCGTACTTGACGAACATCGTCTTGCGGGCGAAGAAGTACCGGAAGTCGATGCCGATCTGCACCCAGTCGTTGAGCTTCTGCTCGAAGGGCAGCTCGATGCCCAGTCCCACGGAAAGGCCACCGGCCTCGGCCGCACCCTTGTTGGCGGCCTCCATCATGCCGGGACCACCGCCCGTGATGACGGCGTAACCGGCCCGCGCCAGCGCGGCACCGACCCGCTCGGCGAGGTCCCATTCGGGTGTTCCCGGCTTGTTGCGGGCGGATCCGAAGACGCTCACCGCGGGCGGCAGGTCGGAGAGTTCCTCGAAGCCCTCGACGAACTCCGACAGGATGCGCAGCGCGCGCCACGCGTCCTTGGTCTTCCATTCGTCGCGGGTGCGGCTGTCGAGGAGACGCTCGTCGGCAGTGCTCGGTGGAATCGCTTCACCGCGCAACGTGACGGGCCCCTTGTGGCGCTCCGGCCCGCGGCTGGCGTTGGTCATAACGCCACACGTTAGTCGGTCGGTCGGGTCCAACCCGGGGAAGACGCAACGTTGGGGGGAGCATGTAACGTCGCACAAGTCATGAGCATTTCTCGGGGGATGTGGCTCACGTTCGCGGCGATCGCGATCGTGCTCGGTGTCGCGACGGCCGGATACGTCGCGCGGGCCGAGTTCATCGAGCCGTCCGCCACCGAAACGCAACCGACCGCTGTCAATGAGTTACCGCCGCTGGAAATGGGCACGGTCGAGGTCCCCGGCCCGTCGGCGTCCGCGATCACCGTGCCGGCGGCGGGAACCGGGAAGTTCGCCACGGCCGGCGGCGGAAGCTCCCCGATCGGCAGCGGGCGCATCTACCGCTACCTGGTGGTCGTCGAGGAGGGCGCCGGCGTTCCGCCGGACGAGTTCGCGGCCGCCGTCGAGCGCACGCTCGCCGAGCCCCGCGGCTGGACGGCCAGCCGCAAGTGGGGCTTCCAGCGGGTGTCGGGCGGCTCGTCCGACGTCACCGTGCACCTGGCCACGCCGAAGACCACCGACCGGCTCTGCGACAGCGTGGGCGTCGAGACCCGCGGCGAGGTGTCGTGCCGGGGCGGCCGCACCGTCGTCATCAACCTCGGACGCTGGCTCACCGGCGTCCCGCACTACACGTCACTCGACGATTACCGCCACATGGTGGTCAACCACGAGATGGGCCACTTCCTCGGCCACGGTCACGTCAAGTGCGGACGGGCCGGCACGCCCGCGCCGGTGATGCAGCGCCAGACGTTCGGTCTCGAGGGCTGCACCCAGAACCCGTGGCCGTTCCCGGACCAGCGCAACTACGTCACCGGTCCGTACACGAGCTAGCGCCGGGCCAGAGCCGGCGCCACGAAGCTGGTGAGCGCCCACGCGATCGCGATGAGGACGAGGTACGGAACCAACTCGGTGATCGACTCGCCGGCGACGGTCGACCGCACGAGCGCGATCATCCCGAACCCGAACGCCCCGTACATCGGCAGGCCGCAGCCCTTGCGCACGGTCTCGGCGCGCTGCTGCGCCTCGGGAGCGCCGCGGTACAACGCGACCGCGGCCCGCACCGGCAGGATCGCCAGCAGCGCGATCAGCACCCCGGGAACGATGAAGAACGGCTTGGCGACGCCGTCGACCTCGCCACCGACCTCGACGATCGCGAACACCGCGAAACCCACCGCGAAGAGCGCGATCACCACCTGCACGAGCGCGGCCAGCGGCCGGGGTCGGTTCATTGCGGGAGGCTAGCAACGGTCGCAACCGGAAGAACGATTTCACCCCGTCGCTTACCGACGTAACCCGGGGTGCCCGAACGGTCACAACTTTGTCGGGCATTGCGTCACTTGGACTGCAACCCGACACCACCCGGTGAGCGTCTTAACAAGTATGAGCAGTGTGATCAGCTCACTGGAGCAGGCGCGTCGCCGGCGCCAGCTCAACCGCCAGATCCGCGATCTGATCGCGGTCCGCCGAGCAGTCGGCCGCCAGGCGAGCGCCGACGTCCCGCCGGTGACGTCTCCGGACGCCCCGGCCGCCTGAGCCCGGCCGGGTTCAGGCGAGCCAGTCGCGCATCACCCGCGCGCCCGCCACGATCCTGTCGATCTCCACGTGCTCCTCGCGCGTATGCGCGAGGTTCGGGTCACCCGGGCCGAAGTTCAATGCCGGGACGCCCAGAGCGGCGAACCGGGCCACGTCGGTCCACCCGAGCTTGGCCTGCGGCGCACCGCCGGCAGCCGCCAGGAACTCCTTCGCGGGCGGGGCGTCGAGCCCCGGCAACGCGCCCGGTGCCACGTCGACGAACCGCACGTCGAACCCGTCGAACAGCTCGCGCACGTGCTGCTGGGCCGCCTCGCCGTCGCGGTCGGGCGCGAACCGGAAGTTGACGTCGACGGTGCACTCGTCGGGGATCACGTTGCCGGCCACCCCGCCGGAGATCCGCACCGCGTTCATGCCCTCGCGGTAGGTGCAGCCGTCGATGGTCACCGTGCGGGGTTCGTAGGCCGCGAGCCGCGCGAGCAGCGTGCCCGCGGCGTGGATCGCGTTCGATCCGAGCCAGCTGCGGGCCGAGTGGGCCCGGCGGCCGGTGGTGGTGACCTCCGCGCGCAGCGTGCCCTGGCAACCCGCCTCCACCAGCCCGTAGGTGGGCTCGAGCAGCACCGCGAACGCGGCGTCGGTGAGCAGGTCGGGCCGCTCGGCCCCGAGCCGGCGCAGCCCGTTGCGCTCGCTCTCGACCTCTTCGCAGTCGTAGAAGAAGTAGGTGACGTCGTGGCGCGGCGCCGGCACCGTCGCGGCCAGGTGCAGCGCGATGGCCACGCCGCTCTTCATGTCCGACGTGCCGCAGCCGTGGATGTTGCCGTCCACGGTCCGTGACGGCAGGTTGTCCGCGATCGGCACGGTGTCGAGGTGACCGGCCAGCACCACCCGCTGCGGCCGGCCGAGGTCGGTGCGGGCGACCACCGTGTTGCCGAACCGCGTCACGGCGAGGTGCGGCAGCGGGTCGAGCGCGGCGACGACCTCCGACGCGATGCGGTCCTCGTCGCCCGACACCGACTCGATGTCGACCAGCGCCCGGGTCAGCTCGACGGGATCGGCCAGCACATCAGGGGTCAGGGTCGTCATGGGCTGACCTTAACGAGGTCGGTAGGGTCATGAAGCGTGGGCCACAACGTCAGCGCCGCCTGGGGGCTCGCCCAGGCCACGGTTACGACCGACGGACAGATCCTCGACGCGTGGTACCCGGGCGGCAGCCTGGGCCTCGGCGCGCCACCCGCGGAGGCGCAGCCGGTCGCCGGCCCGGTGCTTGGTTCTGGGCCGACCGCGAAGCTGGTGGTCATCGAGTCGCTGGCCGACCCGCCCGCCGACACCTACGACGCGTACCTGCGGCTGCACCTGCTCTCGCACCGCGTCATCAAGCCCCACGACGCCAACCTCGACGGCATCTTCGGCGTGCTGCCGAACGTCGCCTGGACCTCGGCCGGTCCGTGCGCGCCCGACAAGGTCGACGAACTGCGCGCCGCGCAGCGGGCCGCCGGCCAGCACCTGACCGTCTTCGGGGTCGACAAGTTCCCCCGCATGGTCGACTACGTGGTGCCGTCTGGCGTGCGCATCGCCGATGCCGACCGGGTGCGCCTCGGCGCCCACCTCGCGCCCGGCACCACCGTGATGCACGAGGGCTTCGTGAACTTCAACGCCGGCACGCTCGGCGCGTCGATGGTCGAGGGCCGCATCTCGGCCGGCGTCGTCGTCGGTGACGGCAGCGACGTCGGCGGCGGCGCGTCGATCATGGGGACGCTCAGCGGCGGCGGCAAGGAGGTCGTCCGCATCGGCGAGCGCTGCCTCATCGGCGCCAACGGCGGCTGCGGCATCTCCCTCGGCGACGACTGCGTCATCGAGGCCGGCACCTACGTCACGGCCGGGTCGAAGGTGAAGCTCCCCGACGGCACGGTGGTCAAGGCCCGCGACCTGTCAGGGCAGGCCGGCCTGCTGTTCCGCCGCAACTCCCAGACGGGCGCGCTCGAGGTGAGCCCCCGCACCGGCGGCAGGATCGAGCTGAACGCCGCGCTGCACGCGAACTAGGGGCCTGCGCCGATCTTGTACTTGTGGCCGCCCCTATTTGCGTAATGTCGTGTTTGGGTGTGTCACTGTGCGTTC
>NZ_BOPH01000074.1 GCF_016863655.1 Virgisporangium ochraceum
CGACGATCAAGGCGACCGAAACAGACGTGATGGGCAGATTTGCGGTGATGGGCAGTGGCGAGCCGGACTAAAAAGTCGGCTTTGCCCATTCCACGACTACGCGCGAACCTGCGACTCGGGACACTAGTCGAGCACCGGTTCGGTCATCGCGAACCTCGCCTCCACCGACGCGTACACGTGCTGGAGGCGGGGTTCGAGGTCGAAGTTCGGGCCGCCGCCCGAGTCGGCGGCGAACGCCATCGCCCGCATCCCCACCGCGATGGGCGCGCCCTCCGCGGGTAGACCCGATCCGGAGAGACCCGCGTCGGCCAGTTGCAGCAGCCGGGTGATCCGCGCGCCGAGCGCCTCGGCGTACTCGCGGGCCCTGGTCAGGGCGTCGCCGATCGCGTCGTGGCGGGCCTGCCGGTAGGCCGGGCTGTCGGGACGCAGCGCCCAGTGCGGGCCGCCGACCGTCGTCTGGTCCTGGTCGGCGAGGCGGAGCATGAGCTCGCCCAGCACCGCGAAGTCGGTGACCGTCACCTGCAGCGTCACGCTGCCCCGGTAGCCGACGATCCGCTCACCGGCGCCCTTGGTCTCCGGGTACACGTAGACGCCGCTGGTCTCGCGACGCTCGATCGCCTCGGCGTACCCGTCGAGCAGCGCGCCCAGCGCCGTCGACCGCTCGGCCAGGCGGGCCAGCGCCGGCTGGCGCTCCCGGTCACGCGCGGACACCGTGACGCTCACGGTCGCGATCTCCGGCGGAACCTCACGGTTGATCTCGCCCCGGACGGCGACGACAGGCTCGGTCATGAACCAGACGCTATATCCGCGCGCGGAGCCGGGCGACCGCTGCCGCCACCCGGTCGTCGGACGCGGTGAGGGCCACCCGGACGTGCGTCGCGCCGGCCGGGCCGTAGAACTCGCCGGGCACGGCGAGGATCCCCAGCGTGGCCAGGCGCTCGACGGACTCCCAGCACGGCGTGCCGTCGGTGACCCACAGGAACAGCCCGGCCTCGGAGTCGTCGACCCGGAACCCGGCACCGGCGAGCGCACCGGCGAGCGCGTCGCGCCGCGCGGCGTAGAGCGCACGCTGCGCCTCGACGTGGGCCTCGTCACCGAGCGCCGCGACCATCGCCGCCTGCACCGGCGCCGGCACGATCAGCCCGCTGTGCTTGCGCACCTCCAGCAGCTCGCCGACCAGCTCCGGGTCGCCGGCGACGAACCCGGCCCGGTACCCGGCCAGGTTCGACCGCTTCGACAGCGAGTGCACCGCGAGCACACCGTCGGCACCGGCCACGCCGAGCGCCGAGACCGGCGGCGCCGACGGCTCCCAGCCGAGCGAGAGATAGCACTCGTCGCTGGCCACGACCGCTCCAGCGGCCCGGGCCCAGCCGATCGTCTCGGCGATCTTCGCGGGCGGCAGCACCCGGCCCGACGGGTTGCCGGGCGAGTTCAGCCAGACCAGCCGCACCCGTTCCGGGTCGACCTCGGCGGCCGGGTCGTCGGACCGGACCACCTCGGCACCGGCCAGCCGCGCCCCCACGTCGTACGTGGGGTAGCAGACCGACGGGATGACGACGACGTCACCGGCACCGAGCCCGAGCAGCGTCGGCAGCCCGGCCACGAGCTCCTTGGAGCCGATCGTGGGCAGCACTCCGAAGCCGTCGCTGATGCCGCAGTTCCGCGTCACCCAGTCGGTGATCGCGGCACGCAGCGCCGGGCTACCGGCGGTGAGCGGGTAGCCCGGCGAGTCGGCGGCACCGGCGAGCGCGGCCTGCACCGCGGCCGGCACCGGGTCGACCGGTGTTCCCATCGACAGGTCGACGATGCCGTCGGGGTGCTCCGCCGCCCGCTTCTTCGCGGGCGCCAGGGCGTCCCACGGGAAGTCGGGCAGCGAGCGGCGTAAGCCGTTCAGTGTCCGGTCTCCCTCGGCGGCTGCGCCGCGACGAAGGTGGCGTCCTTGTCGAGCTTCCCGACCTTCGACGCCCCGCCAGGCGACCCGAGGTCCTCGAAGAACTCGTAGTTCGCGCCGGTGTAGTCCTTCCACTGCTCCGGCACGTCGTCTTCGTAGAAGATCGCCTCGACCGGGCACACCGGCTCACACGCACCGCAGTCGACGCATTCGTCGGGGTGGATGTAGAGCATGCGGTTGCCCTCGTAGATGCAGTCGACGGGGCACTCTTCGATGCAGGCCTTGTCGAGCAGGTCAACGCAGGGTTCGGCAATTATGTAGGTCACGACTGTTGTTCCTCCCAGGGCGCTACCAGTCCGCGACGCCCATCCGGAGCTTAGTATCCCGGTTCGGGGGTGGTCGATCGTGCACGGTGGGGGCCTGAACCGACCCCTGACTTCTCCCGACGTCGGTCATCGGGTGGTGGTCCGCCGGATCGTGGGCCTGCAGGCCGGGCGCCCGGTGCAGTCCGACGCGATCGGCGTGCTCACGCGGGTCACCGAGACGCATCTCACAGTGCGCACGGCGGACGGTGACCTCGACATCGCGCTCGCGGCCGTGACGGCCGCGAAGCGCATCCCCGACCAGCGCGCCCGCAGCGCCACCGAGCGGCTCGAGCTGGTCGCGGCCGCCGGATGGCCGCCCGTGGAGAAGGGCCTTCTGGGGGACTGGCAGCTGCGCGCGTCGGGCGGGTGGACCGGGCGGGGCAACTCCGCGCTGGCCGTGGGCGACCCCGGGCTGCCCACGGCCGCGGCGGTCGACGCGGTGACCGCCTGGTACGCCGAGCGCGGCCAGCGGCCGATGATCGCCGTTCCGCTGCCCCTCGGGCGCCGGCTGCAGCCCGAGCTCGACCGACGCGGCTGGGTGACGATCACGCCGACGCTGGTCCAGACGGCTCTTCTCACCGATCTTCCCGCCACCCGCGACCCGGACGTGGCGCTCCTCACCGAGCCGACCGAGGCGTGGTTCGCCGGCGTGGGCGGACGCAAGGGCGGACTGCCACCGGCGGCGCGGACGATCCTCACCGGGGTGCCCGACGCCCGGTACGCCGCCGGCCTCTCCCCCGACGGCGCCCTCGTGGCCACCGCACGCGGCACGGTGACCGACGGCTGGTTGGGGATCACCGTGGTCGGGGTCGACCCGGCACACCGGCGGCAGGGATGGGCCCGCCGGCTCACGCTCGCCCTCGTGGCATGGGCGGCCGACGCCGGAGCCGAGCGGGCGTTCCTGCAGGTCGAGGAGACGAACACACCCGCGCGTGACCTGTACGAACGGCTCGGCTTCCGCACGGCGCACAAGTACGTGGTGCGGCTACCGCAGCGGCCCTGCTTACCTTAGGGGCAGAGCCTCGACGGCCCGGCGCAGCGCCCTCGACACCTGGCCGAACTCCCGCTCGTCGTGCGAGCTGAACAGCACCAGGTCACGACCCCGGTACCGGGCCTGCAGGTCGAGCCGCGGCGGCCAGCGGCGGGCGCTGACGATCGCGACGACGCACGGCACCACCAGCAGCACGGCTGCCAGCAGGAACGCCATCGGCGAGCGGACGATCGCCACCACCGGGATCACGATCGGCGTCTGCGCGATCGCGATCACGCTGCTGATCAGCACCGCCGGGTGGACCGGACCCCGCGAGATACCGAGGTCGGCCAGCTCGGACAGGGCGTACCGGTCGCGGGCGGTGTGCAGGAACTGGTTGGTGACGGCGACGTCGGCACCCCGGTAGTACCAGGTGACGGTCCGACGCGGCGGCATCGCGGACCCCGGTGCCGGTTCGACGTACTGGGCACTCATGGCGCCTCCTTGCATGGTGCGAGCGGTTTGCCCGCTGCGGCGGAGGCCTCGGTTGACGCTCCGGCCGCGGGTCTGAGCAGGGAAGTGACTCGCGCGCCACGCCGGCGGGGCGCTGCTCCGTAAAGCAGATGCGTGACGGTGCCGCATGTCGCTGCACGTCACGCCGTATCTGTGGGAGATGCCTCACCTGGTGTCCTATGCACCAGGGTGAAGGAACCCCAGTCCAATTTCGCATCACCCCAGTTCTGGATGCAAGTGCATCTGACGGGTCGCAAGTTGCATCATCTGCACGACAGCCGCCACTTCTTGACATCCGCATGCAGAACCTGGGTGTTTCGACTGATAATCTCCTGCACGATGGCGACTTCGCCCAGCCCTACCATGCTCCGCCGCCAGCTGGGCGCCGAACTCAGGCGGTTGCGCGAGCGTGCGCAACGCACGGTGGCCGAGGTCGCCAAGGAACTGGGTTGGTCGGAGTCGAAGCTCAGCCGCATCGAGACAGCCACGAGCAGCATCCGCAACGCCGACCTCGATCGGCTCGCGGAGTGCTACTCGCTGCCCGGTCCGGAGCGGTCCCGGCTGGTCAACCTGGCCACGTTGTCGCGCCAGCGGGCCTGGTGGGAGGGCTACGGCGACGCGCTCCTCGACCCGTACGAGACGTACATCGGGTTCGAGGCGGAGGCGGCCTCGATCTTCGCCTACGACGCGAGCATCGTGAACGGTCTTCTCCAGACCAGCGAGTACGCGAGTGCGATCATTAGAGCGGTGGCGGTCGGCGAACGGGCCGACGTCATCAGCCAGCGTGTTGCCGTTCGACTGGCGCGTCAGGCCGTCCTGACGCGGGAGCCTCCGCCGAAGTTGAGCGTGGTTCTCGACGAAGCGGTCCTCCGCAGACCCATCGGTGGCACCGATGTCATGCGGCGCCAGTTGATGCGGTTACTCGAGCTTGCCGAACAACCCCTGATCACAATTCAGGTGCTTCCGTTCACCGTTGGTGCCCACAAGGGGCTCGACGGATCGTTCAGCATCCTCGAGTTCGCCACCGAGGCCGACCGCCCGCTCGCCTACTGCGACGGGATGACCGGCGGCGTCTTCCGCAGCAAGTCGGACGACCTCCGGCGCTACTGGATGAGCCTGGAGTCGCTGCGATCGGCGGCGCTCGGGCCACAGGATTCCACTGAATTCATCTCCGAGGTCCTCCGCTCCTACGGCTGACCCGGTTCTTAAGAAAGGGAGCGGCTCCACAATGCCGTGGAAGAAGAGCACGCGTAGCGGCGCAAATGGATGCGTCGAAGTCAACGTCGCCCTGCCCGAGGTCGGCGTGCGGGACAGCAAGGACCCGCACAGCCCGGTCATCAGCTTCGCGCCCGAGTCCTGGAAGACGTTCGTCGACCAGGTGCGGGCGGGACGGTACGACCGACCGGCCGGCTGACCACCGCGCGTACCACCCCACCGATACGCGGCTCCACGACCCCCGCCCGCCAGCGGGGGTCATCGGCCTACCTGCGGACGACCTTGCGGGGCTTGGAACCGACCCGGTCGGCGTAGCGCTTCCACGCCTGCGACTTCCAGTCCTTGCCCATCGTCATCACGATCAGGGCGCCCAGGAAGCCGGCCACCAGCGTGATGCCGGCGTACCACCAGATCTGCCGGAAGAACAGGCCGGCGCCCTCGGCGAACGGCTGCTCACCCACCAGCAGCGGCCCCAGCAGCACGCTCAACAGGCAGCCGGCGCCCGCCGCGAACAGCAGGTCGGCCCAGACCCTCGGCATGGGATGCCGGCGCACCCAGCGGATCGCCGCGACGAACATCACGACTCCGATCGCGCCCAGGGTCACCAGCCCGACGCGGATCTCCCGGTCGTCGTCGCCGTCTGCCCACGTCTTCGCGACCACCCGTCCAACGACGTTGATCGCGAACAATCCCACCGCCAGCGCACCGACCGGCAGCCACCGCTCCCTCATGTCTTGCCTCTTTACCGTGCCGACGCCGCGTCGCCAAGGCCCGGACGCGGGATTGTTGCCGGCGTGGAAGCAAAAGCGTCAGATTTTGGGACGGAACGCGGTGAGCACCAGGCGGTAACCCGCCACCGCGTACGTGAGACTGCCGACGAGCATCGTCACGATGCCGACCCAGTTGGTGTCGGTCAGGAGGAGGTCGCCCTCGGTCTTGCGGCTCGACGCCACCACCATCACCGCCACCCACAGCACCGCGATCGCCGCCACGGGCAGGCGGCGGCCCGTCACCGCGACCGTGAACCAGATCAGGCCGGCGTTGACGACCACCGCGGCCACGACGGACACCGGCAGCCGGTACCCGTCCCAGTACAGCGACGAGAGGAACACCTCGAACGCCGCGGTGAGCACCGTCAGGCACACGGCCACCAGGAAACCCAGGATCCGCATGCCCAGGTCGACCCACCGCAGCCAGGGCGCCGGCCCGGCCTTCACCGGCCCGGTGCCTTTCACCAGGCTCACCCGGGCGGTCTCGGGCATGACGGTCATCGCGTGGACGGGACCGGCGCAGCCTGCCGGGACAGCCCCGCGAACAGGTCGCTCTCCCACCGGTTCGGACCGCCGCCCGGCCCGCGCCGGCCGGCAGCGAGCTGGTAGAACTCCATGCCCATGAATTCGGCGCCGAAGTTGCCGGCCACCGACAGCATCCAGTAGTTGTCCGGGATCTGGCTGGCGTGCGCCCGCACCGCGGTGACCTTCTGCTCCGCGAACTCCCGGCCGTCGACGCACGCGGCGATCAGCTCGTCTGGCGTGCCGAACGGCAGGTCGTCGACGTTCGTGACCTCGGCGAACGGGTTGTTGGCCGACCCGGCGAACTCCTCGATGCCGGCCTGGAGCGTGCTCTTCGGCACGGTCGTCCAGTAGATCTTGGCCGGGCCGATGCCCTCGGCGGCGGCGAGCTCGCACGCCCGCATCGTGACCCGGTGGGCCTGGATGTGGTCGGGGTGACCGTAGAAACCGTTGGGGTCGTACGTGACCGCGACCTGCGGACGGGTCTCGCGGATCACGTCGAGGAGCAGACCGGCGGCCTCGTCGAGGTCGGCCCGCCAGAACGCGCGCGGGTGGTCGTTGGTGGGCAGGCCCATCATCCCGGAGTCGCGGTAGCGGCCGGCGCCGCCGAGGAACCGGTGGTCGGTGACGCCCAGAGCGGCGCACGCGGCCGCGAGCTCGCCGATGCGGTACCCGCCGAGCTGGTCGGCCTGCCCCGCGGCCAGTTGGGAGAGCGCCGGGACGTGGATCTCGCCCTCCTCGCCGAGCGTGCAGGTGACGAGCGTCACCCGGTCGCCCGCGGCGGCGTACATGGCCATGGTGGCGCCGGTACCGATGGCCTCGTCGTCAGGATGAGCGTGGACGAAGAGGATGCTGCGGCCGGCCTCTTCGCGAGGGTGCGGCACGACGGCAGGGACGGGTTCGGGCACGACCGAAACTCTACGTTGCGATCCGCATGACAACCGAGCGCCGCACGGGTCACCATTCCCGGGTGGACTATCCGGAACTCGCTGCCCGAACCCGTCGCTTCTCGTACGGCACCCCGCGCGCGGTGTCCGTTTCGGCCGACGGCGACCGGGTGATCTTCCTGCGGTCCTCCGGACCGGAGGACGCGGTCGACCGCCTGTGGGTGTACGACGTCGGCACCGGCACCGAGCGGCTGATCGCCGACCCGGCCGAGCTCCACGCCCAGGCCGACCTGCCCGCCGAGGAGCGGGCGCTGCGCGAGCGGCTGCGCCTCACCGCGGCCGGCATCGGGTCCTACGCGCTCGACTCGGCCGGCGCGATCGCCGTGTTCGCGGTCGCCGGCGGGCTCTACCGGGCCGACCTGCGCACCGGTGAGGTCACCCACCTGCCGACGCAGGGCCCGGTGGTCGACCCGCGGCTCGACCCGGCCGGGCGGCGCATCGCGTACGTCACCGGCGGAAAGCTGTACGTGATCGACGCGCACGGCCGGGACTCGCTCCTCGCCGGCGAGGAAGGGGTCACCTGGGGCCTCGCCGAGTTCATCGCCGCCGAGGAGTTCCACCGCTTCCGGGGCTACTGGTGGTCGCCCGACGGGCGCACGATCCTCGCCGCCCGGGTCGACGAGTCCCGCGTCCCCCGGTTCCACCTGCACGACCCGGCGGCGCCCGACGCGGCGCCGACCACGGTGGCCTACCCCCACGCCGGAGCGGCGAACGCCGAGGTGACCCTGCACGTGCTCGACCTCGACGGCGGCTGGGTCGACGTGCACTGGGACCGCGAGACCTACCCCTACCTGGTCGCCGTCTCCTGGTCGGAGGCCGGTGGGCCGCTGATCGCGGTCCTGCGCCGGCTCCAGCAGCACGGCCTCGTCCTGGCCGTCGACGCGCGCACCGGCGAGACCCAGGTGCACGCCGAGCTGGCCGACCCGCGCTGGGTGGAGCCGGTCACCGGCACCCCCGCCTACCTGCCCGACGGGCGGGTGCTGGTCGGCGGGGAGCTGGCCCACGAGGGCTTCGACGCCCGCTGCCTGTTCGCCGACGGCAGCCTGCTCACCCCGCCGAACCTGTACGTGCGGCGGGTGTGCGGACGCTCGCGCAACGACCTGATCATCGAGGCCGGCGAGGGCGAGCCCAGCGAGCAGCACGTCTTCCGGGTGTCGCTGCGGCCCACGGGCACCGCCGAGGCCCGCCGCGTCACCACGACGGCCGGCTGGCACTCGGCCGCCGTCGGCGGCGACACGATCGTGATCGCGGCCCAGTCGCTCGACCACTCCGGGCCGGAGTACACCGTGCACCGCAGCGGAGCCCCGGTCGGCGCGCTCGTCTCGCACGCCGCCCAGCCGCCGTACGCACCCCGGCCGGCGCTGGAGCGCGTCACCGACCGGCGGCTGCCGACGGGCGTCCTGTACCCCCGCAACCACGTGTCCGGGCGCAAGCTGCCGGTGCTGGTCGACGTCTACGGCGGGCCGGGGCACCAGGAGGTGGTCGCCGTCCGCGCCCGGTGGCAGGAGCGGCAGTGGTGGGCCGACGCCGGGTTCGCCGTCGTCGTGATCGACAACCGGGGGACGCCCGGCGTGTCGCCGAGCTTCGACAAGGCGATCCACCGGCGCTTCGCCGACGTGATCCTCACCGACCAGGTGGAGGCGCTCGGCGCGCTCGCCGACAAGCACCCCGACCTCGACCTCTCCCGGGTGTCGATCCGGGGCTGGTCGTTCGGCGGCTGGCTGTCGGCGCTCGCGGTGCTGCGGCGCCCCGACGTGTACCACTGCGCCGTCGTCGGTGCGCCGGTCACCGACTGGACGCTGTACGACACCGCCTACACCGAGCGCTACCTCGGGCTGCCGGCCGACACGCCCGACATCTACGCGCACAACTCGCTGCTGGAGCTCGCGCTCGACCCGCCGGGCTCGCCCGAGGAGGCCCGGCCGATGCTGCTGATCCACGGCATGGTCGACGACAACGTGTTCTCGGCGCACACGCTGCGGCTGTCGGCGGCCCTGCTCGGGTCCGGACGGCCGCACGCGGTGATCCCGCTGACCGGCGCCACCCACATGGCCGCCGGCGGCCTCGCCGAGAAGCTGCTCCGCGTCGAGCTCGACTTCATCCGCCGCAACCTGGGAGACGGTCATGCTGCTTGACGCGAACCGGCTCGCCACCGAGCTCGAGGCGCTCCCGGGCTGGTCCGCCGTGGGGCCGGCGTCGCCTGGACCGAGGAGCGGAGGGAGCGAAGCGACCGGAGTGACGAGGGAAGGCGACGCCTCCGGAGGCCCCGCGGCCCGCGCCCGCGGAGGCGGGCGCATCAGGCAGAGCCCGGACGCCATCACCCGCACCGTCGAGACCGAGAGCTTCCCGGCCGCGATCGCCCTGGTCAACGCCGTGGCCGAGGCGGCGGAAGCGGCCGATCACCATCCGGACATCGACATCCGTTGGCGCACCGTTACGTTCTCCTTAAGCACGCATTCGGCCGGCGGCGTGACCAGCAAGGACATCGCCATGGCCGCGAAGATCAATGAGCTGACCAGGTAAAACGGGAACCTCCCCATCGATCGGTCCGTACCCCACGGAAGAAACGGTTCGGCCGCCGCGCCGACCCGGCCTGGGGAGGAGATCCATGGGCAAGAGGCCCGTCATCATTCCAACGGTCGCGATCGCGGTCGTCGCCGTCGGCGCCATGACCATCCCGGCGCTCGCCGACGACGGTGGCGGCGACGCGCCCAGCGGCAACGGCGGACTGCCGGCCGCCACCGGCGCCCAGGCGGGCGTCGCCCCGCAGACGCTCGCCGCGCTGCAGCGCGACCTCGGCCTGACCGAGGACGAGGCCCGCGCCCGGGTCCGCAAGGACCGGTGGGCCACCCGCACCGCCCGCTCGCTGCGCGCCGCGCTCGGCGACACCTACGCCGGTGCCTGGGTGAACCGCGAAGGCACCCAGATGACCGTCGGTGTCACCACCGCCGCGGCGGCCGAGCGGGTCCGCGCCACCGGCGCCGAGCCCAAGGTCGTCGCCCGGAGCGCGAAGACGCTCGACACGCTGAAGTCCCGCCTCGACAGCAGCGCCGGCCGAACGGCGTCGGCCGTCTCCGGCTGGTTCGTCGACGTCTCGTCGAACACCGTGACCGTCGTCGCGCGTCCCGGCAAGGAGGCCGCGGCGACCGCGGCCGTCAACGCGACCGGCGTGGCCCGCGACGCCGTCAAGGTCGTCGGCTCGACCGCCGACCCGCGGCCGCTGGCCGACCTGCGCGGCGGCGACCCGTACCTCATCGGCGGCGCCTCCCGCTGCTCGATCGGCTTCCCGGTGCAGGGCGGCTTCGTCACCGCGGGACACTGCGGCGACGTCGGCGACACCACCACCGGCGCCATCGACGGCCGGCAGGTGGCACAGGGCGTCGTGCGGGCATCGTCGTTCCCGGTCGACGACTTCGGCTTCGTCGAGACCAACAACCAGTGGACGCCCACCGCGGTGGTCGCCGCACGCGAACCTGGCGACCCTAACGCCGTGACCGACCTCGTGCCGGTCGCCGGATCCGAGGAGGCGCCGGTCGGCGCCGCGATCTGCCGCACCGGCTCGACCACCGGCACGTTCTGCGGCCGGGTCACGGCGCTGAACGCCACGGTGAACTACGGCGGCGGCGACATCGTCAACGGGCTTACCCGCACCGACGTCTGCGCCGAACCCGGCGACTCCGGCGGCTCGTGGATCAGCGGCAACCAGGCGCAGGGCGTGACGTCCGGCGGCTCGGGTGACTGCACCGTCGGCGGCGAGACGTTCTTCCAGCCGGTCAACGAGATCCTCCAGCGCAACAACCTGACGCTGACCACCGACGGAACCGAGCCCGCGGAGCCGGAGGAGCCCGCCGCGCCGGAGAACCCGGCTCCGGCCAACTGCACCGGCTTCGAGGCGTCCGTGAACGGCACCCTGACCGCCACCGGTGCCCGCCAGGCCACCCAGTTCTTCCGGGCCCGCGCCGGCACCCACACCGCGTGCATCGCCGGCCCGGCGAACACCGACTTCGACGTGGCCCTGCAGCGGTGGACCGGCCGCAACTGGCAGACCGTCGGCGACGCGAACAACGCGACCTCGTCGGACACGTTGAGGTTCAGCGGCCCGGCCGGTACGTACCGTTACCAGATCCGCTCGCAGAGCGGCGCCGGCGCCTACACCATGGGCGTCGACATTCCGTAGAACTTCCGCTTCTGCGCGAATAGGGTCCTCGTAGGGAGCCGGTACGCCCAACAGGCGCGCCGGCTCCTTACATTCGCCCTACAGTTCAGACGCATGACGCACTTCGACGCAGCCTCGGCGGCGGTCGAGGCGGCACTGGCAGCGGGCGCCCGGTACGCCGACGCCCGCGCCATGCACCGCCGCTACGAATCGATGACCGCACGCAATGGCGCAGTGACCGCACTGCTGGAGAACGAGGACGCCGGCATCGGTGTACGGGCGCTGGTGGGCTCGTCCTGGGGCTACTACGCGGTGCCCGACCTCGGTACCGCCGCCGCCCGGCGGGCCGGTGGCCGCGCGGCCGAGATCGCCGCGGCGAGCGCCTCCGTACCCGGGCCGGCGATCGACCTGGTGCACGTCGACCCACAGGTCGGCACCTGGGAGAGCCGGTGCGACGAGGACCCGCTCGCGGTCCCGCTGTCGGAGAAGGGCGATCTGCTCACGGGCGTCACCGCGACGGCCCACCGGGCGGGCGCCGACGTCGCGCAGGCGCTCTACCAGATCTGGACCACCGGGACCTGGCTGGTGTCGTCGGCGGGGCACCGGGTCGAGCAGCACATCCGCAAGAGCGGCGCGGGCATGTCGGCCACCGCGATCGGCGACGAGGAGACCCAGCGCCGGTCCTACCCGTCGATGCGGGGCGACTACGGGACCCGCGGGTGGGAGCTGGTCCGCGAGATCGACCTTCCGGCCAATGCCGAACGGATCGCCGAGGAGGCGCGTGCGCTGCTGACGGCGCCGCTGTGCCCGGCCGGCGAGACGACGCTGATCATCGGCGGCGACCAGATGATGCTGCAGATCCACGAGTCGGTCGGCCACGCGATCGAGCTCGACCGGATCCTCGGCTGGGAGGCCGCGATGGCCGGCACCTCCTGGCTCGACCTCAGCAAGCTGGGGTCGCTGCGGTACGGGTCCGAGCTGATGAACATCGTCATCGACCCGTCCATCGAGGGCGCGCTCGGCTCGTTCGGCTTCGACGACGAGGGCACCCCGGCGCAGCGCCGGTACGCGGTGCGCGACGGCATCTGGGTCGGCGTGCTCGCCGGTCGCGACTCCGCGGCGGTCGCGGGGCTCGACTACGGCGGCAGCGTGCGCGCCGACGGCTGGGCCCGGATGCCGATGGTGCGGATGACGAACGTCGGCTTCGAGCCGGGCCCGCACACCACCGAGGAGATCATCGCGTCGACCGACGACGGGATCATGGTGGAGTCGAACCGGTCCTGGTCGATCGACGACAAGCGGCTCAACTTCCAGTTCGGGTGCGAGATCGGCTGGGAGGTCAAGAACGGCAAACGGGGCCGGATGCTGCGCAACCCGACGTACACCGGCATCGGGCCGACGTTCTGGCAGTCGATGGACATGCTCTCCAACGACGTCGTGCCCTACGGAACACCGAACTGCGGCAAGGGCCAGCCGGGCCAGGTCGGGCACACCGCCCACCCGGCCGCACCGGCCCGCTTCCAGAACGTGCGGGTGGGGGTACGGGGCTGATGAACACCGCGGAACTTGCCGCCAGGGCGCTCGAGCTGGCGAAGGCCGGGCTCGCCGACGGCGCCGAGGTCGAGGCGCTCGCCTCGCAGGAGCGCGCCGGGCTCACCCGGTTCGCGAACTCCTACGTCCACCAGCACGTGGCCGAGGAGTCGCAGGCCGTCACGCTGCGGGTCCACCTCGATGGACGCACCGCGACCGCCAGCACCAGCCGCACCGACGACGAAGGCCTGCGCGTCCTCGTCGACCGGCTCGCCGCCGCGGCCCGGCTGCTGCCGCCCGACCCGCAGTGGCCCGGCCTCACCGCGCCGGAGCCGCCCGCCGACGGCGCGCCGCCCGACCCGGCCATCCTCGAGGTCACACCGGCAGCGCGCACCGAGCGCGTCAAGGCGTTCGTCGACGCGACGAGCGGCCTGCTCGCGGCCGGGTACTGCAGCACCGGCTGGACCTCGGGCAGCTTCGTCAACTCGGCCGGTCACTCGCTCACGTCGGAGTACACCGAGGCGGCCTTCGACGGCGTGGCCCGCGCCGGCACGTCGTCGACGCCGGCCGACGGCGTCGCCCGGCACTCGTCACCGCGGCTGGCCGACATCGACGGCGCGGTGCTGGGTGCCCGCGCCGCGGCGAAGGCCCGCGCCTCGGTGTCGCCCGCGTACCTGCCGCCCGGCGACTACGAGGTGGTCCTGGAACCGGAGGCGGTCAGCGACATCCTCGGGTCCCTCGCCTACTACTGCTTCAACGGCAAGGCGTTCACCGAGCGCCAGGCGTTCGCGCAGCCGGGCGTCGCGCAGTTCGACCCCGCGCTGTCCGTCGTCGACGACCCGACCGTCGGTGGACTGCCGTTCGACCGCGAGGGGACCCCGAAGCGGCGGCTCGACCTGGTCCGTGACGGCGTGACGACCGGGCTGACGCACAACCGCCGGACGGCGGTCGAGGTGGGCGCCACCTCCACCGGGCACGCGCTCCCCGGCGACGACACCTGGGGACCCATCGCGACGAATCTCACGATCGAGCCGGTCGGCGACGGCCCCACCAACACCGTCGACTCGGTCGCGGCGCTGGTGGCCCAGGTCGAACGCGGGCTGCTGGTCACCGACATCTGGTACACGCGGGTCCTCGACCCGCGCCCGTTGATCATGACCGGGCTCACCCGCAACGGCGTGTGGCTCATCGAGAACGGCGAGATCGCCGGACCCGTGCGCAACCTCCGGTTCACCCAGGCCTATCCACAGGCGCTGGCGCCCGGCCGGGTCCTCGGAATCGGCTCGCACGCGGTGAGCCAGCCGGCGCACGGATTCGGATTCTCCGCGTTCAAGGCGCCGGCGCTGAGGCTGGCCTCATGGCGGTTCACCGGCGGCGCCGAAGGCTGAAGCACCGGCACCGCAAGTGCCTCTTCGTCACATCGCGCGGCCCCATCTCGGCTGGTGGAACCCCCGGGCGTAACGTGTGCAACGTCTGCACTCAAAACCGGTCCGCTCAGGGAGCTGGCACATGACGACCACGGCAACGAGGCCGGGAAGGGCGCGCGCCCGCGCCGCGATCTCGGCGAAGACGTTGCGGACAGACCGCTGGTGGGTCGGTCCTCTCATCATCGCTGCGATTCTCGGCTTTTTCGTGGTCTATTCCACGGTCCGCATCTTCATGAACAAGTGGTACTTCGTTCCGGAGGGCGGATATCTCACGCCGCTCTACTCGCCGTGTCTCAGCGACTCCTGCGTTCCGGGGTCGTCGCATCTGGGCACGCCGTTCGGCGAGTTCCCGGCGTGGCTTCCGTTGGGCCTGGCGGTCTTCCCGATCGTCGCCGGCTTCCGGGTCACCTGCTACTACTACCGCAAGGCGTACTACCGCTCGTTCTGGATGTCGCCGCCCGCGTGCGCGGTGGCCGAGCCGCACAAGAAGTACACGGGTGAGACGCGCTTCCCGCTGATCTTCCAGAACTTCCACCGCTACTTCTTCTACCTCGCGGCCCTGGTGCTGGCGCTCAACCTGTACGACGCCGTGCACTCGCACATCCACGACGGCGCGTTCCGGGCCGGGCTCGGCAACGTGATCATCTGGATCAACTGGCTGATGCTGGCCGGCTACACCGTGAGCTGCCACGCGTGCCGCCACGTCGTCGGCGGCCGGCTCAAGCACTTCTCGAAGCACCCGATGCGGTACCGGTTCTGGACGTTCGTGTCGAAGATGAACGCCCGGCACGGCTTCTACGCCATGGCGTCGCTCATCACCGTGATCGCCACCGACGCGTACATCATGGCGACGTCGGCGGGCTGGTTCGACGACCCGCGGTTCATCAACTAGAGCGACGAGGACGTGATGACGAACATCGAGCGGCACGCGTACGACGTCGTCGTGATCGGTGCCGGCGGCGCCGGCCTGCGGGCGGCGATCGAGGCCCGGCTGGCCGGCATGAAGACCGCGGTGATCTCCAAGTCCCTGTTCGGCAAGGCCCACACGGTGATGGCCGAGGGCGGCGCCGCGGCGGCGATGGGCAACCGGAACGCCCGCGACAACTGGATGGTGCACTTCCGCGACACCATGCGCGGCGGGAAGTTCCTCAACAACTTCCGCATGGCCGAACTGCACGCCAAGGAGGCTCCCGACCGCATCTGGGAGCTGGAGACCTACGGCGCCCTGTTCGACCGCACCCCCGACGGCAAGATCTCCCAGCGCAACTTCGGCGGCCACGAGTACCCGCGGCTCGCCCACGTCGGCGACCGCACCGGCCTGGAGCTGATCCGCACCCTGCAGCAGAAGATCGTCTCGCTGCAGCAGGAGGACTACGCGGAGACCGGCGACTACGACTCGCGGCTGCGGGTCTTCGCCGAAACCACGATCACCGAGATCTTCGTGCAGGACGGCCGCGTCGCCGGCTGCTTCGGCTACTACCGCGAGTCGGGCGACTTCGTGCACTTCGACGCGCCGTCGATCGTGCTGGCCACCGGCGGCGTCGGCAAGTCGTACAAGGTCACGTCGAACTCCTGGGAGTACACCGGCGACGGGCACGCGCTCGCGCTGCGCACCGGGGCGACGTTGATCAACATGGAGTTCCTGCAGTTCCACCCGACCGGCATGGTCTGGCCGCCGTCGGTGAAGGGCATCCTGGTCACCGAGAGTGTCCGCGGTGACGGCGGGGTCCTGAAGAACACCAGCGGCAAGCGGTTCATGTTCGACTACGTCCCCGACGTCTTCCGCAAGCAGTACGCGGAGACCGAGGAGGAGGCCGACCGCTGGTACGACGACCCCGACAACAACCGGCGGCCGCCGGAGCTGCTCCCCCGTGACGAGGTGGCCCGGGCGATCAACAGCGAGGTCAAGGAGGGTCGCGGCACCGAGGCCGGCGGCGTGCTCCTCGACATCGCCAGCCGGCTGCCGGCCGAGCAGGTCCGCAAGCGGCTGCCGTCGATGTACCACCAGTTCAAGGAGCTGGCCGACGTCGACATCACGAAGCAGCCGATGGAGGTCGGGCCGACCTGCCACTACGTGATGGGCGGCGTGGAGGTCGACGCCGACACGGCCGAGGCCGCGGTGCCCGGTCTGTTCGCGGCCGGCGAGGTGTCCGGCGGCATGCACGGCTCCAACCGGCTCGGCGGCAACTCGCTCTCCGACCTGCTGGTGTTCGGCAAGCGCGCCGGCGAGTTCGCGGCGAAGTTCGCACAGGCCAACCCCCGCATCCGGGTCAAGGCCGGCGACATCGAGGCCGCGGTCGAGACCGCGCTCGCGCCGCTCACCCGCGGAGACGCCGGCGAGAACCCGTACACGCTGCACGCGGACCTGCAGGCCGTGATGGGCGACCTGGTCGGCATCATCCGGCGGCAGGGCGAACTGGAGGAGTCGCTCACCAAGCTGGCCGAGCTGAAGGAGCGGGTCAAGAAGGTCGGCGTGGGCGGTGGCCGCCGCTACAACCCCGGCTGGCACCTGGCGCTCGACCTGCGCAACATGGTCATCGTGTCCGAGTGCACCGCCAAGGCGGCGCTGGAGCGCGAGGAGTCGCGCGGCGGGCACACCCGGGAGGACCACCCCGGCATGAGCTCGAAGTGGCGGCAGGTCAACCTGGTCTGCTCCTACGACGGCGAAGACGTGCACCTCACCCACAAGCCCGTGCCGACGATGCGCCGGGAGCTGCTGGAGCTGTTCGAGGTGTCGGAGCTTTCGAAGTACATGACCGACGAAGAGTTGGCGGAGCTCGCCGAAGGCGGTGCGGAGTAATGGGTACCAAGCGTCAGTTCCGGGTCTGGCGGGGCGACGACACCGGCGGCCAGCTCGAGGACTTCCAGGTGGAGGTCAACGAGGGCGAGGTCGTGCTCGACATCATCCACCGGCTGCAGGCCACCCAGGCGCCCGACCTCGCCGTCCGCTGGAACTGCAAGGCCGGCAAGTGCGGGTCGTGCTCGATGGAGATCAACGGCAAACCGCGCCTGGGCTGCATGACCCGCATGTCGACGTTCGAGGAGACCGAGGTCGTCACGGTCACGCCGGTGCGCACGTTCCCGGTCATCCGGGATCTCGTCACCGACGTGTCGTTCAACTACCAGAAGGCGCGCGAGCTGCCGGCGTTCGCGCCGCCGGTCGGCGTGGCTCCGGGGGAGTACCGGATGCAGCAGATCGACGTCGAGCGCTCGCAGGAGTTCCGCAAGTGCATCGAGTGCTTCCTGTGCCAGAACGTCTGCCACGTGGTGCGTGACCACGAGGAGAACAAGCCGGCGTTCTCCGGTCCCCGGTTCTTCATCCGGGCCGCCGAGCTCGACATGCACCCGCTCGACGCCCGCGACGACCGCAAGGAGCAGGCGCAGAAGGCGCAGGGCCTCGGGTACTGCAACATCACGAAATGCTGCACCGAGGTCTGCCCGGAGCACATTAAAATCACCGACAACGCGATCATCCCGATGAAGGAGCGCGTTGTGGACCGTCGATTCGACCCGATCGTCCGGCTCGGCCGGAAGATCTTCCGCCGCGACCAGCTCGACGACCCGGCGAACTGGCCCGAGGCCCCGTCGCCGGCGATGTCCGGTGCGAGCGTGCCCGGTGGGCGCGAGGCCGCCGACGCCGGCCTGCACGCCGCGTCGACCGACCAGCAGTGGCACCACAGCACCCCGTTGCCGCAGGCCGCCCCCGTGGGCCCCGACGGCAGGTTGCCGGTCTCGGAAATCGCGCTCGACCGTCCGGCCGCGTCGTCCCCCTACGGCGACGACGTGGTGTTCCCGCTCCCGGTGGAGAACCTGAGCTACCGGCACCCCGAGCCCCAGGACGACGAGGCTCACTGAGACGAGCACGCCCGGGGCCGGTGTCGTCTGGACTGAGGAGCGCAGCGACCGCAGCGACGAGGGAAGACGACACCGACAAGGCCCCGGGCCCGGGCCCGCGAAGGCGGGCGCATCGAGCACCTCAGGGCAGCGATCGCTGCCCTGACGGGCTCAAGATGGGTTCGAGCTCGGTGACGATCGGCTTGTCGGCCGGCAGCCACGGGACATCGTCGAGTTCGCCGGCGCCGAGCCAGCGCAGCGCCGAGTGCTCCAGCGCGACCGGGAGTGAGTCGCCGACGAGACGGGCCAGGTACACGCGCAGCAGCAACGCTCCCCCGTTCATCGGCACGTCCGGGCCGACCTGTTCACCCACCTCGATGTGTACGCCGAGCTCCTCCTCGCACTCGCGCACCAGCGCATCGACGTCGCTCTCCCCCGGCTCGGCCTTGCCGCCCGGAAACTCCCAGCCGCCGGCCGTCTCGGGCGGGTCGGCCCGTTCGCACGCGAGCACGCGGCCATCGACGACGATGGCCGCGCCGACGATGAGGCGGGGCTCGGGGCGCTGCGGAGTCCGTTCTTGGGGCACGGGCGTCAAGGGTGCCAGATTTCGGCGAACTTCTGGGTGCACCACTGGTCCTGTAGGTCACCGAGTGGGGGAATTGTGGGCGTGGACACACGCCCCATGCGTCGGCAAGGATGTCCCTGAAGCCGTAGGTGAAGGTGAGGCGTCAATAAGGCCACAAGCCGGCAACGACGCCGAGAGCGGGGTGGCTATGCGTGTACGTCGAGACAAGGGGCATCGCGACTATCTCGCGGACGCGTTCGCGTTGTTGCAGGGCTGGACCCGCGACGGTCACGAGATTCGCCGAACACTTCCACTCGACGACAGCCAACATGTCGCGCTCACCGAGAGTATGAAGGTAGCCGCCGACGCGCTCCAACTGCGTGCCGAGGCCCGCCGGCTCGACGGGCACACCCAGATCCGGGTCCGCACGCCCGAGGGCGGCAACCTGTCGACGAACGAGGTCGCGCTCGCCGCACGCATCGAGGACCTCTACAAGCGCATCACCGGCGCCATCGCCTGAAGGGACCTGACGGCCCCCCTCAGTCGATCGGGAACCGGTACACAAGCTCGTACCTGTCACCGGGAATCGTGATGTCGGCGGTCTCCACCGGCCGGCCCGCGGCGTAGTACGTCCGCTGGATCACGAACACGAACTGCCCCCGCAGCGGCAGCTGCAGTTCCTGTGCCTCCACCTCGATCGCCGGTCGCGCCGTGATGCGCTCGACGGTCTCGTCGACCCGCACACCGATCGCGTCCATGCGCGCCACCACGCCCACCGCGGCGCCCCCTTCGGGCCACTCCACGGACGTGCCTCCGGTGACGGCCAGCGGCTCCCACGAGTGCGACAGCTGGATCGGCTGCCCGCCGGCGGTGAACACGTACCGCGTCGCCATCACCGGGTCGCCGGCCCGGATGTCGAGCCGGCGCGCGACGTCGGCGTCGGCGGTCACCCGGTGCGACTCGTGCCGCCAGGTGCCTTCCTGGCCGGCGTGTTCGGCGTCGCGGGCGAACGGTGACGTCGGGCCGGTCTGGGTGCGCTGGCCGCGCCCGTGCGAGTGGCGCACCAGTCGCGGCACCGACCGCACGAACGTGCCGGAGCCGCGCCTGCCCACGACCAGCCCGTCCCCCTTGAGGACGCTGAGCGCCCATTTGACGACGGTGCGCGAGACCCCGTACTGGCCCATCAGCTTCGTCTCGGACGGCAGCTTGGTGTCGGGCGCGAGGTCGCCACTCAGGATCGCGGTGCGTAGATCTCCGGCGATCCGCAGATAGGCGGGTGTTTCGGGCACTGCGGGTACCCCCAAACGGTCAGCCTCACCAATAGATCACGACCGTGGGGCCGTGCGTCAATATCGCTGTCCGTGAGTCAGTCCATTGCAACCGGAAAGTTAGTGCATTAACTTCGGTTGGAGGCCCTCCCTGTCGAACGGTGTGTGGTTGCGTGGACTACCAGCGAGCGATTCAGGAGAAGGACGGGCACCAGCCCGGGCGGCGGTCGTGGTGGCAGCGGCTGCGCGGCCGGCCCGCGACGTGCCGGACCTGCGACGAGGCATGGCCGTGCACCCGGCACCAACGGGCCCGGGCACGGATCATCCAGTTGCTGCGCGAGGAGCTGCAGGGCAACGCGGGGTCGCACTGGTAGCTCCGCGGTCCGTCAGGTTCGGGTGGCAGCGATCACGACCCGGCCGCCATGGCGGGTGGTCGGCGCACCGCCGACCGGAGGACTCCCGATGGGGTGCTGGGAAAGCCACGGGCTCCGGCCACCGGCGAGTAACTCCGGCGAGCGTCCGGTGACGCGGAGTTGCGGGCACGGATGCCGGGGCAGCAGCCGGAACCCTGATTCCGAGACGTCTAGACGTTGAACCTGAACTCGACGACGTCGCCGTCCTTCATGACGTAGTCCTTGCCCTCCATGCGGACCTTGCCGGCCGCCTTCGCGGCGCTCATCGACCCGGCCGCCACGAGGTCGTCGTACGCGACGATCTCGGCCTTGATGAAGCCGCGCTGGAAGTCGGAGTGGATCACGCCGGCGGCCTCGGGTGCGGTGGCGCCGATCGGGATCGTCCACGCCCGGGCCTCCTTCGGACCGGCCGTGAGGTACGTCTGCAGCCCCAGCGTGCGGAAGCCGACGCGGATCAGCTGGTGCAGGCCCGGCTCCGGCTGCCCGATCGACTCCAGCAGCTCGCGCGCCTCGTCCTCGGGCAGGTCGATGAGCTCCGACTCGACCTTCGCGTCGAGGAAGATCGCCTCGGCGGGCGCCACCAGCGCGCGCAGCTCGTCGAGGAACGCGGGGTCGCCGAGCTCGGCCTCGTCGACGTTGAACACGTACAGGAACGGCTTCGTGGTCAGCAGCGTCAGCTCGCGGAGCAGCTCGACCTCGATGCCGGCGTCCTTCGCGCCCGCGTACAGCGTCGTGCCGCCGTTGAGAAGCTCGGCCGCCGCCGTGGCCGCGGCCGCGACGGCCGCGCGCTCCTTGCGCAGCTTGGCCTCCTTCTGGAGACGCGGGACAGCCTTCTCCAGCGTCTGCAGGTCGGCCAGGATCAGCTCGGTGTTGATCGTCTCGATGTCGTCACGCGGTGACACCTTGCCGTCGACGTGCACCACGTTCGGGTCGGAGAACGCGCGCACGACCTGGCAGATCGCGGCCGCCTCGCGGATGTTCGCGAGGAACGCGTTGCCGCGCCCCTGGCCCTTGGACGCGCCGCGCACCAGGCCCGCGATGTCGACGAACGACACGGCGGCCGGCACGATCTTCTGCGACGAGTGGATCTCGGCCAGCTTGTCCAACCGCGGGTCGGGCAGCCCGACGACGCCGACGTTCGGCTCGATCGTGGCGAACGGGTAGTTCGCGGCGAGGACGTCGTTCTTGGTCAGCGCGTTGAACAGCGTGCTCTTGCCGACGTTGGGCAGGCCGACGATGCCGATGGTGAGACTCACGTCGAACCAGTCTACGGACGCTCACGGTCCGCTCCCGGCCAGGTCAGGCGCCGGCCGGTCGCCATGTCCGAATACCGCCAGCCAACGCGTTCGTCGCGGGGCAGGATCGATGGCATGGAGCTGGACTTCGAACAGTGTTACCGGGCGCTCGCCAGCCGCGACGCGCGGTTCGACGGCTTCTTCGTCACGGCCGTGCGCACGACCGGCATCTACTGCCGGCCGTCGTGTCCGGCGCTCACGCCGAAGCGCGGCAACGTGAGGTTCCTGCCGTCGGCGGCGGCCGCGCAGCGGGACGGGTTCCGCGCCTGCCTGCGCTGCCGGCCCGACGCGGCGCCCGGGTCGCCGGAGTGGAACGTGCGGGCCGACGTGGTCGCGCGGGCGGTGCGGCTGATCGCCGACGGCGTCGTCGACCGCGCCGGCGTGCCCGGGCTCGCCGACCGGCTCGGCTACACCGAGCGGCACCTGAACCGCATGCTCACGGCGGAGCTCGGCGCCGGTCCGATCGCGTTGGCCCGCGCGCAGCGGGCGCAGACCGCGCGCGTTCTCATAGAGACGACGACGCTCGGGCTCGCCGAGGTGGCGTTCGCGGCCGGGTTCGGCAGCGTGCGCCAGTTCAACGACACGATCCGGGAGATCTACGGCAAGGCGCCGTCGGACCTGCGCGGCCGGGCGAAGCCGACCACCGGTGCGCTCACGCTGCGGCTGCCGTACCGGTCGCCGCTGCACACCGGGGCGCTGCTCGACTTCCTCGGCGCCCGCACGGTCGAGGGCGTCGACGAGCGGACCGGCGACACCTACACCCGCGTCCTCGGCCTGCCGCACGGCACCGCGACGGCCGCGCTGACACCGCTGCCCGGCCACGTGCGGGCCGAGCTGACGCTCGCCGACGTGCGCGACCTCGCGCCGGCCGTCAGCCGCTGTCGTCGCCTGTTCGACCTCGACGCCGACCCCGAGGCCGTCGACGCGGCGCTCGCGGCCGATCCGGCGCTCACCGAGAGCGTCGGGAAGGATCCGGGCGTGCGGGTGCCGGGCGCCGTCGACGGCTTCGAGATCGCGGTGCGCGCGGTCGTCGGGCAGCAGGTGTCGGTGGCGGCCGCGCGGCGCGTTCTCACGAAGATCGTCACGGCCGCAGGCGGTGCCGGCTTCCCGTCGGCAGACCGCGTGAGCGCGCTCCCGGACGACGCGTTCGCGATGCCCGCGGCGCGGAAGGCAACGCTGCGCGCGTTGGCCACCGCGGTCACCGAAGGGCTTCAACTGGACGGAGGGAGCGACCGCGCCGAGGTGCGCGAGGCGTTGCTGGCACTGCCCGGCATCGGGCCGTGGACCGCGGACTACATCGCCCTGCGCGCGCTCGGCGACCCGGACGTCTTCCTACCCACCGATCTCGGGGTACGCCGCGGCGCGAAGGCGCTCGGGCTGCCCGACGACCCGAAGACACTGGCCGCCCACGCCGAACGCTGGCGGCCCTGGCGCTCCTACGCCACGATCCGCCTCTGGAGGCACTCATGAACACGTATGTGTCCACTGTCGACACTCCCACCGGCCCGTTCACCACGGTCGTCGACGGAGACGGCGTCGTCCTCGCCAGCGGCTGGACGTCCACTGTGGACGATCTGCTGTCGTTCGTCCCGTTGCCTTCCACCCCGCAACCCCGCGCGGACCTCGGCGCCGCGACGAAGGCCGTGGTGGCCTACCACGACGGCGACCTGACCGCGATCGACGAGATCCCGGTGCGGCAGCGCGGCGGCCAGTTCATCGCGCACGCGTGGGACGTGCTGCGCCGCGTGCCCGCCGGCGCACCGGTCACCTACACCACGTTCGCGGAGCTGGCCGGGCGGCCGGCCGCGGTGCGGGCGGCCGCGATGGCGTGCGCCAGCAACGCGGCCGCGCTGTTCGTGCCGTGCCACCGGGTGCTGCGCCTCGACGGCTCGCTCGGCGGGTTCCGGTGGGGGCTTCCGGTAAAGCGGTGGCTACTCGCCCACGAAGCGGCCTAACGTCTTGTCATGACGGATACGCAGCGGCTCATCCCCGCGCGGCCCACACTCGAGGGGCTTGCGGAGAAATGGGCGCACCGGTGGCAGGAGGAGGAGACGTACGCGTTCGACCGCTCGACGGAGCGGGCCGGCGTGTACTCGATCGACACCCCTCCGCCCACCGTATCCGGCTCGCTGCACGTGGGAAGCGTGTTCTCGTATACGCACACCGACCTGATCGCGCGTTACCAGCGGATGCGCGGTCGGTCGGTGTTCTACCCGATGGGCTGGGACGACAACGGCCTGCCCACCGAGCGCCGGGTGCAGAACTACTTCGGGGTGCGGTGCGACCCGGCCCAGCCGTACGACCCCTCCTTCGAGCCCACGCCCGGCGCCAAAGGCGAACAGGTGGCGGTGTCGAGGCGCAACTTCATCGAGCTGTGCGAGCGCCTGACGGCGGAGGACGAACGCGCGTTCGAGGAGCTGTGGCGGCTCCTCGGCCTGTCGGTGGACTGGAACCACCAGTACACGACGATCGGGTCCGTGGCCCGTGCCACGGCCCAGAGGGCGTTCCTGCGTAACCTCGCCCGCGGCGAGGCGTACCTCGCCGAGGCGCCGACGTTGTGGGACACCACGTTCGGCACCGCGGTGGCGCAGGCCGAGTTGGAGGACCGCGAACGTCCCGGCGCCATGCACCGCCTGCGGTTCGGTGCGTACACGGTCGACACCACCCGGCCGGAGCTGCTGCCCGCGTGCGTGGCGGTGGTGTGCCATCCGAGCGACAAGCGCTACGCCGACGCGGTGGGCACCACGGTGCGCACGCCGCTGTTCGGCGTGCCGGTGCCGATCCTCGCGCACCACCTCGCCGACCCGGAGAAGGGCACCGGGCTCGTGATGGTGTGCACGTTCGGCGACCTCACCGACGTCACCTGGTGGCGCGAGCTGGCGCTGCCGGCCCGCGTCGTGCTCGGCCGCGACGGCCGGTTCCTGCCGTCGCCACCGTCCGATGTGGACGCGTCACGCTACGCGCCGTACGCGGGGCTGACCGTGCCGCAGGCGCGCCGCGCGACGGTGGCCGCCCTCCGCGCGTCCGGCGACCTCGTCGGCGAGCCGGAACCGTTGCGGCACAAGGTGAAGTTCTACGAAAAGGGCGAGCTGCCCCTCGAGATCGTGACCTCGCGGCAGTGGTACATCCGCAACGGCGGCCGCGACCCGGCGCTGCGCGCCACGTTCCAGGCCTACGGCAACGAGTTGTCGTGGCTGCCGGAGCACATGCGCCACCGGTACGAGCACTGGGTGGGCGGGCTCACCGGCGACTGGCTTATCAGCCGCCAGCGCTACTTCGGCGTGCCGTTCCCGCTCTGGTACCCGATCGCCGACGACGGCACGGTCCGCTACGACGCGCCGCTGCTGCCCGAGGAGAGCGCGCTGCCGGTCGACCCCGCGTCCGACGCGCCGGCCGGTTTCACCGAGGCGCAACGCGGCCGGCCGGGTGGGTTCGTCGCCGACCCCGACGTGATGGACACGTGGGCCACGTCGTCGCTCACGCCGCAGATCGCCGGCGGCTGGGAACGCGACCCCGACCTGTTCGGGCGCGTGTTCCCGTTCGACCACCGGCCGCAGGGTCACGAGATCATCCGCACCTGGCTGTTCGCCACCGTGGTGCGGGCGCACTTCGAGCACGGCGCGCTGCCGTGGCGCCACGCGGTGATCAACGGCTGGATCCTGGACGAGGACCACAAGAAGATCTCGAAGACCTACGGGTCGGCCGAGACGCCCACCGACCTGCTCGCCCAGTACGGCGTCGACGCCGTGCGTTACTGGGCCGCGCAGGGCCGGCCGGGCGCCGACCTGACCTACGACGAGGGGCAGATGCGCGTCGGCCGGCGGCTGGCCACGAAGCTGCTCAACGCGTCGAAGTTCGTGCTCGGGTTCGGCGCGCCGGCCTCGGACTCGGTGGCCGCGGCGGTGTCGGAGCCGCTCGACCGGTCGATGCTGACCGAACTATCCACTGTGGTCTCCATGGCCACGGCGGCGTTCGACCGGTACGACCACACGTCGGCGCTCGAGGTCACCGAGCGCTTCTTCTGGTCCTTCTGCGACGACTACATCGAGCTGGTGAAGGAGCGCGCCTACAACGGCGACAACTCCGCGCGGACCGCGCTCCGCACGGGGCTCGACACGCTGCTGCGGTTGTTCGCACCGGTGCTGCCGTTCGTCACCGAGGAGGTGTGGTCGTGGTGGCGCGACGGCTCGGTGCACCGTGCCGCGTGGCCTACTACCACTTCGCCAGGTGGCGATCCGGCGGTGCTCCGCTTGACAGCGGCCGCTCTCGGGCAGATCCGCAAAGCCAAGTCCGATCGGAAGCTGTCGATGAAGGCGGAGGTGCCGCGGGCCGAGATCCGTGCCACCGCCGCGGAGTTGGCGCTGGTGGAGTCCGCATTGCCGGACCTGAAGGCCGCTGGGCGTGTCGCCGAGGTGATCCTCATTCCTGCCGAGCACGGATCATCCGTTCCGCCAATCAGCTTGATGGTCTCCTGCGCCCTGTGAGGCGTCACCGTACGATCTTTCATAGACGCCCGGATCCTGGCAGACTTGTAACGCTATGGATCCGGGCTCTTGACCCACGGTGATACTCGTCAGGCGCCAAGGGAGCGAGGGACATTGATGTCCGGCGGACGCTGGAGTGACCGCACCCGCAGCGCGCTGGTCTTTGTCGGATTGCTGCTGGTGACCCTCGGGGTGCTGGCGACGATCCGGCTGGAGAGCGACGCCGGGGCGGCCGCGCTCGTGGCCGGCGGTATCGCCGTCGGCCTCGCCGGCATGGCGGGATCCCTGTCGCTCGGCGGCGGCGGGGGCCGGCTCACCGCGACGTCGGAGGCCCGGCTCTCGGCGGCCGCCGAGGCCCAGCAGGCCGGCGACACCGAGGGCGCGCTCGACCGGTTCGCGCAGGCGCTCAAGGTCTACGCGCCGGAGAACGCCGACTACCACGAGGCCGCCACGCAGGCGATGTACCAGGCCGCCGGCCGGGTCAACGAGCAACTGCGTCCGCTCTACGGGTTCCTGCTGAGCCCGCTGGCGATGTCGGGCTCCCTCGTTCTGGTCGATGTCCGCGGTGGCATCGGTTTTTCGTTGACGCGCATGCAGTCCACCTACCAGACGCTGCTCGTCGGCCGCGAAGCCGTCTTCGACGCGGTACTGGTCGTGCTGAACACGTCCCCCCGACACTCCACAGTGGACGCCGTCGAGCAGCTGAGCAAGGCGCTCGACCGGCCCATCGCCGCGGTCGGCTGGCGCATCGGCGACGACGTCGACAGCCTGGTCAGCGCGATCGAGCGGGTGCGCGAAGCGGCGAACCGCCGCGCCGCCCGGCACCTTCCGGCCGGCGTGGGGGTCGCACCGGCGCCCCGCAGCGTGCCGGCACCGGGCGGCGGACCGGCCGTCGGGCCGGGAAACCGTGGCGCGGTGTCCGGCGGCGGGCCGGGCGGTGCACCCGTCAGCGGGCCGGGCGGTGCACCGGTCAGCGGGCCGGGTGTCGGCGCTGTCGGCGGTGGACCCGGCTCCGGTGATCGGCCGGTCTCCGGCGGTGGAGCCATGGCGCCGGGCGGCGGCCGGGGCTTGGGCGGTCCCGGTGGCGGTCCCGGTGGCGGTCCCGGTGGCGGTCCCGGTGGCGGTCCCGGTGGCCCGGGTGACGGTCAGCCGGGTGGGCGTCCGGCGGTGAGTGGGCCGGGTGGCGCCCCTGGCGGTGGCGTTCCCGGTCCGGGTGTTGCTCCCGGTCCCGGTGGCGTTCCCGGTCAGAGCGGCCCGGGTGGCGGTCGTGACGGCGGTCCCCGGGAGTCCGGTGGGCCGGCGGTCGGAACGGCGCGGCCGAAGCCGCCGGCCGGGCCGTCGCTCGGTGGGGTCGTGGTGGCTCCGCCCGACGAGCGGCCCACCGTGGGGCAGCCGAGGGTCCAGGGCGATCCGAGCCGGCAGGTGCTGGTCCCGGTGCCGATCCAGGGTCCGCCCGGCCGTGGTCCGGGTGGTCCCGCCGGCCAGGGCGGCCACGGCGGTCCGGGCGATGGCGACGACCGGGTGGGCGGCGCGGCCAGCGGTCCGGGTGGCCCGGTCCCCGGCGCCAACGAGCATGCACGGGGGTCGGCGGTCGTTCCGCGGCAGCCGGTACCCCAGCCCCAGCCGGTGCCCCAGCCCCAGGCGGTACCCCAGCCCCAGGCGGTACCCCAGCAGGACCGGCCGGCCCTTCCCGGGCGGTCCGGGTACGACGACAGCGCCGTGTGGCGGCGGGCGACCGAGCTGCACTGGCAGGGCCAGTTGCAGGAGGCCGAGTCGGCGTACCGCGAGATCATCGGCGACCGCACCCGGGCGATCGGACCCGAGCACCCCGACACGCTGGCCGCCCGCGACCAGCATGCCACCGTGCTGCGCGACCTCGACCGGCTCGGCGAGGCGCTGATCGAATGCGAAGACGTGCTGGCGGCGCGCACCCGGTCGCTCGGGCAGGACCACCCCGACTCGCTGACCAGCCGCAGTCACCTCGCCACGATCTACCACCAGCTGGGTGAGCTGCCGCAGGCCGAGGCCGAGCACACGCGGGTGCTGCAGGCGCGCACCCGGGTGCTCGGCGCCACCCACCAGGAGACGCTGATCAGCCGGTCCAATCTCGCCAAGGTGCACCAGGACCTCGGTGAGCTCGACCGGGCCGTCGACGAGCACCGGCAGGTGCTGGAGGCGCGGGCCCGGCTGCTCGGTCCGGAGCACCGCGACACGCTGATGAGCCGGTCGCTGCTGGCGTCGGCGCTGCACCAGGCCGGCCGGTTGGAGGAGGCCGAGGCCCAGCACCGGCGGGTGCTGCGCAGCCGGCTGCGGCTGCTCGGGCCGGTGCACCTCGACACGGCGGTGTCGCGGCACCGGCTGGCGAGCGTCCTGCACGACATCGGACGGCTGAACGAGGCGATCGCCGAGTACCGCGCCGCGTACGACATCTACTCGGAACTCCTCGGGGCCGGCAGCCCGTTCGCCCGCGCGGCGGCCAGCGACCTCGCGATGGCCGAGCGCGCCGCGTCCCGTCGCTGAGCCCTTCACGGGGGCGGGAGACGCTCCGGCATCAGAAGTCGCCGCCGCCGAAGTCACCACCGAAGTCACCGCCACCGAGGTCACCGCCACCGTCGTAGCCGGGGTCGCCGGCGAACTCGTCGGCCATCTCGTCGCCGGTCACCTCATAGCCGTCCCCCAGATCCGACGCGGCGTACCCGGGGTCGCCCCACGCTGAGTCGAACAGAGCGTCGAAGAGCAGGATCGAGCCGACGCCCCACGCGCCGCCGATCAGCGCCGTGCGCCACCACGGCTCGGAGTACCAGCCGCGCGGAACGCGGCGCCCACCCAGGACGCCACCCGGGTAGAAGTACGGCGTCGCCGCGCCGGGATGCGGTCCGGCCGCGTAGCGGTGGCCGTCGACGTCCACCGTCCGCTCCTTCGTGAGCTCGCCGGCGGCGCGCGCCGCGGCGAGCGGCGGCAGGTCCGGACCGGGGTCGAGACCGAGCGCGACCCGCGCCGCCCGGATGTACTGCAGGCCCTCGAGCGCGGTCTCCCGGGCCAGCTCGAACTGCCGCGGCGTGGTCGCGCCCGCGAGTTGGGACCCGGCTGCGTTGTACCGCTCCGACGCGTCCGACAGCGCCTGGCGCACCGCGACCTCCTCGGCCGCCCCAGAGGGGAGCGTCGACAGCTGCCCGCCGAGCCGCTCGTACCAGCGCTGCGCCTCGGCCCGCGCGTCGGCGAGCGCCGTGGCGGCCGTGCGCCGACGTCCCGCGGCGAGGTAGGCCGCCCCGCCGACGAGCACGACCGCGAGCACCGCGATCAGAATCCATTCCATGCCACAGCGCTACCCAACTACAGATTGTCGTACCCGACCTGCATGCTGTTGATCGTGGACGTTCTGTTGCTGTTCGTCGGTATCGCGATCGGTGTCGCACTCGGCTGGCTCGCGGCCCGGTCCCGCGCCAGCTCCGAGATCGCCCGGCTCGACGCCACGCTCCAGGCGACCCGCGAGGGCGAGGCCCGGCTGGAACAGTCGCTGCGCGCGCTCACCTACGAGGCCACCGAGCAGTCCCAGGCCGCGGTGTCCGAGGCCGTGGCGCCGCTGCACGACGCGTTGGCCCGTTACGAGCAGCGGGTCGGCCAGCTCGAACGCGACCGGGTGGGCGCCTACGAGGCGCTGCGCGAGCAGGTGCGGAACATGTCGGAGGTGTCGGGCCAGCTGCGGGTGGAGACCAGCCAGCTGGTCGCGGCGCTGCGGGCACCGCAGGTGCGTGGCCGGTGGGGCGAGCACCAGCTGCGGCGCATCGTCGAGGCGGCGGGGATGCTGGAGCACTGCGACTTCTCCGAGCAGGTCAGCGGCGTCACCGATGCCGGCGGTGTGCGTCCCGACCTGGTGGTCCGCCTCCACGGTGGCCGTCAGGTGGTGGTCGACGCCAAGGTGCCCTTCGAGGGTTACCTGGCGGCCATGGAGGCCGACGACGACATCAAGCGCGACCACCACCTGCTCCAGCACGCCCGCCAGCTACGCGCCCACGTCGACCAGCTGGCAGCCAAGGGCTACTGGGAGGCGTTCGAGCCGGCGCCGGAGTTCGTCGTGCTGTTCGTCCCCGCCGACCCGTTCCTCGACGCGGCGATCAAGCGCGAGCCCACCCTCCTCGAGTACGCGTTCGCCCGCAACGTCGTACTGGCCACGCCGTCGACGCTGGTGGCCCTGCTGCGCACGGTCGCCTACGCGTGGCGGCAGGAGGCCCTGGCCCGCAACGCCATCACGGTGCACCAGCAGGCCCGCGAGCTCTACGGACGGCTGGCCACGATGGGCGACCACCTGGCCAAGGTCGGCACCTCGCTGGGTGCGTCGGTCACCGCGTACAACCGGGCCATCGGTTCCCTGGAGGCGCGCGTGCTGGTCAGCGCCCGCCGGCTGGCCGACCTGGGCGTGTCGGGCACCGAGATCCCCGCCCCCGCGCAGGTGGAGGTGGCTCCCCGTGCCCTGCAGGCCCCCGAACTGGTCGACAGCGAGTACGAGGCCCTGCTCGGTGACCAGCCCCCGTACTGAGGCGAACGCCCACCCGGATGCCGCGGACCCCCGAGGCCACGCCGGCCGCCCCGCCCCCTACCGGGCGTGGGCGGGATCAGGCCGGGGCGGCGCGCCCATCGCCCGCCGCGTGCCCAGCCACCGGGTGTGCCCGAGATCAGGCCTGAGCGGCCGCAGCCGCTTTGGCGGCTTCGGCGGCCTTCATGTCGCGCTTGAGCTCCTGGGGCAGCGAGAACACCAGCCGCTCCTGGGCGGTGGTCACCTCTTCGACGTCGGTGAAGCCTCGCTCGGCGAGCCAGGCCAGCACGTCCATCACCAGGTTCTCGGGTACGGACGCGCCCGACGACAGGCCCACCGTGCGCGCGTCGGCGACCCACGCCGGGTCGATCTCGTGAGCGAAGTCGACCAGGTGACCGGCACGCGCACCGGCGGCGAGCGCCACCTCGACCATGCGCACCGAGTTCGACGAGTTCTTCGAGCCGACCACGATCATCACGTCGCAGTCCGGGGCGATCTCCTTCACCACCTGCTGGCGGTTCTGGGTGGCGTAGCAGATGTCGTCGCTCGGCGGCGACTGCAGGAGCGGCAGCCGCTCCTTCAGCTTGTGCACGGTCTGCATGGTCTCGTCGACCGACAGCGTGGTCTGCGACAGCCACACCACCTTGCTCGGGTCGCGCACCTTCACCTTGTCGACGCCGTCGGGGCCGTCGACCAGCTGGATGTGCTCGGGCGCCTCGCCCGACGTGCCGACGACCTCCTCGTGGCCCTCGTGGCCGATGAGCAGGATGTCGTAGTCCTCCGCCGCGAAGCGCCGGGCCTCCACGTGCACCTTGGTCACCAGGGGGCAGGTGGCGTCGATCGCCTTCAGCGAGCGGGCTTTGGCCTGCTCGTGCACCTCGGGCGCCACACCGTGCGCCGAGAACACCACGATGGAGCCCTCGGGCACCTGCTCGTTCTCGTCGACGAAGATCGCACCGCGCTCGCGCAGCGTGTTCACCACGTGCTTGTTGTGCACGATCTCCTTGCGCACGTACACCGGCGGCCCGTACAGCTCGAGCGCCTTCTCGACCGTCTGGACGGCCCGGTCGACCCCGGCACAGTAGCCACGGGGCTTGGCGAGCAGCACACGCTTCGAGGGAGAGGCAGTCACGTCCGCCATGGTACCGGCCGGCGGGTCGCTCTCAAGATCACAAAGATAGGGTGGACGCGTGACAGAGCCGACCGCTGACGAACCGTGGCCGGTCCGCGTTGTCAGCCAGAAGATCGGCGCCTGGATCGGCCGGCTGGGCTGGGTCTGGGTCGACGGGCAGGTGGCGCAGATCACGCGCCGGCCGGGCACCAGTACCGTCTTCATCACGCTGCGCGACCCGTCCGCCGACCTCAGCCTGACGCTCACGACCAGCCGCGACGTAATCGACACCGGTGCGCCGAACCTGCAGAACGGCGCCCGCATCGTCGCGCACGCCAAGCCCGACTTCTACCCCGGCCGCGGCACGCTCAGCCTGCGCGCCGACGAGGTCCGCCAGGTCGGCATCGGCGAACTGCTCGCCCGCATCGAGATGCTGAAAAAGCACCTCGCCGCCGAAGGGCTGTTCGACCCCGCCCGCAAACGGCGGCCGCCGTTCCTGCCCAGGCGCATCGGGCTGGTCACCGGCCGGGCCAGCGCCGCCGAGCGCGACGTGCTCACCAACGCCCGCCGCCGCTGGCCCGCCATCGACTTCCGGGTGATCAACGTGGCCGTGCAGGGCGCCACCGCCGTGCCGGAGATGGTCAACGCGCTGCGCCTGCTCGACGCCGACGACACGATCGACGTGATCGTGCTCGCCCGGGGCGGCGGGTCCACCGAGGACCTGCTGCCGTTCTCCGACGAGGCGCTGTGCCGCGCGGTGTTCGCCTGCCGCACCCCGGTCGTCTCCGCGGTCGGGCACGAAACCGACAATCCACTCGTCGACTTCGTGGCCGACGCGCGCGCGTCGACGCCCACCGACGCGGCGAAACGGCTCGTGCCCGATCTGCGCGACGAGCTCAGGCTGATCGACCAGGCGCGCTACCGGCTCCGGCGCGCGCTCGGCCATACCATCGACCGCGAACAACATCGATTGGACGCGCTACGCAGCCGGCCGTCGTTGGCCAAGCCGCACGCGATCCTCGACCAGCACCAGGCCGAGATCGGCGGCTGGCGTGACCGGGCCGCGCGCTCCCTGCGTCACCGGCTAGACCGCGCCGACGACGGCCTGAGCCACACGACGGCCCGGCTGCGGGCACTCTCCCCCGCCGCGACGATGCAGCGCGGCTATGCGATCGTGCAGCGCGCCGACGGCACGGTGGTGCGCGCGCCGGGCGAGGTCACCGCCGGTGAGCAGCTGCGCATCCGGGTCGCCGGTGGGGAGTTCCACGCGGAAGTCACCGAGGAGAGGGCATGACCGAGCTCACGTACGAAGAGGCCAGGACCGAGCTGGCGGGCGTGGTCGAGAAGCTCGAGGCCGGCGGAGCGACGCTGGAGCAGTCGCTGGCGCTGTGGGAGCGCGGCGAGGAGCTGGCCGCGATCTGCCAGCGCTGGCTCGACGCCGCCCGCGCCCGCCTCGACGGCCCGCAGCAGGCCGGGTAGGCGCGGCAGCCCGCGCCCGGCACGCCCGAGCCGCACGCTTGCGCGCGGCGGGCCACGGCCGGCAGAGGCCGGCATAGGCCGGCAGAGGCCGGCAGAGGCCGGCAGAGGCCGGCATAGGCCGGCAGAGGCCGGCATAGGCCGGCAGAGGCCGGCAGAGGCCGGCAGAGGCCGGCAGAGGCCGCGGCGGGCTACTTCAGGGACCGCACGAACGCGCGCAGCTCCTCCTCGCTCGCCTTGCCCGTGACGATCACCGTCCGGTCGGCCTCCTGGAACACGTACGCCGTCTCACCGCCGCGGGCGTTGTACACCTGCCACTGCCGTCCGCCCTCGTCGACCACCGCGTCGGTCTGCTGGGCGTCCGGGCCCAGTTCGCGGGTGATCAGCGTGGCGGGAACGATGTCGCTCTCGATGAGCTGGAGCGTGCCGTCGTCGGGGCTGCGCCATCCGACCCGCAACGTCGCACCACCGGACTGCGGCTGGTAGTCGGCGCTGACCGACTTCCAGCCGTCGGGCAGTCCCGACGGGGTCAGCAACGTGAACGCGCCGTCTCTGCGCGCCTCCTCGTACACCGGACCGGCGTCGACCTCCGCCACCTCGTCTCCGCCGAGGCAGCGGTACATCCCGAACAGCGCGAACACCACCACGAGCAGCAGGCCGACCGAGATGACCATGTCGCGGGGGCGCCGGCCGATCCGGGCGGCCACCGCCGCGGCGGCCGGCTCGTGCGGGTTCAGCAGCCCGGTCTCCTCGACCTCGCGGGCGCCGCCGTCGGAGTCACCGTCGAGCTCACCGTCGAAGTCGGTGTCGTCGTCGGTGGTCGCCACGGCGGCGGGCTCGCCGTAGTTGGGCAGCGGCCCGTCGGCGGAGACCGGGGGCAGCGGCGCCAGATCGGGGTCGGTCGAGTCGGGACGCCGCGGTGCGTGCCGACCGGCCTCATCGGGCCCTGGGCTCGAAGTCACAGCGCCCATCTTCGGCGTACGCCCCAACCGGTCGCAAGCCGACCCCCGGCCGGACGATGCGAAAGAACATGCGAAAGAACACCCGAACGACCGTTCAAGCTCCTGACGTGGAAATATGAGCGGATGGCAGGCCCCGTGCGCAATCCGCAGGATCTCGACCGCAACCTGGCGCTCGACCTGGTCCGGGTCACCGAAGCGGCCGCGATGGCCGCCGGCCGGTGGGTGGGCCGGGGCGACAAGGAGGGCGGCGACGGCGCGGCCGTCGACGCGATGCGCATGCTGATCAACTCGGTGCCGATGAAGGGCGTCGTGGTGATCGGCGAGGGCGAGAAGGACAACGCCCCGATGCTCTACAACGGCGAGGAGGTCGGCGACGGCACCGGCCCCGAGGTCGACGTGGCGGTCGACCCGATCGACGGCACCACGCTCATGAGCAAGGGCATGCCGAACGCGCTCGCGGTGCTGGCGGTGGCCGAGCGGGGCACGATGTTCGACCCGTCAGCGGTCTTCTACATGGAGAAGCTCGCCGTCGGGCCCGACTGTGCCGACGTCATCGACATCGACGCGGGCGTGGTCGAGAACCTGCGACGGATCGCGAAGGTGAAGCGGTCGAGCGTCTCCGACGTCACCGTCTGCATCCTCGACCGGCCCCGTCACGCCGACCTGATCAAGGAGGTCCGGTCGACCGGCGCCCGCATCCAGTTCATCTCCGACGGCGACATCGCCGGCTCGATCAGCGCGGCCCGCGAGACCAGCGACGTCGACGTCCTGATGGGCATCGGCGGCACGCCCGAGGGCATCGTCTCGGCGTGCGCGTTGAAGTGCATGGGCGGCGCGATCCAGGCCAAGCTGTGGCCGCGGGACGCCGCCGAGAAGGAGAAGGCGCTGGCCGCCGGCCACGACCTCGGGCGGGTGCTCGGCACCGACGATCTCGTGCGCGGCGACAACATGTTCTTCTGCGCCACCGGCGTCACCAGCGGCGACCTGCTGCGCGGCGTCCGCTACCGGCAGGGCGGCGCGTACACGCAGTCGATCGTGATGCGGTCCAAGAGCGGCACGATCCGCGTCATCGACTCGTTCCACCGCCTGGAGAAGCTGGCGCTCTACTCGATGATCGACTTCGACGGCCGTCCGGTCGAAGCTTGACCAAGGCTCGGTCGGCCGGGCTGCTCGTCGCGGTTGCCGGCGGCGTCGCGCTGGCCGCGCAGTCGCGGGTCAACGGTGAGCTGGGCGGGCGGCTCGGCGACGGGGTCGCGGCCGCGCTCGTCTCGTTCGGGTCGGGGTTCGTGGTGCTGGCGGTCGCGGCGGCGGTGCTGCCGGCCGGCCGGCGCGGGGTCCAGACGGTGTGGGCGGCGTTGCGGCGGCAGAAACTGCACTGGTGGCACCTGGTCGGCGGCGTCAGCGGCGGCTACTACGTGATCACGCAGGGCGTCGCGGTCGCGGCGATCGGCCTGGCCGCGTTCACGGTCGCGACGGTCGCCGGGCAGGTCGGCAGCAGCCTGCTCGTCGATCGCGCCGGCCTCGGCCCGGGCGGTCCGCGTCCGGTCACCACCGCCCGCGTCGCGGCGGCGGCGCTCGCGGTGGTCGCGGTGGTCGTCGCGGTCGCCGACCGTTTCGGGTCGCCGAGCGCGCTGGGACTGGCCGCGCTGCCGGCCGTGGCCGGCGTCGCCGTCGCCTGGCAGCAGGCGATGAACGGACGCGTACAGGCGGCCGCCGGCGCCCACGCCGCCACGCTCGTGAACTTCTCGGTGGGTACCGCGACGCTGGTCGTCGTCTACACGGTGGTGGCGCCGCTGCGGGGGCTGCCGTCGCACTGGCCGGCCGAGTGGTGGGTGTACTCGGGTGGGCTGCTCGGCATCGTGTTCGTGCTGGCGACGGTCGCCGTGGTGCGGCTCATCGGCGTGCTGATGCTGGGCCTGGGACTGATCGCCGGCCAGATCCTCGCCGCGCTGGCGTTCGACGTGTTCGCCCCGGCGGCCGCGGACCGGCTCGCGCCCAACACGGTCGTCGGGGCGCTCCTCACGCTGCTGGCGGTCGCGGTCGCCGCACGCTGAAGGTTGTGTCGTACCCCACAGGTAGTGTCCGGCGGATGAGCGTGGAGATCCGAGCGGTCGACGCGGGCTGCCGCGACGCGGTGGCCGAACTGTTCACCGCGAACGGCACGGTCACCGGCTGCGGCTGCATGTTCTTCGTGCTGCCCAACAAGGAGTTCTCGGCCGGCTACAAGACGGGCGCCAACCGCGAGCGGCTGCTCACCGACCTGGCCGGGTCCCCGCCGATCGGTCTCGTCGCCTACTCCGGCGGCCGGGCCGTCGGCTGGTGCGCGGCCGGCCCGCGCGAGCGCTACGCCCGTGCCCTGCGCTCGCCGCTGCTGAAGTCCCGCGACGCCGACGAAGACGGTTCCGTGTGGTTCCTGCCGTGCCTGTTCGTCCGCGCCGGCGAGCGGCGCAAGGGCGTGGCGGGCGACCTGCTGGCCGCCGCGGTCGGCGTGGCCAGGGAGCACGGCGCCACGGCCGTCGAGGGCTTCCCGTACGCCGGCGGCGAGAAGCGGGCCACCGGCGAGGCCTACATCGGCACGGAGGCGATGTTCGCGGCGGCCGGCTTCACGGTCCATGCCCGCCCGTCGCCGAAGCGCGTCGTCATGCGGGTCACGTTCTAGCCCGCGCGCTTTGTCGGGTTCCCGGGATGCCGTGTGGCACAACGCATCCAGCGCCACAAGCCCGGCGGCCACAAGTGCAAGATCGACGCAGACATCGACTACAGCGCGACTGCGGTCGGCGCGGCCGGTCCGCAACCTAACGAAGTACTACCAGTGTCCAGAGTCGCAGGTTCGCGAGCAGTCATGG
>NZ_BOPH01000075.1 GCF_016863655.1 Virgisporangium ochraceum
GAACGCACAGTGACACACCCACGACCGATACGAATCAACGACTCAGGACACTAGCCCGCGTCGGAGGAGTGGCCCGGGAACAGGTGCGCGGCCGGGTCGATGGCGACCGCCGCGTTGTTCACGGCGGTGGCGGCCTCGCCGAAGCCGACCGCGATCAGCCGGACCTTGCCCGGGTACTCGCTGATGTCGCCCGCGGCGAACACCCTCGGCAGGTTGGTCGCCGTCGTCGAGTCGACCTTGATGTGGCGCTTGTCCAGGTCGAGGCCCCACTCGGTGAGGGGACCCAGGTCGGCGGTGAAACCCAGCGCGGCCACCACCGTGTCGGCCGGGAGCAGCCTCGGCTCCGGCGCACCCTTCACGGTCACCTCGACGCCGCTCACCTTGTCGGAGCCGTGCAGGCGGTCGAGCTGGGCGTTCACGATGATCTCGACGGGTAGGGCCTGCACCCGGTTCACCGTCGACGCGTGGGCGCGGAACCGGTCGCGCCGGTGCACCACGGTCACCGATCTCGCCACCGGCTGAAGCGCCAACGCCCAGTCGAACGCCGAATCGCCGCCGCCGACTATCACCACGTCATGGCCGGTCAGGTCATCGAGGTGCGGCACGAAGTAGCAGACACCGGCGCCGGTGAAGTCGGCGGCACACGGCAGCGGACGGGCGCTGAAGCTGCCCAGGCCGCCGGTGATCAGCACCGATCCGCAGTGCAGCCGGGTGCCGTCGGACAGCCCCAGCACGGGCAGGCCGTCGGCGTGCTCGATCGTGTCGGCCCGCACCCCGAGCCGGTAGTCGGGGCCGAACTGGGCGGCCTGCTCGACCAGGTTCGTCACCAGGTCACGGCCGCGGATCGCGGGAAAGCCGGCCACATCGTAGATCATCTTCTCGGGGTACATCGCGGTGACCTGGCCGCCCGGCTCGGGCAGCGCGTCGATCACCACCGTCGACAGGCCGCGGAAGCCGGCGTAGTACGCCGCGAACAGCCCCGTCGGGCCCGCTCCGACGATCGCGAGGTCGACTTGCCGCATGTGTGGGGCACCTTCCGGTCGCTCACCGTCCCGCGACGGTACGGCGCACCCGGCCGGTCGGCAAGGGCAGGACTCAGGCCTCGACCTCGACCCGCTTGCGGAACCGGAGCCGCGACAGGAAGCCAGGACCCTGGCTGCGCCGGCGGAACACCACCGCGGCGATCACCCCGCCGATGAAGCCGAACAGGTGGCCCTGCCACGAGATCCGCTCATCGGTGGGCAGCACCCCGAGCAGCGACCAGCCGTAGAGCAGTGCGATCAGGAGCCCGACCGCCACGTTCCACCAGCTGTGCTCGACCAGACCGCGGGTGAGCAGCACGGCGAGGTACCCGAAGATGACCCCGCTGGCGCCGACGGTGACCGTGTCGGTCGGGCTGAAGAACCACACCCCGACGCCGCTGACCAACGCGATCAGCACGGTCGACGCGAGGAACCGGCTGCCGCCGGCGGCCAGGACGAACGTGCCCATCAGGATCAGCGGAATGCTGTTGCCGACGAGATGCGTGTAGCCGGCGTGCAGGAACGGCGCGAACACGATGCCGTCGAGGCCGGCCGGGTCGCGGGGCAGGATGCCGCCGGCCTGGTCGAGCCGACCGTCGACCTGCATGTCGACGAGCTCGACCACGAACAGGATCGGCACGAACGCGCACATCGCGACGAAGGCGCGGCCGATCGATGCGTAGAAGGCGTCGGTGCCGAAGCGGGAGGCGTCGGACTGGGTTCCGGTGATATCGACCGCGGCCACGCCAAATTGTTAGCAGCACCTCAGGCGGACCGCAAACGAACGGAGCGGGACGAACCGACGTTCGCCCCGATCGTTCACGAAATGCCTAGTACCAGCCGTTGGCCTGCGAGTGGCCCCACGCGTTGCACGGCGTGGTGTACCGGCCCTTGATGTAGCTCAGGCCCCACCTGATCTGGGTGGCCGCGTTCGTCTCCCAGTCGCTGCCGGCCGTGGCCATCTTCGGGCCCGGCAGGGCCTGCGGGATGCCGTAGGCGCCGGAGCTCTTGTTCCGGGCCGACGGGTTCCAGTTGCTCTCCTTGGTGAAGAGCTTCTCCAGGCAGGCGAACTGCTGAAGGTCGAAGCCCGCCGCCAGGGTCAACGTGCAGCCGGTCTGACGGTGGCCGCTGTACACCTGGCACGAGGCCGGCGCCGGCGGAACCCCCGCACCGGGCTTGCCCGTCGAGGCGCCCTTCGACGTCGACGCGCTCGGCGACTTCTTCTTCTCCGCGGCCGCCGTGGCGGCCTCGTCGGCCTTGCGCTGCGCGGTGTCGCGCGCGGCCCGTTCGGCCTCGGCCCGCTCCGCGTCCTGACGCTCGAAGTCGGCCACGTTGAGCGGCTCCGAGTTCGAGGCGTTGTTCGCGGTCGTGGGTTGCTGGGTCGGACCGTCAGCGGCCACCGCGACACCACCGGCAAGGGCTCCGACAAGAGCCAGCACGCCGAGCGAACGGTAGAGGCCCACCCGGTTCCACAGCCCGGTCACAAACAGGTTCCCTTCGTCGGGGGCAAGACGACCAGACCCGGTTCTCGGCAACCGACCGTGACCGCGCCCGGCGGGCGGATCGGCCGCCAACTCCCCGACCGATCGACGGACCTACCCATGGAGATGGGCAAGTCCGTCGAACACCCTGGCTCAAAGAACCCCCGGGTCGCGAGTTCACCCGTGTGTTCTGTGATTCTTGTCACCCTACGAAATACCGCTAAATTGGGAAATTCATGGAGAGAAAGGCTCGTCCTCCAGCAGGTCGGTGACCACCTCCGCGATTGCAGAGCGTTCGGAACGGGTCAACGTGATGTGAGCGAAAAGTGGATGACCTTTCATGACCTCGATGACGGCGGCGATGCCGTCGTAACGCCCCACACGCAGGTTGTCACGCTGAGCGACGTCGTGGGTCAGCACGACCCGCGATCCGGTTCCGATGCGCGAGAGCACCGTCAGCAGCACTCCGCGCTCCAGCGACTGTGCCTCGTCGACGATCACGAACGAGTCGTGCAGGCTCCGGCCGCGGATGTGGGTCAGCGGCAGCACCTCGAGCATCCCGCGGGCCGCCACCTCCTCCAGCACGTTGTCGTGCACCACGGCGCCCAATGTGTCGAAGACGGCCTGCGCCCACGGCGCCATCTTCTCGTTCGCGTCACCGGGCAGGTAGCCCAGCTCCTGCCCACCCACCGCGTACAGCGGGCGGAAGACCACGACCTTCTTGTGCTTGCGCCGCTCCATCACCGACTCGAGGCCCGCGCACAGCGCCAGGGCGGACTTGCCGGTGCCGGCCCGGCCGCCGAGCGACACGATGCCGATGGTCTCGTCGAGCAGGATGTCCAGGGCCACCCGCTGCTCGGCCGAGCGGCCCCGCAGCCCGAACGTGTCCCGGTCGGTCCGCACGAGCCGCACCTGCTTGTCGACGCCGAGCCGCCCGAGTGCCGACCCGTTGTTCGACTGCAGCACCAGCCCGGTGTGCACCGGCAGGTCCAGCTCCGCCGGCAGATCGAGCGGCTCACCCGCGTACAACCGCTTGACGTCGTCTTCGGAGACCGGAACCTCGACCATGCCGGTCCACGTGGGATCGGAGACCGGGGTCTGCCGGTACTCGTCGGCCCGCAACCCCACCGCGGCGGCCTTGACCCGCAGCGGCATGTCCTTGGTGACGAGCGTGACGTCACGCCCCTCCGCCGCGAGTCCCAGCGCGACGGTGAGGATGCGCGCGTCGTTCGTCTCATTGCGGTAGCCCAGCGGCAGCGCCGACGGGTCGGCGTGGTTGAGCTCCACCCGCAGCGTGCCGCCCACCTCGTTGACCGGCACCGGCTGGTCGAGCCGCACGTGCTTGACCCGCAGCTCATCGAGGAAGCGGAGTGACCGGCGCGCGAACCAGCCGAGCTCGGGATGGTGCCGCTTGGCCTCCACCTCCGAGATGACCACCAGCGGGAGCACCACTTCGTGCTCGTCGAACCGGTGGAACGCGCCCGGGTCGGACAGGAGGACCGACGTGTCGAGAACGATCGTGCGCCGGGCCGGGTCGACAGGCTGCGCCGCTGGGGCGGGCTCGCTGTCGACGACGGCCGCGCGGGCGCGGGAACGGGTCTTCTTCGCCGGCGCACCGGCCGCGGTGGCGGCGGTGGCGGGAGCGGAGGCCTGCTGCGGGACGGTGCCCCGCGAGCTGGAACGACGAACGGTCACAGGGCATCTCCGGCGGGCGGGCACCCCCGGCCCACAGCTTGCTGCCACCGGCGCCCCGGCGTGGGAAGCGGGTGCGCATCCCACGTTCGTCGTGGCACAGCACTAGCCCGGGAGTCTGCCGGACGGACCCGGAAAACCCGGCTCCGCACCACAGACGCTAACCGGTGCGGACCGCTTCGGCCAGCAGCCGCGCTGGTGCAGGTCAGGTGCCGAAACGGCGGTGACGGTCGGCGTAGGAGCGCAACGCCCGCAGGAAGTCGGTGCGGCGGAACTCCGGCCAGTACGCGTCGCAGAAGTAGTACTCGGAGTTGGCGCTCTGCCACAGCATGAATCCGGAGAGCCGCAACTCGCCGCTCGTGCGGATGAGCAGGTCGGGATCGGGCTGGCCGCGCGTGTAGAGGTGGTCGGCGATCTGATCGGCGTCGATGGTCTCGGCCAGCTCCCCGATCGGGGTGCCGGCGGCGGCGTGCTCGTGCAGGAGCGAGCGGACCGCGTCGGTGATCTCCTGCCGACCGCCGTAGCCCACCGCGATGTTCACCTGCGCGCCACCTGATCGGGTGAGGGTCTGCGCCTCGGCGGTCTTGAGCACCGCCGCGGTGGGACCCGGCAGCAGGTCGAGCGCGCCGACCATCTTCAGCCGCCACGGATTTCCGTCGAGAGCGAAGTCGGTGACCAGGTTCTCGATCACCCGCAGCAGCGGGTCGATCTCGGCGGCCGGCCGGGAGAGGTTGTCGGTCGACAGCAGCCAGAGGGTGACGTGCTCGACGCCCACCTCGTCGCACCAGCGCACCAGGTCCTTCGTGCGGCGGGCGCCCTCGTCGTACCAGGTGCTCGGGTCGGCGTGGCCCTGGCCGCGCGCCCAGCGCCGGTTCCCGTCACACATCACACCGACGTGACGCGGCAGCGGCCGCCCGGCCAGCGACCGGAGCAGCCGCCGCTCGTACAGGGCATAGAGAAGGAGGCGCGGATCCACGCACCGAAGTTAGCCAGCGACCCGGCGTGGGCCGCTGGCCTGCACACTTTCTCCCCAACTACTCCACACCGAGACGCGCTTTGAGCGCGTCGAGCTCGGCCCACAGCACGCCGGGCAGCTTGTCGCCGAACTTCGTGAACCACTCGGCGACCTGCGGGATCTCCGCCTTCCACTCGTCGGCGTCGACGCGCAGCACCGCCTCCAGGTCGGCCGCGTCGAGGTCCAGGCCGTCGAGGTCGAGCGCCGTCGCGGACGGGACCATGCCGACCGGCGACTCCACCGCCCCGGCCCGGCCCTCGATCCGCTCGACGACCCACTTCAGCACCCGGGAGTTCTCGCCGAACCCGGGCCACAGGAAGCGGCCGTCGTCGCCGCGCCGGAACCAGTTGACGTAGAAGATCTTCGGCAGCTTCTTGTCGGTGGCGCCGTCGCCGGCGCCCTTGCCCATCGCGATCCAGTGGCCGAAGTAGTCGCCGGCGTTGTAGCCGATGAACGGCAGCATCGCCATCGGGTCACGCCGCACGACGCCGACCTTGCCGGCCGCCGCGGCCGTCGTCTCCGACGAGAGCGTGGCGCCCAGGTAGACCCCGTGCACCCAGTCACGGGCCTCGGTGACCAGCGGGATGGTGTCGCGGCGCCGGCCGCCGAACAGGATCGCGTCGATCGGCACGCCCCGCGGGTCGTCGTACTCCGGTGCCAGGATCGGGCACTGGTTGATCGGCGTGCAGAACCGCGAGTTCGGGTGGCTCGACAGCTCGTCGGAGTCGGGCGTCCAATCCTCGCCCTTCCAGTCGGTGAGGTGCCCGGGCGGGTCGCCCATGCCCTCCCACCAGATGTCGCCGTCGTCGGTGAGGGCGACGTTGGTGAAGACCGAGTTGCCCTTGGCGAGCGTGCGCATCGCGTTGGGGTTGGTCTTCCAGTCGGTGCCGGGCGCGACGCCGAACAGGCCGTACTCCGGGTTCGTGGCGTACAGGCGGCCGTCGTCGCCGAAGCGCATCCAGGCGATGTCGTCGCCGAGCGTCTCGACCTTCCAGCCGGGGATCGTCGGTTCGAGCATGGCCAGGTTGGTCTTGCCGCACGCCGACGGGAACGCCGCCGCCACGTAGTAGGTCTTCCGCTCGGGCGAGGTCAACTTCATGATCAGCATGTGCTCGGCGAGCCAGCCCTCGTCGCGGGCCATCGCGCTCGCGATGCGCAGCGAGTAGCACTTCTTCCCGAGCAGCGAGTTGCCGCCGTACCCGGACCCGTAGCTCCAGATCTCGCGGGTCTCCGGGAAGTGCGAGATGTACTTGGTCTCGTTGCACGGCCACGCCACGTCGGCGGCACCGGGCTCCAGCGGCGCTCCGAGCGAGTGCAGACACGGCACGAACTCCGCGTCGTCGCCCATCTTCTCGAGCACCTCGGTGCCCATCCGGGTCATGATCCGCATGCTGGTGACCACGTACGGGCTGTCGGTGAGCTCCACGCCGAACATCGGGTTGGGCGCGTCGAGCGGACCCATGCAGAACGGGATGACGTACATGGTCCGGCCACGCATGGATCCCCGGTACAGGTCGGTCATGACCCGCTTCATCTCGGCGGGGGCCATCCAGTTGTTGGTGGGGCCGGCGTCGGCCTCGTCGACCGAGCAGATGAACGTGCGCTCCTCGACCCGCGCCACGTCGGTCGGGTCGGTGCGGGCCCAGAACGAGTTGGGCCGCTTCTCCTCGTCGAGACGCACGAGCGTTCCGGCGTCGACGAGCTCGTCGGTGATGCGCTTCCACTCCCCGGTGGAGCCGTCACACCAGACCACGGAGTCGGGGGTGGTGAGCTCAGCGACCTCGCGAACCCAGGTCAACAGCTTGGAATGGCTGGTGGGGGCTTGATCAAGCCCCGCAACGGTGGCCGGAGCGGACATTGGCATCTCCTTGCGGTCGCCTTGCGTATCGCTGATCCGCTGTGTGTGGATGCGGCAGCCCCGCCGCGCCGGTGGATGTTGGCGCGGCGGTTGGGTCGTTCAGGGGTTGCCTCAGCGTAAGCCGACGTTAAGGAGACGGCAGAGGAGAACTTTGTGAAACTCTGCACAAGACGTCAATCTTTTCACGTTGGACGCGCGGAGCAGCACGTTTATCCCGCGGAGCACGCAGTTCCACGCACGCTTTCAAGATCGGCGGGCGGGGACGGCGGCCCGCGACCACGCCGATTACCCTCGTAAGGGTGGTGACCCCCGCGCCGGCCGGAACCGGAGACGAAGCAGACGCCGCCTCACACTCGGTCGACAGCACGTCGGCCGCCATCGAGGTGGTCGAGGCGGCACACGACCTCGACGAAGCGGTCCACCACCCCGACACCGAGCCCGACGACCGGTCGGCGCTGCGCCGGCTCTACGACCGGTTCTCGCACCTCATCCACGAGCTGGGGAAGTTCGGGGTCGTCGGCTCGATCGCGCTTGTGATCGACGTCGCAATCTTCAATCTGCTCCGCCAGGCGGGTGTGGAATCGCTCACCAGCGCGACCGCCTCGATGGCGGTCGCCGCGACGGCGGCGTTCGTCGGGAACCGCTTCTGGACCTGGCGCGACCGCGAGCGGTCCGGGCTGCGCCGGGAGTACACGCTGTACTTCATCTTCAACGCGGTCGGCCTGTTGATCGCCCTGATCTGCCTGGCCATCAGCACGTATGGGCTGGGGTCGATCTGGCCGGCGTTCACCACACCACTCGCCGAGAACATCTCGAAACAGATCGTCGGTGGTGCTCTCGGCACTACCTTCCGTTTCTGGAGCTACCGGAACATCGTCTTCCGTACGGCTTCGTAACACCTCGATAACTGGCTGCACACAAGGGAAGTAACGGCGCCAGATCGAAATCTCATCGCGATACAACGGCTTGCCCGGTCACGTACAGTTGCCCAGGTGCATCTAGCCTCGGTCGCTTCGGTCCTGCCCCAGAGGGTGCGTTCACTCGTACCCGAGGTGTCGGCGTTCGCGCTCATCGGCGCCGCGAACTCGGTGCTCTACTTCGTCATCTTCAACCTGACGATGACCATGGGCGCGGTGAAGGCGACGATCCTCGCCAACGTGATCACCGTGGCTCTCGCCTATGTGGCGCACCGCTACTGGACCTACCGGTCCCGGCAGAAGACGCAGGCCAGCCGCGAGGCCGTGCTGTTCGTCGGCTTCAATCTCGCCGGCACGCTGATCCAGTCGGGCGTCGTGGGTGTGGCCAAGTACGGCTTCGGCCTGTCGGAGACCACCGACCGCCTGTGGCTCAACGTCGCCACGATGATCGGCATCGGCCTGGGCATGGTGTTCCGCTTCTGGGCCTACCGCACGCTGGTGTTCCGGCCGCACCCGGCCGATCACGCCCAGCCGGCCTCCGCGATGGAGGTGCTGGCCGAGGCCTACGAGGAGGAGTCGGAGTTCCAGCAGCTCACGGCGCCACTCGAGGTCGAGATGACCATCAAGCAGCGCACCTCGGCCGACGAGGAAGCGACGAGCAACCGCCGCTAGAGCGGGAGCTTGCCGGTGCCGTCCTCGTCCTCTTCGGCCTTCGGACGCACCCGGTCCTGCTCGACCAGGTCGTAGAGCACCGTCTGGGTGCGTTCCACGCCGGGCAGATCCGCCAGCACCAGTTGGCCACGCTCGCCGGCCGACTCGATCGTCATCGTGCCCGAGCCGAGCATCCGCTCCAGCAGCGAGTGCGAGAACGACACGTCGTTGATGCGGGCCAGCGGGATGTCGCGGCCGCGGCGGGCGAGCACGCCCTCGCGGTACAGCACCCGCTCGGTGGTGAAGACGTAGTGTGTCGTGCGCCACTCCAGGTACGGCCACAGCGCCACCCACATCAGCAGGCCGACGCCGAGCACGGCGATCACCAGGGCGCCGGTGCCGCCCCAGATCACCAGCCCGCCGACCACCGCGGCCAGCACGAGCAGCAACCACCCGACCGGTGCCACAAGCCGGCGCCAGTGCGGGCGCAGGTGCAGCACGACCTCTTCGTCGGTGGTGAGAACGCTTTCGGGGAAGCCCACGGCGGTCAGGCTACTGGTTGCACACCCGTCACAGCAGTCACCGCAGGTGCACGACGTCCGCGGCGGCGTAGGGAAGGCCGTCGACCACGATGCGGCCGTCGCGGTCGATGTCGCCGGCGGTGCCGGTGACCGACCGGTCACCGGGCAGGTCGAGGCGCACCTCCCGGCCGATCGTGGCGCAGTGCAGGAGATAGGTGTCGCGGAGCCCGCACGCCACCGGGTCGCCGGCGGCGTCGCGCCAGCGGGCGTACCAGTCGGCGAGCCGGCGCAGCAGCGCGCGCAGCAGCGGGTCGCGGTCGGCGTTCGCCGCACCGGCCAGCACCAGCGAGGTCGCCGCCGGAACCGGCAGCTCCTCGGCGCGCAGCGACACGTTCAGGCCCACACCGGCCACCACCACGCCGTCGTGCAGTTCCACCAGGATGCCGCCGAGCTTCCGGTCGCCCACCAGCACGTCGTTGGGCCACTTGAGCACGGCGTCGACCTCGGCGACCCGGCGTACGGCCTCCACCGCCGCCACGCCGACCAGCAGCGGGAACCAGCCGCTCACCGCGTCCGGTCGCAGCAGCACCGAGACGGCGAGGCCGGCCCGCGGCGGCGACGACCACCCGCGGCCGAGCCGGCCCCGGCCTGCGGCCTGGCTCTCCGCCGTGATCACCAGGCCCTCGGCGGCGCCCGCGCGGGCCGCGGCGGCGACGTCGGCGTTGGTCGAGGCCGTCTCGGGCGTCACCCGCAGATCGGTGTAGAGACCGTTCGGGACCAGGAGCGCGCGGCGCAGCGCCGCCTCGTCGAGTGGCGGACGACCCAGGTCTGTGTATGGACTGGTCACCGGGCCATCATCGCGGACTACGATCCCGACCATGAGCCCAGACGCCGCCCCAGATATCCATACGACCGCCGGCCGGGTCGCTGACCTGGAACGACGGCTCGACGAGGCGGTGCACGCCGGTTCCGCCCGGGCGGTGGAGAAGCAGCACGCCCGCGGCAAGAAGACCGCGCGCGAGCGGATCGGGATGCTGCTCGACAAGGACTCGTTCGTGGAGATCGACGCGCTGGCCCGGCACCGCGCCACCGCGTTCGGCATCGACGCGACGCGCCCGTACGGCGACGGCGTGGTCACCGGGTACGGCACCGTCGACGGCCGCCCGGTATGCGTGTTCTCGCAGGACTTCACGGTGTTCGGCGGCAGCCTCGGCGAGGTGTTCGGCGAAAAGATCGTCAAGGTCATGGACCTCGCGATGAAGACCGGCTGCCCGGTGGTCGGCCTCAACGACTCGGGCGGCGCCCGCATCCAGGAGGGCGTGGTCTCCCTCGGCCTGTACGCGGAGATCTTCTTCCGCAACGTCCGCGCCAGCGGCGTGATCCCGCAGGTGTCGGTCGTGATGGGACCGTGTGCGGGCGGCGCGGTCTACTCCCCCGCGATCACCGACTTCACCGTGATGGTCGACCAGACGTCACACATGTTCATCACCGGCCCCGACGTGATCAAGACCGTCACCGGTGAGGACGTGACGTTCGAGGACCTCGGCGGCGCGCGCACCCACAACACCAAGAGCGGCAACGCCCACTACCTCGCCTCCGACGAGGAGGACGCGATCGGGTACGTGAAGGCGCTGCTGTCGCACCTGCCGTCGAACAACCTCGACGAGCCGCCGATCTACCCCACGGACGCCGACCTGTCCGTCTCCGAGACCGACCTGGCCCTGGACTCCCTGGTGCCCGACTCGGCGAACCAGCCCTACGACATCCACACCGTGATCGAGGCCGTCCTCGACGACGGCGAGTTCCTCGAGATCATGGAGCTGTTCGCGGGGAACATCGTGGTCGGTTTCGGCCGCGTCGAGGGCCGGCCCGTCGGCGTGGTCGCGAACCAGCCCATGGTGCTGGCCGGCTGCCTCGACATCGACGCCTCCGAGAAGGCCGCCCGGTTCGTCCGCACCTGCGACGCGTTCAACATCCCGTTGCTGACCTTCGTCGACGTGCCCGGCTTCCTGCCCGGCACCGGCCAGGAGTGGGAGGGGATCATCCGCCGCGGCGCCAAGCTCATCTACGCCTACGGCGAGGCCACCGTCCCCAAGCTCACCGTGATCACCCGCAAGGCCTACGGCGGCGCGTACGACGTCATGGGCTCCAAGCACCTCGGCGCCGATCTGAACTTCGCCTGGCCCACGGCGCAGATCGCGGTGATGGGCGCCCAGGGCGCCGTGAACATCCTGTACCGGGCGGAACTCCGCGACGCCGAGGATCCCGTGGCGGTGCGGGCCGAGAAGATCCGCGAGTACGAGGACACGCTGGCCAACCCGTACGTGGCCGCCGAACGCGGCTACGTCGACGCGGTGATCAAACCGTCGGAGACGCGCGCCGAGATCGTGCGCGGGCTGCGGATGCTCCGCACCAAGCGCGAGACCCTGCCCCCGAAGAAGCACGGGAACATCCCGCTCTAGAAATCCGGGCTCCGGCCTGCCGGCCCGTCGCCGCGGGCGGGCCGCCGGGCCCGTCCGTTGCGCCGATCTTGCACTTGTGGCCGCCACTATTTGCGGAAATGTCGTCTTTTAAGGGAGGCCACGACTGCAAGATCGGCGGAGGGGGGCGTGGGGGGTGCCGTGGGCGGCCCGCCGGGCGCACTGTCAGTAGTCGTCGTCTTCGTCCAGGCCCATTCGGCGTCTCGCGACCATCACCAGGAGGACGGCGGCGCCGATGCCGATCAGGCCCATGCCGATCAGGGCGACCGGCAGCAGCGTGAACGACTCGATCACGCCCGGCTTCTGCTTCTCGCCACCCCCACCCATGCTCGTGTAGCTGAGCGTCACGGCGAGACGGATGTCGCCGGCGGAAGGGTCGGCCGACGACTCCTGACCGGGCGGCCGCACGGCGACCGTGGCCGGCAGCGACAGCGGCGCGTTGCCCGAGGCCGACTCGTTCACCAGGGAGGCGCTCATCGGCGTCTCGGTCTCCTCGGTGAGGCCGACGGTGCACGTCGTGTCGGCGGTGAAGATCAGCGGGGCGGGCAGGTCGGCCGAGGCCTGGTCGCCGGCCGGCAGAACCAGGCGACCGGTGGACCCGTCGACGCAGCTGACGTCGAGCACGACCGCGCCAGCGCTGCTCGCCGCACCGTCGACCTGCAGGTTGACCCGGAGCTCGGCGGCACGCACCGGCTCGTAGGTGGCCGTGCAGTCCACGGTCGGGGTGGCCGCGCGCACGTCGATCGACAGCGCCCGGGTGTCCGGGCCGCCCGACGAGCCCGGGTTGCAGCCCAGCGACGTGAGCCGCCACGCCTGGTCGACCGTCGTCAGCGGCGCCACCGGGATCACGAGGTAGGTGCCGAACGGCAGCGACCCGGGCACGTCGCCGCTGGCCGGCGCGGCGTCGCCGGCCCGGGTGGTGGTGGCCGACGCCGACCAGCCCGGAGCCGACGCCGGCACACCCGGTGCCGCCAGCGGCACGAGCGCGAAGCCGGCCGTGGCCACGGCCTCCTGGGTCACCACCTTCAGCGTCGCGGTGCCCTGCCGGCGCACCAGGCGCAGCACGCAGTCGGTCACCGCGCCCGACCCCACGGTGACCTGCACCGCGCGGCCCTGCACCGTGACCGGCGAGCCGTTGCAGGCGGCCGTGCCGACCGACCACAGATCGGCCTCGGCGGCCGGCGGGTTCACGGTCAGCCGGTACTGGCCGGCGGGCAGCGCGCTGAGATCCGCACCCGACGCGGTGACCGGGTTGCCGTCGCCGGCCGGCGCCACCGACAGCAGCCGGATGCCCGGAGACGAGCCGCCACCCGAGCCGCCCGTGCCGGGACTCGACGACGGGCTCGCACCCGGTACGGCGACCACCACGCCGAACGTGCCACCGCCGCCCTCGCTGACCGCCCGGACGGTGAGGCCCGGCCCGGCGGCCGGCGGCGTGACCGCGAACGTGCAGGTCGCGTTCTCGTCGGGCAGCAGCGTGACGTCGGCCTGGCCGGTGCCGAGGTCGACCACCTGCCGCGACGCCGAGCACGTCACGTCGGCCAGCCGCCACCCCGCCGGCAACTGCGGCCGCAACCGGTACGTCTCGCCCGACACCCGCGTGAACGACACCGAACTGCTGTCGGCCGTCATCGGGAACGTGCCGCTCTGGCTCAGGTTCGACCCGAACGGGACCCGCTGCGGATACCCGACCGCCTTCGTGGTGCGCAGCTTCACGGTGAACGTGCCCGTCGGCGCGGCACCACGCACGTAGTACGCGTAACAGAACGCGTGCCGGCTGCCCGGCAGGTAGCCGATCCACTGCGCGTTGCCGCCGGTGCGGCCGTCGATGGCGCAACGCAACGCGGCGAACTGCAGCCCGTCGGGCACCGGCGCCGACGGCGTGCCGCCCTGCACCCACAGCTCGCGCTTGCCGGCGAGGTTCATCTGGACCTCGCTCAACGCCGTGGTCACCGCTCCGCGCATCCGGCCGCCGGTCAGCCGGCCGGTCGCGTCGAACTGCGGGGTGTCGGCCACCGTCGTCACCGGTGCGGCCGGTGCGGTGACGCCCGACAGCGCGCCCTTCTTCTCCCGGCCGGCGCCCAGCGTGAAGCTGACCCCGGTGAGCGGCTCGCAGCCGCTCTGCTCCTCGACCACCGGATCGACCGGCTCGCCGGGCTCGTAGGAGCTGTCACGACCGGGGCGGCCGGGGCTCTCGCCACCCTCGTCGCGCACCTGGTTGGCGACGACGTCGGCGTAGGAGCCGCAGGCCCGCGCGGCGAGCGTCACCTGGTAGGTGGTGGCGGCCGAGCGGGAGAACGGTTCGGGGTCCTGCGCGCCAGCGGGTGCCGCCAGGACGGTCAGACCCAGCGCGACCACGCCGGCCGTCGCGGCCACTTTCAGGCGCGCGAGCATAAGATCACCCCGATTCGTCCGTTTTCGAGTATGGCCGGTCGGCCGCCTATGCTGGGCGTCGATCGAGACTCGAAAGGGGAACGGGCCGTGCTCGAACTGCGGGTTCTCGCCGGTGACCCGACCGCCGAGGAGCTGGCGGCGGTGACAGCGGTGCTGCTGGCCACCTCCGGTGCCGATGAGCCGGCTGAGGTTCCGGCACCGTCGCGGTGGCGGACGAGCGCCGTCCCCGGCGCGGCCGGCCGGCCCGGCCCCGGCGCGTGGCGCGCCTCGGGGCTGCCCCGGTGACCCGTCTCGTCCTCGCCTCGGCGAGCCCCGCCCGCAAGGCGCTCCTCGAAGCGGCCGGCATCCGGCCCGAGGTGATCGTCAGCAACGTCGACGAGTCCGTCGTCGAGTCGGCCGACCCGGCCGCGCTCAGCGGAACGCTCGCGCGCATGAAGGCGGAGGCCGTGGCCGCCGGCCAGACCGGCACCGGGCTCGTGCTGGGCTGCGACTCCGTGCTCGCCTTCGAGGGCGAGATCCTGGGCAAGCCGTCCTCGGCCGACGACGCCACCCGCCGCTGGAAGAAGATGCGCGGCTCGCACGGCGTGCTGCACACCGGTCACTGCCTCATCGACCTCGCCAGCGGCAAGCAGGTGGCGGCGACGTCGGCCACCACCGTCCACTGGGCCGACATCACCGACGCGGAACTCGACGCCTACGTGGCCAGCGGCGAGCCGCTGCACGTCGCCGGCGCGTTCACGATCGACGGCCGCGGCGCCCCGTTCGTCAGCCGCATCGAGGGCGACCACGGCACGGTCGTCGGCCTGTCGCTGCCCCTGTTCCGTTCCCTGCTCGCCGAGATGGGTGTCGGCATCCCCGACCTGTGGGCCCAATAAGGTCAGGTCCATGCCACCACGGACCCTGAACATGACCGACGCGCTGCGCGCCTACGTCGACGCGCACAACCCGCACACCGACGACGTGGCGAACGCGCTGGTCGAGGAGACGCACCGGGCGCTCAGCAACGCCGGAATGCAGGTCTCCCCCGAGCAGGCGGCGCTGCTCACGATGCTCACCCGGCTGGTCGACGCGAAGGTCGCCGTCGAGATCGGGACGTTTCACCGGCTACTCGGCGCTGGCGATCGCGCGCGGGCTGGCCGAGGGCGGCCGGCTGAACTGCTTCGACATCTCCACCGAGTACACCGACATCGCCCGGCGGTACTGGGAGCTGGCCGGCGTCGCCGACCGCATCGAGCTGCGCATCGGACCGGCACAGGAGCGGCTGGCCGAGCTCCCGCCCGACCCGGTCGTCGACATCGCGTTCATCGACGCCGACAAGTCCAGCTACCCCAAGTACTGGGGCGACCTCATGCCGCGGATGCGGCCGGGCGGCCTCCTCGTGGTCGACAACGTGCTCTGGAGCGGCCGGGTGCTCGACCCGCAGGCCCCCGACGACCACGCGATCGTCGACTTCAACGAGCTGGTGCGCGCCGACCCGCGGGTCGACTCGATCATGCTGTCCGTCGGCGACGGGATCACCGTCGCGCGGGTTCGATAACCACCGGAGCCGGCACCCGCATCAGTCGCCAGACCACCACCGCCGCCACGGCGAGCAGGAGGTACACCAGGAGGAATGCCCGGTGGGTGCCGACCCGGTCGGCGGTCCAGCCCAGGGCCAGCGGTGCCAGCCCGAACCCGACCGCCATCGCATACGCGCTGCGCGCGGCGGCGAGGTCGGGCTGACCGCCACTGTGCTCCACTGCCAGCGACACCGCCAGCGGGTAGTGCAGCGAGTTGCCCAGCCCGCACACCAGCAGGCCGGCGATCGCCAGCCACGCCGTCGTCGCCAGCCAGAAGATCGTGAAGCCCAGCGCGCTCACCGCCAGCGCCACCAGCAGCACCCGCAGCGGCGCGAAGTACAACAGCAGCCGCACCCCGACCAGCCGGCCGAGGAACATCCCGCCCACGATCGCCGAAACGGCCGCGGTCGCCACCCCCGGCGAGACGTCCGCGTGGCCGCGCAGCTCGTCGCCGGCCCACAGGTTCAGGCAGACCTCCACCGAGCCGGTCACGACCATGCTCGTCCAGGCCAGCCAGTACGGCCAGGGAAGCCGTCCGGTACCACCGCCACCGTCGGACCCCGGAACGGCGACGGTGCTCAGCGCGTCACGTGACAACCAACCGACCAGAGCGACCGCCGCGACGGCCAGGACCATCGCGGCGAGACCCGGCCGCCAGCCGAAACCGGCGGTGACCGCGCCGCCGACGATCAGCGGGCTGACGGTTCCGACGCCCGCGGCGACCGCGTTGGCCTCGCTGATCGCGGCCGCGCCGGCCGGACCGTGGTGGCCCGACAGCGTCGCGACCACGCCATTGACCAGCAACGACCCGGCCGTGGCCGCCACGAACACCGCGGCCATCGTCGCCGCGAACGGCCGTGCCGCCCACAGCGCCAGGACACCCACCGCCAGCCCCGCGGTGCCCGCCCAGATCACCCGCTGACGCCCGAACCGGCGCACCAGCCACGGCGACAACGCGCCACCGACCAGCGCCGCGACCGCCAGCGCCGACCCGTGCAGGCTCGCCACCGCCCGACTGGTGCCCTGCTCGTCACGCAGCAGGGGCACCACCGGCCCGAACCCGTAGATCCAGTAGCCGAAGATGCCCAACTGCGCGTAGGTGACGAGGGTCAGCCGGTCCCGGTGAAGCTGAAGGCGCACCGGGACGAGGCTATCGGCGCGACGCCGTGATCATCGGATACTGCGGGCGAACTCACGTGCCGACCAGGTCGCCGCCGCGACCGCGAGGACACCGACGATCACCAGCGCCTTCCACACGTGCGGGTCGCCCGGGTTGCCGGCGAACAGCGCCCGGGCCGCGTCGACCGCCCAGGAGAACGGGTTCCACTGCGCGATCGCCCGCAGCCAGCCCGGCCCGAGCGAGATCGGCAACAGGATCCCCGAGAGCAGCAGCAGCGGGATGACCAGCGAGTTCAGCAGCGGGGCCAGCGCGTCCTCGCTGCGCACGATGAGAGCCACCCCGTAGGAGAACGCCGAGAACAGCAGACCGATCAGGGCCAGCATCGCCAGCGCGAGAGCCAGGTCGGGAAGCTCCACGCGTAGCCCGAACGGCAACGCGATCAGCACCAGGATCACCGCCTGCACCAGCAGGGTCACGATGTCGCGCCCGCACCGGCCGAGCAGCAGCGCGAGCCGGCTCACCGGCGTCACCCGCATGCGTTCCAGCACACCGGCCCGCAGCTCGGCGATGAGCGCGAACCCGACGAACATCGCGCCGAACATCGCCAGCTGGATCAGCAGGCCCGGCACGAACGCCTCGTACCCGCCCGACTGGGGCATGCGGTCGAGCAGCGGCCCGAACAGCAGCAGGAAGCACAGCGGCTGGAAGATCCCGACGAACACCCAGACCGGGTTGCGCAGGACGAGCTGGCACTGCCGGATGAAGACCAACCAGGTGTCGCGGATCATTTCGCATCCTCCCGCAGAGACCGCCCGGTACGGGCGAGAAAGACGTCGTCGAGGCTCGGACGGTGCAGTCCGATCGCCGCGAGCCGCACGTCGGCGGCGTCGACACGGCGCATGATCTGCGGCATCGCCGTCGACCCGGCGTCGACGACCAGCCGCAGGCCGGTACCGGTGCGCTCGAGCTCGCGCACGTAGGGCTGGCGTTCGAGGTCCCGGGCGAGCGGACCGGTGTCGCCGGCCAGCTCGAGCGTGACCACGTCGCCGGCGACCTGGCGCTTCAGCTCGGCCGGCGAGTCGACGGCGACGACCGTGCCGTGGTCGATGATCGCGACCCGGTCGCAGAGCGCGTCGGCCTCCTCCAGGTAGTGGGTCGTGAGGAACACGGTCATACCCTCGTCGCGGAGCCGGCGGACCTCGGTCCACATGTGTGCGCGGCTCTGCGGATCGAGCCCGGTGGTGGGCTCGTCGAGAAACACCACCTGCGGCTCGTGGATCACGCCGAGCGCGATGTCGACACGCCGGCGCTGCCCGCCGGAGTAGGTCCTGCACTGGCGGTCGGCGAAGTCGGTGAGCTGGAAGGCTTGTACGGCTTTATCGGCTTTTTTCCGTGCCTCTGCGGGCTTGGTGCCGTAGAGGCGGGCCTGGTAGGCCAGCTCCTCGCGGGCGCTCACCTCGTCCCAGGTGCCGCCGCCCTGCGCCACGTACCCGATGCGCCGGCGCACCTCGCCCGGCCGCTGCCGCAGGTCGACGCCGGCGACCAGGGCACTTCCGCCGTCGGGGCGGATCAGCGTGGCGAGCATCCGCAGCGTGGTGGTCTTGCCGGCGCCGTTGGGGCCGAGAAAACCGAAGATCTCCCCGTCCCCGACGTCGAGGTCGACCCCACGCACCGCGTCGACGGTCGTGCGACCGCTCCGGAACGACTTACGCAGCCCCGAAGTCTTGATCATGAGACACCCTCCCGTGCCCGACGAATGACATCACTATGACGTCACCCTGTTAGCATGTGACGGTAGGCCGGCCTAGCGAGTTAGTCAAATTTGACTAGCAACGTCGCTTCGATTCCTCACGATCTTGCAGTTGTGGCCGCACCTATATCGGGTGATATCCGGCTTTGTCGGAGGCCACGAGTGCAAGATCGGCGAACTGGGAGCCGGCGCAGGCCGCGCCCGGGGCAGGCCGGGCACCCAGGGCAGGTCGCGCGGCCGGCAAACAGGGAGCGGGGCTAGGAGTCCATTTCCTGGCGCCACTCGTCGAAGCCGGCCAGCAGCGGCTCGCCCGGGTCGCCCTCGTGCTGGCCCTCGCCGGCCTCGATCCGGGTCAGCACCCGCTCGCACCAGGCGATCTCCGCCTCGACCCGGGCCACCATCAGCTCGCCCAGCCAGCTCACATGCACCGGCTTCTCGTGCGTCCAGCCCTGCATCTCGGCCCCGGCCTGATCGACGTGACCGCGCAGTACCCCGATGCGGTTCCGCAGGGCCAGCACCGCCTCCCGGCGCGGCAGCGCCGGCAGGAACGACATCGCCGCGAGGAACGGGTCGGCCGCCTGGTGCAGCTCCCACCAGTATTTGCGCAGCAGCCGGTGGAACTCCTCCTGGCCGAAGCGGGTGGTGCGGTACATGGTGCGGGCCGGCCGGCCGGCGTCCTGCTCGGTGCCGACCTCGTCGAGCAGGCCCTCCTCGGCCATCTTGCGCAGGCCGTGGTAGATAGAGCCGGGCGCCACGTTCGCCCAGTCCTCGACGTTCCAGCTCACCAGCTCGCGGCGCACCTGGTAGCCGTGCACCGGCTCCAACCAGCGCACCAGGCCGAGGATCAGCATGCGAGTGACCGACATGGCACCAACCCTAGCTACTCAAACTTGACCAGAAAGTGACGTCACACCAAGGTCACAGGGACACCGGGGCCCCTCGTCACTAGACTCCCGACCAGGCAGGCCGGGAGGAGCACGACCGTATGCGCAAGGTACTGGTGGCCAATCGCGGCGAGATCGCGGTGCGGGTTGTGCGCGCCTGCGCAGACGCCGGTCTCGGGAGCGTCGCCGTCTACGCCGACTCCGACCGCGACGCCCCGCACGTCGTGCTCGCCGACGAGGCGTACGCGCTCGACGGCGACACCGCCACCGACACCTACCTGCGCATCGACAAGCTGATCGAGGTCGCGGAGAAGGCCGGCGCCGACGCGGTCCACCCCGGCTACGGGTTCCTCTCCGAGAACGCCGACTTCGCGCAGGCCGTGCTCGACGCGGGGCTCACCTGGATCGGGCCGAGCCCGCAGGCCATCCGCGACCTCGGCGACAAGGTCACCGCCCGGCACATCGCCAAGCGCGCCGGCGCGCCGCTGACCCCGGGCACCAACGACCCGGTCGAGGACGCCGACGAGATCGTCGCGTTCGCGAAGGCCAACGGCCTCCCGATCGCCATCAAGGCCGCCTTCGGCGGCGGCGGGCGCGGCCTGAAGGTCGCCCGCACGATCGAGGAGATCCCCAGCCAGTTCGAGAGCGCCGTCCGCGAGGCCGTGGCCGCGTTCGGGCGGGGCGAGTGCTTTGTCGAGCGCTACCTCGACAAGCCGCGGCACGTCGAGGCGCAGGTGCTCGCCGACCAGCACGGCAACGTGATCGTGGTCGGCACCCGGGACTGCTCGCTGCAGCGCCGCCACCAGAAGCTCGTCGAGGAGGCGCCGGCGCCGTTCCTCAGCGACGAGCAGCGGACCACCATCCACGAGTCGGCCAAGGCCATCTGCCGGGAGGCCGGCTACCACGGTGCCGGCACCGTCGAGTACCTCGTCGGCGCCGACGGCACCATCTCGTTCCTCGAGGTCAACACCCGGCTGCAGGTCGAGCACCCGGTCACCGAGGAGACCGCCGGTATCGATCTGGTGCGCGAGCAGTTCCGCATCGCGTCCAACGAGAGGCTGCGCCTGACCGCGGACCCCGCGCCCCGCGGACACTCGATCGAGTTCCGCATCAACGGCGAGGATCCCGGCCGCAACTTCCTGCCGGCGCCCGGCACGGTCACCGCGCTGAAGCTGCCGCAGGGGCCGGGCGTGCGCGTCGACAGCGGCATCGAGGCCGGCAGCGTCGTCGGCGGCAACTTCGACTCGCTGCTCGCCAAGGTGATCATCTCCGGCGAGACCCGCGCCGAGGCCATCGAACGCGCGCGGCGGGCGCTCGACGAGATGGTCGTCGAGGGCATGGCCACCGCGCTGCCGTTCCACCGCGCCATCGTCCGCGACGAGGCGTTCACCAGCGAGCCGTTCCACGTGCACACCCGCTGGATCGAGACCGAGTTCGACAACACCATCGAGCCGTACGCCGGCGCCGCGTCCGCCGGGGGCGGGGCCGGGGAACGCACGACCGTCGTGGTCGAGGTCGGCGGAAAGCGGCTCAGCGTCAGCCTTCCCGCGGGCTTTGGCAAGGTGACGGGCACAGCCGGCTCCGGCGGAGCGGGGGCTCGTCGGCCCGCGGGGCGGAAGTCCGCCGGCGGCAACCGGGGAGCCGCAGCCGGCGGTGACTCGCTGGTCAGCCCGATGCAGGGCACGATCGTCAAGCTGGTCGTGGCCGAGGGTGACGAGGTGGCCGAGGGCGACCCGGTCGTGGTGATCGAGGCCATGAAGATGGAGCAGCCGCTCGCCGCGCACAAGGCCGGCGTCGTCACCGGCCTGTCGGCCGCGGTCGGCGAGGTGATCACCACCGGAGCGGTGATCTGCGAGATCAAATGACCTCGTCCTCCTCCCGGACCCGGCCGTTGCCCGCCTGCATGGCCTCGTACTGACGCTGCGCCTCCGGTGTGACCGGTACGGCGACCACCGCGGTGCCGTACGCGACGATCTCCACCCACATGCTGGTGATGTCGCGGTTGTCGAAGCGCATGCCGAGGATCGCGTTGGCGCCCCGGCGACGGGCGGCCACCATCATCTGCTCGATCGCCCGGGCGCGCGTCTGCACCAGCACGTGCGCCATGTCGCCGCGTTCGCCTGTAGCGGGCGAGCGGATACCGGACGCGAAGGGATTGCGGGTCGACGCGGTGACGCCCAGCACCTCGCCGAGCGTCACCCGCACGTCGTACCCGGGCAGGCTGTCCGTCGTCACAACGAGCACGTCGTGAGCCTAGGACGCACAGCCCGCCCCCGCTCGATCACCCCGGCAGCGGTACCTCGCAGGAGTCGGCGAGCACCTCCAGCGCCACGTCCTCCGGCTGCGGTTCACGTCCCCTGAACGCGACCGCACCCGCGGCGGCCTCCGCCGCACCGATCACCGCGACGTGCGGGACGCGGCGCTCGGCGGCCCGGCGCACGCGGGCGCCGAGCGATCCGTCGGCCCACACCTCCACCCGCAGCCCGCGGGCGACCGCCCGGTCGGCGAACTGCCGGGCGGCGCCGAACTGGTCGTCGTGCACCGGCAGAACGACGGCCTGCACCGGCGCGCACCAGTCCGGCAGCCAGCCGTTGTGGATCTCCAGCAGGTGCGCGACCAGCCGCTCCATGCTGCCCAGCAGGCTGCGGTGGATGATCACCGGCCGCTGCTCCCGCTGCGCGCTGTCGACGTAGCCGAGCCCGAACCGCTCCGGCTGGAAGTAGTCGATCTGGACGGTCGACAGGGTCTGCTCACGCCCGGCCGGGTCGGCGATCTGCACGTCGATCTTCGGCCCGTAGAACGCGCCCTCGCCGGGCGCCTCCTCGTACGCGATGCCGCAGTCGCCGAGGGCGGCCCGCAACAGCTCGGCGGACTTCCCGGTGCCCTCGTCCGACAGGGAGAGCCGGTACCGCAGCGGCTTCATCCGCACCGCCTCGTGCGCCTGCCGCATCAGCGCGAGCACGCCGCTGATCTCGGCAACCGCCTGCTCCTCCGCGCAGAAGATGTGCGCGTCGTTCAACGACACCGCCCGCACCCGGGACAGTCCACCGAGGACGCCCGAGCGCTCCTCCCGGTACATCGGCCCGAGCTCGGCCACCCGCAGCGGCAGGTCGCGGTACGAGCGGCCCCGGCTGGCGAACACCATCGCGTGGTGCGGGCACAGGCTGGGCCGCAGGAACAGTTCGGCCCCGCCGTCGGGCATCGGCGGGAACATGTCGTCGCCGAAGTGCACGAGGTGGCCCGACCTCTCGTACATCTCGCGGCGCGCCAGCGGCGGCGAGTACACGTGCCGGTAGCCGTTGCGGCGTTCCAGCTCCCTGAGGTAACTCTCGATGGCGTGGCGGACGGCCGCACCGTCGGGCAGCCAGATCGGCAGGCCCGCGCCGACGAGCGGGTCGGAGTGGAAGTAGTCGAGTTCGCGGCCGAGCCGCCGGTGGTCGATCATGGTGGGTCTCCCTCTCGATGGGGCGACCTCGGGCCTTCCATACGACAAGACCCGGGGTGTCGCCCCGGGTCTCGGATGGCCTGAACGTCTGTGCGCTCAGCCCGAATGACGCCGGTAGCGGACCGGCGTCGTCGTGGCTATGGAGCGCTGCATGCGGTCAACGGTACGTCGCGGTGGATGGACCGTCACGTGGATTTGTAGGGTTGCGGCCGTGCCAGAGGGTCATACCATCCACCGGCTCGCGACCCGCCACCGCGAGCTGTTCGCCGGCAGGCGGGTACGGGTCAGCAGCCCGCAGGGGCGGTTCGCCGAGGGAGCGAAGGCCGTCGACGGCAAGGTGCTCACCGACACGTCGGCAGTCGGCAAGCACCTGCTGCACCACTACGGCGACGACCTGGCGGTGCACGTCCATCTCGGGCTGTACGGCAAGTTCACCGACGGCACCGGAAAGCCGCCACCGGTCGTCGGCGAGGTGCGGCTGCGCATGACCGGTGGTCGGCGCTGGCTCGACCTGCGCGGCCCGGCTGCCTGCGAGGTGCTCGACCCGATGGGCGTCGACCTCCTCAGGTCGCGCCTCGGCCCCGACCCGCTCAACGACGACAGCGACCCGGCCCGCGCGTACGAGAAGATCAGCCGCAGTACCCGTCCCCTCGCTTCGGTGCTGCTGGACCAGTCGGTGGTCGCCGGAGGCGGGCTCATCTTCGTCCTGGAGACGCTCTTCCGGGCGGGGATCCGGCCCACCGCGCCCGCGCGGACCCTGACCCCGGCGGCCTGGAGCTCGCTGTGGACCGACCTGCGCGCGCTGATGAAGGAAGCCGTCGAGAAGGGGCGGATCGACACCGTCCACAGTGCACACACGCCGGAGGCGATGCGGCGGCCGCCACGCGTCGACCGGCACGGCGGCGAGGTGTACGTGTACCGCCGGACCGGGCAGCCGTGCCTGATCTGCGGAACCCCGGTGTCGAGCGGCACGCTCGGCGGCCGCAACTCCTACTGGTGCGAGGAGTGTCAGTCGTAGATGGTCGCCGCCCTGGAGCTGTACTTCGACCACGTCGCCGAGCGCCGCATGCGGGTGCTGTGGGACGCCCTCGAAACCGACGGCGCCCCCAGTCTGAAAGGGCTGCTCGACGGAAAGCACCGGCCGCACCTGTCGCTGCTCGGCGCCGCCGCGCTCGACCCCGCGGTGGTGACGGAGGCCCTCGACGGGTTCGACGTCGCGCCGCCCCTGAAGCTGTCGTTCCAGTTCGCCGGCGTGTTCGTCGGGCGGGTGCTGTGGCTCGGTCCGTCGCCGAGCGTGGGGCTGCTGGGGCTGCACGCCGAGGTCTGGCGGCGGCTGGCGGTGGCGGGCGTCGAGATGTCCCCGCTGTACGCGCCGGGGGCGTGGGTGCCACACGCCACCGTGTCGATGCGGGTACCGAGGCCGATGCTCACCGAGGCGATACGGCGATGCCTGGAGACCCTGCCCATCGAAGCGACGGTGGTGGGCGCGGCGGTCGCCGACCACGCGCGGGGCATCTTCACCTCACTTCATGGAGCGTGATCAGCTCACTTCGTGGAGCATGAGCTGACGCGCGGCCTCGGCGATCGATCCGGAGACGCTCGGGTAGATCGTGATCGTGTGGGCCAGTTCGTCGACGGTGAGCCGGTTCTCCACCGCCATCGTGATCGGCAGGATCAGCTCGCTCGCCTTCGGTGCCACCACCACGCCACCGATCACCTGGCCGGTGGCCGGGCGGCAGAACAGCTTCACGAACCCGTCACGCAGGCCCATCATCTTCGCGCGGGCGTTGCCGGCCAGCGGCAGCATGACCGTGCGGGCCGGCACCTTGCCGCTGTCGACGTCCTTCTGCGTGACGCCGACGCTCGCCAGTTCGGGGTCGGTGAACACGTTGGCCGACACGGTGTTCAGCTTCAGCGGTGCGACCGCCTCGCCGAGCGCGTGCCACATCGCGATCCGCCCCTGCATCGCGGCGACGCTGGCCAGCGGCAGCACGCCGGTGCAGTCGCCGGCGGCGTAGATGCCGGGCACGTTCGTCCGTGACACGCGGTCGACGGTCAGGAAGCCGCCGTCGGCGACGGTGACCCCGTACTCGGCGAGCCCGAGGCCCTCGGTGTTCGGCACCGAGCCGACCGCCATGAGCACGTGCGAGCCGGTGACCGTGCGGCCGTCGGCCAGTTCCACCGTCACACCGTCTTTGGTCGCTGTTACCGCATTGGCCCTGCTCCGGCCGAGAATCGTCATGCCGCGCTCGCTGAACACCCGCTCGATGGCCCGGGCGGCGTCGGGGTCCTCGTGCGGCATGACCCGCTCGCGGCTCGACACGAGCGTGACGGCCACGCCCATCGCCAGGTAGGCCGACGCGAACTCGGCGCCGGTGACGCCGGAGCCGACCACGATCAGGTGCTCGGGAAGCCCGGGCAGGTCGTACACCTGCCGCCAGTCGAGGATGCGCTCGCCGTCGGGCACCGCCGACGGGAGGACGCGCGGGGTCGCGCCGGTCGCGATGAGAACGGTATCGGCGTCGATCGAGTACTCTCCGTCACCCTCCCGTGGGGTGACCACGATCCGGTGGGTGTGACCGAGCGTGTCCTCACCGAGCCGGGCCCGCCCCGTGACGAGGTTCACCCCCGCCTTGATCAGCTTGGTGCCGATGTCGCTGGACTGCGCCGCGGCGAGCGTCTTCACCCGTCGGTGTACCGCGGCGGCGTCGACGTTGACCGCCTCGAGCCCACCCGAGCGGACCCCGAACTGCTCGGTGTCGCGGTACCCGGTGACCACGTCGGAGCTGGCGATGAATGTCTTCGAGGGCACGCAGTCGTGGAGCACACACGCCCCACCTGGGCCTTCTTCCTCCACGACCGTGACGTCGGCGCCCAACTGGGCGGCCACGAGCGCCGCCTCGTAGCCGGCCGGACCGCCGCCGACGATGACCACCCGATTCACCGCTGCACCTCCATGTGGGTCACCTACCCCACGCTACGGCGGGATCAATCAGAATCCGACACGCGCGCCGGTATTCTCCCGTATGGCAGGGCCCAGCTATCGTCATCGCCGTGCGTCTTTACGCTGCGTACGGCTCGAACCTCGACCCTGGGCGAATGCAGGCCTACTGTCCGCGCTCGCCCATGACCGGTATCGGGTGGTTGGAAGGGTGGCGCCTGACCTTCGCCGGTGATGCCGAGCTCGGCTGGGAGGGCTCCGTCACCACGATCGCGGAAGCGGCCGGCGAGCGGGTCTTCGTCGCCCTTTACGACGTGCACCCGCTCGACGAGAAACAGCTCGACGAGGTCGAGGGCGTCACCGCCGGCACGTACCGCAAGCTGCACGTGCGGGTGGCCACCCTGGAGGGCGACGTCACCGCGTGGGTGTACGTCTACAACGGCTACGAGGGCGGCCTGCCGACCGCCTGGTACCTGGCCGAGATCGCCGCCGCGGCCGAGAAGGCGGGTGCGCCGCTCGACTACGTCACCGAGTTGCGCGAGCGTCCGACCAGTACGCCGTCGCCTTAGCCCACGGGCACCGGTGACGACTCGCTGAGCATCTTCGAGGCGGTCTCCAGCAGCTCGACCAGCTCCTGCCGTTCGCCCGGGTCGAGCACGCGGTACGCCTCACCGGCGATCCGGTCGGTGAGCGCCTCGGCCCAGGCCCGCCGCCGCATCAGCGGCTCCGCCGCCGGGTAGGGCGGCTGCCAGCCGAACGCGGTGGCGCCGGCCTCCTTCTCCGGCCCGGCGATGATCGCCTCGAGCGGCGTGAGGTTGCTGGCCCGCACCGCGAGCAGGTGCGCGGCGCCCCGGTGCTCACGCAGCAGATGCGACAGGACGGCCGCCCGCGCGCCCGGCGCGTCGTCGGGGATCGGCATCGACCGCCACGCCGCGAACAGCGGCAGGCCGGCCGCCTCCGCCGAGACGACCACCCGCTCGGCCAGCTCCACCACGCGCTCCAGGCCGAAGAAGGTGCTGAGGTTCTCGCGCCCCCAACGGCAGCACTCGCCGAGGTTGTGCGCCGCGATCTCCAGCGGCGGGGCGACCTTGCGGGCGGCCTCCCAGCCGTCGTGCACCGCCTCCGGCGCGATGAAGCCGAGCACCCCGGCCACGGTGTCGGCCCGCACGTCGCCGAGCGCACCGCCGCGGCCGGCCACGTAGAAGGCCCACCCGGTGAGCCCGAGTTGCCGGGCCCGCCGCATGGTGCGCGGGTCGTGTCCGAACGCCCCGCCGAGCTTGAGGATCGCGCGCTTACCGGCTGCCGCCGCCTGCTCCGGTGTCACGGGTCCTGATTCTGCCCCGGTGCGCCGTCGAGTACCAACCGTCCAGTTACGGATGGACACGTATTGACTACCCGCCCCGCTGGTTCTGGGTGCCCGCCGCTCCTCCTTCCTGCGCCGATCTTGCAGTCGTGGCGGGGACAAAGACCCCCATACCACTGGATATGGGCGGCCACAACTGCAAGATCGACGCGCGGGAGGGGCGCGGGCCGGGCACGGGCAGGCGGGGAAAGAGGGCGACGGGCCGGGAGGGCGCAGCGCGGGCGGCGGCGCGGCCGGGCGCGGCGGGAGGAAGGGGGCGGGGCCGGGCGCGGACCGGGCGGGCGCGGACCGGGCGGGCGCGGGGCGCGGACCGGGCGGGCGCGGACCGGGCGGGC
>NZ_BOPH01000076.1 GCF_016863655.1 Virgisporangium ochraceum
CCTCCGCGACGACAGAGTGTCGGAACGCACAGTGACACGCCACGACTGCATACGGATCAACGACCCAGGACCACTAGCCGGGGGTGGCGGCCTGGACGGCGGCCATGGCCTGCTCCACGCGGCGCTTCGCGTCGCGGACGGCCTTCTCGGCCTCGGTCCGCTTTGCCTCGGCCTCGGCCAGTGCGGTGCGGGCGGCCAGCAGCTCGCGGTGGGCGGCCTGCTGGCGGCGGCGCTGTTCGGCGGCGGCCTTCCGGGCGGCCTCCTGCTCGGCCAGCCGGCGCTTCGCGGCCTCGTGCTCGGCGGCGGCCTGCCGCTCGAACTCCTCGTCCTCCGCGATCCGGCGCTCGAGCTCCTCCTCCTCGGTGACGCCCCGCTTTGCCTTCCGGCCCGCGATCGTGGAGACCGTGGCGCCCTTCCGGGCGGCCGGCTCGCTTGGCGGAGCATCCGGCCCGCGCATCGCGGAGCCTCCCTGGGAGCCGCCCTGGGCCCCACCCTGTACGAGGCGGAGCTGGGGCCGGGGCTGCTCGCCGAACCCCGCGTACTCGACCGGCTTGACCAGCCGGCCCAGCCGGACCTCGTCAGCGATGTCGGGGTCGGCCAGCGCGGCCGTCAGCGTGTTCTCGACCTCGCCCAGCGGCAGCACCGCCCGCACCCCGCGGCCGGCGGCCACCGCGAGAGCGCGCGACTCGCGGGCCAGCGACGACACCATGGCGCGCCGCTGGGTGGAGAGCTCACGCAGCTCGTCTCCGCGCAGGTTGCGTTGGGCGGCGCGCATCGCCGCGCCCAGGGAGAGCAGCTCGCCGATCAGGTCGGGGCGCTGGTGGGCCAGCAGGTTCACCAGCCACGCGCCGACCGTGGGCCGGCGCAGGCCGCCGATCTGGCCGGCCAGCTCCCGGTCACCCGCCTTGCGGGCGGCCGCGACCGCCTCTCCGCGCGCCGCGGTGAACTCCTCCGGCGGCAGCGCGTAGAGCTCCGCGGCGACCTCGTCGAGCGTCACAACGTGACGTTCTCCCCGGTGTCCAGCCGCACGTACTCGTGGCCGGAGAGGTTGCCGATCATCATGTCGAACACCTTGAGCCCGGTGTCGTTGAGCAGCCCGTCGTGGATCGGGTGGGCCCGCCTTGGCGCCACCTGCCGCACGAACTCCACCGCCTCCGCCACCTTCGACCACGGCGCGCACGCCGGGACGAGCAGCGTCTCGACCTCGGTGTCGGGCACTACGAAGGAGTCGCCCGGGTGGTAGACACCCTCGATGAGGAAGCCGACGTTCGAGATCCGCGGGATGTCGGGGTGGATCACCGCGTGCAGACCGCCGTAGGTGTGCACGGTGAAGCCGGCCGCCTCGAACTCGTCGCCGGGCTGCACCTCGGTGACCGCGTCGGCCAGGTCGCCGAGCTTCGGCGTCACCTCGGGGTGGGTGAAGATCCGCAGGGACGGACGCTTCTCGCGCGCCTCGGTGAGCGCGTCGACATCGAGGTGGTCGAAGTGCTCGTGGGTGACGAGCACCGCGTCGACCCCGTCGAGGGCGGTCCGTTCGGAGAACGTACCCGGGTCGATCACCAGCACCGCACCGTCGCGCTCCAGCCGGACGCAGGCATGCGAGTACTTGGTCAGCCGCATTCGTGACCTCCACGCGGTTCAACCGTGACCTACCCGGTGGAACCCACGCGCTCCACCTGCACGTCCCAGTGGCCAGACACCGAACCTACCGGAGGCATCATGTCAGGCAGGCCATCACCGCGGCGGGTCGCCGGCGCACTCTGCATCGGTCTCATGTTCGTCGTGGCGGGGTGCGGCGGCAGCGGCGACGAGACCGGCGCGGCGTCGACCGCCGGCGAGGCGCCGGCCGCCGCGCCGGGAGACGCCGCCGGCAAGGACGCACAGGGCGGCACGAACGCACAGGGCGGGGCGAACGCGCCGGCCCGCGCGCCGGTGGAGGTGCCGCCCGACCAGCGGTCGATCATCTACACCGGTCACATCACCGTCGAGCCCGACGACGTGAACCAGGCGGCCGACGCCGCGATCGCCGCGGCCCGCACGGCCGGCGGTGACGTCTCCGGCGACAACCGGAACAGCGCCGGCGACCGGTCCGAGGCGACCGTGACGCTGCGGGTGCCCTCGGCGAAGTTCAGCGAGGTCATGACGTCACTCGGCCGGCTCGGCAAGGAGCGCAACCGCGAGGTGAAGGCGGAGGACGTCACCGAGCAGGTGGTCGACGTCCAGTCCCGGATCGCGACCGCGCAGGCCAGCGTCGACCGCGTGCGCGCGCTGCTGGCGCGGGCCACCACACTCGGCGAGATCGTGTCGCTCGAGTCCGAGGTGGCCAAGCGCGAGGCGGAACTCGAGTCGCTGAAGGCCCGGCTGAACAAGCTGAGCAGCCTGACCGCGCTGTCGACGATCACCGCGACGTTCACACGCAACGGACCCGTCGAGGAGGACGAGACCGACACGACCGGGTTCCTCGCCGGGCTCAAGGGCGGCTGGGACTCGTTCACCGGCTCGCTGAACGTCCTGCTGATGGTCCTCGGCGCGTTGCTGCCGTGGTTCCTGGCGCTGGGCGTCCCCGTCTTCGCGCTCGTGGCGTTCCTGCGGCGGACCGCGCGCAACCAGCGCGCGCAGCCCGCCCCCGACGAAGCCTAGAAGGCGCCCGCGGACAGCGCGGCCAGGGCCGTGTGGACCATGACCCGGACCCCGTACCCGATCGACCGCTCGTCGACGTCGAACGCCGACTGGTGGATGTCGAACTTCTGGTCGGAGCCGGGGATGCCGCAGCCCAGCCGGATCATCGTGCCGGGCACCTGCTCCAGGTAGAACGAGAAGTCCTCGCCGCCCATGCTGATCTCGGCCTCGACCACGCGCTCGGGGCCGAGCGCCGCACCCGCCGCACCGGCGACGATCGCGGTGGCGAGCCGGTCGTTGACCACCGGCGGCACGCCGCGGGTGTACTTGACCTCGACCTCCGCGCCGGTGCCGGCGACCACGCTGTGCACCAGCTCGGTGAGCAGGTTCGGCACCTCGCGCCAGGCGTCGCGGTTGAGCACCCGCACGGTGCCGCGCACGGTTCCCTCACCGGGGATCGTGTTGGCGGCGTCGCCCGCGTGGATCGCGCCCCAGACCATGGAGACGCCGGCGCGCGCGTCGACGCGACGGTCGAGCAGCGACGGGACGTCGACGACCACCCGGCCCAGCGCGTGCACCAGGTCGGCGGTCAGGTGCGGGCGGGCCGTGTGCCCGCCGCGCCCGGTGACCCGGACCTCGATCTTGTCGGCGGCGGCCGTGAACGGACCCGACCGCACCCCGACCAGTCCGGCCGGCAGCAGCGGCGCGCAGTGCAGCGCGTAGATCGCGGCCACGTCGCGCAGGCCACCGGCGGCGATCACCTCGGGCGCGCCCGACGGCATGTTCTCCTCGGCCGGCTGGAACAGCAGCCGCACCCGGCCGGGCAGCTCGTTGCGCTCGGCCAGCTGCGCCAGCGCGAGCCCGGTGCCGAGCAGCACGGTCGTGTGGACGTCGTGGCCGCAGGCGTGCGTCACGTTCTCGACGGTCGAGCGGTACGGCACGTCCTTGGTGTCGGGAAGCGGCAGCGCGTCGAGGTCGGCCCGTAGCGCGATGACGCGATCGCCGACGCCAATGTCACAGATCACGCCGTTGCCCTTGGGCAGCATTCGCGGCGACAGACCGGCGAGCTTCAGTTCACGCGCCACGAGAGCGGCCGTCTCGAACTCGTGATGAGACAGCTCCGGGTGGGCGTGAATGTGACGTCGTACCGCTACGAGCTCGGCCCCGCGCGAAGCGAGCCAGCGGTCGAGCTGGCCAGGTAGGGGGTCGGCTCCGGCCGGCGTTTCCGGCCAGGACGAGGTCAACGAACTGTTACTCGGCAACGACAGAGCACTCGTCACTTTGAGTTCTCGTTCTCGGTCTATGTGAGCAGCACGCCCCGTGCGTGCCTCCGACAGCGTAGCCCCGTTTTGGTAACGGAGCGCAACATCATTCTCGTGACCGGTGGATCGCACTGTGTCACATTTCGCCTGGTGAGGGCCATTTGACGGCGCAAGTACAGCCAGTGTCGCATTTCTCGGCACTGACATGTGCCACGCACCTCCTACAACGTGTGACCGATGGCCGAGTCACGGCGTGGTCTTCTCTCCACTACAGCCCGTCATTGGATGGCGAGAGGAATGGCACCCGCGGGACGCAGGGTGATGACCTTGAACGCAGACTGGCACGAACCCGTGTCCGACCAACACACACATCGTCCGTCACCTCCGCGGCGCACGGGGTCGGGTGGACGACCCGACGGCACACGTCTTCTAGACGCCCGCGGCTCGTCCAACGGACGCACCGTTGCGTAACCGTTAAGACAAACTTCAACATTCTCGAAGCCCGTACAAAGCAATTCCCGGTTCGCGCTCGTTCAATCGTCCGCCCGTGGAGTGGCTTCTGTCCTGCTTTTATAGAGATTTGCTATCCGGACCGCCGACTGCCCGGGTCACGTATTCGGCACCTCACGATTGGGACAAGACCGGCACCCGCCCGCGTTCCTTCCTTCATCGGAAGGGCGTCCCCGGGTTAGGGTGAACCGTCCCGATGACCCCCTCCTGCGACGGTGCGCGAGCCAGTGACGATGACGTGGCACGGTGATCCCCTGCCCGCCCCCGGTTCCCCGGCCGGTCCCTCCCCATCGGGGCCGCTCGGCACGGGCGGGTCTGCAACGCCTGCCCCCACGGGGCCACAGAACGGGCCACAGAACAGCCCTGTTCCCGCTCAGCGAGGTGCACCCGGCACCGTGATCGGTGGCCGGTACGCGCTGCGTACCGCGATCGGCCACGGCGGCATGGGCACGGTCTGGCGGGCCACCGACACCGTGCTGCGGCGCGACGTCGCCGTGAAGGAGGTCGTGCTGCCGCCGGGTCTCGCCCCGGCCGACCGCGACCAGATGTACCAGCGCACGCTGCGCGAGGCCCGGGCCGCCGCCGCCCTGTCGCACCCGGCGGTCGTCCAGGTCTACGACGTCGTCACCGACGCGGGCCGGCCGTGGATCGTCATGGAGCTGCTCAACGCGCGCAGCCTGGCCGAGATGATCGTCGAGGACGGTCCGCTGGCGCCGCGCGCGGTCGCGAAGATCGGCATCGCGTTGCTCGGCGCGCTCGAGGTGGCCCACGCCGCCAAGGTGCTGCACCGCGACGTGAAGCCGGCCAACGTCCTCATCGCCAACGACGGCCGCTGCGTGCTCACCGACTTCGGCGTGGCCCGCATGCCCACCGACGCCGAGCTGACCTCACCCGGCATGGTGCTCGGTTCGCCGCACTTCATCTCGCCCGAGCGTGCCGTCGGCGCAAGCTTCGGTCCGCCGAGCGACCTGTTCTCGCTCGGGGTCACGCTCTACACCGCCGTCGAGGGCCGGCCGCCGTTCGACAAGCCCGACCCGTTCGAGACCATGCGCGCGGTGGTCGAGGAGCCGCCCGCCCCGGCGATGCGGGCCGGTGCGCTGTCCGGCGTGCTCTACGGTCTGCTGGAGAAGAACCCCGACCGGCGCTGGGACGTCGAGACGGCCCGGTCCGTGCTGCGGGAACTGATGGTGGGTCCGCTCGCCAGCAACCCGACCACGCACTTCACCGACCCGTACGCGGTGGTCCGGCCGGCGCCGTTCACGCCGCCGCCCGCGCCCACGTCGAGCGGTCAGATCGGCGGTCGCGCGATGATCGCGCCCGGTGAATCCGTCGACGACGCGCGCCGCCGCCGCGACACCCCGACCTCGACCCAGCGGATCGACACGACCGTCGCCCAACCGCAGCCCACCGCGGGCCGGCCGCTCCCCGGCCCGATGCCGCCGCCCGCGCCGCCGACCCAGCGCCGCGCCGCGGCCCGCGACGAGACCAGCGCGAGCATCCCCGTCTTCGACGACACCGACGCCGGCGGCACCACCGGGGTCACCGGGCTGGACGTCGACGTCCTGCCCCGGGGCGGCCCCGGACAGGCGGTCGGCGGTGCCGGGCACCCCGGCGTGCCGATCGGCGCCATCCCGACCCAGCCGGTCGGGTCGCCCACCGAGTACACCGCGGGCCGGCTCCCCGGCGGGCGGCACGCGCGGCCGGGTGGGGCCGAGAACAGCAGCGGCAGCGTCGGCGCGGCCGCGCAGACGGCGGTCACGGCCGTCGCGCAGGTCGCCGCGCCGCAGTGGCAGTCGTTCCGCCGCCAGCCGCAGGGCATCCAGATCGGGGTCGCGGCCGGCGTCGTGCTGCTGCTCGTCCTCGGGATCCTCGGCGTCATCGTGCTGCTGCCGAGCGGCACCAGTGGCCGGATGCGCGGCGCCGGCACCCCCTCGCCGGCCGGTCCGGCGTTCGCGACGCAGGAGTACCGCGACGCGCGCGGTTTCGTGGTCAACATCCCGAAGGACTGGACCCAGCGGAAGCCGGCGAACGGCTCCTACATCGACTACCTCGACCCGCAGGACAACAACCGCCGGATCCGGCTGAACATCGAGAACACCAGCGGCACCCCGGCGAGCTTCGCGAACGTGGCCGAGGGCTTCCTCAAGAACAACACCGGCTCGTGCGAGTCGCCGTACACGCGGGTCGGCCTGCGCGACAGCGCCGACATCAAGCTGTCCGGCCAGACCGCCGCCGAACTGGAGTACACCTGTGGCAGCGGCGGCACCGCCCGGCACGGTATCTGGCGCTTCACCGTGCAGAACGGCAAGGTGTTCCACTTCTTCCTGACGGTTCCCGAAGGGAAGTTCGCCGACAGCAAGCCCATCTACGACGAGATGGTGCGCTCCTACCGCCTCGGCGGTTGAGCCCGTCATGACCGACGACCTGCGGGCCGCCGCCGACGCGTGGCTCTCCGACGATCCCGACCCGGCCACCCGCGACGAGCTGCGCGCTGTCCTCGCGGCCGGAAAACCCGGTGACCTCGCCGACCGCTTCGCCGGTCCCCTGCGCTTCGGCACCGCGGGGCTGCGGGGTCCGCTGCGGGCAGGGCCGAACGGCATGAACCGCGCCGTCGTGCGTCAGGCGGCGGCGGGACTGGTGAGCTGGCTGGCCGCGCAGAACGCCGACGGGCCGCTGGTGATCGGGTACGACGCGCGGCACGGGTCGCGCGACTTCGCGGTCGAGACGGCGCGGGTCGCCACCGGTGCGGGCCGGCCGGCGCTGGTGCTGCCCCGCCCGCTGCCGACGCCGGTGCTCGCCTACGCGGTGCGGCAGGTCGGCGCCGCGGCCGGCGTCATGGTGACCGCGAGCCACAACCCGCCGCAGGACAACGGCTACAAGGTCTACCTGGCCGACGGCGCCCAACTGGTGCCGCCCGCCGACGCCGGGATCGAGGCCGCCATCCGCGCGGTCGGGCGGTTGTCGGAGGTGCCGCTGGGCGACGAGGGCACGATCGTTCCGGAGTCGCTGGTCTCCTCGTACGTGTCCGCCGTCGCCGGGCTGGTCGCGGGCGACGGAGCGCGTGCTCTCGGCGTCTCGTATACGCCTTTGCACGGTGTCGGTGCGCCGGTGCTGCGGGCGGCGCTGGCGGAGGCCGGGTTCGCGGCGCCGGCGGTCGTGCCGGAGCAGGCCGAGCCCGACCCCGACTTCCCGACCGTGGCGTTCCCGAACCCGGAAGAGCCCGGCGCGATGGACCTGGTCACCGCGCTCGCCGCGGAGACCGGCTCCGACCTGGCGCTGGCGAACGACCCCGACGCCGACCGGTGCGCGGTGGCGGTGCCGTCCGGAACGGGCTGGCGCATGCTCCGCGGCGACGAGGTCGGCGTGCTGCTCGCCGACCACCTTATGCGGCGCGGAACCACCGGCCTGTTCGCCACGACGATCGTGTCGTCGTCGCTGCTCAAGGCGCTGTGCGAGGCCCGCGGCCACGCCTACGGCGAGACGCTGACCGGGTTCAAGTGGATCGTGCGGGCCGGTGACGGGCTCGTGTTCGGCTACGAGGAGGCGCTCGGCTACTGCGTCGCCCCCGACCTGGTGCTCGACAAGGACGGCATCTCGGCCGCGCTGCTGGTGTGCGAGCTGGCCGCGTCGCTCAAGGCCTCCGGGCGCACGCTCGCCGACCGGCTGGACGAGCTGGCCCTGGAGTTCGGCGTCTACGCCACCGACCAGCTGTCGGTGCGGGTCACCGACCTGGCCGACATCGCCCGGGCGATGGCGCACATCCGCCGTCACCCGCCCACCGCGCTGCTCGACGAGCCGATCTCCGAGACCGACGACCTCCTGCCCGACGCCGACGTGCTGACGCTGCGCACGCCGGGCGCGCGGGCGGTGGTCCGCCCGAGCGGCACCGAGCCGAAGCTGAAGGCCTACCTGGAGGTGGTGGAGCAGGTGACCGACGGCGACCTGGCGGCCGCCCGGGAGCGGGCGGCGGCGGGCCTGGCCGCGCTACGCGCCGAGGTAGCGGCCGCACTGGGCCTGATTCGCCCTTAGGGCGTGTCCGGTCTGTGGACCGGCCGCGCCGCCCGCGCTCGGCCCCGTCGTCGATG
>NZ_BOPH01000077.1 GCF_016863655.1 Virgisporangium ochraceum
CAACGATCAAGGCAACCGGCACAGACGTGGCGGGCGGCTTTGCCGTGACGGACAGTGGCGGGCCGGGCTGAAATGTCGGCTTTGCCCAATCCGCGACCGCGCGAACCTGCGACCAGGGACCGCTAGTCCTTGAAGCGGGGCATGCCGCCGAACTGGCGGTCGCCGGCGTCGCCCAGGCCGGGGACGATGAACGCCTTCTCGTTGAGCCCCTGGTCGATCGACGCGGTCACCAGGCGCAGCGGCAGGCCCGACCGCTCCAGCTTCGCCACGCCCTCCGGAGCCGCCAGCGCGCACACCACGATCATGTCGGTGCAGCCGCGGTCGGCGATCAGCCGGCAGCAGTGCACCAGCGAGCCGCCGGTGGCGAGCATCGGGTCGAGCACCAGTACCGGCTTGCCGGCCAGGTCGGTGGGCAGCGACTCGAGGTAGGCGCGCGGCTCGAACGTCTCCTCGTCGCGGGCCAGTCCCACGAATCCCATCGACGACTCGGGTAGCAGCGCCAACGCCGCGTCGGCCATGCCGAGGCCGGCCCGGAGCACCGGCACGAGGAGCGGCGGGTTGCCGACGCGGGCGCCCGTGGTCGGGCCGACCGGCGTCATGATCGCGTACTCCTCCACCGGGAACAGCCGCGCCGCCTCGTAGACCAGCATGGTGGTCAGTTCGTGCAGCGCCGCCCGGAACGTCGCCGAATCGGTGCGTGCGTCACGCATGTCGGTGAGCCGGGACCGGACCAGGGGATGATCGACCACGAGAACGTCCACGGCGCTCAACCTACTGGACGACCGGCCCGGGAACGGCGTCACCTGGACCGAGGAGCGCAGGGAGCGACGCCGGAAAGGCCCCGGGCCCGCGATCGCGGAGGCGATCGCCAGCAGCACCGTAGACTCCCTCACATGACGGCAACGGTGCCTCCCCTCGCCGACGTCGCCCGGTCCGCGAGCGCGTTGCGGGCGTTCCTGCACGGCCTGCCCGGTGTCGACCAGGTGGGCGCCGAGCAGCGGGCGGCGATGCTCGGTACCCGGTCGATCAAGACGACGTCCAAGGCGTGGGCGCTCGACCTGGCGATCCGCATGGTCGACCTCACCACCCTCGAAGGTGCCGACACGCCCGGCAAGGTCAGGGCGCTCTGCGCGAAGGGCCGGCGGCCCGACCCCACCGATCCTGACTGCCCTCCGGTGGCCGCGATCTGTGTGTACCCGTCCATGGTGGCCACCGCGAAGGAGGCCCTGGAGGGCTCGAAGATCCACATCGCCTCCGTCGCCACGGCGTTCCCGTCGGGCCAGGCTCCGCTCGACATCAAGATCGCCGATACGAAGGCGGCGGTAAGAGACGGTGCCGACGAGATCGACATGGTGATCAACCGGGGTGCGTTCCTCTCCGGCCGCTACCTGGAGGTCTTCGAGGAGATCGCGGCCGTCAAGGAGGCGTGCGGGTCGGCGCACCTGAAGGTCATCCTCGAGACCGGCGAGCTGGCCACCTACGACAACGTGCGCCGCGCGTCCTGGATCGGCATGCTCGCCGGCGGCGACTTCATCAAGACCTCCACCGGCAAGGTCCAGCCGGCCGCGACGCTGCCGGTCACGCTGGTCATGCTCGAGGCGGTGCGCGACTTCAAGGCGCTCACCGGCACCACGATCGGCGTCAAGCCGGCCGGCGGCATCCGTACCGCCAAAGACGCGATCAAGTACCTGGTCATGGTCAACGAGACCGCCGGCGACGAGTGGCTGCACCCCGACCGGTTCCGTTTCGGCGCGTCGACGCTGCTCAACGACCTGCTCATGCAGCGGGCCAAGATGGCCACCGGCCGCTACTCGGGCCCCGACTACGTCACCCTGGACTGATCATGGCCTTTGAGTACGCACCCGCACCCGAGTCGCGCTCGGTCGTCGACCTCCGCGAGTCCTACGGCCTGTTCATCGACGGTGCTTTCCTCGACTCCAAGGGCGGCGAGTCGTTCAAGACCGTCAACCCGGCCACCGAGGAGGTGCTGGCCGAGGTCACGGCGGCGGTGTCCGCCGATGTCGATCTCGCGGTCGCGGCCGCGCGCCGCGCGTTCGAAACGACGTGGGGACCGATGCCAGCGCGCGATCGCGCGAAGTACCTGTTCCGCATCGCCCGCCTGATCCAGGAGCGTTCGCGAGAACTCGCGGTGCTGGAGTCGCTCGACAACGGCAAGCCGATTCGCGAATCGCGCGACGTCGACCTGCCGCTGGTCGCCGCGCATTTCTTCTACTACGCCGGCTGGGCCGACAAGCTCGGGTACGCGGGCTTCGGCCCGGACCCGAAGCCGCTGGGCGTGGCCGCGCAGGTCATCCCGTGGAACTTCCCGCTGCTCATGCTGGCCTGGAAGATCGCGCCGGCGCTCGCCGCCGGCAACACGGTGGTGCTGAAGCCGGCCGAGACCACCCCGCTCACCGCGCTGGTGTTCGCCGAGATCTGCCAGCAGGCGGAGCTGCCGCCGGGCACGGTCAACATCGTCACCGGCGCCGGCGACACCGGGCGGCTGCTGGTCGAGCACCCCGACGTCGACAAGGTCGCGTTCACCGGGTCCACTGAGGTCGGGCGGCAGATCGCGCGGTCGGTCGCGGGGTCGCGCAAGAAGGTGACGCTGGAGCTCGGCGGCAAGGCCGCGAACATCGTGTTCGACGACGCGCCGATCGACCAGGCGGTCGAGGGCATCGTCAACGGGATCTTCTTCAACCAGGGGCACGTGTGCTGCGCCGGGTCGCGGCTGCTCCTGCAGGAGTCGGTCGCCGAGGAGTTCCTGGCGTCGTTGAAGCGGCGCATGGCGCAGCTGCGCGTCGGTGACCCGCTCGACAAGAACACCGACGTCGGCGCGATCAACTCGGCCGCGCAGCTGGCCCGCATCAGAGAGCTGTCGGAGGCCGGGTCGGCCGAGGGCGCGGAGATCTGGTCGCCGCCGTGTGAGCTGCCCGACCGCGGGTTCTGGTTCGCCCCGACGATCTTCACGGGCGTCTCGCAGGCGCATCGCATCGCGCGGGAAGAGATTTTTGGACCGGTGCTGTCGGTGCTCACGTTCCGCACGCCGGCCGAGGCGGTCGAGAAGGCCAACAACACGCCGTACGGCCTGTCGGCCGGCGTGTGGACCGAGAAGGGCTCGCGCATTCTCGCGATGGCCGACAAGCTGCGCGCCGGCGTGGTGTGGGCGAACACGTTCAACAAGTTCGACCCCACGTCGCCGTTCGGCGGCTACAAGGAGTCGGGTTACGGGCGCGAGGGCGGCCGGCACGGGTTGGAGGCCTACCTTGCCTGACAACGTTCGGCTCGCCGTCCGCAAGACCTACAAGCTGTTCATCGGTGGGGCGTTCCCCCGTAGCGAGTCGGGGAGGTCGTACCCGGTGCGGTCGGCGGCTGGCGACTTCGTGGCGAACGCCGCTCTGGCGTCCCGTAAAGATGTCCGCGACGCGGTGCGCGCCGCTCGCGCGGCCTTTCCCGGCTGGGCGAAGGCGACGGCGTACAACCGCGGGCAGATCCTGTACCGCGTGGCCGAGATGCTCGAGGGCCGGCGCGAGCAGTTCGTGGCCTACGGCGTGCCCGCGGCGACCGTCGACGAGGCGATCGACCGCTGGGTCTGGTACGCCGGCTGGTCCGACAAGATCGCGACGGTGTACGGCGGCGCCAACCCGGTCGCCGGGCCGTACTTCAACATCTCGGCACCCGAGCCCACCGGCGTGGTCGGCGTCGTCGCGCCGGCCGACCCGCTGCTCGGGCTGGTGAGCGTGGTGGCGCCGGCGATCGTCACCGGTAACGCGGTGGTCGTGCTGGCCGCGGAGGAGAACCCGCTGCCGGCGGTGACGCTCGCCGAGGTGCTCGCGACCTCCGATCTTCCGGGCGGCGTGGTGAACCTGTTGACGGGTCGCGTCGCCGAGATGGCGCCGTGGCTGGCGTCGCACCTCGACGTCAACGCGCTCGACCTGGCCGGCGTCGACGACCCGGCACTGGCCGCCGACCTGGAGCGCGAGGCCGCCGAGAACCTGAAGCGCGTCCTACGTCCGATGCCTGTCGACTGGGCTTCCGACCCCGGCACCGGCCGGATGACCGCCTTCCTGGAGACCAAGACGGTGTGGCATCCCAAGGGGGTGTAAGCAAGACGGAGGACTGCCGGCTAGGGTGGTCATCGCTTCGTAGCGATGACGTACGCCAACCCGGAGGTCGACGTGGCCCGCCAGCGGTCCGGATCGAGCAATCCCCGCAACTCCCGCGGCCCCCGCGGCGCCCGGCCGGCATCCACCCGGCCGGCGGCGAAGGCCACCGGCAAGCCTCCGGTCGACCCCGTCACCGGCGTCGATCCCGAGGTCGATGCCGCTACCTCCGGTACGGCTGACCCGTCGGCCGCGGTTCCCGGTACGACGGAACCCGACACCTTGGCACCCGCGGCGCCGACCCCGGACCCCGCCGCGACGGCAACCGGACCCGCCGGACCTGTCGCTGGTGCGGAGCCGGTTGGTGCGGAGCCGGCTGGTGCCGAGCCCGCGGGTGCCGAGCCCGCCGACGCGGAGCCGGCAGACGCCGATCCGGCAGACGCCGCCGCGACCGTTGCCGGCCCAGCGACCGCCACCGGCTCGACGGCCGCCACAGGGCCAGCGACCGGCGCGACCACGCCGGCGAAGCGGACTCCGGCGCGGAAGACCACCCCGGCGAAGAAGGCACCGGCGAAGACCGCCAAGGCCACCCCTCCCGCCGTGGGAACGACCATGCCCGCCGCGAAGAGCACGCCCGCCACCAGGAGCACCCCGGCCAAGGCCACTCCGGCGAAGACCACGCCGGCGAAGGCCGCTCCGGCCAGGAGCACGCGCGCCAAGGCGACGCCGGCGGCCGCTGCCGGTTCGGCGGCAACCACCGACGCGACGGCCGTGACCCCGGCCGCCACCACTTCGCCGGCCGCGGCGGCACCTCCCACGAAGGCCGCGCCTCCTGCCAAGGCCGCTCCGGCCAAGAGGACGCCGGCCGCCCGGAAGGCGCCGGTGAAGAAGGCCGCTCCCCCGCCGCCGGTGGCCGAGCCGGTCGTGGCCGACAGCGTCGACGTCGAGCCGGTCGCGGTCGAGCCGATCGAGGTGGAGCCGGTCGACGTGACGCTGGCCGACATCGAGTCGACCACCGAGGAGTCGCCGGCGGAGCTGGCGAAGTCGGCCGCGCCGGAGCCGGCGGGCAAGGAGCCGGAGCCGGTGGGCAAGCCGTCGCTGGGCAAGCGGCCGTCGGTGGTCGAGGCGCCGCCCGAGCTTGACGACGACGAGCCCGAGGACATCGACGACGAGGTGGACGTCGATCCGGTCGAGGCCGACGTCGAGGCCGACGAGGCCGACGAGGCCGAGGTCGACGAAGACGACGACGACGACCCGGAGCTCACCGCGGCCGCGGCCGAGTTCTGGGCCGAGGTCAAGGTCGCGCCGGTCGAGCTGGCCCTTCCCAAGGGCGTCGGCTACACGCTGCGGGCCTACCGCATGTCCGACGAGCTGGCGGCCGTCGAGGTCGACGAGCGTGAGGACGAGTTCGCCGGCTTCCTCGACAAGGACGAGGACGACGACGCCGACGTCGCCGAGGAGGAACTGGTCGCCGCGCTGGGGCTCGAGGCCGGTCCGACCACGCGCGTCAAGAGCAGCCGCGACGACGACCTCGACTACGACGATGACGACGACGAAGACGACGACGAGGACGACGACCTCGACCTCGATGACGGCGAGGACGAAGACGACGACATCGCCGCCAAGTCGGACGACGACGAGGACGACGAAGAAGACGACGACGAGGACGACGACGACGAACCGTCCGCGTCCAAGGACGACGATGACGATGACGACGATGAGGACGAAGACGACGTCGAGGTGAAGCCCGCCGCGGAGGAGGTTCCGGTCTTCCTCGGCCGACGCGGCAAGGTCTACGTCTTCGCCACCGCCGACCACCTGGTCGACTTCGTCAAGAACAGCGACGACCACGACCTCGCCCAGCTCGACACCTGGTCGGACCTGCGCGAACGGATCACCGTCGATCACATCGTTCCCGACCCCGCCGACAAGTACGAGCTGGACCTCGTCGTCGACAACCTTCGTGGCGGAGCCGACTCGCTCGACTACACGCTGTTGATCCAGGCGGGTGAGGTCTCGCGCGACATCGCCTACGCCACGCGGCTGGAGACGGTCATCAGCGCGCTCGGGCCGGGCACGCCGCTCGACGATCTCGACGAGGCGATCCGCAACGCCGACAGCAGGGGCGGAATTCGTGGCTTCTTCGCCCGGCGCAAACTGCGCAAAATCGTGACGCAACAGACGGCGCTAGGATGGCGCACGATAATTGGCAAGATCTCATCGGTCGTGGACTGGCGCGAGTGACCCTTGACCAGGGAGCATCATTCGGTGACCAAAGCATTGCGCCGGAACGGGTGATCGTCAGCAGGGTGGCAACCGTGAATAGTGGCGGTTGACTGGCCCTCCCTGCTGGGTAGGCCTGATGGATGGGGGGACGCATCCATCAGGTTGAGGTAGCTCACGACACCCTGTCCCAGGAGGAGGAGCACGCGGTGACGCTCGTTCGGGTGTACTGCGGACTGGCGTCGGCAGATGGTCCTGCGCTCGCACCGGAGGCGCAGCACTGGTTGACGGTATCCATCGTCGACGACGCCGGCCGGCTACTCGACATCTGCGAAATCACCGACGACCCCGGCGGATACGCCGAGTTGTGCGCCCTGTTCGCCCAGCGCGGCGACGGACCGGCAACGGTTGCCGTCGCTACTGCCAACAACGATCACGCCGTCACCCAGTTACTGACCGCCGCTGGCCGTTACATGGCCTACGCCGGTCCTGACGCGGCCGACGACTTCGCCGAGCGCTTCGCCGACGACGGCTCGCCCGACGAGATCCGCTCCGGCCCGGCCGAGCGCCGGGCGATCGGCCTGGCACGCGCGTTGCAGGCGGGTGTGCTGCAGGCCGTCCCCCAGGCCACGCCGCCGGAGATGTTCAACCTCAAGCCATTGCTCACGGCGCACGCCGCGATCGTCACCGGCCGGCAGCAGGCGGCCGGAACGCTGCGCGAGGTCCTCCGTGAGCTGTACCCGGCCGCGTTGCGCGCCTACGCCGACCCGGCCGAGCCGGTGTCGTTGGCGGTGCTCCAGGCGCTGCCCGAGCCGGGTCAGCTCGTCAACGCCTCCGCCGGGCGGGTGCAGGAGGGCGAGGTCGTCGCCGCACTCGTCGACGCGGGGGTCGCCGAGCGCGAGATTCTCGACGAGGCCGTCACCGCGCTGCGGGTCGCGATCGCGGAGACGCCGCGCCGGGCCGGTGTCACCCGCGCGATGACGTCGGCGGTGGCCGAGACGGTCAAGCAGGCCGTCGCATCGGTCCGCTGCTTCGACGGCGCCAGCGAGGCGCTGGTGGGCGTCATCGCCGACCGCATGGCCCCGCCGGTGCGTCCGGTCGAGCAGCCCGCCTACGAGGCTCCACGGCACCTCGGCAACGGTTTCGGTGCCCCGCCGCTGCGGGTGGTGTCGAACGGCAGCGCGAACGGCAACGGCAACGGCCACTACGGTTCGTCCGCCGACACCGGTGCGTTCCCGTCGATTCCGGCACCGTCGCTTCCGATGCCCTCGGCGCCCGTGTCCGCGGCTCCTGCACCGCCCGCGCCGTACCAGCCGGCCGCGTCGTTCCCGGGCTCCGGCATGATCCAGGTGCCGGCGGCCCGTCCCGACGACGAGCCGGGCCAGGCGACCACCGAGTTGCCGAGCCGGATCCCGATGCCCGAACGTGGACGCACGGCGATCCCGCCGAGCACGCGGCAGAGCCGGCCGGCGCACGGGTCCGACACCACGTCGACGTTCGCGGGCCAACCGGCGCCGTCGTTCGGGTCCGACACCACGTCCACGTTCGCGGGCCAACCGGCCGCGTCGTTCGGGTCCGACAACACCGCCACGTTCGTCGGGCAGACGCCGTCGCCGTTCGGGTCCGACAACACGACGACGTTCGCGGGCCAGCCGGCCGCGTCGTTCGGGTCCGACAACACCACCACGTTCGCCGGGCAGGCGTCGTCGCCGTTCGGATCCGACGTCACCACGACGTTCGCGGCTCAGCCGCCGGCGCACCACCAGCCGTCGCCGCCGATGCCCCGGCTCTCGCCCGAGGTCCACGCGCCCGGCTCCCGCGCCAACTGGCCGCTGGTCGGCGAGGAGGAGCAGAGCGGCTCCTACCCGCTGGTGTCGGGCAACGGCGCCGCCGACGTCCCGCGTCAGCGTGAGGGCCGGGTCAAGCCGCCGTGGCAGTCCGACGACCTGCCGGTCGAGCCGCCGACGCTGCGGCTGGTCGAGCCGGCGCCGCTGGCCGATCCCGCGCTGTCGACCGAACGTTCCGTGGGCGGCCTCGACAGTGACCGGTTCGACCCGCCGACGCTGCGGCTCGTGCCGTCGGGGCCGGAGCCGGCCAGCCGGCACAGCAGGCACGTCACGGCGAGCGGCAGTGCCGTCGTGGTCGACCCCCTCGGTGAGGCGCCGGTCGAGATCAACGCCGGTGACGACGATCTGCTGATCTTTGCGGAGTGCCGGTCGGCCTGGTTCATCGACGGCAACGAGTCGGAGGAAGAGGTCGAGTGGGTCACCGCGGCCGACACGGGTTGGGAGGCCGCTTCCCAGGCCGCCCGGCCGGCGGTCGGCGCCGAGACCAGCGCCGGACTGCCCCGCCGGGTGCCGCAACGCAACCTGGTGCCGGGTTCCGCCCAGCAGACCGCCGAAGCCGAGCCCGACCCGCGCCCGCTGCGCATCGTGCGTGACGCGGCCTCGATCGCCGCGCACACCGGTGCCTACTTCAACGGCTACCGGCGCGGCCAGGAGGTCGGCGGGTTCTCCGTCGGCGGCCGTCCGGGACGCGAGTCGTCGGTCGGCTGGGACTTCAGCCGTGACGCGGCGGGCGACGAGGAGTTCGCGCCCGCCACCGACTACGGCTACCGCTCCGCGCGGCGCTAGGCATTTCCGAGAGGCGTTGGGCACGCAGGCATAGGACGGCCACCGGGGCTTCCGGTGGCCGTCCTGATCCTGCTGTGTGCCGCGATCGCCAACATGCCGCGGTCGCAGCGGGGACGGGCGATCACGGTCAGCGTGGGCCTCCTGCTGGGTGCCTACGGCCTCGTGCACGCCGGCGGCGGCCTGACCGACCTGCACTTCCACTTCTTCGTCGTGCTGGCTCTGGTGGGTCTCTACCAGGACTGGCTGCCGTTCGCCGTCGCGGTGTCGACCGTGGCCTTCCACCACCTCGTGGTCGGGCTGATCGCGCCGGATCAGGTCTTCTCCGACCCGCGCGCGCAGGCGAACCCGTTCTTCTGTGCGCTGCTGCACGCCGCGTTCGTGCTCGGCATGTGCGCCGCCCAGGTGGTCTTCTGGCGGTTCGCCGCCCAGGCCCAGGCGGAGTCCGACCGCATCCAGGCGGAGACGACGGAACGGGCCGAGCGGGCGTTGCGGGAGGCGGCAGACAGCGCCGACGAACGCGAGGCCGACGCGGCCCGGTCGGCGGCCAGCGAGGTGGAGCGCAGCACCGAACTGGCGCGGGAACTGGAGCAGGTCCTGGCCCGGGTGGCCGCCACCGGCGACCGGCTCGGGTCGGAGGCCGGCGAGGCACTGCTCACGTTCGAGACGGCCATCAGCGACGCCGGCACCACGGTCGACAACGGCACCGCCGAGATCAACTCGGCCATGTCGACCGCGAACCAGGCCGTCGAGGCGATCGGTCACGTCGGCACCGCGATCGCCGACATCTCCACGATCGCCGGTCTGATCCAGGCCGTGGCCGACCAGACCAACCTGCTGGCGCTCAACGCCACCATCGAGGCGGCGCGGGCCGGCGACATCGGCAAGGGCTTCGCCGTCGTGGCCGGAGAGGTCAAGGAGCTGGCGTCGCAGACGGCCAGTGCCACCGCCCGCATCGAGAGCACCGTGGAGGACGTGAAGGCCCAGGCGTCGAACGTCACCGCCGCGGTGCGTGAGGTCGCCGAACGGCTCGCGTCGGTGACGTCGCTCCAGGAGCACATCCGGCAGGTCATGCAGGAGCAGAGCGAGACGACGTCCCGCACCCGCCAGCTCGTGATGTCCGCGGCTGAACCGGTCTCCGCGGCCGGCGCCTCCGCCCCGGGTCGGCATTGATCGTCGCTTGCTAGCCGGCAACTACTCAGCGTGACCTGGCCGGACAGCAAACGACGCGGACCCGGAGAGGATGGGCCCGCGTCGTCGGAAGCCGGCTAGGCCGGAGCGGCGGCCCTCGAGCGGCGCATCGAGAGCACGTACTCGACCAGCGAGATCAGCACCTGCTTGGTCGACTCACGGCTACGCGCGTCGCACGGCACCACCGGGACGTCGGGCGACACCGCGAGGGCCTCCCGCACGTCGTCGGCGTTGTGGTACTGCACGCCGTCGAAGCAGTTGATCGCCACCAGGTACGGCAGCCGCCGGTGCTCGAAGAAGTCGATCGCGGCGAAGCAGTCGGCGAGCCGCCGGGTGTCGACCATGACGACCGCGCCGATGGCGCCCCGCACGAGCTCGTCCCACATGAACCAGAACCGGGTCTGGCCGGGGGTACCGAACAGGTACAGGATCAGGTCGCGGTCGATGCTGATACGGCCGAAGTCCATGGCGACCGTCGTCGTCAGCTTGCCCGGCACCTGACGGGTGTCGTCGACCCCGACGCCGGCCGAGGTCATGATGGCCTCGGTCGTCAGCGGAGTGATCTCCGAGACCGAGCCCACAAGCGTGGTCTTACCCACACCGAACCCTCCGGCGATGACGATCTTCGCCGACGTGACCCGCCCGGAGGCCGGGCGAGCCATGTTAGAGCCTCCGAAGTCCACTGAGCACCCTCTCCAGCAATTCCGTGCCCACCGCCTCGTTGTCGTCCAACGAGGTCGGCTCATGTACCGAGACCAGGCCATCCGCCGCCATGTCGGCGACGAGCACCCTGGCCACCCCGAGGGGCAGATGGAGCCGGGCGGAGATCTCCGCCAGCGACTGGACGCGACTCTCACACATCGTCGCGATCTGCTGCTGCTCCTGACCGTGACCCCCGCCCGGGCGGGAGTGGGCGGTTCGCCCACGCACCGTCGTCTCGATCAACGCCTCGATGGCGATGTCGACCTTCGGCCGGGTACGGCCCCGGGTGACGGCGTACGGACGCACGAGGGCGCCCGTAGGCTCATCACGTTCAGCCATGTCGCCGTTCACCTCCCCACCAGCCCCGATCGTGGTAGTCAATGTGTGCCGCTCAGCCCATCATGGACGCGGCCGGGCGCGGCGCTGGCGTCAGCGCGTCACCCACCCGGTCCACCAGCAGCGCCATCTCGTACCCGACCTGGCCGACGTCACACGCCCGGGCGGCGAGCACCGCGAACGAGGATCCGTCGGAGATGGACATCAGGAACAGGAACCCGTTGTCCATCTCGACGACCGTCTGCAGCACCGCTCCGCCTTCGAAGCAGCGGGACGCGCCCTGGGTCAGGCTGACCAGGCCCGAGGAGATCGCGGCGAGCTGGTCGGCCCGGTCGCGGGGCAGGTCTCGCGACGAGGCCAGCAGCAGCCCGTCTGCCGAAACCGCGACCGCGTGGGCCACACCGGGCACCCGATCAGCGAAGTTGGCGAGGAGCCAACCGAGGTCCTGCGTCGATGTCATGCTTCGCGCTCCTTGCCCTGCGGATTAGAAGGCCCGGCCTGCGTTGGTTGCGGGGTTCGTGAGTCGGTGGACGAAGGACTCTGGCTGCGTCCCCGCTGGACCCCGCGGTGATACGCGGAGAGCAGGCCACGCACTGCTTCCGGGGTACGCCGATGCGACGCCGTCGTCGCCCGCTCGACGCCACCCGGCACGAGCTGCGACATGGGCACCCGCTTCGGCAGCCCGCCTTCGGTCAAGTTGAAGTCCCGATCCTGCCCCAGCGCCTCTGCCGCACGCCATCCGTCGTCGGCGGCTGTACGCCAGGTTACCGACTCACCGGGCGTCAACCTATCGCCAGGCGCCGATGCGGGATCGGCGGGCGGGGTGTAGGCCGCGGCGGCGGGTGCCGGCGTCCGCGGCGGAAGCGGCGACGACGGCGTACGCGGCGGCAACGGTGAAGATGCCGGCGCGCCCGCGGGCGGCGGCGACCACGGCGCTCCGGTCGGCATCGCCGCCGGGCCGGTGGCCGGACGCGGACCCGCGGGACCGGTCGCCGGACGCGGAGCCGCCGGACCCGTGGCCGGACGCGGAGCCGTGGGACCCGTGGCCGGCGCACCCGACACGGGCGGGCCGGACGCCGGACGCGTGGGCGCCGACGGACCGGACTCCGGGCGGGCCGGCGCGGCACCGTTCGGCGCCTCGGACCCGGCCGGAGCCGAGCCGTTGGAGCCGTTGGTGAGCGCACGCATCGGCGACGGGCGACGGGTGCGGAACCAGGCCGACTCCACGTCACGGAAGATCGGCGGAAGCTCCATCGTCTGATCGGGACGCGGGAGCGCGGCCAGGTCGTCTACGGCCGAGCCGGGCTGCCCGTTCGACGCCGGCGCCGGGGGCGCCCAGTCGTCGCGGACCCGCGGGATCTCGGCCGTCATGTCGAGCGCGGGCGAGTAGCCGCTGTCGGACCGGTCGGCCGGCCGCTCCGGCGCACTCGGCGTCGGCGTGCCCTGTACCGGCATGTTCTGGGGCGGCCTGCCCTGCGGCGGCATGTTCCGCGGCGGCGCCGGGGACACGGGAGCCGACGGCGCGCTGGCGGCCGGAGCGCTGGGAACCGGCGGCGTCGGCGCACCGGGCGCCGGCGGCCAGGCCGGAGGCGCCGGCTGACCCGACACGGGCTGGTCGGGCCGGCCCGAAGTCGGACGGGTCGGCAACCCGGCGGGACCGGTCGGGCCGCCAGCCGGCGGACCGCTGTTCGGGATCGCCGGGGTGGCCGGACGCGTCGGAAGCCCGCCCGGACCGGACGCGGGCGCGCCGCTGGTCGGGATGGCCGGGGTTCCCGGCGTCGTCGGACGGGTCGGCAGCCCACCGGGGCCGGACATGGCCGGACCGCTCGCCGGAGCCGCCGGCGTCGTCGGACGCGTGGGCAGCCCACCGGGGCCCGACACCTGCGGACCGCCGGCCGGTGAGGCCGAGGTCGGACGCGTCGGCAGACCCGCGGACTGCGCGCCCGAGGGCTGCATGCCCGAAACCTGCGGCGGAGCGTCGGCCGGCCGCTGACGCGGGATCGACCCACCGTCGGACGGCTCGGAGTCGCCCGGACGCCGCTGCTGCCCAGGCTCCTGCCCACCGGGGCCGTGCGAGCCGTTCCCGTTGCCCACGGAGGACGCACCGGTGAGGTCGGACCACGGCGGAAGGCCGCCACGGCCACCACTCGGCCGGCCGGGACCGGTAGGACCGGCCGCCGGACCGGTGGGAGGACCACCGGCACCGCTCAGCGCGGGACGACCGAACCCGGACGACGACGGCGGCTGGCCCTGGTCGAACGCCGACGGCGACTGGCCGAAGGCGCTCGCCGGCGGCTGCGCGCCGGGGATGCCCGGCGACGTCGGACGCAGCGCCGACGGCGGGCTCGGGTTGCGGGTCGGCGTGGTCGGGTTGGTCGGCGAGAACGCCGGACCCGACGCGAACGCCGACGGCGTGCGCTCCCGCGACGGACCGGGCCGGTCGCCACCCTCGAGGGCGAGCGTGGACGGCATGCCCATCGCCGGACGCGACGGCGGCGACTGGAGCGACCGCTCGGACCCGGCGCCGACCACCGGAAGCTCGCCGGTGTTCCGGCCGGCGGCGAGCCGCTGAACCAGGACGCTGGCGGGCAGGGTGATGTCGGCGACCGTGCCGCGCTCGCGGGCCGCGCGCAGTTCGACGCGCACCCCGTGGCGGGCGGCCAGCCGCGCGACCACGACCAGGCCCATCATCCGGGAGACGGCCACGTCGACGGCGGGCGGGTTGGACAGCTTCTCGTTGAGCTCACGCAGCTGGTCGGGCGAGATGCCGATGCCGCGGTCCTCCACGAGGAGCACGCACCGCTCGCCGACCCGGCGAGCCTCCACGACCACCGCCGAGTCGGGCGGCGAGAACGCGGTGGCGTTGTCGAGCAGCTCGGCGACCAGGTGCACCATGTCGTTCACCGAGTGGGCGGCGATCTCGACGTCGCGGTCGATCATGCCGAACTCGATGCGCGTGTAGTGCTCCACCTCGGACTGGGCGGCGCGCAGCACGTCCATGAGCGGGGCCGGCTCGCGCTGCACGCGCGAGGAGTCGGCGCCGGCGAGAACCAGGAGGTTCTCGTCGTTTCGCCGCATTCGGGTGGCGAGGTGGTCGAGCTGGAACAGCTCGGCCAGCCGGTCGGGGTCTTCCTCGCCACGCTCGAGGCGGTCGAGGTGACCGATGAGCCGGTCGACCAGGATCTGCGAACGACGCGCCAGGTTGACGAACATCGTCGCGACGGAGGCCCGCAGCTGGGCCTGCTCGGCGGCGGTTCGCACGGCTTCCAGGTGGACCGCGTTGAACGCCTCGGTGACCTGCCCGAACTCGTCGCGGCTGCGGACCGGCAGGGGTTCCGCGATCTGCTTCGCGATGTGGTCGGGCGTGGCCTGGATGGCCAGTGACGGCTCACGCAGCCGGGCGACGGCCTGCGGCAGGCCGTACTGGGCGACGGTGAGCGCGCCGTGGCGCAGCTCACGCAGCGACCGGGCCATCGAGCGGGCCACCAACCAGGCGAACAGGATCGCCAGCAGCAGCATGCTCAGCAGCAGACCGGTCTGCACGAGAACCGTCTGGCGGAGGTCGTCGCGGATGCCGGTCGCGGTGATCACGACCCGCTCGTCGAGGGTCAGTTCGACCTGGCGGAGCAGGTTCACCTCGGTGGCGATCGCGGAGTCCCACTCGGGCGCGTTGAAGTCGAGCTGCGAGCCGTTGTTGGTGCCGACGCTCGCGATCTTGCCCTGGAACCCGAAGGCCTTCCGCAGGTCGCTACCGGTGAGCGTCTGGTCGAGCAGGTCGCTCTCGGCCGGGGTCGCCGTCGCGGAGAACCGGACGGCCGCCGCGTTCTCGGCGGCGAGCGCGTTGTCGAACTCCCGGCGCAGCGCGAGCGTGAGACCGGTGCCGTTGGCCGTCTGGCTGGACAGCACCCGCAGGATGACGATCCGCTGCTCGTTGATCGCGGACTTGCGGTCGCTGATCGCGGCCGCGGCCTGCTGCGACGTGCTCAGCTCGGGGTCGTTGGTGAGCCGGATCGCGATCTCGCGCACCTGGACCAGGTCGGCGATGATCACCCGGTACCGGAAGGCGATGTCGGACATCGACAGCTCGGTGACCGCCTTGACCTGCTCACGCAGCCGGGAGAGGTCGCCGATCGTGCGGTCGGCCTCGTTGATGGCGACCTGCGCCGATCCACCGAGGTCGCCGACGGCGCGCCTGCTCTGCCGGTACTGCGACACGGCGTTGTCGGTCTGCGGGATCTGCTTGTTGAACGTCTCCTGCGGGGTACCCCGCGTCTCGGCCGGAGACCCCACGAAGAGGACGCCCGCCGCGCGCTCGCTCTGCAGTTCCTGGATGACCGCGCCGGCCTGCATGGAGAGGCGGGCGAGGGTGCGGGTGCGGTCGGCGTCGTTGGCGGCCGAGATGTTCTCGACCAGACCTGTCGTACCGACGACGATCGTGGCGATGGTCGGCACGATCATGATCAGACCGAGTTTCGACCAGATCGGCAGGTCGCGGAGGCGGCCTACCGGCTTGCGCAGACGCGAGAACTTGGAGCCCTCCGTCATTGGCCGTTCGCTCACCTCACCGCCCTTCCGTAACGGGACCCGCACTGTGGGCACCCGCGACCGTCCGACCCGATCGGGCCGAACCTCCGAGATTCCACCATGTCCCGTCCGCCAAAGAAAGCCCGTGCAGGGCTCGATCGCATTTGCGGAAAGACGGTCCGACCGAGCGAACCATCACCGTTTGGCCGTTTTGCTCCGTATTGAAGGCCGGCGAATCGTCCCAAACATCCCACTGCAAAGTCCTTAAATTGGACCAAAGCCCCATCCTGCCCGGCACCCTGCGTGAAGAACCGGCCGACCGGCCGATGCCGGACCCGCCGTATGTTGGCGCGATCCAACCGCCTCGGTGTGGACAAAATGTGCGCTTCAACGACCCCGCTTTGAGTCCCGCTTCGACCTAGGAAGAAATGTCGACCCGGTCGATCAATTTGGCGTACGCGGGTTTGATCACTTCATTGATCAACGCCAACCGCTCGTCGAACGGGATGAAGGCGCTCTTCATGGCGTTGACCGTGAACCACTGTAGCTCGGCCCATCCGTAGCCGAACGCCTCGACCAGCAGCGCCATCTCGCGGGTCATCGATGTACCGCTCATCAGCCGGTTGTCGGTGTTGACGGTCACCCGGAACCGCAGGTCGCGCAGGAGCCCGATCGGGTGGTCGGCGATCGAGGCGGCGGCACCCGTCTGGACGTTCGACGACGGACACAGCTCCAGCGGGATCCGCTTGTCGCGGACGTAGGCGGCCAGCCGACCCAGGGAGCGGTCGGCGATGTCGTCGACGATGCGCACGCCGTGACCGAGCCGGTCGGCGCCGCACCACTGGATCGCCTGCCAGATCGACGGAAGCCCGAACGCCTCGCCGGCGTGGATGGTGAAGTGGAAGTTCTCCCTCTGGAGATATTCGAATGCGTCGAGGTGCCGGGTGGGCGGGTACCCCGCCTCGGCGCCGGCGATGTCGAAGCCCACCACGCCGGCGTCGCGGTAGCGCACCGACAGCTCGGCGATCTCCATCGACCGGGCCGCGTGCCGCATCGCGGTGAGCAGCGTGCCGATGCGGATCGGCCGGCCGGCCAGCGCCGCCTGCGCCGAACCGTCGGCGAACCCGGCCAGCACCGCCTCGACCACCTCGGGCAGGGTCAGCCCGCGGGTCAGGTGCTGCTCGGGCGCGAACCGCACCTCCGCGTAGACCACACCGTCGGCGGCCAGGTCGAGCGCGCACTCCGCGGCCACCCGGTGCAGCGCCGACGCGGTCTGCATCACCCCGACGGTGTGCACGAAGGTCTCGAGGTAACGCTCCAGCGAGCCGCTGTCGGCGGCGGCGGTGAACCACTCGCCCAGCTCGGCCGGGTCGGTGGCGGGCAGCTCGTGCCCGATCTCGGCGGCCAGCTCGACGACGGTCGCCGGGCGGAGTCCGCCGTCGAGGTGGTCGTGCAGGAGGGCCTTCGGCGCGCGGCGGATCTCGTCGTACGTGGGTGCCATGTAAGGACACTAGACCCGTCCGGAAGGATGGTCCGGTGGACCCGCGGATCGTCGCCCAGCTGCGCTGTCCGGTGTGCGCGGGCAGGCTGGTCGGGGCGCCGTCGGCGCTGCGGTGCGACACCGGCCACAGCTTCGACGTGGCCCGCCAGGGCTACGTGGACCTGTCCGCCGGCCCGGTGACCCACCCGGGCGACACCGCCGACATGGTGGCCGCGCGCGAACGGGTGCTGGCCGCCGGTCACCTCGACTTCATCACCGAAGGGCTGGCCGCCGCCACGGCCGGTTCCACCGCGGGGCTTATCGTCGACGTCGGCGCGGGCTCCGGGCGTCACCTCGCGGCTCTTCTCGACGGACGGCCCGATGCGCTCGGCCTCGCGCTCGACGTCTCGAAGCCCGCTCTCCGCCGGGCGGCGCGCGCCCATCCGCGGATGGGCGCCGTCCGCGCGGACGCCTGGCGCGGCCTCCCGGTGGCCGACGGCGCGGCGTCCGTCGTGCTCGACGTGTTCGCGCCGCGCGCGGGCCGCGAGTTCGCCCGCATCCTGCGGCCGGGTGGACGCCTGGTGGTGGTGACGCCGGCGCCGGACCATCTCCGCGAGCTCCGGCTCGCCGTCAGGGTCGATCCCCGTAAAGAGGAACGGCTCCGGGGGACGCTCGGACCGTGGTTCGTCCGGGAGGATGATCACGAGCTCCGGACGACGCTGCAACTGTCCACTGAGGACGCTCAAGCGGTGGCGGGAATGGGGCCCGGTGCCTTCCACGGTGCCGTGCCGGTGCGGGCCGGCGCGGTCACGGCGGCGGTGCACCTATCGGTGTGGCGGCACGAAGGGGGCTGAGCGGGGTGCTCGCGGGTATCGGCCGGTGGTGTTTCGCGCGACGTTGGTGGGTGCTGGGTGTGTGGCTGGCGGCGGTCTCCGCCGGCGTGCTCGCCGCGGGCACCGTCTTCGGCGGGCTGGCGAGCGGCAACGACGTACCGGGTGTCGAGTCGTCGGAGGCGTACGACCAGATCAGCCTCGCCAACGAGAACGGCGGCGAGGTCGTGGCGGTGGTCGACCGCGTCGACGCGCGGTCGACCACGATCCAGTTCACGATCGTCACCGCGGTGCGGGAGCTGGCCGGCCGTACCGACGTCGAGTCGGTGGCCCATCCCTACGGCGACGACCCGTCGTCCGGCGCGCTTGTCGGGCGCGACGGCACCTCGCTGCTGATCTCGGTGACGCTGCGCGCCGGCTCCGAGGAGGACGAGGACGAGGCGCTGTCCGACGTCACCGACCGGATGCGGACGCTCGCCACGGAACTGCGCGACGCCGGCGCCCCCGACGCCCGGGTGCGCCTGGGCGGCAACAAGCTGCTCAACCGGAGCGCGAACGAGCAGGTGCAGGCCGACCTCCGGCGGGCCGAGCTGATCTCGCTGCCGCTCACGCTCGTGGTGCTGATCGTGGTGTTCGGCGGGCTGGTCGCGGCCGGGCTTCCGGTGCTGGCGGCCGTGGTGTCGGTGGCGGCGGCGATGCTGGTGCTGCTCGGCTTCTCGTACCTGACCGATCTCGACCAGAACACCGTCACGGTGGTGACGCTGCTGGGTCTCGGCCTGTCGATCGACTACGGGCTGCTGCTGGTGGCCCGCTACCGCGAGGAGCTCGGCGAGGGGTTCATCCCCGTCGACGCGCTGGGCCGCGCCTGGGCGACGGCCGGCCGCACGGTGCTGTTCAGCGCGTTGACGGTCGCCGCGGCGCTGGCCGGTCTGCTGATGTTCGACATCAGCGCGCTCGCGGCCCTCGGCGCCGCCGGCGTGTCGATCGCGCTGGTGTCGATGCTCACCGCGTTGACGTTCACCGCCGCGCTCATCGGCTTCGCGCAACGGCGCATCCGACCCCGGTCGAGGCGCCCCGCGCACTCCGTCTCCGACGAGCAGGGCTTCTTCGCCGGACTGTCGCGCTTCGTGCAGCGGCGGCCCTGGATGGTCGCCCTGGGCGCGACGGCCGGACTGCTCGCCGCGGGCCTCCCGTTGCTGACGGCCACCATCAACCTGCCGCAGCTGAACTCGTTGCCGCGCACCCTCGAACCGGTACAGGTCGCGAACGCGCTGGAGAGCGACTTCGGCCGGCGTGACGCGCCGACGATGCTCGTGGTGGCGCAGACCGACCCGGCGACCCTCGACCGCTGGGCCGGCCGCTGGGCCACCGACGAGGCCGTGGCGGAGGTGCGCACCGCCCGGCCGGCGGGCGCCGGCGTCTCGCGGGTGGAGTTCGCCCTGCACGGCGACGGCCAGGACCGGCTGGCCCGCGGCCTGGTCGACCGGCTGCGCGGCGAACGCCCGCCGGGCGGCCGGTCGTGGGTCACCGGTGACGCCGCGTTCCTGGTCGACCTCGTCGACGTGATCAAGCAGGGCCTGCCGCTGGCCGTCGGCACGACGGTGCTCGCGATGGTGCTGCTGCTGTTCGCGATGACCGGCTCGGTCGTGGTGCCGGTCAAGGCGATCGTCGCGAACGTGGTGTCACTGGGTGCGACGTTCGGCGTGCTGGTGGCCGTCTTCGAGCATGGCTGGGGCGCCGGCCTGCTGAACACCCTGACCGTGGGCGGGCTGTCGCCGTTCATCGTGGTGATCGTGTTCGCGTTCGCGTTCGGCCTCTCGATGGACTACGAGGTGTTCCTGCTGGGCCGCATCAAGGAGTACGTCGACCGCGGCATGGACAGCGACACCGCGGTACGGCGCGGCCTGCAGCACACCGGCCGCATCATCACGTCGGCGGCGCTGCTGATGATCATCGTGTTCGCGTGCTTCGCGTTCGCGGAGATGGGCCAGATCGAGCAGGTGGGACTGGGGCTGACCGTTGCCGTCCTGATCGACGCGACGATCGTCCGCTGCCTCCTGGTCCCGGCCACGATGACCCTGCTGGGCCGCTGGAACTGGTACGCCCCCGCCTTCCTGAAGCGCATCCACGAGAAGTGGGGAATCTCCGAGCAGGCCCCGATCTCCACCTCGACCGACCTCGTCCCCGTTTCCCGCTAGCCCGCCCGCGAGCCCTTCCGCGATCCTGGACTTGTGGACAGGTCATGGCGTGTCTGGACATCCACGATCGCCTGTTGGTGGCGGGGCGTCCAGCCCGCCGCTTGCAGGGCCGCCCGTACCTGGCCAACTACGTCGGCGGGGTGGTGACGGACGGTCCAGGACGGGAACCGCAGGATCCGGTCGCCCGCGATCCAGAGGTCGTTCTGGCGGCGCATGTCGGCCCACCAGCTCTGCACCTCGGTGTGATGCCGACCGTCGATCTCCACGTGCACGCCGTAATCCTCGAAGTACGCGTCGAGGTAGCGACGGCGACCGCCACCGGCGGACCGGGCCACCTGACACCGTGGCTCCGGCAGGCGTGCCCGCCTGCACAGCCGGAGGAACTCCACTTCGGGCAGGGACTCTGCGCCGCCCGCCGCGTCGCGGGCGACTTCGAGGACAAGTGACCGCCGTCGAGCGCGAAGCTGCCGCGACGCGGCCCGCTCGACCTCGGCGAGGGTCACCAGCCGTTGCTGGAAACTGGCCGCCACCACCGCCGCGGCCTGACGTTCGGATGCCGCCCACTTCCCGACGTCGAGCACCGATCGACCGGCGACCGTACACGGCGGCGCCGCGGCCAGGTGCACCTCGTCGGCAGGAACAGCACCGACCCGGTGCACGATCGCGAACGGCGGTGGGTCATGGTCGCGGTACCGGCCCGGGATGACGACGTGCACCCCGTAGCTGTCGAACCCACGGAGCCCGACGACCTGCAGTGCCGAGAGGCCGCCCAGCACAGCCGGCCGGCCATCACCGACCGCGAGGGCGGCGACCCATCGGCGCTGCGCTGCCGAAAGGTCACTCACCGGCGCTGTGAGGTAGACCGCCCGATGGACCAACCGCCACCGCCCGGTGCCGAGACGGTGCTCGATCGCCGACCGGCTGAGGAGCGGCAGCGCCTGCACCCGACTGATGAGCCCGTCCTGCCGGAACAGCAACTCGTCGAGATCGCTGAAGGAGTCGAAGGGCGTGATTTCGACCGGATGGAACCGCTGGGCGCGAGCCATGCCGAACAGTCTCGACGCCACAACGCGGATCCCACGTGCCCGTCGCACAGCCTGTGGACAACCCCTCCGGACCCTGGACTTCCAGACACGCTATGGCGTGTCCACACGTCCAAGATCGCGGGAGACGCGTCAGACGGACAGGTCGATTTCTTCCCAGGCCAGGGGGGCGTCGTGGTACGGGCCCTTGAAGACGACTGCCCATTCCAGGGCCCAGCGTCGCTGGCCGATGGCGTTGGAGTCGACCTCGCCCGGTAGCGGGAGGTTGGCCCGTTCCGCCTCCAGGTACGCCCAGTCCAGGCAGTAGTAGAGGTCGAGCAGCCGGGCCACCTCGCCCACCTCGCGGGGCGCGGTGAGGGTGCGACCGCGCCAGGCGGCGAACGTCTCGCCCTCGATGAGGTTGGGCAGGCGCTGCATGAGGCCGTTCCCGGACGGCAGGCGCGGGTCGAGGTCGCGGGTCAGACCCATCACCCAGCCCAGCGCGTACACGGCCTCCAGGTGCAGGGCGAACGAGAAGTGGTCGCCGGAATCGTTCACCACGAACCGCCACTCGGGACGGGTGAGGCGCTCGACCAGGTGGGCGTCGAGCAGCCACTCCATGGCGCTCTCGGGTGGCATCCCGAAGCTGCGGGCCAGCACGATGTTGAGCACCGCCACCCGGGCCTCGAGCTCGGCCCGCGGACGCAGCTCGATCGTGTCGCCCGGGTCCCAGACCATCGGGAAGTTGGCCGCCGGAACCGGCAGGCCGAGCCGTTCCAGCGCGCGAAGGCTCGCTTCGCGGACGGGTAACGGGTCAGGCGCCGAGACGGTCATGACAGGCCCTCATACGGAGAACTCTAACGACCGATCGGCGCAGCGACAACGATCAACTACTCAGGGTCACAGTCTGCACATTGCAGATCAGTCCAACCGCTCCAGGACCAGCGGCGACAGGGTCGGTGCCACGTCGGCGATCGTCACCGCCGCGACCGCGACGTCGCGGGCCGGCGGGATCCGGTCAGGTGTGTCGGCGCGAAGCTCCATGAGCACGTCGCCCCTGCGCACCGGGTCACCCGGCTTTTTCCGCAGCAGCACCCCGGCGGACGCCGACACCGGGTCCTCCTTGCGGGCGCGCCCGGCGCCCAGCCGCCAGGCGGCGACGCCGATCCCGTAGGCGTCGAGCGCGGACACGACACCGTCGCGGTCGGCCGTGACCACCTCGGTCTCGGCGGCCTGCGGCAGCGGCGCCGACGGGTCGCCGCCCTGCGCGACGATCAGCTCGCGCCACTTGTCCATCGCGCGCCCGTCGCGCAACGCGTCGGCCGGGTCGGCGCCGTCGAGGCCGGCCGCCGCGAGCATCTCGCGCGCCAACGCCAGCGTCAGCTCCACCACATCGGACGGGCCTCCGCCGGCCAGTACCTCCAGCGACTCCTCGACCTCGATCGAGTGGCCGGCCGCTAGCCCCAGCGGCGTGTCCATCGCGGTGAGCAGCGCCCGCGTGACCACCCCGTGCGCCTTGCCGAGCTCGACCATCGTGCGGGCCAGCTCGCGGGCGTCGTCGACGCTCTTCATGAACGCGCCGGAGCCGAACTTGACGTCGAGCACCAGCGCGGCGGTCCCCTCGGCGATCTTCTTGCTCATGATCGAGCTGGCGATCAGGGGGATCGCCTCGACGGTTCCGGTGACGTCGCGCAGCGCGTACAGCTTGCGGTCGGCCGGCGCGAGACCCTCCCCGGCGGCGCAGATCGCGGCGCCGACGGTCTGCAGCTGCCGGACGAACTCGGCGTTCGACAGCTTCGTGCGGAACCCGGGTACCGCCTCGAGCTTGTCGAGCGTGCCGCCGGTGTGGCCGAGCCCGCGGCCGCTGAGCTGGGGTACGGCGGCGCCGCAGGCGGCGACCAGCGGCGTCAACGGCAGCGTGATCTTGTCGCCGACCCCGCCGGTGGAGTGCTTGTCGACGGTCGGCCGGTCCACAGTGGACAGATCGAGCCGCTCGCCCGACGCGATCATCGCGGCCGTCCAGCGGGCGATCTCGGCGCCGGTCATGCCGCGCAGCAGGATCGCCATCGCGAGCGCCGACATCTGCTCGTCGGCCACTACGCCCTTCGTGTAGGCGTCGATCACCCAGTCGATCTGGTCGTCGGTGAGCTGGCCGCCATCGCGCTTGGCACGGATGACCTCAATGACGTTCATGCCGGGTCCCCACTCCGTGGTGACCCGCCCTGAACGGGACGGCTCTGCTTAATGGCGCCCTCGCTTCGCTCGGTCACGCTCGCCATTCCTCGGCAAACTCTTCGGGACGCGCGCCGGCGCCGGCCCAGTACGTGCGTCCTTCGCCGTCGATCACCACGACCCGCGGCGTACGCGCCCGGCCCCAGGCGACCGCCGCCGCCGCGTCGGGCCACACCGGGGCCTCCTCGATGACCGACGCCGACCCCTCCGGGTCACCCGGCCGGCCGGCGCTCCAGTACCCGGTCCACACCTGCTGGCCGCCGGCGACGTCGGGGTGCAGGAACGCGGTGCCGCCGCCCACCCGGTTCGACAGCGCGGCCGGCACCCGGTTGGTCGAGTCGACCGACGGCTGGCCGACCCGGCCGAGGTCGACCTCGTCGAACGCGTACGGGAGCAGGTCGGCCATGGTCACCGGACCGTGCTCGTGGTCGATCAGCAGCTTCGGCCCGCCGTGTTCCCACAGCAGCTGCCGGCAGCGTCCGCAGGGCATGAGCGGGTTGCCGTTGCCGTCGACGCACGCCAGCGCCACCAGGCGGCCGCCGCCCGACGCGTGCAGCATCGACACGAGCCCGCACTCGGCGCACAGGCCCAGGCCGTACGACGCGTTCTCGACGTTGCAGGCGCTCAGCACCCGACCGTCGTCGACCAGGGCGGCGACGCCCACCGGGAAGTTCGAGTACGGCGCGTACGCCCGCCGCATGGCGGCCTCGGCCGCCGCGCGTAGTGCCTCCCAGTCCGGACTCATGGCCTGATCGTATCCCCGCGTCCGATCTTGACCCCCTTAACCGCCGCGTCTGTACGGAACGCCGTCGGCCGCCGGTGGTCGCAGTCGTTGGGCCGCCAGCGCCAGCACGACGAGGGTGGTGAGGTGCGGCGTGAACTGGACGAACGGCACCGGCACCTCGTCGCTGGCGAAGAACGCGATGAAGCCCAGTACGCCGATGCCGAGCGCCACCGTGCCCACGATGCGCCGGCGCCGGTACAGCTGCCACGCGCCGACGCCGATGAGCAGCGCCGAGACCAGCAGCAGCAGCGCGTGGATCGACGTGGCACCACCGCGCAGCTGCAGCGCGTCGGGGTAGCCGAAGAGCAGCGAACCGGCCGCCAGCCCGCCGGGCCGCCAGTTGCCGAAGATCATGGCGGCCAGGCCGATGTAGCCGCGGCCGTTGGTCTGCCCCTCGCGGTAGATGTTCGCGGCGACCATCGACAGGAACGCCCCGCCCAGGCCGGCGATCGCGCCGGAGGCCACCACGCCGTAGTACTTGTACAGGTACACGTTGACGCCCAGCGACTCCGCCGCCTGCGGCGACTCGCCGACCGACCGCAGGCGCAGCCCGAACGCGGTGCGCCAGAGGATGTAGAAGCTCAGCGGCACCAGGGCCACGGCGATGACCGTGAGGATCGAGACGTTCGTGAGCAGCCCGCGGACGATCCCCGCCAGGTCGCTGACGAGCCACCAGTGCTGGCGCTCCAGCCCCTCGGTGGCCCAGTCGACCCCGGGTACCGATCCCCGCCACGGCTGCGGCACCGACGGCGACTGGTTGACGCCGCCGCCCTCCTCGTTGGCGAACGTCAACGACGACAGGTACCGGGTGACGCCGAGGGCCAGGATCGTGATCGCGACACCCGACACGATGTGGTCGACGCCGAACGTCACGGTGGCCAGGGCGTGCAGGAGGCCGCCCAGGGCGCCACCGATCATCGCGACGACCAGGCCGACGGCCCAGCCCCAGTTGTAGGCGCCCCACGCGCCGAACCACGTCCCGAAGATCATCATGCCTTCGAGGCCGATGTTGACCACACCGGCGCGCTCGGACCACAGGCCGGCGAGGCCGGCGAGGCCGATCGGAACCGCCGCCTGGAGCGCGGCGCGGGTGGCGCCGCTGGAGGTGATGTCGTTCGCGCCCGTGATCGCCCGCACGGTGGCGAGCGCGACCAGCCCGATCGCGATCAGGATCAGGACGACCGACAGGCGCACCTTGCGCTTCTTCGGCGCCGGCTCGGCACCGGCCGCACCGCCGGGTGCCGGCGTCAGAACGGAATCCGCGGTCACGATCCGGCCTCCTGGTCCTTGTTCGGCGCGGTCGGGCCCGCCTCACCGGCAGGTGCCGCCGGTGCCGCGATGGGCTCCGACGGCGGTGCGGCGACGGGCTCGGGCGGCGGTGCCGCCGCGGTGCCGGTCGACTCGCCGACCCGCTTCTGCTGGATCCGGCGGCCGACGCGCGCGGCCAGCTCGTACGCCACGACCACCGCGAGAACGGTGGTGCCCTGCATGATCGTGACGGTCTCGCGGGGAATGTCGTTCAGGTCGAGGATCTGCGCCGAGTTCTCCAGCGCGCCCCACAGCATCGCGCCGAGCAGCATGCCGATGGGATGGTTGCGGCCGAGCAGCGCGATCGCGATGCCGGTGAACCCGTACCCGCCGACGTTCTCGGCGACCGCGTGCGTCTGCCCGAGCAGTTCCGGCAGGCCGACCAGGCCCGCCACCGCACCCGACAGGCACATCGTGACCACGACCATGCGCTTCGCGTCGACGCCGCTGGCCACGGCGGCCGACGGGCTGCGCCCGGTGGCCCGCAGGTCGTAGCCGAACCGGGTCCGCTCGATCATGAACCAGTACGCGACCCCCACCAGCGCGGCGAGGATGCCGAACCCGAAGAACCTCGCGTTGGTGCCCGGGATCAGGAGGATGCCGGGGATCCAGGCGTCCTCGCTGAGGATCGGCGTGGTCACCGAGTTGCTGCCCGGTGCCCGGACGCCGAGCAGGTCGGGCGTGAGCAGCCAGGCGAACAGGCCACCGGCGATGAAGTTCAGCATGATCGTCGAGATGACCTCGCTGACCCCGCGGGTGACCTTGAGGACACCGGCGATACCGGCCCACGCGGCGCCGACCAGCATCGCGGCGAGGATCATCAGCACGATCCGCAGCGGCCCGGGCAGGCCCTGGGTGAACGACGCGCCACCGAGCGCGCCGGCGATCAGCACCGCCAGTCGGTACTGGCCGTCGATACCGATGTTGAACAGGCCCATCCGGAACCCGATGGCCGCGGCGATCGCGCCCAGGTAGTAGTAGACGGACTTGTTCAGGATGCTGTTGATCGTGCCGGGGCGGGTGCCGTAGTCGTACATCGCCTCGAACGTCGAGAAGACCTCGTTGCCGCCGAGGGTGAGCACGAGCGCCGAGACACCCACCGCGAGCAGCAGCGCACCGATCGGCGCGATGATCGGCGGAAGGATCCGTACGGGGTCGAGCCGGCCCTTCATTCTTTGTCTCCCTTTTCCAGGGACGGAGTTTCGGCCGCTCCCGTCATCGCCAGGCCCAGTTGCTCGGGCGTCACCGTGGCCGGGTCGACGGTGGCGACGAACCGGCCCCGGTAGATCACCTGCAGCGTGTCGGACAGGCCGATCAGCTCGTCGAGGTCGGCGGAGATCAGGAGGACGGCCATGCCGGCGCGCCGGGCCTCGCGGATGTGGTCCCAGATCGCCGCCTGGGCACCGACGTCGACACCGCGTGTCGGGTGCGCCGCGATCAGCACCTTGGGCTGGTGGCTCATCTCCCGCCCGACGATCAGCTTCTGCTGGTTGCCGCCGCTGAGGGCGCCGGCCGCGACCTCGATGCCGGGCGTACGCACGTCGAACTCGGTGACGATGCGCTCGGTGTCGCGCCGGGCGGCCGACGAGGTGATCAGGAACCCGTTCGAGTTCGGGCTCTCGGTCTGGTGGCCGAGGATCCGGTTCTCCCACAGCGGCGCGTCGAGCAGCAGGCCGTGGCGGTGCCGGTCCTCCGGGATGTAGCCGATGCCCTTGACCCGGCGCTGCCGGGTGCCCCACTCGACGATGTCGGTGCCGTCGAGCGTGATCGTTCCGGTCGACGGCCGCATGCCCATGATCGCTTCGACCAGCTCGGCCTGCCCGTTGCCTTCGACGCCCGCGATGCCGACCACCTCGCCGCGGCGGATGACCAGGTCGACGGCGTCGACGACGCACCGATCGCCGGGGGTGTGCACGGTGAGACCGCGCACGTCGAGCACGACGTCGTCGGTGACCGTCGACTCCCGCGTCTCGGGGCTCGGCAGCTCGCTGCCCACCATCAGCGTGGCCAGCTGACGGGCGGTGACCTCGCCCGGCAGCACGGACGCCACCGTGGTGCCCCGGCGGATCACGGTGATCGCGTCGGCGACCGACAGCACCTCGTGCAGCTTGTGCGAGATGAAGATGATCGTGAGGCCCTCGCGGGTGAGCTGGCGCAGGTTGCCGAACAGCTCGTCGACCTCCTGCGGCACCAGCACGGCCGTGGGCTCGTCGAGGATGAGGATGCTCGCACCGCGGTAGAGCACCTTGAGGATCTCCACGCGCTGCCGGTCACCGACACCGAGGTCCTCGACCAGCGCGTCCGGGTCGACGTTCAGCCCGTACTGCCGGGAGATGTCGCGGATCTTGGCGGCGGCCCTGCCGCCGATGCCCGCGACCTTCTCGGCGCCCAGCGCCACGTTCTCCAGCACGGTGAGGTTGTCGGCCAGCATGAAGTGCTGGTGCACCATGCCGATACCGGCGGCGATGGCCTGCTGCGGCGTGGTGAGGTGCGCGGTCGTCCCGTCGACGAGGATCTCACCCTCGTCGGGCCGGTACATGCCGTAGAGGATCTTCATGAGCGTGGACTTGCCCGCGCCGTTCTCCCCCACGATCGCGTGGATCGTGCCCCGCTCGACCCGCAGATGGATGTCGGAGTTCGCCACCACACCGGGGAAGCGTTTGGTGATGCCACGCAGCTCGACGGCTACGCGGCCAGCCGGGGGGTCGCCGGGTGATTCGGCCATCTGTCACTCCAAGCATCGGCGCGAGGGGCCGGGCCGCTTCGGCGGGTGTTCCTCTTCCCGCGGTCCTGCGGCCACATCGAGCCAGTCGTGTAGGGGACGATCTTCGCAGGAGAATGCGACCGGCGGGGGGCCTGAGGCCCCCC
>NZ_BOPH01000078.1 GCF_016863655.1 Virgisporangium ochraceum
CCTGAGGCCCCCCGCCGTGAGAATCTTTTGCCGCTACGCGGACGGCACCTTGATGGTGCCCGCGATGATGTCCTGCTTGTACTTGTCGAGCTGGGTCTTGATGTCGTCGACCTTGCCACCGCTGGTGGAGTAGCCGACGCCGTCCTTGCTCAGGTCGAACACCAGCGGACCGGCGGTGAACTTGCCCGCCGCGTGGTCCTTGATGAAGTTGTAGACGGCGACGTCGACCCGCTTGAGCATCGAGGTGATGATGACCTCCTTGAGGTCGGCCTCGACGGTGTTGTACTGGTCGGAGTCGACACCGATGGCCAGCTTGCCCTTGGCCTTCGCCGCCTTGAAGACGCCGGTGCCCGAGCCGCCCGCCGCCTGGTAGACGATGTCGGCGCCCTGGTCGTACATGCCCTCGGCCTGGGTCTCGCCCTTGGCCGGGTCGTTGAAGCCCGAGCACTTGTCTGCCGGGGTCGACAGGTAGTTGCTCAGCACCTTCGTGCCCGCCTTGGCCGCCTCGACGCCCGCCTTGAAGCCGGCCTCGAACTTCTTGATCAGCGGCACGTCGCAGCCGCCGACGAAGCCGACCGTGCCGCTCTTCGTCTTGAGCGCCGCCGCGGCACCGACCAGGAAGGAGCCCTGCTCCTCCGCGAAGACCAGGCCCGCCACGTTCGCCGCCGTGACGCTCTGGTCGTCGATGATCGCGAACTTGGTGTCCGGGCACTCCTGCGCGGCCTTGGCCAGCGGACCCGTCTTCGGGTCGGCGCCCGCGTACACGAAGCCGACCGCGATGACCGGGTTGTACCCGTCGGTGCACAGCAGCTTGAGGCGCTCGAACTTGTCGTTCTCGCTCTCGCTCGCCGCGGCCTCGAGGTCCTTGGCCTCGATCTTCAGTTCCTTCATGGCGTTGTCGAGACCCAACGCCGCCGCATCGTTGAACGACTTGTCGCCGCGGCCACCGATGTCGAAGGCAAGACCCACCTTCGTCGTCTTGTCGGTGGTGCCGCCACCATCTGACCCCTCGTCGGTTCCCCCGCAGGCGGTCATGCCCACCGTCATGACCGCAACGGCGGCCACCGCGAGCATCTTCATCCCACGCACTCGGCGCAAGACGATCTCCTTCCCCAAAGCACCGCCCCACTTACTTACGCGGTGACCCAACGCAGCGCAGCGTACGCCGGGTACCGGCCGGATCCGACGTTTGCTGCAGGGTTGGGAGATCGGCGTTATCCGCCCGTGACCAGGCGACCTGAACGACCGATCACCGCCAGAAGGTGCCCACGGCCGCCGTGACGAGGGTCAGAACGATGATCGCGAGGAAGTGACCCTTGTTGACCTGCGCACGTCGCCGCGAGAAGAAGACCATCACGAATATCATGACGGCCAGCAACAACTTGACCACAAGCTTTGCGACGGGCGGTTCGTCACCTTCCGGGCGCAACGGGGCGGCAAGGGCGATCCCGGACGCAAGCTGGATGATCGACCCCCACAGCATCGCCTGGTTGATCCGGAGCGTGCCGGACAGGTACTGGGCGACCGCCCCACCCAGGAGCACCGCGAACCCGACCAGATGGATGTACCGCAGAACGTGCAGGAGGAGGTCGTCCACGCGGCGGAGTATATGAGCCCTGCCGCCCCGACGCGCCCGGCGGTCCGCCCACCCACTACATGAACGACGCTCGATCCAGTGCGGCTTCGCGGCCGAAATCCGCACTGGATCGAGCGTCGTTCATGAAAAGACCCGGGGAGGCCGGCACGCCGGAACCCGTCAGGCCGGCATGAGCTCCGGCGCGGGCTCCGTCGGCGTGTCGGTCCGACGGCGCGCCCCGGCCAGGGCCACCAGCGCCAAGCCCACCAGGACGTAGGACGCGAGGACGACGAGGCCGCGCGTGCCGCCGGCCCAGTCGAAGTAGGCGGCCGACCGGGTGAGCGTCGCGCCGGCACCGACCGGCAGGAACTGCCCGATCTCGCCCCACGGCTGGGGCAGCAGTTCCGGCGCGGCCGCCAGCCCCGACAGCGGGTTGCCGACCAGGAAGACCAGCACCGCGCCCACCGCGATCCCGGCCCGGCCGATCAACGCGTGCAGGCCGGCGACGGTCGCGGCGACGGCGCCGGTGAGCAGGGCGATCGCGGTGGCACCGCCGAGGTAGGAGCCGGCCAGCACGCCGGTCCAGTGCATGAGACCCGCGGCCAGGAGACCGGCGACCAGACCGTAACCGACGACCGCCGCGACCCGGACGGCCCGCGACCGGGCGAGCAGCGCGACCACGGCACCGGCACCGATGCTGGTGAGGATCAGCGGAAGGAACGATCCGGCGAAGCCCGCGCCGCGCGGGTCCTCGGCCGAGATCGGCACCACGTCGACCACCTTCACCGGCGGCCCGCCGGGCTGGCCGAGAGCCGCGGCGAGCTGCGTCAACGCGGTCGACACCGCGGGGCTGGCCGCCGAGGCGACGTGCACCTCCACCCCGGCCGGGGTGACGACGAACGCACCGTAGGCCTCGCGGTCGGCGAGCGCCGCGTCGGCGGCGGCCGCGTCGGCCACCGTGGTGACCTCGAACGCACCCTCCCGCGTCTGGCCCAGCCGGGCGGCGAGCGCATCGGCGGCCTGCTGCGGACCGGCGACCACGACGGGCAGGTCACGCGGTTCGGCCTTCTGTGCCGGCCACGCGAACCACAGCACCAGCAGCGCCTGCACCGCGACGACCGCGGCGAGAACGACGGCGACGGGCGGACGCTTGCGCTCGCTCATGACGAGCCCCCTTCTAAAACGAACGATCACTCTTTATGTGAATGAGAAAAGTCTGCACCCGTTGAGTTTCGGTTGTCAAGAACGATCGTTCGTTTTACTTTGGGGTTCATGCCACGTGTGTCCGCGGAGCATCTCGCCGCCCGCCGCCAACAGATACTTGACGCCGCGCGGCGCTGCTTCGTGACCGACGGCTTCCACGCGACCTCGATGCAGCAGGTGATCGCCGAGGCCGGACTGTCGGTCGGCGCCGTGTACCGGTACTTCCCCAGCAAGAGCGACCTGATCCTGGGCATCGCCGAGCAACTGGCCGAGGGCATCACCGGCCAGTTGCGGTCGATCGCCGACGCGCAGGAGCGGTCGCTGGTCGACGTGATGGAGAGCGCGATCGGGGTCGTCGACGCCAACACGGGTCCCGACGGGGCGCTGCCGATGGCGGTGCAGGTGTGGGCCGAGGCCCAGCGCGACCCGGTCCTGCGCGACCTGGCACAGAGGATCTACGGCCAGATCGTCGAGGTCTACGTCCGGATCGCCGGGCGCGCGGCCGCGCGCGGCGAACTGCCCGCCGGTGCCGATCCCGCGGCGGTGGGACCGGCGTTGGCGGCGCTCGTCGTCGGATACGGGCTGCTCAAGCTCCTCACGGGAACCGTCGAGCTGGACACCTACCGCGCCGGCGTACGCGCGATCCTTGACTCTCCACCTACGGGAGACTTCACCCTGGACCCGTGAACATCGGAGAACTGGCCCGCCGGACCGGGCTCTCGGTCAAGACGATCCGGTACTACTCCGACGAGGGACTGGTGCCGGAGGCGTCCCGCAGCGCGGCCGGCTACCGGCGGTACAACGCCGACGCGCTGGCCCGCCTCGAGTTCGTGCGCACCCTGCGCGACCTCGGGCTCGACCTGGCGACCATCCGACGGGTGCTCGACCAGCAGGCCGACCTGCGCTCGGTGGCCTCGGCGCACGCCGACGCGCTCGACACCCAGATCCGCCTGCTGAAGATCCAGCGGGCCGCGCTGCGCTCGCTCGCCGGTCGGGGCACCGGCGACCTGGACCCGAAGGAAGTGGAACGCATGAACCGGATCGCACAGGCGACGAACGAGGAGCGCCGACGCGCGATGACCGAGTTCCTCGACTCGATCTTCGACTTCGGCGCGGGGCCGGTCGACAACGAGTTCACGAAGATGCTGCGCGGCGTCAGCCCCGACCTGCCCGACGACCCGACCGACGAGCAGCTCGACGCGTGGGTCGAGCTCGCGGAGCTGATCCACGACGAGTCGTTCCGGGCGAAGCTGCGCGAGATGGGCTCGTGGATGCGGTCGTCGCAGAAGCCCGACGAGGTGATGCCGACCGACCCGCAGACCGCCATGGAGCTGTCGGAGCTCGCGTTCGGCCGGATCGAGCCGCTCGTCGAGGCCGGCGTGGCGCCAACCGACCCGGCCGCGGCGCCGGTGGTCGACGAGATCGTGGCGGCCTACGCCGCCGCGGCCGGCCGGGACACCGACCCCGCCTACCGCCGGGAACTGGCCGTCGCCGCCCGGCGCGGGTACGAGCCCCGCGCCGAGCGGTACTGGCAACTGCTGGCGGTGATCAACGGCTGGCCGCCGGTGCCCGCCCGCATGCACCTCTGGGGTTGGTTCGCCGACGCGCTGTAAGCCGACGAGCCGCTACTCGGCCAGCTGCTGGGCGATCCGCACGAAGGCGGCCTTGATCTCCTCCGGCGCCGGCGGGGCACCCGGGGCCACGACCTCGTCGTCCTCGTGGTCGTGGTCGTGGTGGTCGTCGTCCTCGGTCTCGTCGTCCTCGGTCTCGTCGGCGTTCAGTCGCGAGGCAGCGATCTCGCCGCGGATCTGGTCGACGGTGAGGGCGGGCTGTAGCGGCTCGACCACCGCCATGAGGTCCTCGTCGGCGAGGACGGCCTGGGCGAGCGCGAGCGCGTGCTCGTACTCGTAGGGGCCGCAGACCACGGCCTCCCAGTCCTCCTCCTCGTCGGCCGGGCCGAAGGTGATGATCCAGGGCTGGGACAGCGCCGGTGAGTCGTCGGGCAGGTCCAAGGTCACGAGAGTTCCCACGCCGACATCATTCCGTGCCCTTGGTCCGGGCCGGCTCCGGGGTTGGCGCCGACTCCGGGGTCGGCTTCGAGGCCAGCGTCGGCTCCAGCTTCGAGGCCGACGATGCCGACGCCGGCGGTGTCGCGGGCTGCGCCGGCGCCGTCGCCAGGGCGGGAGCGGGCGGTTCGCCCGGCGCCGTCGGCTCCGGCTCGGCGACCATCCGCCCGGGCCGGTTCGCCATGTCGTAGACGACGCCCCGGTGGCTCGTCGCGGCGAGCGACGCCGCGAACAGCACGATCTGGTGGAAGAAGTACATGAACAGCAGCAGGCCCACGGCCGCCGCGGCCGCGGTGAAGTTCTCGTATGCCGGGTTGTGCTGGGTCCGGGTGATGAACCAGCGGCCGATCACCTTGAGGATCCCGAGGCCGACCACCACCAGCAGGGCCGGCCGGATCCACCGGCGGAACGGCATGCGCAGCCGCGGCACCACCGCGAGCAGCGACGCCGCCAGCACCAGGTCGACGCCGGCGGCGATCAGGGTGTCGGTCCAGGTCACGAAGCTCTCGGCGGCGGCCGGCACCAGCACGCTCTCGGCCTCCTCGCGCAGCCCGAGCAGCACCCCGCGCAGACCCGACGAGATCGCGATCGACACCAGCAGCAGCGCGCCGAGCACGGTCAGCACGGCGAGGTCGAGCAGCCACCGCACCACCGGGTGGCCCGGGTGCTGCTCCAGGCACCACAGCGCCCGCTGCGACGAGCGCAGCGTCTCGATCCAACCCACCCCGGCGATGATCAGGCCGAAGATCGCGATGACGCCTATGCGGCCGCTGGCCTTCGTGAGCGATTCGGCGTCGAGTTGGGGCAGGTTGCCCGACAGGTAGTCCTGTACCGCGTCGAGGGCGGCGCTGTCGGAGCCCGGTACCGCCCAGCCCACCACCGCGAACGCCAGCACGCCGAGCGCGAACGCGGCGAAGAACCCGTAGTAGGCGGTCGCGGCGGCGAGTCGCGTGCCGTCGATGGCGTCGTACCGGCCGTACGCAAGGAAGATGTGGTCGATGGGACGCGAACGCGCGCGGACCTTGTCGGCCCGAGCGACGATGGCCCGCTCGATCCGATCGACGATCACCATGTTCCCAACCGGGTTCCCTACCGGCGGCGATGTGACGCCGGTGGCGGCGCGGCGCCGTCACCCAGGCAGTATTCCCTATGCGGGCGCCAACGACCGTCCGGACCGTGCTCGAACAGGGTGAAGGCCGTGACCATGAACTTCGCGTCGAAGTCGGCGAGGTCGGCGTAGACCTCGTCGAGAGCTTCGGTCGGGACGTCGTGAGCGACCGTGACGTGCGGGAAGTACGGCCAGCGCAGCTCGCGCCGCACGCCCTCGAACTCGCGGATCGCCGTCCACAGGCGCTTGCAGTCCTCGTCGCCGGACGCGACCGCGACAAACACCACCTCGGTGAGCGGCCGGAACGTGCCGGTGCCGCGCAGGTGCACCTGGAACGGCTCGTGCCCGGTGGCGACACCGGTGAGGTGCTCCGCGACCTCGGTGATCACGCCGCCGTCGACCTCGGTGGGGCCGAGGAGGGTCAGGTGTGCGGGTATGTGCGCGGCCGCCGCGTCGCCGGCGAGCAGGCGCCGGCGGGTGAGCTGGCTACCCCACGGTTCGGGGATGTCGATAGCGATGCCGATCGTCGTCCGCAATGGTTCCTCTTCACACCGACCCCCGCCACTACCGGACCCTCAAGCCGACGCCGCCGCGACCAGACCGACCCGCTCGTACGCCCTCGCGAGTGTTCGCGACGACACCGAGCGTGCCTTTTCCCCACCGATGGCCAGCAGCTTGTCGAGTTGGGCCGGGTCGTCAAGATACATCCTGGTGCGCTGCTGGATGGGCTCGACGAACGCGACGACGACCTCGGCGAGATCCTTCTTCAGGTCTCCGTAGCCCTTGCCGTCGTAGGCGGCGGTGAGGTCGTCGATCGTGCGGCCGGTGAGCGCGGCGTAGATCGTCAGCAGGTTCGACACCCCGGCCTTGTTCTCCGGGTCGTAGACGATCTCGCGGCCGGTGTCGGTCACGGCGCTCTTGATCTTCTTGACGATGCGGTTGGTCGGCTCCAGCAGCTCGATGAGCCCGTTCGGCGTCGACGCCGACTTGGACATCTTCGCGCCGGGATCCTGCAGGTCGGCGATCTTCGCGGTGTCCCTGACGATGTGCGGCGCCGGCACCGTGAACGTCCTGCCGTAGGTGGTGTTGAACCGCTGCGCGAGGTCGCGGGTCAGTTCGAGGTGCTGACGCTGGTCCTCACCCACCGGCACCGCGTCGGCCTGGTACAGCAGGATGTCGGCGGCCTGCAGCACCGGGTAGGTGAACAGGCCGACGGTGGTGCGGTCAGCGCCCTGCTTGAGCGACTTGTCCTTGAACTGGGTCATCCGGCCGGCCTCGCCGAACCCGGTGAGGCAGTTCAGCACCCAGGCGAGCTGTGCGTGTTCGGGCACGTGGCTCTGCACGAACAGGGTGCACCGCTCCGGGTCGAGCCCGGCCGCGAACAGCTGCGCGGCGCTCGCCCGGGTACGGGCCCGCAGCTGGGCGGGGTCGGGGCCCACCGTGAGCGCGTGCAGGTCGACGACGCAGAAGAACGCGTCGTGGGTCTCCTGCATCGTCACCCAGTTCCGGACCGCTCCGAGATAGTTGCCCAGGTGGAACGAGTCGGCGGTGGGCTGGATGCCGGACAGCACCCGCGGGCGGGCCTCGGAGGACATGGGCGTCATTGTGACAGCCGGACGCCCGCAGGACCGCACCGGTGGTACGCAACCGGACAGCCCGCTCGCCGGTCTTCCAAGCAGGTGCCATCAAGCCGAGGATGGAGCGCATGGGAACGAGCGGCGAGGAGCGGGAGGCCCAGGAGGCCGTCCGTGCGGCGTACTCGGCGCACTACCGGCGGCTCGTCGCCGCCCTGTACGGGCTCACCGGCGACTACTCCGACGCACAGGACCTGGTGCAGGAGGCCTACGCGCGTGCGCTGGCCCGTCCGCGTCAGTTCCTCGACGTGGCCGACCCGGAGGCCTGGCTGCGCACGGTCGCGATCAACCTGGCCCGTACCCGGTTCCGGCGCCGTCGGTTGTTCGACACGCTCGTGCGCACCGGGCGGGTGGTCCGCCAGCCGGAGAGCGTCCCCGGCCTCGACCCGAACCGCGTCGCGCTGGTCGCGGCCTTACAGCAGCTGTCGAGACCCACGCGCGAGACGATCGTGCTGCACCACCTGGCCGACCTGTCGGTGCACGAGGTGGCGGAGACCCTGGGCGTGCCGGTCGGCACGGTGAAGGCGCGGCTGTCCCGCGGCCGGGCCATGCTCGCCACGCTCCTCGACGAACACGCCGAGGCCCGCCCGGGTAACCCGGCCTCAGGGCCGGCGTCGCCTGGACTGAGGAGCGTAGGGAGCGAAGCGACCGGAGCGACGAGGGAAGGCGACGCCTCCGAAGGCCCTGAGGCCCGCGCGAGCGGAGCGAGCGCCAAATGACAGATCCAGACTTCGAGGGCCTGCGCTCCGATGTGGAGACGGCGACCCGGTTGCCCGAGTTCGACCGGGTCGCCAGTCGCGCCCGCAAGGTGCGCCGGCGCGACCTGCGCCGGAGGCTGGTCATCTCGATCGCCACCGTCGCGGTGCTGCTGCCGGCCGGTGTGGCGGGCTGGCACGCCGCGCCGAAGCGCCCGTCGGGACAGGCGAACCAGCAGATCGGTCCCGACCGGCCCGACGCCACCCCGTCGCCGGAGCCGTCGACGTCGCCGGTCGCGACGATCCGCGCGATCGCCGGCACCCGCCGCGACGCCCTGTACGCGGCGGTCGACGTGTGCCGGGCGGCCGAGCGGCTGAGCGCCTGCAGCCTGCAGGTGGTGCCGCTCGCACCCACCGCGCAGGAGCAGCGCAGCCCGATCGCCGTCGGCGAACTCCGCAACGACCCGACCGACCCGCTCGACGAGGTCACGCTCCAGTCGGTCACCCCGCAGTCGCTCCTCCTGTCCGGCATCCGCCGCGACGGCGAGCGCAAGTACCGCCGCATCGACCTGCGCAGCGGCGGCCTCGACATCGCGCCGGAGCCGCTCGACCGCACCGCGCCCACCACCGGCGACCAGGCCGTGCAGCTGACCCGGTACGGCGACGTGTCGTTCATCCGGCAGGCCGACGCGCGGGTGCTGCGCGCCCCCACCCAGCCGAACCTCAAGGACGTCGTGCTGGTGACCTCGGTGGCACCGGAGTACGGCTGGTGGGTCACCGGCATCGACCCGGCCTCCGACGAGGCGGCGGTGGCCGTGAGCCGTGACCTCGGCCGGAACTGGACGGTGGTTCCGCTCGGCGTGCGGCCCGGCATGGGCGACCCGGTGCTCACCACCGGCGACGGCACCACCGCTTACGTGTTCGTGCGCACCGCCAACGGCATCCAGCAGCGGCTCACCACCGACGGCGGGCTCACCTGGCGTCCGCAGTACTCGGCGATGCCGTGGCCGGCGTTGTTCGGTGTCAAGGGTGAACCGGTGGAGCGCCGGCTCGGCGCGGTCGTGCGTCGCGACACGTCACTGCTGGTGTGGGCGGAGGCGGAGCCGGGAGCGGTGTTCCTGGAGAGCTACGACCGCGGCGCCACGTACAAGCAGGCCGCCGGCCCGTCCGGACCGATCGTCGCGGTGCAGGACGGGTTCGTTGCCGTCGGCGCCCCGCCGATGTTCTCCTACGACGGGTACAGCTGGACGAGCCTGCCGTCACCGCCGTACGTCTTCCCTACCTAGGCCGACCCGCGCGACCCGGCGGCCGTCGAGCTCGGCGACCGTGAGCCGCCACCCGTCCACCCGCACCTCGTCGCCGACGGCCGGCACCTTGCCCAGCCGGGCCATCAGGAAGCCGCCGAGCGTCTCGTACGGACCGGGCGGCAGGGGCAGGCCGGCCCGCTCGGCGAGGTCGGTGAGGTTCAGCAGGCCGTCCACCTCGGCCGGTCCGCCTTCCGACGGCGGCTCCGGGAGGGCGTCGTACTCGTCGTGGATCTCACCGACGAGCTCCTCGAGCAGGTCCTCCAGCGTCACGATGCCCGCGGTGCCGCCGTACTCGTCGACGACCACGGCGAGGTGGTGCCCCTCGCGGCGCATCTCCGACAGCGCGATCAGCGCCTTCTTGCTGGCCGGCAGCCGCTTGACCTCGCGCACCAGCGCGCCGACCGACTCGCGCGGATCGGCGGAGGGCCGGATCGTCAGGTCGCGCAGGTGCACGAAGCCGACCACGTCGTCGGGGCTGCCGTCGATCACCGGGAACCGCGAGTGCCGCGCCTGCCGCACGAGGCCCAACGCGTCGTCGACGGTGACGGCCGCGTCGAGGAACACGACCTCGGTGCGCGGCACCATCAGCTCGTTGACGTGCCGCGCCCCGGCGGCCAGCACCTCGTCGATGAGGCGCCGCTCCTCCCGGGGCAGCACGGTGTTGGCCGCCACCAGCTCCCGGAACTCGACGTTGGAGATCCGCTCACGGCCGGCGGTGTGGTCGGCCTTGAGCACGATGACCAGCAGCCGCCGGAGCGCGTCGATGGCGGGGAGCACGACTCGCGCGAGGGTCGTGCGGACCTGGCCCGGTTCCGCCGCCGGAGGGGCCTCGGTCATGCCCGGAGGCAACATGCCCTGATGGTAGGCCCGTCGCATACTCCTAAGACGCCACAAGGCGCCCGAAAGGTGCCCCGCCCGCCCGGCGCCCACTCACGCGCCGCGCGGAGCGCCCGACCCCGCGCCCCCAGCCGCCGATCTTGCAGTCGTGGCCGGGACAAAACCGCGGCAACCAGGGCGAATGGGCGGCCACAACTGCAAGATCGGCGGAGTTGGGCGGGCGAGGGCACGGGGCGGCGCGGCGGCGGGCCGGGCGGGGTCAGGACGCTTCGATGATCATTCCGGCGCCCACCGTGCGGTTGGTGGTTTCGTCGATCACGATGAAGCCGCCGGTGGTGCGGTTGCGGCGGTACTCGTCGGCCAGCAGGGGCACCGTGGTGCGCAGCTTCACGCGTCCGATCTCGTTGAGCTTGAGCTCGGTGGCGCTCTCGTCGCGGTGCAGGCTGTTGATGTCGAGCCGGTAGTTGAGACCGCGCACGACGGCCCGCACGCCGCGGGTCGTGTGCTTGATCGCGTACTTGCCGCCGACGCGCATCGGCCGCGACTCGTCCATCCAGCAGATCAGCGCCTCGACGTTCTGGGCGACCTCCGGCGCGTTGTTCGGCCGGCAGATCAGGTCGCCGCGGGCGATGTCGATCTCGTCGGCCAGCCGCAGCGTGACCGACATCGGCGGGAACGCCTCGTCGACCGGACCGGCCGGACCGTCGATCGCGGTGATCTTCGTGGTGAGGCCGCTCGGCAGCACCATCACCTCGTCGCCGGGCTTGAGGACGCCGCTGGCCACCTGACCCGCGTAGCCGCGGTAGTCGGGGTGCTGGCTCGACTGCGGACGGATCACGTACTGCACCGGGAACCGCACGTCGACCAGGTTCCGGTCGGACGCGAAGTGCACGTGCTCGAGGTGGTGCAGCAGCGACGGCCCCTGGTACCAGGGCATGTTCTCCGAGCGGCTGACGATGTTGTCGCCCTTGAGCGCCGAGATCGGGATGACCGTGAGGTCGGGCGCGTCGAGCTTGGCCGCGAAGCTGGTGAACTCGTCGGCGATGCGGTCGAAGACGGCCTGGTCGTAGTCGACGAGGTCCATCTTGTTGACGCAGAGCACGAGGTGCGGCACCCGCAGAAGCGAGCACAGGAACGCGTGCCGCCGCGACTGCTCGACCAGGCCCTTCCGGGCGTCGACCAGGATCAGCGCCAGGTCGGCCGTGGAGGCGCCGGTGACCATGTTCCGCGTGTACTGGATGTGTCCCGGCGTGTCGGCGATGATGAACTTCCGCCGCGGCGTGGCGAAGTACCGGTACGCGACGTCGATCGTGATTCCCTGTTCGCGCTCGGCCCGCAGACCGTCGGTGAGCAGCGCCAGGTTGGTGTACTCGTCGCCGCGGGCCTTCGACACCTGCTCGACCGCTTCGAGCTGGTCCTCGAAGATCGTCTTGGTGTCGTAGAGCAGCCGGCCGATCAGCGTCGACTTGCCGTCGTCGACGGAGCCGGCGGTGGCGAACCGCAGCAGGTCCATGCCCGCGGGGGCCTCAACGGTGGCGGTCATTAGAAGTAGCCCTCCCGCTTGCGGTCTTCCATGGCCGCTTCCGACACCTTGTCGTCACCCCGGGTGGCGCCCCGCTCGGTGATGCGGGTGGCGGCCACCTCCTCGATGATCTTGTCGACCGTGTCGGCGTCGCTCCTGACGGCCGCCGTGCACGACGCGTCGCCGACCGTGCGGTACCGCACGCGTTCAACCCTCGGTTCCTCGCCGGCCCGCAAGGGCAGATGCTCGTGGACCGCGTAGAGCATGCCGCCGCGGTCGACCACCTCGCGCTCGTGCGCGAAGTAGATCTCCGGCAGCTCGATCCGCTCGCGGGCGATGTAGTGCCACACGTCGAGCTCGGTCCAGTTCGACAGCGGGAACACCCGGATCGACTCGCCCGGCGCCACCCGCGCGTTGTACAGCGACCACAGTTCGGGGCGCTGGTTGCGGGGGTCCCACTGGCCGAACTCGTCGCGGAACGAGAACACCCGCTCCTTGGCGCGGGCCTTCTCCTCGTCGCGGCGGGCGCCGCCGAACAGCGCGTCGAAGCGGTACTTCTCCACGGCGTCGAGCAGCACCGGCGTCTGGATGCGGTTGCGCATGCCGTCGCCGGGCTCGCGGACCAGGCCGCTGTCGAGCGCCTCCGGCACCGACGCCACGATGAGCTGGATGTTCAGCTCGGTGACCCGCCGGTCGCGGTAGGCGAGCACTTCCTCGAAGTTGTGACCGGTGTCGACGTGCATCACCGGGAACGGCACCCGGCCGGGCGTGAACGCCTTCTCGGCCAGCCGCAGCATGACGATCGAGTCCTTGCCGCCGCTGAACAGCAGGACCGGCCGTTCGAACTCGGCCACCACCTCGCGCATCACGAATATGCTCTCGGCCTCGAGGGCGTCGAGATGGCTCACGCGGTATCGGCTGCGGATCATTTCAGGCCTTTCGGGGGGACTCGTTGGGCCAGTCATTGAGTATGCCGGCTTGTTACGGCCGGTTTCGTGTGATTCCCGTCTAGTAGGCGCCGGCGCCGCGCCAGACCGCGGTCAGCGTCCGAAGAAGGATCACGAGGTCCAACGAGAGAGACCAGTTCTCGACGTACCGGAGATCCAGTCGGACGGCCTCTTCCCACGGAAGGTCGGACCGACCGGACACCTGCCACAACCCGGTCATCCCGGGCCGCACGGCGAGCCGCCGACGGGCGTCCCGCGGGTACGCCGCCACCTCGCTCTGCAGTGGCGGACGCGGCCCGACCAGCGACATCGTGCCGCCGAACACGTTGAACAGCTGGGGCAGCTCGTCGAGGGAGAACCGGCGCAGGTACTTGCCCACCCGGGTGATCCGCGGATCGTCGCGCATCTTGAAGAGCACGCCGTCCTGCTCGTTGAGGTGCCGGATCTCCGCGAGCCGCCGCTCGGCGTCGACGTGCATGGTGCGGAACTTGTAGATCTGGAACTCCCGCCCGTACCGGCCGACCCGGGTCTGCCGGAACAGCACCGGCCCCTTCGAGTCCAGGCGCACGGCGAGCGCCACCGCCGCCAGTACCGGCGCGAACGCCAACAGCAGCAGGCCCGCGCCGACCCGGTCGAACACGGCCTTGGCCACCCGCCGGGCACCGCTGAGCGTCGGGTGCTCGACGTGCAGCATCGGCAGCCCGTCCACGGGCCGGATCGTGGTGCGCGCCCCGGCGACGTCGATCAGGTTGTTCGCGACGATCAGGTCGATGTCGTCGCGTTCGAGCTGCCAGGCCAGCCGCCGCAGCGACTCCCCGTCGAACTCGGGACAGGTCAGCACGATCACGGTGTCTGCCCCGGCCTGCGCGACCGCGCGGGCCACGTCGTCGAACGTCCCGTAGACGGTGAGGTCGCCGACCTGCCCGTCGTGCCGCGGCGGCAGGCAGGCGCCGACCACGTCGAGCCCGTGGTACCGCTCGCGCCGCAGCTGCCGCGTCAACCCGACGACGGCGAGCTCGTGTCCGGCGACCACCACCCGCCGCAGGCACTCCCCCCGCCGTCGCGCCGCGTGCAGCGCCTTGCGGTTGAGGAAGCGGGTCACGATGCAGGCCGCGGTGGCCACCGGCAGAGCGATCACCACGTACCCGCGGGCGAGGTCGATGTCGAGCGAGTACGACCCCACGGCCACGGTCGCCGTCACCGCGATGCCCGCGCCGAGCACCCGCTGGTACTCGTCCGTCCCGACGAACATCAGTCGCCGCTCGTACGCCCGGTTCACCGCCAACGCGAGCAGCAACGCGAGCGGCAGCAGCCCGCTGAGCACGAGGTACACCTGGTTGTACGGCGTCACGTCCCCGAACCGAAGATCGAACGCCAACGATGCCGCGACCAGGCCGACCGCCAGATCGAGCGCCACCGTCCGCGCCACGTACTGGATCTCCCACCGGCGCGCTGTCCGTCGTGAGGCAGGTCCGCGGCGCCGCTGCGGCGCCGCAAGATCAAGATCATCGGAGACGCCCACCGTGGCGTCGCCACTCGGACAGCTTGCGCGTTCAGCGCCGCTCGCGGGTTCCGGAGCACCCCCGCCGCCGGGCGGGCGCCCCCCGGAGGCGCCACCCATGGCCGGCCCGCCGCTGACCGGATTCCCACTGAGCGGCTCGACGATCCCGGCCTGGGCGATTCCGGCCTGGGCGATCCCGGACTGGGCGATCCCGGACTGGGCGATCCCCGGCTCCACGATCCCGGACTGGGCGATCCCGGACTGGGCGATCCCGGGTCCCACGATCCCCGAGCGACCGCCCGGCGGCGCGCCCACCGGCGCGGCGCTCATGGCCTCTGCGTTCGCCGGCGCCGCACTGATCGGCGCTGCACCGATCGGCGCTGCACCGGCCGGCGCCGCGCTGGCCGGCGCCGCCGGACCGGCCCGATGGACGCCGGCCCCCAGCCCTCCGTGCCCCGCGACACGGCGCCGGCTGCGCGGCGACGGCCGGCGGACCGATCTCCCTTCCCGCCCGGCGTCGACCGACACACAGCCTCCCTACGTCGTCCGCGTGTAAGCACCATTCGGACATAAGGTGCGTACGCGGTTACAACGTCAGGATGCCGCGAACCGTCACGGCCTGGGCAACTTCCTCACCATGACACTCATCCGAGTCACCTTCACCACCAGTTCGCAGACGTGCCCTGAACTGGTGTGATAGGTGTAGTCAGCTGGCGTGGTACGTGTTCTGCGCGGGTTCGAGCCCGCCCACGACCACGGCCTCCACGGCGTCTGCCGCGCGGTCGACGAGGAAGTCCAGCTCCTTGTTCTCGGCGCCGGAGAAGTTCGACAGCACGAAGTCGGCCGGGTCCTGCCGGCCCGGCGGCCGGCCGATGCCGAACCGCACCCGCACGTAGTCACGGCTGCCCAGCGACTTCGACATCGACCGCAGCCCGTTGTGCCCGCCCTCGCCGCCACCGCGCTTGAGACGCAGCGTCGCGTACGGAAGGTCGAGCTCGTCGTGCACGGCCACGATCTGCTCGATCGGAACCTTGTAGAAGTTGGCCAGCCCCACCACGGCACCACCGGCCAGGTTCATGTACGTGAGCGGCTTGGCGAGCACCAACCGCGGACCGCCGAAGCCCAGGCGGCCTTCGGCCGCCAGAGCCACCGCCTTGCGGCTGCGGCCGAACGTCGCGCCGATCCGGCGCGCGAGCAGCTCGACGACCAGGAAGCCGACGTTGTGCCGGTGCTTGGCGTACTCCGGCCCGGGATTGCCCAGCCCGACCACCAGCCAGGGCGCGTCCGTCATCGCCGTTCCTTCCAGAGCCGGGCCGGCCGGGGCCGGGCCAGATATACCCGAGAGCCTGCGTTCCCTCGTACGCGGGGACGCAGGCTCTCGTCAGTCGATTTCTTGCTTCTCGGGCTACGCCTCCGCGGTGGCGGCCTCGGCCGGCGCCTCGGCGTCTTCGGCCGGAGCCTCTTCCTCGGCCGGAGCATCGCCGCCGGCGGCGGCCATCTGCTCCTCGGTGGGCGCCGCGGTGATCACGACGAGCGTGGTCTCCGGGTCGGCCGCCAGCTCGACACCGTTCGGCAGCTTGACGTCGGCCGCGGTGACCTTGGCACCGGCGTCGAGCCCCTCGATGGACACCTCGAGGTTCTCCGGCAGGCGCAGCGCCTCGGCCAGCACCGACAGCCGGTCGTTCTCGGTCATCACGAGGGTGTTCTTCGCCGGCTCGCCGGTGAGCACCACCGGGATGTCGACGGTGACCTTCTCGCCCCGCCGCACGATGAGCAGGTCGACGTGCTCGAACGTGTCGCGCACCGGGTCACGCTGGATGGCCTTCGGCAGAGCCAGCGCCGACGAACCGTCGCTGATCTCGATGGCGAACGCCTGGGTCATGCCGCCGTGCCGGATGGCGGCGGCGAACTCGCGGGCTGGGAGGGCGATGTGGCGGGGCTTCTCGCCGTGGCCGTACAGCACCGCGGGCACCAGGCCGGCCCGGCGGGTACGACGGGCACCACCCTTGCCGAACTCGGTGCGAACCTCGGCGCTGATCTTTACCTCGGACACGGGAAGACTCCTGTTGCGGTATTCATGGTTCGGGTACGGTCAGCGGTGCTCGGGCGAGGGGTGCGTGGCGGGCCGTCTAGGCGGCATCGCCCGGGAGCACCGCGTCGATCACGGTGCCGACCCAGCCGAACAACCAAGCCGATCGATGAAGATCAGGTCCTGCATCGGCCCACGGGGCACCCTCGCCGTGGCAACCGCACTAGCCTACCCGAGCCACCGCCCGCGAGAGAAACCGGGCCACGGATGCGCGCGACCGGCCGACGCAGGATGCTTGACGCGTGGAGGATCTCCCGTACCGGGAACGGGCGTCGGTGGTGCCCGGAGCGGTCGTGTGGCGGCACCGCCGCTCACGCCCGTCCCGCTCGGCGATCCTGCCCGACGGCTGCATGGACCTCATCTGGCACGACGGCGAGCTCATCATCGCCGGCCCTGACCGGGAGGCGTTCGTCGGCGGGATCGGACGTCCGGGCGGCGGCTCGTACGTGGGTCTGCGGCTCCCGCCCGGCACCGGTCCGGCGGTGTTCGGGGTGCCCGCCGCGGAGCTGGTCGGCCAGCGGGTGCCGCTCGCCGACGTGTGGTCGGCGGCACAGTCGCGACAGATCTCCGACAGTGCGGCCGCCGGCTTCATCGGTGTCGCGCTGGAGAAGGTGGCGCTGACGCGGCTCGAGTCGGCCCGCCCCGACCCGGTGGCGGCCCGCGTGGTCGCGGCGCTCGACGCCGGCCGCGGCGTCCGGGAGATCGCGGCCGACCTCAACCTCAGCGAGCGCCAGCTGCACCGGCGGTGCCTGGCCGCGTTCGGCTACGGCGCCAAGACGCTCGGCCGCATCCGGCGGATGCAGCGGGCCCTGGCGATGCCGGCGTCGATGCCGGCGGCGGCCGTCGCCGCGGCCGTCGGGTACGCCGACCAGGCCCACCTCACCCGCGAGGTGCGCGCGCTGACCGGCGTCCCCTTCGTGCGGCTCACGCGGCGTTAGGGCAGTACAGGTCGACGCCGTTGTGGTCGGGGTCGAGAACGGTGGCGTACCGCTGACCCCAGAACGCGTCGAACGGCTCCAGCTCACTCGTGTACCCGGCCCCGACGAGGTCGGCGTACACGCTGTCGACCTCGGCCGGCGAGTCGCACCGGAACGCCAGGCCGATCCGGCCCTCGCCCGTCGGCATCGTGAAGCCGGGGTTGAAGCTGGCGATCGTCTCCACGGTGTCCCAGCACAGTCGCAGCCCGCCCGGGAAGGAGCACTCCACGTGCGGCTCGCCGTCCGCGTCGGCCGGGATGTCCAGGCCGAGCCGCCGGTAGAAGGCCAGCGACTTGCCCATGTCGGCGACGACAACATTGATCACATCGAAGGTAGGTGCCATGGCGTCCACGCTAGGCCGCGCGCCCCGTCGTGGCTTGAACGAAACGGACGTGCCGAGCAGTGCTTGTCGGGTTCCCGGGATGCCGTGTGGCACAACGCATCCAGCGCCACAAGCCCCTCTCCGCC
>NZ_BOPH01000079.1 GCF_016863655.1 Virgisporangium ochraceum
CGACGATCAGGGCATGGCGGGCAGTGGCGGCGGGGTCCCTCCGAGCTGAAATGCCGGCTTTGCCCAGTCCACGACTGCGCGCGAACCTGCGATTCAGGACGCTAGGAGAGCCCACCGAAGAGCGTGGTGACCGAGCCGTCGTCGAAGACCTCGCGGATGGCACGGGCGATCAGCGGCGCGATCGACAGCACGGTGATCTTGTCGAGGACCTTCTGCGCGGGCAGCGGCAGCGTGTTGGTGACCACGACCTCGCTGATCTTGCTGTTGTGCAGCCGCTCGGTGGCCGGGTCGCTGAGGATCGCGTGGGTGGCGGCGACCACGACGTCGGCCGCGCCCTCGTCGAACAGGATCTCGGCGGCCCGCACGATCGTGCCGCCGGTGTCGATCATGTCGTCGACGATGATGCAGACCCGGCCCTCGACGTCGCCGACCACCCGGTTGGCGACGATCTGGTTCGGCTTCATCGGGTCGCGCGTCTTGTGGATGAACGCCAGCGGGCAACCGCCCAGCCGGTCGGTCCAGCGCTCGGCGACCCGCACCCGCCCGGAGTCGGGCGCGACGACCGTGATCGGCCGGTCACCCCACTTCTCCTCGACGTACTCGGCCAGCAGGTTCATCGCGAACAAGTGGTCGACCGGGCCGTCGAAGAAGCCCTGCACCTGCGCGGTGTGCAGGTCGACGGTGAGGATGCGGTCGGCGCCGGCCGTCTTGTACAGGTCGGCCATCAGCCGCGCCGAGATCGGCTCGCGGCCCTTGTGCTTCTTGTCCTGCCGCGCGTACGGGTAGAACGGCAGCACGACGGTGATCCGCTTGGCCGACCCGCGCTTGAGCGCGTCGACCATGATCAGCGACTCCATCATCCACTTGTTCACCGGCGACGACATCGACTCGACGACGAACGCGTCGCAGCCGCGCACCGACTCCCGGTAACGGACGAAGATCTCACCGTTGGCGAAGTCGTACGCGTCCATCGGCGTCGGCCTGACGCCGAGCACCCCGCCGATCTCCTCGGCCAACTCGGGGAAGGCCCGCCCGCTGAACAGCATCAGCGACTTGCGGTTCTCGGCCTGGATGCTGCTCATCGATCGGCTCGCTCCCCGACTCACGCCCGTGTCCTGCCGGGGCACGTCCGTCACCGTCATGTGGTCAGCCCGTCTGTTGCTCGTCTGGTCCGATCGCGTCTGATGACGCCGCCGCCTCGGCGGCCCGCGCGGCCGCCGTTCCCGGCCGCCGGAGGGCCACCCAGCCCTCGACGTTGCGCTGGGTACCCCGCGCGATGCCGAGCGCGCCCGGCGGCACATCGTTCACGATCACGCTGCCGGCCGCGGTGTAGGCGCCGTCGCCGACCTCGACCGGTGCAACGAACATGTTGTCAGCACCGGTCCGGGCATGTGCACCGATCACGGTGTGATGTTTCCGTACCCCGTCATAGTTGACGGTAACCGTTGCGGCGCCGACGTTCGAATGCTCACCGACGGTCGCGTCACCGATGTACGACAGGTGCGGAACCTTCGCTCCCTCGCCCAGCTTCGCGTTCTTGGTCTCCACGAACGTGCCAACCTTCGCGGTGGCGGCGAGGACGGTGCCGGGGCGCAGGTACGCGTACGGACCGACGTTCGCGCCGGCGCCGATCTCGGCCTGCACGGCGTGCGCACGCACCACGCTGGCGCCCTCACCCACGGTGGTGTCGATCAGGCTCGTGTCGGGCCCGACGGTGGCGCTCCGCGCGACCACCGTGGCGCCACGCAGGTGCGTGTTCGGCTCGATGACCGCGTCGGGCTCGACCCGCGCGGTGACGTCAATCCAGGTGCTGGTCGGGTCGACGATGCCGGCACCGGCGCGCATCCACCCGGCGTTCACCCGGTCGCGCATCACCGCACGGAGCGTGGCCAGCTCCACCCGGTCGTTGGCGCCCATCGTCTCGTCGGGGTCGTCGGTGCGGTGCGCCCGCACCAGCAGACCGCCGTCGACCATGAGCCCCGCGACGTCGGTGAGATACTCCTCACCCTGGTCGTTGTCGGTGGAGATCTTGCCGAGCATCTCGCGCAGGGCCACGCCGTCGAACGCGTACGCGCCCGCGTTGATCTCGTCGATCGCCCGTTCTTCGGGGGACGCGTCGCGCTGCTCGACGATGCGGGTCACCGACCCGTCGGCACCACGGACGATCCGGCCCGCGCCGCCCGGGTCGGCCACCCTCGCGGTGAGCAGCGTGACACCGGCCTTCGCCGCCTCGTGCCCCTCGACCAGCCCCCGGAGCGTCTCCGGCGTGATCATCGGCAGGTCGCCGTTGAGAACCACGATGGGACCGGCGTCGTCGGGCACGTCCTCGAGCGCGACCCGCACCGCGTGACCGGTGCCCTTCTGCTCGGTCTGGAGCACCGTGCCGGCGTGCGGGGCGACCTCGGCCACGTGTTCGGCGACGCGCTCCGCGCCCCGACCGATCACCACCAGCACCCGGGACCCGGGTAACGCGCTGTCGACCGCGGTGAGCACGTGCCCGACGAGGGTACGGCCGAGAACGGGGTGCAGGACCTTGGGGAGATCGGACTTCATCCGCTTCCCCACGCCCGCGGCAAGGACGATCACGGTGCGCATTTGCGCTCCCTCGACATGAGCCAGCAGGAACCTCGGCCATGGTAGCCAGCGGGCGTCGGCCGGCCGGGGCGCGGGTGAGGGTGGACGACCGGATCGGCGGACCGGCCGAACCCGATCGGGTGGCCCGATCGGGTGGACGGCCCGCGCGGCACAGGACGTAAAGCTCGGCGGCCAGGACTCGAACCCGGAACATTTGGACCAAAACCAAAGGTGTTGCCGATTACACCACCGCCGAAAGCCTGCCCAGCGTATCGAATCGAACCCCACCAGGCGACGCCGTTACCGCCGCGTCGGCACGGTTGGCGCGCCGCAGCCGTTTCGCTCCACCGGGTGCGGGTACGCCGGTGTCCATCGCGCTACACCGCGCGACATTCGAACACCCGTACGTCAAAACGTGGCATGCGGACCGCTTGGAAGCTACGGTTCCGTAGGTTACGGTGACGTAGGCGTAGCCGAAGTGACAGAGGGCGCGGCAGAGGGCGTGGAGCCCCTGTCCGGCACCCGGTCACGCGGGGACGGCCGCCGCGACATGCAGGCCCACAGACCCACGAACACAGCAGCACATCGGGCCCACAAGCACGGCAGGCAGACCGCCGCCACACATCCGGCCAATCTCCGATCTCAGGTCAGCCTCGGAACCACAATCAGGCTGACCGGCCCACACGTACCCAGCCCCCAGTCATCCAGCGAGGTGCCAGTGACCGCCGTACTCGAACCGACCCCGACGCCCGCCGATCAGGAGGCGGGTCCCAAGCCGCTGACCACCGGCAAGCAGTCGATGGGGATCCTCATCGGGCTGTGGGTGATCGTGGTCCTCCCCTTCGTGGCGCTGATCGCCGCCGTCCCGGTCGCCTGGGGCTGGGGGATGAGCTGGATCGACGTCGTGATGTTCGTGTTCTTCTACTGCGTCGCGGGCATCGGGATCGGCACCGGTTTCCACCGGTACCTGACGCACGGCTCGTTCAAGGCGAAGCGTCCGCTGCGGATCGCGCTGGCGCTGGCCGGATCGTTCGCCATCGAGGGCCAGCCCACCCAGTGGGTCGCCGACCACCGCCGTCACCACGCGTTCTCCGACCGCGAGGGCGACCCGCACTCCCCGTGGCGGTTCGGCGAGAGCTTCTGGGGCCTCACCAAGGGCCTGTTCTACGCGCACATGGGCTGGCTCTTCCATCGCGACCTGTCGAACCCGGGGCGGTTCGCGCCGGACCTCGTGGCCGACAAGGACATCCAGCGCGTCGACAAGGCGTTCCTGTGGATCGTGGCGGCGTCGGTCGGGTTGCCGGGCGTCATCGGTGGCCTGGTGACGTGGTCGTGGCAGGGCGCGCTGGCCGGGCTCTTCTGGGCCGGGCTGGTGCGGATCGCGCTGCTGCACCACGTCACGTGGTCGATCAACTCGGTGTGCCACGTCTACGGCGAGCGTCCGTTCGAGACCCGCGAGGGCGACAAGGCGTCGAACTTCTGGCCGCTGGCGATCCTGTCGTTCGGTGAGAGCTGGCACAACCTGCACCACGCCGACCCCACCTGTGCCCGGCACGGCGTCGACAAGGGACAGATCGACATCAACGCCCGGGTGATCTGGCTGTTCGAGAAGCTGGGCTGGGTTTCCAACGTGCGCTGGCCCAAGGCCGACCGGTTGGATGCGAAACGGCTCGCGGGCACTGGCACGATGGGTAAGTGACCGACGGGTATCTCAGCGAGTCCAGCGAACCCGCACCACCGCCTCCGAACAGCATCCCGCCCCCGAAGGCGGTGCCGCCCACGGTGGCACCGCCGAAGAACAGCCGGGTCCGGATGTCTTCGGCGCAGCGCCGCGAGCAGCTCATCCTGATCGGCCGGCAGCTGTTCGCGGAGAAGGGATTCGACGCCACCTCCGTCGAGGAGGTGGCGGCTCGCGCGAAAGTGTCCAAACCGGTGGTGTACGAGCACTTCGGTGGCAAGGAGGGCCTGTACGCGGTCGTCGTCGACCGGGAGGTGCGGGCCCTGCTGCACCAGATCGCCACGGCACTCACCGCGGGCCACCCGCACGAGCTGCTCGAGCAGGCGGCGCTGGCGCTGCTGGACTACATCGAGGGCGAGACCGACGGGTTCCGCGTGCTGGTCCGCGAGTCTCCGGTGATGTCGGCGACGGGCAACTTCTCCAGCGTCCTCAACGACATCGCCCACCAGGTGGAGCACATTCTCGGCGCCGAGTTCAAGACGCGCGGCTACGACCCGAAGCTGGCCGAGCTGTACGCGCAGGCGCTGGTGGGGATGGTCGCCCTGACCGGCCGCTGGTGGCTGGAGGTGCGCAAGCCCCGCAAGGAGACGGTCGCCGCGCACCTGGTGAACCTGGCCTGGAACGGCCTGTCGCACCTGGAGGCGAAGCCGCGCCTGGTCACCAGGCGCGGCAGCCGCTGACTCTCAGGCGTTCACGCGCGGGTTCGGGTGCTGCACGTCGCTGACGTCGTGGCGCTCCGAGTGGTCGGAGCGGCCGATCTTGGCGTACAGGCTGCTCGCGAGGATCAGCGTGCCCACGCTCATGACCACGACGACCGAGGTCATGTTGAAGCCGAGGATGTTGGCGTCGGTGCGCAGCACGGCCATCGCCAGCAGGGTGACGATCACCAGGATCTGCCCGATCCAGAAGTTGCCGAAGTGGTCGAGGTTGCGCCCGACGATGGTCACGAGGACCACGATGCCGCCCAGCACCAGCAGCATGCCTGAGCTCGCCGGGTTGAGCTGCTGGCCGAACACCTCGGGCAGGTCGTCCTGGGCGAACAGCTCCAGGCCGCTGGTCTCGACGATGCCGTAGACCCCCAGCGCCACCAGGTACAGCCCGCTCAGCGCGGCGACCGCCCGCCACAGGCCCCGCAGGTGGTGGTTGATCGGGATGTGTGCCAGGTACATGGTTCAGATTCTCGCCTACCCGGCGAAGCCGCGCGGCGCGGGGGCCGAAACTACTCAGCGGCGAGGAGCCAGGCCTCCTCGGCCGCCTCGCGCTCGGCCCGCACGTCGCGCAGTTCCTGGTCGAGTGCCGCCACCTTCTCGTAGTCGGTGGCGTGCTCGGCCAGCTGCGCGTGCAGCTTCTCCTCGCGCCTGGTGAGGCGGTCGACCACTTTCTCCAGCCGGGCCATCTCCTTCTGGGCCGCGCGGGAGTCGCTCTTCGTCGGGCGCGCGGCCGCGTTCGAAGTCGAGGTGACCGGCGTGAGCAGCGACAGGTACTCGTCGACCCCGCCGGGCAGGTCGCGCAGGTGGCCGTCGCCGAACATGCCGATCATCCGGTCGCAGACCCGTTCCAGCAGGTACCGGTCGTGCGAGGCGACCACGAGGGTGCCCGGCCAGGAGTCGAGCAGGTCCTCCAGCGCGGCCAGCGTGTCGATGTCCAGGTCGTTGGTGGGCTCGTCGAGCAGGAGCACGTTCGGCTCGGCGGCCAGCAGCCGCAGCAGCTGCAGCCGGCGCCGCTCGCCACCGGAGAGGTCACCGACGACCGTCCACAGGCGACGGTCGGTGAACCCGAACTCCTCGGCCAGCTGCGCGGCGGAGATCTCGCGCTTGCCGAGCACCACCCGTCGGGCGATCTCCTCGACCGCCTCCAGCACCCGGGCACCGAGCGGCAGCTCGCCGAGCTCCTGCGACAGGAACGCCGGCCGCACCGTCGAGCCGACCCGCACCGTCCCACGATCGGGCTTGACCGTGCCCGCGAGCACGCGCAGGAGCGTCGACTTCCCGCTGCCGTTCGCACCGAGCAGCCCGATCCGGTCGCCCGGCCCGACCAGCCAGTCCACAGTGGACAGGATCGGCTTGCCGTAGGAGAGCGACACGTCCGACAGCTCGTACACCTGCTTGCCCAGGCGGGCCGTCGCCAGCTTGTGCAGCGTCACGGTGTCGCGGGCCGGCGGAACGTCGGCGATCAGCGCGTTGGCCGCGTCGATGCGGAACTTCGGCTTCGACGTGCGCGCCGGCGGCCCGCGCCGCAACCACGCGATCTCCTTGCGCAGCAGGTTCTGCCGGCGGGCCTCGGTGGCGGCGGCGACCCGCTCGCGTTCGGCCCGGGCCAGCACCCACGCCGCGTAGCCGCCCTCGTACGCGCGCACCGTGCCGCCGCCGACCTCCCACGTCGAGGTGCAGACCGCGTCGAGGAACCAGCGGTCGTGGGTCACGACGACCAGCGCACCGCGGTGGCGCACCAGGTGGTCGGCGAGCCAGCGCACGCCGGCGAGGTCGAGGTGGTTGGTCGGCTCGTCCAGAACCAGGACATCGGACGCGCGGACCAGCAGTGCCGCGAGCGCGACCCGCCGCCGCTCCCCGCCCGACATCGGTCCGACGGTCGAGTCGAGGCCGAGCCGGTCGAGGCCGAGGCCGTCGAGCACGGTGCGGACGGCGGCGTCGCCGGCCCACTCGTGCTCGGCGTCGAACCCGGCCGGCAGCCACGCGGCGCCGATCACGACGTCGCGAACGGTGGCGTTGGGCGGCAGGTCCAACTGCTGCGGCAGGGTGGCCACGCGCAGGTCGCGGCGGTGCGTCACGCGTCCCGAATCGGGTTCGTCGGCAGCGGCGAGCAGGCGCAGGAGCGTGGTCTTGCCCGCCCCGTTGAGCCCGACCACGCCGACCCGGTCTGCCTCGTCGAGCCCCAGCGACACCGACTCGAGGAGGGCCGAGTCGGGGTAGGCCTTGGACACGCGGTCCAGGTTGATCACGTTGGCCATCAGACGACCCGGGCTCCCGGAACCGGTCCGGTCACCGCGCACGCGGTGCGACACAGGCCCGACCGCTCCAGCACGGCCACGATCTCGGCCGCGTGCCGGGCGTCGGCGGCGAGGAACACGCAGGTCGGGCCCGACCCGGACACGATGCCGCCGAGCGCCTCGACCTCGTCGGGTGCCATCAGCGTCCGCATCAGCTCCGGCCGCAGCGCGATCGCCGGACCCTGCAGGTCGTTGACGAGCGTGGCCGCGAGGATCTCCGGGTCGCGCTGCCGCAGCGCGGCGAGCAGCGTGTCGGGCTCACCGGCCACGGTGTCGGCGATGCCGTTCGCGCGGCGATGGTCGAGCTCGGCGTAGACCGCCGGGGTGCTCAGGCCCTCTTCGGCGAACGCCAGCACCCAGTGCCAGGTGTGGTGCGGGGCCAGCACGGGCGAGACCCGCTCGCCCCGGCCGGTGCCCAACGCGGTGCCGCCGAGCACCAGGAACGGCACGTCGGAGCCGATGTCGGCGGCGAGGTCGGCGAGCCGGTCGCGGCTCAGCCCGGTGTTCCACAACGCGTCGCAGGCCACCAGCGCGGCCGCGGCGTCGGCGCTGCCGCCGGCCAGCCCGCCGGCGATCGGGATGTTCTTGCGCAGGTGCAGCCGGGCGTGTGGCGGGCGGCCGGTGTGCTCGGCCAGCAGGCGCGCCGCCCGGACGACGAGGTTCGACTCGTCGAGCGGCAGGTGCCCGGCACCCTCGCCCTCCATGGTCAGCGCCAGCGTGTCGCCGGGCCGCGCGGTGAGCTCGTCGTAGAGGCTCACCGCGTGGTAGACGGTGTTCAGCTCGTGGTAGCCGTCGGCCCGCAGGTCACCGACCCGCAGGTGCAGGTTGATCTTCGCCGGCACACGCACCCGGACCGGCCCGAGCCGCCCCAGCCGCGGGCGCTCGACCTCGGCCTCGTCCAGGGGCTCAGTCACGAGTGCCGACCATACCCGCTCGCCGTCGACGCGGCGGAAGCGATGGCGGCGAACTGGGTGATCGTGAGCGCCTCGCCGCGCAGGCCGGGGTCGATCCCGGCCGCCACGAGTGCCTTCTCGGCCCGCACGGCGCCGCCGGCCCAGCCCGACAGCGCCGAGCGCAGGGTCTTGCGGCGCTGCGCGAACGCGGCGTCGACCACGGCGAACGTGCGCTCGCGGTCGCCCGGCGGCGGGTCGTGCCGGACGAACCGGACCAGCCCGCTGTCGACGTTGGGCACCGGCCAGAAGACGGCCGGCGGCACCCGGCCCGCGGGGCGGGCGGCCGCGTACCAGGCCAGCTTGGCCGTCGGTATCCCGTAAACGCGCGACCCGGGCTCGGCGGTGAGCCGGTCGGCCACCTCCTTCTGCACCATCACCAGGCCCGAGGCCAGCGTGGGCAGCTCGGCCAGCAGGTGCAGCACCACCGGCACGGCGACGTTGTACGGCAGGTTCGCCACCAGCGCGGTCGGTGCCGGCGCGAGGTCGGCGGCGACGACCCGCTTGGCGTCTCCACTGTGGACGGTCAGCCGGCCGGCGAGGTCGGGCGCCCGCTCGGCGACCGTCGACGGGAGGGCCGTCGCGAGCACCGGGTCGAGCTCGACCGCGTGCACGTGTGCCGCGTCGGGCAGCAGGGCCAGCGTCAGGGAACCCAGGCCCGGACCCACCTCCAGCACCACGTCGTCGGGCGACAGCTCCGCGGCGCGCACGATCCGCCGCACCGTGTTGGGGTCGTGGACGAAGTTCTGGCCGAGCGTCTTCGTGGGCCGCACGCCCAGCCGGGCGGCCAGGGTCCGGATGTCCGCCGGTCCCAGCAACGGGCTCACCACGGCCCGAAGACCCGCTCGCCGTTCGCGGAGATGGCCTCGCACAACGGCTCCACCGCGGTGCCGGTCGCGGCGGCCAGCGCCCGCACGGTGAGCGGGATGAGGTACGGCGCGTTCGGCCGCCCGCGGTGCGGCATCGGCGTCAGGTACGGCGCGTCGGTCTCCACCAGGATGTGGTCGAGCGGCGTCGCGGCCGCCGCGACCCGCAGCGCCGACGCACTGCCGAACGAGACCACCCCCGCGTAGCTGAGGACGAACCCGCGGCGCACGCACTCGCGGGCGAAGTCGACGTCGCCGGAGAAGCAGTGCATCACCACGGTGTCGGGCGCACCGGTCTCGTCGAGCACCCGCAGGATGTCGGCGTGCGCGTCGCGGTCGTGGATCACCAGCGGCTTGCCGTGCCTTTTGGCGATCTCGATGTGACCGCGGAAGCTCTCCTCCTGCGCCTTGCGCCCGTCGTCGCCGGTGCGGAACGTGTCGAGCCCGGTCTCGCCGATGCCCCGCACCCGCGGGTCGGCGGCCAGGGCGTCGATCCCGCGCAGTGCTTCGTCCACATCGGACAGTCGCGGCGCGGCGTTCGGGTGCACGGCCACCGTCGCCACGATCGACGGGTGCTCATGCGCGGCCGCCACGCCCCAGCGCGACGTCTCCACGTCCACACCGACCTGAACGAGGCGATCGACACCGACCGACCGCGCGGCCTCGACCGAGGCGGCGACCGTGCCCTCGACGCCCGTGACGTCGGGGTCGGTCACCATGTCGAGGTGGGTGTGGCTGTCGACCACGGGCACCGGAAGCGGGTCCGGCACCGGTGGGAAGCCGCCCTCACGACGGCCGCTGCGTCTGTTGCTCATCGTCGTCCAGGATCCCTTACCGGATCGCGCCGTCCACCAGCGGCTTGGCGCCCTGCGCGAACTCGTCGAGAAGCGCGCCGTGCGAGATGGCGCCGCCGGAGGTGCGCATCAGCTGGGTCAGCCGGGCCACCGGCAGCTTCCCGGGTGGCTTCCGACCGACGATCACCGTGTTGCCGTGGCGCTTGCCGTTCACCAGCGAGAGTTCGGTGAGCAGGCACACGTCGGCGAACGCCGTGCGCACGGTGGCGACCTGGCGACGCGAGAACGCCAGCGGCGGCAGGTCGGTGACGTTGACGAGGTACGTGCCGCCCGGTGCGAGCACCTCGTACGCCGCCGCCACGAACTCGGTGGTCGCCGTGCTGCTCTCGATGACACCCGCCTGGTAGGCGTCGGCCATCACGAGGTCGAACGTGCCCGGCGGGGTCTCCTCGACCACGGCGCGGGCGTCGTCGATGCGGATCTCGATGCCGGAGTCGTCGGGCAGCGGCAGCAGCTCGTCGATGAGCGCCACGAGCTTGGCGTCGCGCTCCACCACCGTCTGCTCCGAGCCCGGCCGGGTCGCCGCAAGGTAGCGCGGCAGCGTGTAGGCGCCGCCGCCGAGGTGGAGAACCCTCAGGGGACGCCCGGCCGGCGCGACGGTGTCGAACACCGCCGCGACCCGCCGCATGTACGGGAACTCCAGATGGGTCGGGTCGACCAGGTCCACGTAGGACTGGGCGACCCCGTCGATCCACAGCACCCACCCGCCGGGCCGTCCCAGCGGGCACGCCGCCACATTGGCGACGCCGAACTCGATCTCGCGCACGTCTCAGCCTTCAGCCGGCCAGGCGGGCCAGCTCCTCCTCGACAATCGACTCGTCGAGCTTCCTGAACACCGGCTTCGGCGCCGCCAGCTCGCGGCCGACCTCCACCGGCACCGACCGCCACTTCGCGCCGCCGGCGTAGTCGCCGCTGAGGATCGGGTAGCCCGGGCCGCCGTCGAGGTCGTCCACCTCCCGGATCTCCGGCATCGGCGTGTGCAGGTCCTTGTTGCCGAGCAGCTCGTGCACCTTCTGCGCGGAGTGCGGCAGGAACGGGGAGAGCAGCGTGTTGCAGTCGCTCACCGCCTGCAGCGTGACGTGCAGCACCGTGCCCTGGCGGTCGCGGTCGTCCTTCAGCTTCCACGGCGCCTGGTCGGACACGTACTTGTTCACCTCGCCGACGATCCGCATCGCCTCGGTGATCGCCGCCTTCTGCCGGTGCCGCTCGATGAGCTTCCCGACGCTCTCGAACCCCGCCCGCACCGCCGCGAGCAGGTTCTGATCATCTTCGGTGAGCTCGCCCGCGGGCGGCACCGCGCCGAAGTTCTTGTGCGCCATCGAGACCGACCGGTTGACCAGGTTGCCCCAGCCGGCCACGAGCTCGTCGTTGTTGCGGCGGCGGAACTCGGCCCAGGTGAAGTCGGTGTCGTTGGACTCCGGGCCGGCCACCGCGATGAAGTACCGCAGCGCGTCGGCGTCGTACCGCGCCAGGAAGTCGCGGACGTAGATCACCACGGACCGGCTGCTGGAGAACTTCTTCCCCTCCATGGTGAGGAACTCGCTCGACACCACCTCGGTGGGCAGCGCCAGCTTCCCCATCTTCCCGGGCTCGCCGCCCTTGGCACCCTCGCCGTTGTAGGCGAGCAGCTCGGCCGGCCAGATCTGGGAGTGGAACGTGATGTTGTCCTTGCCCATGAAGTAGAAGGCCCGGCTGACCTCGGGCGTCCACCACTTCCGCCAGGCGTCCGGGTCGCCGGTGCGGCGGGCCCACTCGACCGACGCCGACAGGTACCCGATGACCGCGTCGAACCAGACGTAGAGGCGCTTGCCGGGGTTGTCCTCCCAGCCCTCGAGCGGCACCGGGATGCCCCAGTCGATGTCGCGGGTCATCGCGCGCGGCTTGAGGTCCTCGAGCAGGTTCAGCGAGAACCGCAGCACGTTGGGCCGCCAGTCGGTGCGGGTGCGCAGCCACTCCCCCAGCGCGTCGGCCAGCGCCGGCAGGTCGAGGAAGAAGTGCTCGGTCTCGATGAACATCGGGGTCTCGCCGTTGATGCGGCTGCGCGGGTTGATCAGGTCGATCGGGTCGAGCTGGTTGCCGCAGTTGTCGCACTGGTCGCCGCGGGCGCTGTCGTAGCCGCAGATCGGGCAGGTGCCCTCGATGTAGCGGTCGGGCAGCGTGCGGCCGGTGGACGGCGAGATCGCGCCCTGCGTGACCTTCGCGATCATGTACCCGTTGCGGTGGCAGACCTTGAACAGCTCCTGCGCCACGGCGTAGTGGTTCCGGGTGGTGGTGCGGGTGAACAGGTCGTACGACAGGCCCAGCGCGTGCAGGTCCTCGACGATCATGCGGTTGTACCGGTCGGCCAGCTCGCGCGGGGTGACGCCCTCCTTCTCGGCCTGGACGAGGATCGGCGTGCCGTGCTCGTCGGTGCCCGAGACCATGAGCACGTCGTGACCGGCCATGCGCATGTACCGGCTGAACACGTCGGAGGGCACCCCGAAGCCGGACACATGACCGATGTGGCGCGGGCCGTTGGCGTAGGGCCAGGCGACCGCGGCGAGAACGTGACTCATGGACACCAAGCCTAAGAGGCCGCTTTGCCGACACGCAGCCGGGATCTAACTGCGCATAAGGGATATTTGTAGTGCAATGGGTTCATGAACAGGGATCACTCCACCACGGCCTGGACCCCCGACTGGTTGGGTGAGACCCCCGGGCCCCCCGCAGCCGGACCCGCGCACGCGGCACCCGACGAGTCCGACTCCTCCGACGAGACCCGTGAACTGATCGACCTCGAGGCGGTGGAGTTCGGTCCGCTCCCCTTCGCCGACGAACCGATTCCGGCGCTCGCCGCCGAGCCGGCCCCGGTCTTCGTCGACGAGCCCATCCCCGCCCTCGCCGACGACCGCCCCCTGCTGTTCGGCGACGATCCGATCCCCGACCAGCCGCGCGCGAAGCGGGCGCGTCCCGTCGTCAGCGAGGGCTGGGCGGAGGAGCGGGCCCGCCCGCTGGCCGACCCGTCCGTGGGGTCGCTGCGCTCCCTCGGTGCGGTGGCGGTCACCGGACGCCGGCCGACGCGTCCGCCGTCGTCACCGCGGAAGGGCCGCACCGCCGCGGCCGGATCGGCGCGCGGCCTCGTGGCCCTGGTACTGCTGGCGCTGCTGTCGGCGTTCTTCGCCTGGGTGACCGCCGAGCCGCTGTGGCTGGCCGTCGGTCACGCCGAGCGCGGCACGGTGACGGTCACGACCTGCTCCGGCGACCGCTGCCTCGGCACGTTCACCAGCGCCGGCTTCGCCCGCGACGCCCTGCCCGTCATGGGCGACGCGCCCGACCCGGGCGTGCCCACGCCGGCCCGGATGACCTCGGAGCGGGGCGCCCGCGTGTACGTGGAGGCCGACACGGTGAGCCGGGCGGCCCTCGGCGTGGCCCTGATCCTGCTGTGCGGGCTGGGCGTCGTCTGGGGGACGGGCGTCCGGCGCCTCCCGGAGCGACCCGCCCGCCGGACGGCCACCCTCCTGGGCCTCGCCGGCCCACTGACCCTGCTGGCGGCGATGCTCGCGGTCACGTACTAGCGCGTCCCGAGTCGCGGGTTCGCCCGCAGCCGCCACTGTCCGTCGTCGTGATCTGCTCGATAGGTCGGTGTCTGCCGCCGTGATCGCCGTTTGAGGAACGAACGCGAAGTCACGCTGCAGGTTCGTTCCTCGAACGCCGATCAAGAAACCCGCGGGGATTGACCAGCGTCTCAGCGCGTCGCGACCACCGCGGCGTAGACCTGGCGTTTCGGGAGTCCGTGTGCCTTCGCCACCGCCAGGATCGCCGCTTTGCGCGTGGTCCCGGTGGCTTCGAGCGCGGCGACCGCGGCCGCGAGGTCGGCCGCGGCCGCGACCACGACGGCGCCCACCCCCACCGCGCCGCCGACGACCAGGGTGATCTCGCCGCGCGGCGGGTCGGCGCCGACCGAGGCCACGAGCTCACCGAGCGGCGCCCGCCGGACCTCCTCGTGGGTCTTGGTCAGCTCGCGGGCCAGCGCGGCCGGCCGGTCGGGGCCGAACGCGGCGGCGAGGTCGGCGAGCGTGCCGGCGATGCGGTGCGGCGCCTCGAAGAACACCAGCGTCCGCGGCTCGTCGGCCAGGTCGTCGAAGTAGGCGCGGCGCTCGCCGGGCCGGCGCGGCGGGAAGCCCTCGAAGCAGAACCGGTCGCACGGTAGTCCCGACAGTGCCAGCGCCGTCGTCACGGCGCTCGGCCCGGGGACCGACGTGAGCGCGATTCCCGCCGCCAGCGCGGCCCGCACCAGGCGGAACCCGGGGTCGGACACGGAGGGCATGCCGCCGTCGGTGATCACCGCGACGGTCTCGCCCCGCTGGAGGGCCTCGACCAGGTCCGGCGTGCGGCGCTCCTCGTTGCCCTCGAAATACGAGACCGTCTTCGCCGTGATGGAGATGCCGAGGTCGGCGGCCAGCCGCGCCAGCCGGCGGGTGTCCTCGGCGGCGATGACGTCGGCGGTCTCCAGCGCCTCGCGCAGCCGGGCCGACGCGTCGCCGGGGTTGCCGAGCGGCGCGCCGAGCATGATCAGCGGCACCCGGTCACTCCTTTACCCGCGCTTTGATGTGAGCAGCCTACGATCGGCGGGTGACCACCGACACCACGGCCACCGCGATCGAACCTCTTGACGAGGAGCCGGTGACCCTCGACGACGCGCCCGAGCCGCCACCGGCCGACGTCGTCGAGCTGCCGTCGACGGTGCGTGACAGGCTGACGACGATCGGCCGCGACCCCATGTCGTGGCTGGCCACGGCGTTCGTGGTGCTGGTCGGTGGCGTGCTGCGGCTCGCCAACCTCGGCCACCCCGACACCAAGATCTTCGACGAGATCTACTACGCCACCGAGGCACACGAGCTGCTCAACTACGGCGTCGAGTGGAAGCCGGAGAACAACGCCGGCGACTACGTGGTCCATCCGCCGCTGGGCAAATGGTGCATCGCGCTCGGCGAGTGGATCTTCGGCTACAACTCCTTCGGGTGGCGGATCTCCGCCGCCGTGGCCGGCATCGTGTCGATCCTGCTCCTCGTGCGCATCGCCCGCCGGCTGTTCCGCTCGACGATCCTCGGCTGCGCCGCCGGCCTGCTGCTGGCCCTCGACGGGCTGCACTTCGTGCTGTCCCGGGCCGCGCTGCTCGACATCTTCCTCATGCTCTTCGTGCTCGCTGCGTTCGGCTGCGTGGTGCTCGACCGCGACCAACGCCGCCGCCGCATGCTGGTCGCCCTGGAGAGCGGCGCCCTGGCCCTCGGCGACAGCCCGCGGCTGGGCGTGCCGTGGTGGCGGCTCGGGGTCGCGTTCTTCCTCGGCTGCGCGTGCTCGGTCAAGCTCAGCGGCGGCTTCTTCATCCCCGCGATCATGCTGATCATGCTGATCTGGGAGATCGGCCTGCGCCGCGCGGTCGGCGCCCGCACACCGTGGCTGCGCGGGACCGCGAACGTGGTCGGCTGGGGCTTCGGCATGGGCGCCCTGGTCATCGGCGTCTACCTGGCCTCGTGGACCGGGTGGTTCGCCACCGACCACGGCTGGAACCGGCACGGGCTGGAAGCGGTCGGCAAGGACGAGCCGTTCATCGTCGGCGCGCTGCGGAACCTGTGGGACTACCACGTCAGCGCGTACCAGTTCCACACGACGCTGGTGAGCAAGCACGACTACCAGTCCTGGCCGTGGCAGTGGCTGCTGATGGGCCGGCCGGTGGCGTTCTACTGGAGCACCGACGCGCCCTGCGGTGCCGACCGCTGCGCGGCCGAGGTGCTGCTGCTCGGCAACCCGATCCTGTGGTGGTCGTTCATCCCGGCGCTGGTCGGGCTCGCGTGGTTCGGCATCGCCCAGCGCGACAAGCGGGCCGGGGTCATCGGCCTCATGGTGGCCGGCGGGCTCCTGCCCTGGTTCTGGTACCACTACGACGGCGGCCGCACGATGTTCGTGTTCTACGCGCTGCCGGCGCTGCCGTTCCTGGTGCTCGCCGTGGTGTACGTGCTCGGCTCGATCATGGGCCCGCCGGGCCTGCGCGGCGCCGGCGCGCCCGACCGTCGCATGGTCGGCGCGGTCGCGCTGGGCATCTACATCCTCGTGGTCGCCGCGTTCTTCGCGTACTTCCATCCCATCTACGTCGGTGAATCCATACCGTACGAGTCGTGGTGGGACCGCATGCTGCTGGGCCGGCGCTGGGTCTGACCCGGCGCGACCTTGCGGATGATTGGCAGCTTGACACGCCGTGACAATCCGCCCAGCTGGTGGGTAACGCCGCTAAATTCCCTGGATGCCGCGCGCTGCAGCCATCCAGCACGCCGAAGAGGCGACCGCACTCGAAGCCGAGGCTGCCGGGGCCACCCCCGGTAGCTCCGCCAGCGGGCTGCTGATCGAGGCGGCCAACCAATGGTGGCTGGCCGGCGAACACCAGAAATGCCACACGATCCTGGCGTCCGTCATCGACCTGGGTGGCGAGACAGCCTGTTTCGCCCGGGCCGAACTGCTGGGCGTACTGCTCGCCGAGGGCGACCGCGACGAGGCCGAGGCCGAGCTCGCCCGGCTGGCCGGTGATCCCGAGCTGACCGAGGGCCCCTGCCAGCTGGTCGGTGAACTGCTGGTCGACCACGGAGCGCTGACCGCCGCCCTGGAGTGGTACGACCGCGTCCTGGGCTTCTGGACCGACGAGCGCCGCGCGGCCGCCACGGCCACCGACGGCCGGCGAAGCTCCGACCGCATTTTCTGCCAGCAACGTCAGCGGGTCCGCAAACGCCTGGGCCTCCCCGCCGACTGACCCGCCCAGCCTGGCCCGCCCAGCCTGGCCCGCCCAGCCTGGCCCGCACCCGACCGACCCGTCCCGCCGACCGCCGGCCGCGCTCCGCGCGGGACGCGATCGACGGGGCGGTCGACCCACGCGGGGGTCAGGAGTGGCCGGAGATCGCGTGGGGGCGGTACGGGGCCTCGAGGGCCTTGCGCTCGTCCTCGTCCAGCGTCAGGGTCACCGCGGCGACGGCGTCGTCGACGTGGGTCAGCTTGGTCGCGCCGAAGATCGGTGCGGTCACGCCCGGCTGGTGGAGGAGCCACGCCATCGCCACCTGGGCGGCCGGCACCGATCGCTTGGCGGCGATCTCCTCGACGGCGTCCACCACGGCGAAGTCGTCGTCGGAGTACAGGGTGTCGCCGAACTGGTCGGTCTGCGCGCGCAGCGTGTGCTTGCCGCCGCCCCGCGAGCGGGTGCCGGTCAGCATTCCCCGGGCCAGCGGGCTCCACGGGATCAGGCCGACGCCCAGGTCGAGGCAGAGCGGGTTCATCTCCCGTTCCTCCTCGCGGTAGATCAGGTTGTAGTGGTTCTGCATGGACACGTAGCGGGTCCAGCCGTTGGCCGACGCGGTGTACTGGGCCTTCGCGAACTGCCAGGCGTACATGCTCGACGCGCCGATGTAGCGGGCCTTTCCGGCCTTGACCACGTCGTGCAGGGCTTCCAGGGTCTCCTCGACGGGCGTGTCCGGGTCCCACCGGTGCACCTGGTACAGGTCCACGTGGTCGGTGCCCAGCCGGCGCAGCGAGTTGTCGATCGAGGCCATGATGTGTTTGCGGCTCAGTCCGCGGTCGTTGGGGCCCTTGCCCATCTCGCCGTGAACCTTGGTGGCCAGCACGTAGGCGTCACGGTCCGGGAAGAGCTTCGCCAGCAGCCTGCCGGTGATCTCCTCGCTGGCGCCGGTGCTGTAGACGTCGGCCGTGTCGAAGAACGTCACCCCGGCCTCGACCGCGCGGCGGACGATCGGCTCGGAGTCGTCGATCCGCAGGCTCCACGGCCGCAGGTCGGGGTCGCCGTAGCTCATCATCCCCAGCGCGACGCGGGAGACCTTCAGTCCGCTGATGCCCAGGCGTACATATTCCATGTGTTCCGACGTTAGTCTCGGGCCGGTGAAGCTCAAGCTGGATCTGCACGACATCTTCAACCGCGGCCAGGACATCGACCGTGCTCTCAACGCGATCATGGCCGAGGCGGTGCAGAAGAAGGCGACCCTCGTCGAGATCATTCCGGGCAAGGGGTCGGGCCAGCTGAAGAAGCGGGTGCTGCGGTTCCTCGACCAGAAGGAGGTCAAGGCGCTGTATCACCGGGTCGAGAAGGACTCCAAGAACTTCGGGCGGCTCTTTGTCCACTTCCGGTGGAAGTAGCGGATGCGGGGCTTTACGAGTTCCATTGTGTAATTTTACACTTTGACGCATGGAGGACAGCGGATCGGTCAACATCGTCGACGTCCTGTCGACCGACCAGCGCACGGCGCTCGAGTCGATGGGCACCCCGCTGCTGGTTCCGGCCGGGCAGACGATCTTCTGGGAAGGACAACCGTCCCGATCCGTCCTGGTCATCCGATCGGGAAACGTCAAGATCACGAAGAAGGCGCCCGACGGCGCGGAGGTCGTCCTCGCGATCCGGGGATCGACCGAGATCATGGGCGACGAGGGCGTGCTCATGGCCGAGAACCGCTTCGCGACGGTCACGGCGATCACCGACGTCGAGGGGCTCGACGTGGAGGCCGACGACCTCCTGCGGTTCGTCGACGACCACCGGTTGTGGCCCCTGATGTACCGGGCGGTGGTCCACCGCCGCCGCCAGGCCGACGAGCAGGCGCTGATCGCCCGCGCCGACGTCAGGAGCCGGCTGGCCCGATGGCTGCTCGAACTCGCGAACGAGGTCGACGGTCACCGGAACGGGCCGGGTCTGGTCATCGAAACGACACTGTCCCAGCACGACATCGCCAGCGGAATCGGCGCCTCCCGCGACGCCGTCGCGCTGGAACTGCGGAAGCTCCGCGAGCAGGGCACCATATCCACCGGCCGGCATCGGATCACGATTTACGATCTGGATGAGTTGCGGAGGATTTCCGGTGACAACTGAGGAGACGCGGTGAGCGGAACCGGCGAAGCGCTTCGGGACGACGATGTCCTGGGACCGTTCCAGATGATGTGGGACGCCTGGAACGAGGCCGACGAGCTGATCAAGGAAAAGCCCCTGGAGCATTTCCGGAAAGCAGCGGAAATCCAGTTCCAGGAATTGACGGAACACTGGGACCGGCACGACAGGGAACGGGCATCGCGCGAGGCGGCAGACCTGGTCAGCGTCGCTTTCAACGTTCTGCGCTGGATGAACTACTCCTGCGAGGACATCGCCCGTATCGCACAGGATCGGGCCGAGCACCGGATGAAGGGCCAGGCCCTGGGAATTCTGCAGAAGTACGAGGACACATACGGAATCTGAACGACGCCCCCGCCGCTCGGATTCACCGTGGACAATCGGGAAAGGGCGGCGTGATGGGCACAACTCAGGTCATCATCACCACGGCGGCCGGAGTCGCCGTCGCGCTCGGCGCCTGGGCGGCGATCGCCCGGGACGGGTACCGCCGCCGCCGTGAACGCAACGACCTGCTCGAGTCGTTCCGCGACATCCGGCAGATCCTCCTCATGGAGCAAACCGACTTCGCGGCCGACATGTTGATGCTCGCGCCCGACGCGCCGGTGGTGACCGGCATTCTCAGCACCGCCTTCGAAAGGGTCGAGGCGAAGATCTCCGCGGGCGTCGTCACCACCATCGACGACGCCCGCCAGCGGATCCGGGCGGGCGTCCAGGCCGGCGTCCACGCGAAGATGGCCGACGACCACGAGCGGGCGAAGAAGCACGGAACCGCCCGGAACGACAGCCCTCCGGTCGGCCCCGACGGCCGCGTCCCGCTGACCGCGCGGTCGCACCTCGAATGCATGCCGCCGGACGACCGGTTCAAGGTCATGCTCGAGCATCGGAACCGGCGGGCGTTGACCGGCGAATAGGCGTCCCGGATCAGTCGAGACGGCGCCGCACGAACCGGACGAGGCCGAGCACGGCGACCGCCACCAGCGCGAGGACGGCGCCCCAGTGGCCGGTGACGACGACCGCGACGACGCCGAGCAGGCCGAGCACCACGAGCACGGCTGTCCAGGTGCGCCGGTACTCGCGGGGCGGCTTCGGACGGCCGGCGCGCATCGCGGCCGCGAACCGTCTGTCGCCGGCGGACAGGTCTGCTTCGATCAGTTCGAGCAGGTGCCGCTCACGTTCACTGAGCATGGTCCGGTCCTCCCGGAGGGCGGCAGGCGTGCCCCCGCGAGATACCCCGCGGGGACCAACATCACTCCGCTTCGACGCGTGTTCCACCGAGAGGGTCTCAGGACCGGGGCTGCCACCGGAAGACACGTCCCGCGAGGTAGGCCGCCGCGGCGCCGGTGACCACCATCGCCACCAGCGGCGGCAGCACGGTCGACACGGACAGGCCGGCGCCGTCCCAGCCCAGCTGCACCAGCTGGGCGACCGCGCCGCCGGGCACCAGGACCATCAGCCAGGTCACCTCGTCGGGCGGGGTGGAGCCGGCCCAGAGGCCGCCGGCGAACAGGGCCAGGAACACCGGCAGCGTGGTCACCTGCGCCAGCTCCGGCGTTCCGGTGAACGCGGCCGTGATGAACGCCAGACCCATCACCAGAACCGTGCCGCCGGCCACGGCGAGGACGAGCGGCCACCACGTGTGCGGCCAGGTGTCCGTCACCACGATCGTGGTCGCGATCAGGATCGCCGCCTGGATCACCACGAGCAGCGCGAGCGGAAGCATCAGGCCCGCGACGATCGTGCGGTCCGACGCCGGCGACGTGCGCAGCCGCTTCAGCACCAGCTGCTGCCGGCGGGCGGCGAGGGTCGTGGTCCCGCCCGCGTACAGGGTGAAGCCGAGCAGTGCCAGCAGCTGCATCGAGACGATGCCGGCGCCGCCGAGCTCGCGGTTGCCGAGCAGGAACAGGCCCATCGCCAGCGGGGCGAGGACGGCGGTGGCGGCGACGAGCGGGCTGCGGAGCGTCAGCTTCAGCTCGGCGACGGCGAGGAGCGCCCACGGTTTCATGTGCTGTACCCCCGGAACACTTCGGCGAGCGACGGCGGGGTCGCCCGCAGCCGCTCGGGACGGACGTCGAGCCGGTCGGCCCACGTCGACAGCCGTTGCATGTCACCGACCAGGTCGGTCGTGCGGATCTCGAGGTCGCCGGCGCCGGTCCACACCTGCTCGCCGACCAGGCCGGGGATGGCGGCGCCCTGCAGCCGGGCCGGCAACGAGCACCGGATGCGGGCCGGCTGGCCGGCGGCGACCTCGTCGAGCGTCCCCTGTGTCACGATCCGGCCCTGGTGCAGGATCGCGAGCCGGTCGGCCAGCTCCTCCGCCTCCTCCAGGTAGTGGGTGGTCAGCACGACCGCCACGCCGTCGCGCACCCGCCGGCGGATCACCTCCCAGGCCCGTTCGCGCGACTGCGGGTCCAGGCCGGTGGTCGGCTCGTCGAGGAACAGCAGTTGCGGGTCACCGATGAGCGCGACCGCGAGGTCGAGCCGCCGCTTCTCGCCGCCGGACAGCTTGCCGACCTTCACCCGGGCGCGGTGCGTGAGGTCGACCTCCTCCAGAAGCCGGTTCGGGGCCGCACCGGTGAGGCCCTGCCACAGGGTCAGCGTTTCGGCGACCGTCAGCCCGGGCGCGAACCCCGACTCCTGCATGACGACGCCGGTGCGGGCGGCCACCTCGCGGCGGTTGCGGTGCACGTCGAGGCCGAGGACCCGCACCTCGCCGGAGGTCGGCCGCAGGTGCCCCTGCAGCGTGTCGAGAATCGTGGTCTTGCCCGCGCCGTTCGTGCCGAGCAGCGCGAACAGCTCGCCCCGGCCGACCGTCAGGTCGACCCCGCGCACCGCCTCGAAGTCGCCGTAGCGGCAGCGGAGGCCCGCGCATCGCAGAACCGAGTCCGTCTTCATGGGCAGAAAGCTTCTTCGGGACCGCGTGAGCGCGGTAGTGCGCACCGACATCGACCGGTGTGCACGCCCGCACGCAAGCTCATGACAGATGTCATGGACTGTTCGCTCCGTCGAGGCCGCATGATTGCGGCGTGACCGTTGCCGCCGCTCCCTACCGCACCCGCCTGCGGTACCTGCGGCACATCACGCTGTGGTCGCTGCTGCTGTTCGTCGGTGCGATCACGGTCATGGTGACGGTCGACCTCGCCAACCGCTGGCCGACGCCGCTGCCGACGATGGTCCTGATGGCCGTCGCGGTGGTGGGCGCGGGCGGGATGTCCCTCCACTTCATGCGCGTCTCGGTACGGGCCGGCGGGCCGCCGCCGATGACCCGCCGGGTCGGTCTCGCGTTCGCCGGGACGGCCGCCGCCACGCTCGCCGCTTCGGTGGCGGCGGCACCGCTGTACCGGTCGCCACCCGATGTGCCCTTGCCGTGGTTGCTGCTCACGGCCCTGCTCGTCTCCGCGGCGGTGGCCGGGAGCGGGCTCCCCCGGTTCCGGACGACGGCCGCCGGCACGGTGCTGATCGTGGCCGCCGCCGCTGCGGGAGCGGCGATCGCCGGGCAGGAGCTGCTCCCGGCGATGGGGGTCGCGGCGGTCGTGACCGTGATGGCCAGCTCGTCCGTCGCCGCGCAGCTGTGGTTCTGGGACGTGGCCGAGCAGGTCGACCGGGCCCGCCAGGTCGAAGGGGAGGCGGCCGTGGCCAACGAGCGGCTCCGGTTCGCCGCCGAACTGCACGACATCCAGGGTCACAGCCTGCAGGTGATCGCGTTGAAGAGCGAGCTCGCCGCGCGCCTGGTGGAGACCGATCCCGAGCGGGCGGTCGCCGAGATGCGCGAGGTGGAGTCGCTGGCACGGCAGGCGTTGCGCGACACCCGCGAGGTCGCGCACGGGTACCGGACCGTCAGCCTCGCCACCGAGATCGCGAACGCGACCCGGGTGCTGGCGGCCGCCGGGGTGCGCTGCACCACCCGTCAGGACGAAGGGCTGCCGACCCTCGTCCCGGCGACCGAACGGCTGCTCGGGCTGGTGGTGCGGGAGGCCACGACCAACGTGATCCGGCACAGCCGGGCGGGGTCCGCCGAGATCGCCCTGACCCGGCACGACGGCGGGGTGCGGCTGCTGGTCCGCAACGACGCGCCGCTGACCGCGTCGTCGGCGACCGCCGGCGGGCTGGCCGGGCTCGCCGACCGGTTCGCGGCGGCCGGCGGCACGCTCGCCTGGCGGCGGGAGGACGACAGCTTCACCGTCACCGCGGAGGTCGCGTCCCGGTGATCACCCTGCTGCTGGCCGACGACGAGGGCCTGATCCGCGGCGCCCTCGCCGCGCTGCTGGAGCTCGAGCCCGACCTGCGCGTCGTGGCGCAGGCCGCGACCAGCGCCGCCGCCGTCGACCTCGCCCTGGCGCACCGTCCGCAGGTGGCGGTGCTCGACCTGGAGATGCCACCGGGCGACGGCCTGCAGGCGGCCACCGGAATCCGGGCGGCACTGGGCATCCCGGTGATCCTGGTGACGCGCCACGCCCGCCCGGCCGTGCTGCGCCGGGCCCTGGCGGCCGGGGTGGCCGGCTTCGTGCCGAAGACCACGCCGGCGGGCCGGCTGGCCGAGATCATCCGCGACGTGCACGCCGGCCGGCGGTACGTCGACTCCGACATCGCGGCGAGCGCCCTCGTCGAGGACGCGTGTCCGCTGACCGCCCGGGAACTGGACGTCCTCCGTGCCGCCCGCACCGGTGCGGCGGTGACCGAGATCGCGGCCGGGGTGCACCTGGCGCCGGGAACGGTACGCAACTACCTGTCGTCGGCGATGACCAAGCTGGGCGTCAGCACCCGCCACGCGGCCGCCCACCTGGCCTGGGAGCAGGGCTGGATCTAGCCGGTCAGGCGACGAACACGCAGAACGGGTGGCCGCTCGGATCGGCGAAGACGTAGAGCGGCTCGTCCGGGTCGTCGGTGCGGTCGAGCAGGAGCCGGGCGCCGAGGGCCTCCGCCCGGCCGCGCTGCCGTCGCAGCTCGGCCTCCGAGGAGACCGTGAAGTCGCAGTGCAGCTGCATGGGGACCTCGTGCCGCGGCCACGTCGTGGGGGTCAGCTCGTCGACCCGCTGGAACGCCAGCTTCCGCGTTCCCGCGTGGTCGACCAGCACCAGCCAGTCGGGGTTGTCGACCGTCTCGTCGCCGTCGCGGTAGCGCAGGCCGAGCAGCTCCCGGTAGAACTCGGCCAGTGCACGCGGGTCGGTGGTGTCGAGCACGGTGTGCAGCAGCCGCGGAAACTCCGTCATGACGGCAGTCTGCGCCAGCCACCGGTCTTCAGCAGGTGGGTGAGGATGCGACGGGCGTGCTCCTCCGAGCCGTACTCGGTGAGCGAGACCTGCCCGGCGTGCCGGGCCTCGATCTCCCACAGCGGACCGGCGGGGTTGACCCGCAGGTAGATGTCACGGCGTCCCGTCTGGCTCGGGATGCCGTTGAACCAGTGCTCCAGCGTCGTCGGTGCTTCCACCCGGACGACTATCGAACATCAGTTCGAGCAGGTCAAGGCGCCACTCGGGTCAACGTCGCGCAGATGTGCCTGGTTACTCGCGCGGCCCGAACCGGTCGAGGGTGCCGACCCGCAACCGCTCGAAGTCGCCGCCATGGTCGAGGGCCGTCTCGAGCAGCAGCGCCAGCGACGTGCCGTAGACCGGGACGTCCTCCGGCCGCCGGTCGATGAGCCGGTCCGGCGGCGGCAACCGGTACTCGTCCGGCCCGGGTGGCGGACCGCCCGCTTCGATGCGGCAGACCACCCAGTACGACGTGCCGGTGGAGTACTCGGACACCTCGGCGATGCTGCGCCCGTCGGGCAGGTCGATGTAGGCGGTCATCGACGGCCCGCGCGGGAACCCCGCGTGGCGGGTCTCGCGGTCGGGCAGCAGCCGCCAGGCGCCGTCGAACAGCGTCGCCGAGCCCATCCGCCGGTAGATCGCCAGCATCTCGGCCGGCCCGTTCGGGAACCGGGACGGCACCGGCGGATCCGCGTGGTGCTCGGCGACGATCCGCTCGATCACGTCGTCGATCTCCACGGCGGCCGTGGCGACGTGCCAACCGGTCACCGGCCGCAGCGCACCGTCGGGGTCCTGCGCGACAGCGGCCACCCCGCCGTGCAGCGTCACGGTGGAGTTCTCCCCCCGGGCCAGGTCGACCAGGTTCACCCGGACCCGCGACAGCGTCGCCGGCACGGTGGCACTGGTGATGCCCGGCCCGGTGTAGCCCATGTGGTCGTCCGGGCCGACGGTGAGGTCACGCGGCTCGTCGAGGGGCAGGTCGAGCATCGGGTTCGGCCGATCCTGGCCGCCGTCGCCCTCCAGGTACGGGTAGAAGCGGGTGGCCCAGCCGGTGATCAACTGGCCGCCGTATGCGTCGGCCGGGTTGTAGATGCGCTTCCAGAACGCGACGTCCGGCTCGCCGGCCGCGGCCCGCACGAACTGGTCGGCGATCGGCGCCAGAGACCGGCACCACGTCTCCAGGCCGAACCGCTCGGCGAGCACGCCGACGCGTTCGCGGATCCGCCGCCAGTCGTCGACGGTTCCGGTGAGCGTCACCGACGGGATGCCGCAGACCCCCATCAGCCACACCGAGAAGTACGGCGAGTAGGCGTCGAGCAGCACCACCCGGGCCGCGGTCCGGTCGACCGGCGTGCTGGTGGAGAAGTCGCACTCGAACAGGTCGGCGTCGTCGACCTCGGCGGCGAGCAGCTTGCCGACCGACTCGACCGCACCGGCCCACTCGGCGGCCGTCGTCGGCAGCGTCGTGAGGTCCAGGACCAGCTTCTTCCGCCCGGTGTGCCGCACGAGCCGGTGCCGCAGCGCCTCGGCGTTCAACCGGACGTGCTGCGCCACGCCCTGCGCGATCGTCAGCCAGACGGCGTCGGGCGTGAGCACCAGCGGCCGGTGGTCGTTGAAGGCGAGCCCGACCGCCGACAGGAGCGGATGGACCCCGTGGTGCGGCACGACCGGGAGGGCCGGGTCGCCACCGACGACGATCGCGTCGTCGTACAGGTCACCGAGCGGCCGGGTCGTCAGGGGTCCGGCCGCGGGAACAACGTCGTCGACCTCGAACGTCACCACGGCCGCCACTGTATGCCCCTGCGCTCACCATGCCCGTGCGCTCACCGCCGGCCCGCCCGGCGGGACCCCGGCCGCTTGACCGCCGGCCGTTTCGTCTCCGGTCGTTTCGTCGTCGGCGGGGTCGTCGAAGGCCGTACCGCGCTGTGCGCCGGCGGTGTCGGCGGCGGCTCGGCCGGTGGGGCCATCTGGCGGCCGATGTGCCAGCCGAGCGCCCGGTACGCGTCGAACTGGTCGACGTCGAACCACTGGTCGGCGGTGGAGTCGCTCGGGAACCGGTCGGACCGGACGGCGTACGCGCGCACCTCGTACGGCGTCTCCCTGGTGAGCACGGCCTTGCCGACGATCAGCCGGCCGGTGGTGCCGTCGGGGTACCGGATGCGCCCGCGCACCGTGCTCTGCGTCGCGTACCGCGCCTCCAGCGAGCGGAGCTGCGCGTTCGGGCTGACGCCCGCGCCGGCCGATCGCCGGGCCAGCCGTTCGCCGTCGATGGTGAGGTCGACACCCAGCTCCTCGTAGGCCAGCGTGGCCGCCTCGGCGAGGGTCTGCGCGATCGAACTGTCGCCCGTCGCGTCGACGCAGTAGATCGTGGTGCACCGGCGTCGCAGCAGCTCGACCAGCCCGAGGTTCTCGTAGTGGCCGCCGTCGGAGACGTACACGAACCGTTCGTCGGGCGGGTAGCTGCCGAGCAGCTCGCGGACGTAGTAGGTCACGCGGCGCACCCTCGGCAGCGCCGAGCGCATCCGTTCCAGCAGCGGCAGCGAACCGTGCCGATGGAAGTACCTCGGGTTCGGCAGCCACACGCCGAGCCGGGCGTTCGCGAGCGCCAGCAGGGCGTTGAACGGCCCGCTCATGCGTCCCATCGCCGACGCGAACGCGGCGCCGGAGATCGCCATGGCCGCGAGCAACGTGATGTCGGACCGGTAGGTCCGATCCTCCAGGGCCTCCTCCAGGCGCGGGGTGCTGAGGTACCCGAGCTGAGGTCCGCCGATGTACCGGTCGGTGAACACGAACGGGACCGCGCGGCGGCCGGGCGGCGCGAGGCTCTGCCCCGACACGTTGGCGGCCGCGCAGACCACGAGCTCGGGGCCCTCACCGGCGGGTGGTGGCGTGCCGTACATGGTCATCGGGTCGAGCCGGCCCCACGGGGCCGCCTCCACCGTGGTCCCGTTGCGCCGCAACCGGAACGCGGTCGCGAGGCGCCGCTTGTAGAACGGGTGCAGGCTCATCCGGGTCTGGTCGAAGACCGCGACCACCAGGGCCAGCCCGCCGAGCGTCGACAGGAACCACCACGTGGTGATCGGCGGGTCGCCTTCGGGCCCGGGCAGGTACGCGGCGACCGAGCGGGCCATGCTCGCGCCGAGAACCGTCAGCGCCAACGCGCCCAGAGCCAGCACCACCACCGCGCCGAGCAGCGCCCGCGTCGCGAACCCGGCCAGCGAGCCGATCCGGGTGAGCAGCCGCCGTCCCTTCGCCGGGGCGTCCTTGTCCGCCGGCGCCTCACCGGACGGCGCGAACCTGCGTCCGATCATGTTCCACAGCGTGGTGACGGCGGTGACCAGCCCGACCACCGACGCGACCTCGAACCCGCCCGGGGCCACCGGCGCCCGCGGACCCGCGACCTCCGCGGCCACGACGGCGACCGTCGGCAGGCCGATGGTGGCGAGCACGACCGCCACCGCGAGCCCGGTGAGGATCTCGGCGCACCGTTCGAGGCGCCGCCGCCAGGCGAGCGTCCTGCCCGTGACGCGGATGCCCGCGACCATCCAGACCACGAACGCGGCCCCGCCCACCACGGCGACCGCCCACCGCGTGGGAACCGGGTAGGCCGGGATCCAGCCGCACCCCTTCTCCTCGGCCAGGCATCCGAGCACCGGCTCCGACCACGGCCACACCATCGCGTACGCCCACCCGAGGAACGTGCCCGTGACCATCAGGGTCGCGAACAGCAGGCCGAGGCCGAGCACGATGTTGCGCACCGCGGACCCGAGCGCGGCGACCCACTCGGCGGCGCCGTCGGCGATGTACCGGCCGTGCCGCCGCACGTGGTCCTCCTCGGCGGAACCGGGCGCGAACGGCGGCACGGCGGGGGTCTCGGCCCGGAGCCGCTGGAACGCGCCGCCGAGGTAGCCGCCGCCCGAGACGGTGGCGAGGTACCGCGCGCTCTTCAGCACGCCGTTGGCCGCGAACGCCTGCATCGCGCCCATCGCGAACGACGCCGACCGGATGCCGCCGCCGGACAGGCAGATCCCGACCGCGTCGCGCTCGCCGGCCGGCCCGGGAACCACGTAGTTCCTGGCCCACCGGTCGACCACGGGAGCCGCGAACGTCGGCTGCGCCGGCCGCACCGCCGGCTCGACCGTGGGCTTTCCGGCCGGGACGAGCGCCCGCATGACAACGGTCACCGTCACCAGCGCGGCGAGGACCGCGGCCGGCACCAGCGCAGTCCACGCGACGAGCACGCCGACCTGCGCGGTCTCCAGTGCCCGGTCGCCGGTGCCGGCCACGGCGGTGACGGCGAGCGCCCACCCGGCGCCGCCGACGCCGACGACGCAGGTCCAGCCGAGCCAGTTCGCGAACGCGCCACCGACCCGCGGATACACGAACTCGGCGCCCAGCCACGACACGACCGCCAGCGCCGCGCACACCACGGCGACCGCGGCGAGGCCGGCGATCCGCGTGGTCGCCAGGTCGAAGCCGCCGCACGACCCGGCGGCGAGCCGGTCGAGGGCCGTCGCCGGGCCGCCGAGGAACTGCGCCCGGACCGCGCAGCCGAACCCGCCGGTCAGCAGACCGACCACGGGACCCACCAGCACCAGCGCATCGGCGACGATCAGCAGCGTCACCACGTGCCGGAGGCGGAGGTTGTATCGCCTCATGCGGTCCATGAGACCGTGGCGGGCCCACGTAATACGCTAAATCGGAGTATTGGCAAATAGCGGACAGCACTATGACCTTCGCCGCACGCCGCGCAGGCCGGCGGACCGATCGTCACACTCGGGGGATGGAGCTCCGCCGCCGTCTCCTGGTGCTGGTCATCTGCTGCCTGAGCCTGGTGATCGTGGCGATGGACATCTCGATCGTCAACCTCGCGCTGCCCGAGATCCGCCGGGACCTCGACGCGTCGGTGTCCGCACTGCAGTGGACCGTGGACGCCTACACGCTCGTGCTGGCCAGCTTCCTCGTGCTCGCCGGGTCGACCGCCGACCGGGTGGGTCGCCGGCGCGTCTTCCTCACCGGGCTCGCCGTGTTCGGGGTCGGCTCGCTGCTGTGCGGTCTCGCGCCGGGCACCGGGTGGCTTGTCGCGGCTCGGGTGCTGCAGGCGGTCGGCGGCACGATGCTCAACCCGGTGGCGCTGGCGATCGTCGTGAACACGTTCCCCGACCGGGCCGAGCGGGCCCGCGCCATCGGGGTGTGGGCGGCGATGTCGGGGCTGGCGCTGGCGCTGGGACCGATCCTCGGCGGTGCCCTCGTCGACGGGTTCGGGTGGCGCTCGATCTTCTGGGTCAACGTGCCGATCGTGGTGCTGGCGGCCGTGGGCACGCTGCTGTTCGTCCCCGAGTCGCGGGCGGCCCGGGCGCGCCGGGTCGACCCGGTCGGCCAGGTGCTGGTCATCCTGGTCCTGGGCAGCCTCGTCTACGCGATCATCGAGTCGACCCACCTCGGCTGGACGTCTCCGGTGATCGTGGCTCTGATCGTGGTCTGTGTCCTCGGGTTCTGTGGCCTGCTGTGGTACGAGCCGCGCCGCGCCGACCCGCTGCTGGAGCTGCGCCTGTTCCGCAGCGTGCCGTTCGCCGCGGCGATCGTCATGGCGGTGCTGGCGTTCTGCGCGTTCGGCGCGTTCCTGTTCGTCACGACGCTGTACCTGCAGGAGGTCCGCGGCCTCGACGCGTTGACGGCCGGGTTGTGCATGATCCCGCTGGGGCTGCTGATCGTGGTGCTCGCGCCGATCTCCGGCCGGGTCATCGCCGCCCGCGGGCCCCGGCTGCCGCTGGCGGTCTCCGGGGCGGCCCTGGCCCTGGGCGGTGTCGCGTCGCTGTGGCTCGGGCCGGCGTCTCCGCTGGTCGCGGTGCTCGGCACGTTTCTGCTGTTCGGCGTCTTCCAGGGGACCATCAACGCGCCGATCACCAACACGGCGGTGTCCGGGATGCCCGCGTCGATGGCGGGCCTGGCCACCTCGGTGGCGTCGTCGGGCCGCCAGACCGGTATCACCCTCGGCGTGGCGATCTCCGGGACGATCGCCTCCGCCGGCGTCTGGTGGATGGTGGTCGTCTCCGGGCTCGGCGTCCTCGCGTTGGGCCTGCTCAGCACCGGACGGTGGGCCAGGGCCTCCGCCGAACGAGCGGCCGCCCTGTTCGAACAGGTCGAAACCGGTCCGTCGACTACTCAAGTTGTGCCACGAGCCCGCGCCTGACGCTGCGCCGGCCGCGCGCGTCGTGCACTCTTCTCGGGTCTCACACCCTGAACGTTGGTAAAGGAACTTCCGTGCGCTCCCGTTTCGCCCTGATCGCCCTGTCCGCCGCTGCCGCCATCGCCCTGTCCGCGTGCTCGTCGAAGTCCGACGCGTTCGCCGACAAGCTGGAGAAGGCCGGTTTCGACCACGTCGAGGTCACGCAGGACAAGGAGACCAAGTCGGTCTACAACAAGAAAAAGAAGAAGAACGAGTCCAAGAGCGAACTCGTGGCGTACGACTTCGACTGGAAGGTCAACGCCGACGCAGACCCGGCCACGTGCGAGGTCGAGCTCGAGCACGCGGCGAGCAGGAACGGCAACCTGACCGGCAACGGCTGGTACATCGACGAGGTCGACGGCAAGGACGTGACCGACAGCCCGGTGAGCCCCAACCCGGACGCCGTCCGCGAGTACGTGAAGTCCCACGACATCGACTGCTGACCCGGTACCGCGGCACTCTTTCCGGCGGGGGTCACGGCCGACGAAGTCGAACATCGCGCGACATTGATCGAGCGTCGTGAGCCGGTCGGAAACGACCGCCGTCATTCGACGGGTCTCCGCAACATCCGGACGACCCCCGCCGGCTGAACCTCTCCGCAGCCCTTGCCGGAGCCGGATCGCACTCCCATTGTTTGTTTCGTCGCCCCCGTCCCGCGACATCGCGGTCCGGGGCGGGGCATGTTTCCGATCTTGTGCGCATCCGTCAGGCGCACGCTGATAGGAGATTCACACAATGGGAAGTGCCAATGGGGGCGCGATCGGGGTCGGCATGATGGCAGCGATTCTGCCATTGAGCTGGTCGATACCCATCTGGATCGCGGTCGGAACCGCTGTGGTCGTCACATTGCTCGCGACGGCGCGTTTCGTGTGGGCCAGGATTCGCGGGTGACGGGCGTGACCGACCTTCAGCTGCAACTGCTGACCCTGTTGGTGGTCGCGTTCTTCATCGACTTCTCGCCGGTGATCCGCGCGCGCCAGCGCCGCAAGCACTGGACGGGTACCGCGAACCGGAACGACGACTTCACGATCGTCATCCCGATCTACGGCAAGGTCTCCTATCTGACGAATGCGCCACACCTGCGGCGCTACGGAAGCCGTGTCCTGCTGTCGACAACCACCCGCGAGAAGCCGGAGTTCTACGCCGACCTCGACCGGATCGCCGACGAGTACGGCTTCCAGATCCTGCGCAGCGACATCCCGCGCAAGCGTGCGCATCTGTGCCCGGCGCTGACGAAGGCGGGGGTGGACGCGACGCACACCGCGTACGTGATGCGCCTCGACGCCGACACGGTTCCCGAAGGCGACCTCGACGAGCTCGTCGCCGTGTTCGCGGGTTCGGAGTTGGCCGTCACCTCGTTACGGACGCTGCCCTCGCGCGCGCAGACGGTGGTCGAGAAACTCCAGTCCATCGAGTACGAGATCTCCATGGACATGCGGTTCGACTTCTCCTGGCTCACGTCCGGCGCCGGGTTTCTCGGCCGGACGTCGGTGCTCAAGACGGTGTTCCATTCGCACACGCTGTTCGACAGCGGTGAGGACGTCGAGTTCGGAAAGCTCGCCAAGCTCATGCGGTTCACGGTTGGCCACATTCCGTTCGTGCTCAGGACCGATGTGCCCGACACGTTCGCGAAGTGGTTCCGCCAGCGGATCGTCTGGGAGGCCGGCAACTTCCGCCACCAGATCGTCAACTTCTACCGCTACAACTGGCGACGGCCGACGTACTTCCTCTACTACACCGTCATCCTGTATCTGATGACCCCGCTCCGGTGGTACGCCGCGGTCAAGTCCCCGGAATATCTTCTGGTCATCATTGGCGCGTACTGGTTGTTCACCTACGTCATGTTCTGGCGCCAACGGTCGTGGGCCCTGCTTCTCTTTCCGATCTACTCATTGGTGTCGGTGATGGTCATCACGCCACTCGGAATCTGGAAGTACCTTCGCATCGCGGCCACCGCGCGGATGGTGGGACGGATCAGCATCCGGCGCCGCCGCCACCGGCAGGCTCCCGTGCACGCCAGGGTGATCGCTCCCGCTCGCCGGATCAGGACGGAGTCGGCGGAGCCGTCGGATGCCCTTCGCGACGCGATGGCCAACGGCGCGAACGTGCCGCCGGTCGACCGGGGACGGCACCGGGTTCGTAACGATGAGACCGTTCTGATCTCGGCTGTCGTCCGGTAGGCCGACGGCGCCCGGTCCGTGGACCGGGCGCCGTTCCGGTGCCGGCTCAGCGGGAGTAGAACTCCACCACGAGCTGGGTGTCGCAGATGATCGGTACCTCGGTGCGGGCCGCCGGCCGGAGCACCGTGACCTTCAGGTTCGGCAGGTCGGTGGACAGGTACGGGGCCGACGTCGCCGGGGCGTGGGCGCCGGCCGCGGCCACCTGGAACGGGGTCTTCTCCTTGCTCTTCTCCGCCACCTCGACCACGTCGCCGGAGCGGGTGCGGAACGACGGCTTGTCGACGCGCCGGCCGTTCACGAGCAGGTGCTGGTGCGAGACCATCTGGCGCGCCTGGTAGATGGTGCGGGCCATCCCCGAGCGGAGCACCACCGCGTCGAGCCGCTGCTCGAGCAGGGCCACCAGGTTCTCGCCGGTGGCACCCTGCCGCCTCGCGGCCTCCTTGAAGGCGCGGCTGAGCTGGCCCTCACTCAGGTTGTACTGGTGCCGCAGGCGCTGCTTCTCCAGCAGACGCACGGCGTAGTCGCTCGGGTTGCGGCGGCGCCGGCCGTGCACGCCCGGAGGGAACGGGCGCCGTTCGAAGTACTTGACGCACTTGGGCGTCAGCGCGATGCCGAGGGCTCGCGACAGTCGAACTTTCGGCCGGGACTGGTTCACCGATGACTCCTCTAAGGTTAGGCTTGCCTAACACCTTAGCCCCTAGAATCACCAGAGGAATGGAGGGTGCCCGTGTCGACCAGCCTCGTGGAGATCGCCCGGACCCTGGCCGCCGGCCGGGTCCTGGGCGTGGTGCACGTCAACGGGCACCGCGGCCCGCTCCGGGTCCGGCACGCCACCCCGGCCGACGGCACCCCGTTGCTGCTCACGCGGTCCACCGGAACGCTGGCGGCGGCGCTGGTGCCGCCGCCGGGAGAGTGCGACACGGCGGTGGTCCTGTCGGTCGACGGCCACCGCCCCGACCTGCCCGGCCGGCTGTGGCTCAGCGGCTGGGCCGAGCCGTTGGGTGGCGCGCGGGCCCGGGCCGCGGCGCTGGAGTACGCCGAGGTCAACCCCACCGAGGACCTGCTCGGGGTCGGTCGCGGCCACGCGCTCTACCGGGTCGAGGTGGGCGAGGTGCGGCTGGCGTTCGGGTCGTCGCTGGTCGAGCTCGACGTCGACGAGTTCCGGGCCGCGTCCCCGCTAGCTCTTGACCATCTGATGACGGGATAGGCCGTCGATCGCGGCCGCGTCGACTGCCTCCGCCAGCGTCGGCGTGCCCGGTTGGGGACGCCCGAAGTAGTAGCCCTGCGCCACGTCGCAGCCCATCGCCCGCAGCAGCTCGGCCGATCCGAGGTCCTCCACGCCCTCGGCGACCAGCACGAGGCCGAGCGAGTGGGCCAGCTCGATGGTCGAGCGCACGATCGCGGCGTCACGCTGCTTGGTCACGATGTGCTGCACGAACGAGCGGTCCAGCTTGAGTTCCTGGACGGGCAGGTCGCGGAGGTAGGCGAGCGAGCACTGGCCGGTGCCGTAGTCGTCGATCGAGAGCTTGATCCCCAGCGCCGACAACGCGTGCAGCGTCCGGTTCGACCGCTCCGGGTCGACCATGATCATGGTCTCGGTGATCTCCAGGATCAACGCGTCGGCCGCGACGCCGGCGTCCGTCAACGCCGACGTCATGTGGTCTACCAGGCCCTCGTCGAGCAGCGACGTCACCGACAGGTTCACCGAGACGGTCGCCAGCGGGTCCGACAGCCGCCACTGCCGCACCTGGACCAGCGCGGTGCGCAGCACGTGCCCGGTCAACGCGGGCATCAGGGAGTTGTTCTCCGCGGTCTGCACGAACCGGTCGGGACCGATCAGCCCGCGGGTCGGGTGCTGCCAGCGCACCAGCGCCTCCGCGCCCACGACCCGGCCGGACAGGCTGCACTTCGGCTGGTAGTACACGACGAGCTGGTCGGGGTCGTGCCGCAGCACGTCGCGCAGCTCCGCGATCAGCTGCAGCCGCTCGCGGCTGTTGTCGTCGCGGTCGGGGTCGTAGCGGGCGTGACCGGTGTGGTTGACCTTGGCGTCGTACATCGCCACGTCGGCGTGCCGCATGAGGTCGGTGCGGTCCAGCGAGTCCACCGGGGCGCAGGCGATCCCGATGCTCGGCTCGACCTGCAGCGCGAGCCCGGCCACCGAGATCGGCGCGCAGATCGCGGCGGCGATGCGCCCCGCGCACGCGAGCACGTCGAAGTCGGCGTCGCGGCCGGGCATCAGCAGCGCGAACTCGTCGCCGCCGAGCCGCACGAGCACGTCGCCGGCGGTGATCGTGGTGCGCAGGCGGGAGCCGACGGTCAGCAGCACGTCGTCGCCGGTCGCGTGGCCGAGGGAGTCGTTGACCTCCTTGAACCGGTCGAGGTCGATGAGCAGCAGGTACATGAACTCGCCGGGACGCATCCCGGGCAGCCCGGCCTCGATCGTCTCGTAGAGCAGCCGGCGGTTCCCGAGGCCGGTCAGCTCGTCGGTGCGGGCCTCCAGCCGCACACGGGCGATGTCGGCGACCGCGAGGAACCCGTCGATGATCCGGCCGGTCGCCGCGACCAGCGTGGCCGCGGCGACCAGCACCACGGCCAGCGGCAGCGGACGCACCGAGGCGTACACGAGCACACCGATCGCCACCAGCACCGACGTGATCGGCGCGGTGAGCATCCAGGGACGGTCGACCCGCACGTCCGACCGGCGCTGCGGCCGCCACGCGCCGAAGGCGACGATCGCCAGGCCGACCGCCCACAGCGCGTCGAGCGGGGTGCCGACCTCGTACACGCCGATCGCCACGCGGTACGTGTAGACGGTGTCGGCGACGGCGAACGTCACCAGCCCGGCGCCGATCCAGCCGTAGAAGCCGGGCGACCCGCCGCGCAGCACCAGCACCCCGATCACCATCGCGACCAGCGTCGCGTCGCCGACCGGGTAGGCGGCGGCGATCAGAACGTGCACCAGGCTGTCGCCGCCGCTGGTGGTGTTGGCCACGACGGGGGCGATGACCGCGCCGATCAGCGCGGCCGCGCCGAGGAACGTGACGAGGCCGTCGAGCAGGAGACCCCGGCCGACCTTCCGGTTGCCGGCCCGCACCCCGGCCAGCAGTCCGACCGCCGCGATGGGGTACATCGCCAGGTAGCAGAGGTCGGACAGCGCCGGTGACGGCATCGGGTCGAGATGGGACACCCAGCTGTCGTAGAGGATGTCGCCCACGGCGTACGCGAGGAGACCGGCGGCGATCGGCCAGCTCCAGGCCCGGTCGCCGGGCCGCTTCACCCCGCGCAGGGCCACGATGACCGCCGAGACCACCTGCGCGCCGTTGCCGATCACCCCGTCGCGGACGGCGGTGGGGACCACCTCCACGGGCAGCACGAGCAGCACGATGTAGACGAGCACGGCGACCGCCTGGACGCACAGCAGCGCCGTGACAGCACGTGTCCAGGTGATCACGCTGCCTAAATCGGTCGGCTGGCGCCGATCCTGGACGGTTTTGTCATTGTGGTGGCGAGAAAAGGCGAGACACTGTCAACGTGACCCGAGTGACGCACACCGCAGTGACGCACACAGCCCGCGTCGCATGGGACGGCGCGCTGGCGATCGTGGGCGCCGCCCACTTCGACGACCTGTACGGATGGCTCGCCCCGACGCTGGGTGACCTGCTCGGCGCCGAGGCGCTGCGGGCCTTCGCCGAGACCCGCTACCTGCTGCGCTACTCCGCCCGGCCCGACGCCCCGCACGTCGAGGCCGGCCGGTGGAGAGCCCGCCTGGAGGACCTGGTCGACCGCGACCCGGCGCTGGCCGCGCCGGTGCGTGAGCTCGCCTACGAGACGCGCCTGCGCCTGCGCGAACTGGTTCCACCGCTCACGCTGGCCAGCTGACCGGCGTCAGGCGCTGTCGTTCAGGTGCCGCACCTGTTCGTCGCTGAGCCGCAGGTCGATCGCGGGCACGATGGTCTCGAACTGCTCCCAGGTGCGCGGGCCCATCAGCGCGAACGCCCGCGGGTCCCGCCGCTGCAGCAGCCAGGCCAGGGCGACCTGGTTGCCGGTGGCGCCGACCTCCTTCGCCACGGTGTGCACGGCCTCCAGCGCCTTCGCGTTGCCGTACAGCGGCCAGAACCGGTGCTTCTCGGGGTCGGCGCTGTCGTAGAGGTTCGCCAGGATCGGCGAGTACGCCACCAGTGAGGTGTCGCGGTGGTCGCGCAGGTAGCTGAGCATCTCCTCGCCGGCCGACGACGTGTGGTCGGTGCCCGGGTGCTGGTGCAGGTAGCTGTACCGCTGCTGCACCGCCACGGGTGCCGCCCAGCCGTTCTGCGCGGCGAGCGCGCGCACGCGGTCCAACCGCCAGGTGCGGACGTTGCTCCAGCCGATGAAGCGGGCCTTGCCCGCGACGACGATCTCGTCGAGGGCCGCCAGGGTCTCCTCCAACGGCGTCGCGCGGTCGTCGACGTGCACGTAGAACAGGTCGACGTGGTCGACTCCGAGCCGCTTCAGGCTGCCGTCGATGCCGCGCCGGACGGTGTCGGCGCCGGCGCCCTCGAACCGGACGTGCGGCCACGGGTCGTCACCGGCCTCCTGAGCCGCGTGCAGCTCGGGGACGTTGACCGGCAGGCCGGCGACCTTCGTGGCGACGAACGCCCGGTTGCGGTTGCCGTTCCTCGACAGCCACTTGGCGAGCAGCTGTTCGCTCTCGCCGCCCTGGTACTGCGGGCCTCCCCACCACATGTAGCAGTTGGCGGTGTCGAGGAAGTCGCCGCCGGCGTCGGCGAAGGCGTCGAGCATGCGGAACGACGTGGCCTCGTCGGTGGCGGTGCCCATCTGCATGCAGCCCAGGCCGAGCTGGCTCACCTGGACGCCGGTGGTGCCGAGTTCGATCTTCTCCATGACCTCGACGCTATGGGTTCGAGTGCACTCGAACGCAAGGCCGCCGGCCGACCTCGGGTCGGCCGGCGGCCCGGTGCTCAGCCGCGGCCGCCCTTGGCACCGCTGTTGACGGTGACCCCTTCGGCCATGCGCTTGATGTCGTCGTCGCTGATCGTGAGGTTCGCCGGTACCTGGATCTGCAGCACGTACCCGTTCGGCTGCGACACCAGGAGGACGCGGCCGCCGTCGTCCTGCGCCGAGAACTGCGCCCTGCGCCCGCCGACCAGCAGCGGCCACGACGCGGCGTCCTGCCCGCCGTCGGCGTTGAGGAGGAAGCCGAGCTTGCCGCCGAAGTCGGCGCTCGACGGCTGTCCCGGAACCTTGAACACCATGTCGCTCGGGCCGACGTTGTCGAGCTCCATTCCCTGCGGCAGCAGCGTGAACGAGAACGGCGCCAGGACCGGCAGGTCGGCCTTCCGCAGCCCGTTGGCGTAGGCGACCACCTGGTCGTCGGTGATGTTCCCGGCGGTGATCAGCATCGCGGTGCCGTCGGGCTCGGTCCAGGTCAGCTGGACGCCCGGATGCGGCCGGCTGGTGGGCTTGAGGAGCGTGCCGTCGACGCCGCGGATCTTCACCGGCACCGTCGTGCCTTCGAGGCCGGCCTCGGAGGTCGCACCGACGTACAGCATCAGCATCGGCTTGCCGTCGGAGCCGCCCTCGGGCGAGTGCATGATCATCGGACGGCCGTCGAACATGGCCACGGCCGGCGCGAGCCCGTCGACCACGCCCGTCGGCGGGGTGAACGGCACCGTGGGCAGGGTGATCCGCGGCGGACCGAGCACCACGGTGAACGCCGGCGGCGGGCTCGTCGGCGCGTCGGAGGCCCGGTCGGTGCCGAAGGACTTCGACCCGGACGGAGGGCTCGCGGCCGGCCCGCCGACGGACTCGGGGACGCCGCCGCCGTCACCCGGCAGCAGACCCGACACCACCGGCACCCCGGCGACGCCCAGCAGCACCGCCGCGACACCGGCACCGGCCGCGCCGACACGCCGACGGCGCCGGAACAGCCGCGAGCGGGTGTGCACCCGGGCGAGCAGGCCGGCCCCGTTCGGCGCCGCGTCGGCGCGGTCGGTCAGCGTGTCCCGCACCAACATGTCGACCTCAGTCATTGTTCTCTCCTGGTGGTGATGTTCCGGTCACTCAGGGTGGCGCGCAGGCGGGCCAGTGCCCGCGACGCCTGGACCCGCACGGTCACCGACGAGCACCCCAGCAGGGCGGCGATCCGGTCGTCGGGCAGGTCCTCGTAGAACCGCAGCACCAGCACGGCCCGCTGCTTGCGGGGCAGGGTGGCGAGCAGCGCCCACATCTCGTCGCGGGCGGCCAGCATGTGCTCGCTCCCGTCGGCGGCGGTCTCCGGCACCTCGGCGACGGGCTGTTCACTGCGCGAGGAGCGCCGCCGCCACCACGAGATGTTCTGCCGTGCCAGCGCCGTCCGCACGTAGAACTCGGCGTTCTCGGCCCGCTCGATGCGGTTCCACCGTTGATGGACCCGCGCCAGCACCTCCTGCACGAGATCCTCGGCCCGGTGCCGGTCACCCGTGAGCAGGTACGCGAAGCGGAGCAGTGCCGGTCCCCGGTTGACGACGAAGTCGTCGAAAGAGTCGTCCACACGCTTCCTCTCGTTTCGGGTCTCGACTGGTACACGCCGAAAGCTCCTCGGTTTGTTACCTCCTCGCTCCGGGGAAGATCTGGGGATGGCGGACTGGATCAGAAGCGTGATGGATGCCCTCGGCCCCTTCGGGGTGGGTGTCCTCATAGCGCTGGAGACGATCATTCCGCCGATCCCGTCGGAGCTCGTCCTTCCCCTGGCCGGTTTCCGCGCCAAGGAAGGCGCGATGAACGTGATCCTGGTGTGGGTGGCGGCCACGGCCGGCGGCGTCGCCGGTGCGCTGGTGCTCTACTGGCTGGGCTGGTGGCTCGGGTACGAGCGGCTGCACCGGCTGGCCGGGAAGCCCTGGTTCTTCGTCGCCAGCCAGAAGGACGTCGACCGCGGCTGCAAGCTGTTCGAGAAGAACGGCAGCTGGATCGTCGCCGCGTCCCGCTGCGTCCCGGTGCTGCGCAGCGTCGTCTCGCTGCCGGCCGGCATGACCCGGATGCCCCTGGTCAAGTTCACCGTCCTCACCGCTCTCGGCACCGGGGTGTGGAACCTCGCGTTCATCTCGGCCGGCTGGTTCCTGGCCGAGAAGTGGCAGAAGGTCGACGAGTACATGGGACCGGTGAGCATCGTGGTGATCGGCCTGATCGTCGTCGGCCTGGCGATCCTCGCCTGGCGCCGCCACCGCGAAAAGGTCGCCGCCTAGGGCTGGCAGCGGGCGGGTGGAGCGATCCGACGAGGCGACGACCACCGGAACGGAGCGCGATCGTGCCGGCCGACCGCTGGTCGGCTGGTGATCGACAGTGGTGGCGACTTTTCGCGGTCCGACGGGACTGCGGACAGCAGAAAATCGCCAACACTTTCGATCTTGGCTGGCTCGTTGTCGGGTCCTGCTCCCGAAAGCTCTTCAGCTGGCGTCACCGATGTTGAAGAACTGGTAGAGGGCCGTGCAGATGAACGCGATCACGGCCATCGAGCCGAGCAGCCAGGGCCAGACCCGCACGTACTGCGGCGTCGGGGGCGGCGTCGGCTGCGGCGTCGGCTGGGGTGCGGTCCACACCGCGGGTGGTGGCGGCGGACCCGGCACCGGCGCGACCGCCTGAGCCGGCGCGACCGCCGGCGCGACCGCGCCCTCGGCCACCGGCAGTTCGGGCTGTTCCAGCACCGTCGGGGCGATGCCGGTGCCGGCGTGCAGGAGCTGGGCCAGCAGCGGCACCCGGCTCGTGCCGCCGACCAGGAAGATGCCGCCGAGCCGGGCGGGCTCGAGGTTCGCCTGGCGCAGCGCGCGCGTCAGCTCGCCGGTGGCCCGGCGCAGCAGCGGCGTCGCCACCCGCTCGAGCTCGCCACGCGTCAGGTGCAGCGACGCGCTCACGCCGGGAACCGCGACCGGAGCCGTCGCCGTGCGTGACAGGGTCTCCTTGGCGGCGCGCACGTCGTCCCAGAAGAGGCGGCGGTGCCGGCGGGCCAGCTCGTCGGTCGGCCGGCTGATCTCGGCCCACGCCCGCGGATGCCGCTCGGCGAGGAGGTGGCCCAGGTGGGTCACCACCGCCGCGTCGAGGTCGAGGCCGCCGAGGTCCTCGGCGCCCGCGGTGCTCACAACCGTGAACGTGGGACCGTCGTTGCGGACCAGGGCGACGTCGAGCGTGCCGCCGCCGAAGTCGAAGATCGCCAGGACCCCGCCGGGCGGCACCGGCCGGCGCAGCGTCCCGGTGAAGTACCGGGCGGCCGCGACCGGCTCCGGAACCAGCCGCACCGGCGGCCACCCCGCCGCGACGGCCGCCTGCTGCAACCGCTGCCGCCGCACCGGTCCCCACGCCACCGGACACGTGAGCACCACCGGCGGCAGGTGACCCACCACGCCGGTGACCGCGCGGGCGGCCTCCCGCAACGGCGCCGCGAGCACCTCGACGACGGGCAGTTCCCGGTCGCCCAGGAGCAGCGTGTGCTCGTCGATCCGCCGCTTCGGGTTCGGCTCGAAGCGGGCGGGATCCAGCGGTGCCAACCGCTGCGCGTCGCGGCCCACGCGCAGCACGCCGTCGGCGTCGAGGAAGACCGCGCTCGGCAGCACCGGCTCCCCGTCGAACAGCACCGGACGCGTCTGCCCGTCCGGCGACCGGAGCACCGCCACCGTGTTCGACGTCCCCAGGTCGATCCCCACCGCCCACATGACCACCGGTACGGATTCCGCGCGCGGTCCGTTCTCGGCCCCACGCGCCAGGCCCGACGCGGGACCGAGACGCGGGATAGACTCGGCCCGATGTCAGCGGTATTCGAGTCCGGGTCCGACGACCGGGTGCGTGCCGTGGTCGACAGCGCGGGCCGGCTGGTCGACATCACCATCTCTCCGGAGCTTCTGCGCAGCCCGGCGCGCAACGTCGCGCAGGCCGTCTTCGAAGCCGTCACCGGGGCGCAGCGTGCCGCGAGCCGGCCGTCGGACGGCACAGTCGCCCTCGAACGGCAGCTGGCCGACGCGCTCGCCGAGGTGACCGTCGACGCCGACCGGCGGCTGGCCGAACTGGCCACGCTGGTCGGCGACCTGCGCCGCCACGAAGGGCGCTGACGTGGCCGACCCGTACCGGCTGAGCGTCGACGGCACCGCGCTGAACCGCGACGGGGGCGCGCTGGCCGACGAGTCCGACGACCTCGTCGGCGACCTCGCGAACCTGGCCAGGACCCTCACCGACCTCGGCGAGGCCTGGGGCGACGACGAGCTCGGCGCGTCGTTCGGCCCGGCGTACCTCGGGTTCGTGGAGCACGTCGTCTCGGCGGTGGTGACCTACGGGGACCAGATCGCCGGCACCGGGGTGGCCCTGCCCGCCGGCGGCGCGACGATCGTCGACGAGGACCGGAGCCAGGGCGACCGGGCCGCCTCGATCGTCCGTCCCACCGGTGAACCCGCCCAGTTCTGATGTCCGCGGCCCCGGTACCGGTGACGCTGCCGCCCGGCCTGGCGCAGCCGCTCAGCTGGGTGGGGCTGCCCTGGCCCGCGGCCGACCAGACCCGGCTGTCGCGGTCGGCGCAGGCGTGGCTCGGGTTCGCACGGTCGGTCAGGCTCCGGCGTGACGGCGCCGACGCCGCGGCCGGGCACGTCGTCAAGGTCAACGACGGGCGGATGATCGAGGCGCACGACGCCTCGTGGACCGCCGCGCGCGGGCCCACCGCGAACCTGGCCCGCACGGTCGCCGCCGCCGAGCACGCGGCCGTCGCGCTCCAGGGCCTCTCCTCCGCGGTCACCGAACTGAAGCGCGCCTACGTCCGCAGCCTGCAGCAGCTCGTCTCCACCGCGAACGCCGCCGGGCTGCTGGTACCCGACGGACGCGGCGGGGTCGCTGTCGCGGCCGGCGGCGCGGGCCTGGTCACCGCGACCCGCGCCGCGATGGTCGAGGCCCGTGACCGGACGATCGCGACGACCACCACGACCCTCAACCCGCTCCTGGAGCGGTCCCGCGAGGCGCTCATCCTGGCGCGCGGTCCGGGCGGCACGCTGGCCCGGCCCGGCCTGTCGCGGCCCACGCCCCTGTACCCGTACCGGCCCGACCAGGGCGCCGGCCCCCGGCCGGTCCCGCGGTCGTTGCGGGAGCTGAAAGAGATCCTCGACCAACGGGTCGAGCAGAACGTGCGGGACCGGAACCGGCAGTGCCCGGCCCGCGGCGACCTCGGCCTGCCCGACTACCCGTTCGTCAGCGGACGCGGCACCGACCCGAGGACCATGCCGTGGCGGTCGACGGTCTGGGACATCCACCGCGGCCAGAGCATCGACGGCTCGTCCACCACGACGGTGAACGGGATCGTCAGCCCCTGGCCGAGCGGGCTGAAGCGGGTCAACTACCAGGACTGGATGCTCGACCTGCGCGACGGGATCGACCTCCCGCTGCCGGGCTCGTCGGAGGCGTACCACGCCAGCCACCTGTGGGGGCCGATGCTCGGCACCGAGGTGGCCGCCGGCATCGGCTGGGCGCCCTCCGACATCAACCTCGGTGTCCAGAAGGAGATCGAGACGAACCTGCGGACCATGGGCCGCGGCCTCTGGGACGAGGGCGGCTACCTGATGGTGCGCGCCCGGGCCACGATGTTCGGCGCCGGCGACTGGCCCGACGGTCCCCTCGGCGAGGGACGCCACTTCGTCCGGTCCGTCGACTACTACGCGATCCCGTGCCGGCCCGACGGCACGATGGGACCCACCCGCCACTTCGGGTACGAGCTGACCCCACCCACCGGCACGGTCGCCGCCGACACCTTCCGGGCCGGCCGGTTCGTGCGGCTCGACGGCGTCCAGCCACCGATGCTCAACCGCCTGCCGTGAGCAGGGCGAGAACGGAACCGGAGGCCTGATGAACCGTCCGACCTGGGCGCCCGACGACGTCGACATCGACGCGCCGAACGCGGCCCGCATGTACGACTACGCCCTCGGCGGCTCCCACAACTTCGAGGTGGACCGGGCGCTCGTCGAACAGGCCGAGGCGAGCATGCCCGGCGCGAAACGGATCGCGCACGACAACAGGGCGTTCCTGCGCCGGGTGGTGCGGTGGCTCGCCGACGCCGGGATCCGGCAGTACCTCGACATCGGCTCGGGCATACCGACGCTCGGGAACGTCCACGAGATCGCGCGGGCGGCCGCGCCCGGGTCGCGCGTGCTCTACGTCGACATCGACCCGGTGGCCGTGGCGCACAGCCGCAGCCTGCTGGCGGACGACCCCGCGGCGCACGCGATCGAGGGCGACCTGCGCGACCCCGACGGGATCCTGTCGCATCCGGAAGCCGACCTCGACCTGTCGCGGCCGGTCGCGGTGCTGCTCTTCGCGGTGCTGCACTTCGTCGGTGACGACGACGACCCGGCCGGCCTCGTCCGGCGTCTCCACGACGCCGTGCCGGCCGGCAGCTACCTCGCGATCTCGCACGGCTCGCCGCCACCCGGGCGGGTCGAGGACGCCGAGAACGTCAGCCGCATCTACCGGCGCACCCCGTCTCCGCTGCACCTGCGCACCCGCGAACGGATCCTTCCCCTGCTGGGCCCGTTCGACCTCGTCGAACCGGGGCTGGTTCCGGTGACCGACTGGCACCCCGACGACCCGGTCGACGAGAGGCAGGAGGCGCTGCTCGGCGCCGTGGCGGTCAGGCGATGACCGACCTGGCGACGGCCGAGGCACGGATCGACGCCGCACGGGTCGCGCGGTCGCCGCACCTGGACCTGTCCAGGTTGGGGCTCCACGAACTGCCCGACGCCGTGCGCCGGCTCTCCCACCTCGAGTCGCTCGACCTGGCGTTCAACAACCTCGAGGACCTGCCCGACTGGCTGACCGGGCTCGACGGCCTCGTCGAACTGAGCGTTCAGCGCAACATCCTCGAAGAGGTGCCCGAGGTGGTCGGCTCGCTGACCGGGCTGCGCGCGCTCGACCTGAGCGAGAACAACCTGGAGGGCATGCCGCTCGACGCCCTCGGCCGGCTGACCAACCTGGAACGGCTGGCCCTCATCGACACGCGGTCGGACCGGCTACCGGAGAGCATCGGCGACCTGTCCCGGCTCACCGACCTCGACCTGTACCTCGGCTGGTTCACCGACTCACCGGACAGCCTGCCGGACACCCTGGGGCAGCTCACCTCCCTGACCCGGCTGGAGCTGTCCCGCAACGGCCTGGCGACCGTGCCGGAGTGGATCCGGCGCCTGTCCAACCTGCGGCAGCTCAGCCTGTGGCTGAACGAGATCGACGAGCTGCCGGAGTGGCTCGCCGAGCTCACCGAACTGAGGGAGCTGTGGGTACCCGGTGAACCGGACGACGAGATCGTCACCGTCCTACGCACGCTGCCCCACCTGGAGAAACTGACCATGGGCGACGAGGACGTGGACCTCAGCTGACGCCGACGAACCCGGTCCAGGCGTCCCGGGACGGCTGCGCCGGATCCGGCCCGTCGGGCGTCTCCCGACCGGTCCACACGACCACGGCCAGGTCCGGGGTGTAGCCGGCCGTCCAGCCGTCGCGGACGGGCGCCCCGTCACCCCACCGGACGGTTCCGGAGAGCGCCACGGCCGGTCGGTCGTCCGGCAGCCGGGGCCGGGGTGCGGCAGCCAGGACCTCGGTCACGTCGGCGGCCACGCGCTCGCCGAGGACCCGGTGCTCCGCGGTCCGCGTGACCGGCACCGCGCCGCCGTCGGGCGACGAGGCCGAGGTGACGACGTGACGGTCCCGCCGGATGCCCTTCGCGGCGAACGTCGCGTACACCGACGCGAGGTCCGCAGGGCTCACCGGGTACCGGCCCAGCGCGATGTCGGCCCGGGTCTCGCCCGGGGTCGGCTCGCCGGGCAGGTCGACCAGCGCGGAGGTGACGCCCAGGCGGTGCGCCAGGTCGGCGACCTTCGCGGGTCCGACCCGTTCCGCCACGTCGTACAGGGGCGTGCTGAGGGACCGCGCCGTCGCGTCGAGGAGCGTGCAGTCCGGGCACTGGGCGTTTCCGGGGTTGTACAGGGGCGGGCGCCCCCGGAACGTCCGCGGGGACGAGCCGTTCCAGCGCGAGCGCGCCGAGATCCCCTGCCGGAGGGCCTCGGCCAGGACCACCGGGTGGAACGTCGCCGCGGGCGGGCGCAGACCGCGGGCGTAGTCGAACGAGCCGCCGCCGTGGTACGCGCGCACCGCGCCGGTGTGCGGATCGACGGCGACGAGCGCCGCCCGGAGGTCGGCGTCCAGGGCCGGGGCGAGGTGGTCGGCCGCGGCCCGTTGCGCCTCCCGGTCGATCGTCGTGACGACGCGCAGTCCGGCCGTGCGCAGCGTCTGCGGCGTGACGCCGTAGCGGCCGAGCTCGCGCTCGACCAGGTCGACGACGTGACCGGCGGGGCCGCGCGGGGGCGCCACCACCGGGTAGGGCGTGGCCCGCACGGCGTTCCCGGTGACCCAGCCCTCTTCGGTCATCTTCGACAGGATCCAGTGCCAGCGCGCCCGCGCGGGGCCGGGGTTCTCCGCGGGGTCGAAGCCCCACGGGTCCTTGATGGCCGCCGCGAGAACAGCGCCCTGTGCCAGCGTGACCTCGCCGACCGGGACCCCGAAGTAGGTCTGCGCCGCGGCGGCGATCCCGTACGCGCCGCGCCCGAAGTAGATGGTGTTCAGGTAGCGCTCCAGGATCTGGTCCTTGCTGTGGCGCTCCTCGAGCCGCATCGCCAGCTCGGCCTCGCGGACCTTCCGGTGGATCGACCGCTCCCCGGTCAGGTACGCGTTCTTGACGTACTGCTGCGTGATGGTCGAGGCGCCCTGCAGCCCGTCGCCGAAGACGTTCGCCGTGACGGCCCGGACCATTCCCCGTGCGGAGACCCCGCGGTGGTCGTAGAAGCCGCGGTCCTCGGCGGCCAGGACCGCGTGCCGCACCTGCAGCGGGACGTCCGCGAGCGCGACCTCGCCGCGGTTGGTGACCCCGACGTACGCGAGCACGGTCCGGCCGTCCGAGTACAGCAGCTGTGACGCCTCGGGTGCCTGTGGCGCGTCCGGCAGGTCGACGCTGGCCAGAAAGGCACCCGCTCCGACGGTCACCAGGCCGGTGAGCTGAACCGAGACGGCGAGCGCGATCCGCACGACGCGCGACCGCCGGAGACTGTGGAAGGGCATGGCACGTGCACCATGCCCGGACCCGCCGGCCTACCGTCGCACAAGCGGTCCCCGCGCTCCGCGCAGGACGCTCAGTGCCCGGCCGGAAGCGGCGCGAGCAGAAGCGGCATGACGGCCCGGACCTGGCCGACGAGCAGCGTCAGCACCTCGGTGTCTCCGCCGACGTAGGCCAGCAGCGCCTGCTGGAACAGCCCGTCGAGCATGGCGTACGCGAGCGGCGGTTCGAGGGCCGGCGGACGGTCGGAGAGTTCGGCGTAGCGGCTGACCACCCGCCAGATCATCTCCTCGAGTGTCTTGTCGATCACCGTGACCGCGTCGCGGAGCTGCTCCTCGAACATGCTCTGGGTGCGCAGGTCGTACCAGAGGCGGTGCATCGGCGCCTCCTCGCGGATGGTCTCCGCGAGCTTGGCCGCGAACGCGTCGACCAGCCCGTCGGCGGTGAGGGACGCGGCCAGGACCCCGTCGTAGCGGGTGACGCAGCGGGCCTTGTAGTAGCGGACGCTGTGGATGACCAGCTCGAGCTTGTCCTGGAAGTAGTAGTGGACGACGCCGTGGCTGAACGTCGAGTTGTTCGCGATCTCCCGCAGCGTGGTGCGCGCGTACCCGAGCTCGCCCAGCGTCTTCAGCGCCGACTCGGCGAGCTGGTCGCGACGAGCGTCGAACTTGTCGACGGTGCCGCGTCGCGTACTCGGAGAGGGAGCCACGCTCGCATCCTAAATGTCCGGGGCCGGTTCTTGACAAGTGTCCAAATTTTCTTGGACGCCTGTCAAGATTTTTCTTGACAGACGTCAAGACCAGGGATGTGATGGGGGTCTCATCCGCCGCCGCACCTTGGAGCTTCCCCATGGCCGATCTCAACGGACGTAAGGCACTAGTCACGGGCGCCGCCCAGGGGCTGGGTGAGGGCATGGCCCGCGCCCTGGCCGCCGCCGGTGCGAAGGTCGTCGTCGCCGACCTGCAGGACGACCTTGGCGCCAAGGTCGCCGAGTCGCTCGGCGACGGGCACGGCTCGGTGCACCTCGACGTCACCGACGACACCGCCTGGGAGACCGCCGTCGGCCAGGCGACCGACCTGCTCGGCGGGCTCGACATCCTGGTCAACAACGCCGGCATCGAGATCACGAGCCTGCTGATCGACCTCGACGCCGACAAGGCCCGCAAGCAGTTGGAGGTGAACCTCCTCGGCACGGCGCTCGGCATCAAGCACGCGTTCCGCGCCATGCGCGGGAGCGGCGGCGGAGTGGTCATCAACGTCGCTTCCGTGGCCGCGACGATCGCGTTCCCCGGCATCGGCGTGTACTCGGCCACCAAGTCCGGCGTCGACCGGCTCACCCGCGTCGCCGCGATGGAGTCGGGCAAGCTCGGTTACGGCGTGCGGGTCAACTGCATCTACCCCGGCCTCGTCCCGACCGCGATGGGTGCGGGCCTGGCCAACGACGTCGCCCGGATCGGGCTGTTCGGGTCGCCGGAGGAGGCGGTCGGCGCGGTCGTCGGGCTCACGCCGTCGGGACGGCTGGGCGAGGTCGCCGACATGGCGTCCGCCGTGGTCTTCCTCGCGTCGGACGAGGCCAGCTTCATCAACGGCGTGGGACTGCCCGTCGACGGCGGAATGGGGATGTGACGTCATGGCAGACAAGCCCGTCGTCGTCTACGGCGCCTCCGGCTACACCGGCCGACTGATCTGCGAGTACCTGCGCGAGTACCACGTGCCGTTCATCGCCGCCGGCCGCAGCGCGGCCAAGCTCAAGGCCTCGATGGAGTCGAACGTCGCCGGCATCGAGACCGCCGACTACGAGATCGTCGAGGTCGGCCACGACCCCGAGGCGCTGCAGAACCTGTTCGCCGGCGCCGAGGTCGTGTGCAACACCGTCGGACCGTTCTCGAAGCACGGCCCCGCCGTCGTGGAGGCGTGCCTGGCCAGCGGCGCGCACTACCTCGACACCACCGGCGAGCAGGACTGGCTCATCACCTGCGACGAGAACTACGGCAGCGACTTCGCGAAGGCCGGCCTGCTGCTCGCGCCCGGCATCGCGCACATGTACACCACCGGCGAGATCGCCGCCGAACTCTGCCTGGAGACACCCGGCCTGGACACCCTCGACATCGCGGTGTTCTGGGGAGGCAGCCCCACGATCGCGTCGACGCTCACGATTCTCGTCAACGCGGCGCTTGCCGGCGCGTTCCACCTCGAACAGAACAAATACGCGCCATGGGACCCGGACGCCGGCCTCTACCAGCTGGTGATCCCCGGCCAGCACGAGCTGGCGCTGGCCCTGCCGTGGGGCGGCACGTCCCACCCGGTCTGGTACCGGCGCGACCCGCGGGTCGCGAACGTCAAGGTGCTCGGCGGCGTGTTCAACCGGCCGCTGATGCTCGGCGTTCCGCAGATCGTGGCGCAGGCCGTCGAGGCGACGAAGCACCTGCCGCCCGACGAGCAGTACGCCGCGCTCACGGCCACCGCCGCGCAGGTGATGAACCAGATGCCGCCGCGGGAGAACCCGCGGGTCAACAAGTCCCTCGACTCGGTGCACGCGTCCGGACCGCTCGGCCGGGCGCACTGCGTGATTCACGGCAACAGCAACTACAAGCAGACCGGGCTGCTGCAGGCGTACGCGGCGTACTCGCTGCTGCAGAAGCCGCCCCGGAGAGCCGGCTTCGCGTCGGGCTGCCAGGCGTTCGGGCACCGCGAGCTGCTCGGCGTGCTCAGCAGCTTCGGACTGGTGCGCGAACCGGTCGTCACCGTCGGGGGCTGATCTCCGTGCGGCTTGTCGACTACCTGGACAAGGGCGCGTCGCTCGATCCCGACGCGCCCTGCCTGACCACCGACGGGCAGAGCGTCTCCTACGCCGAGGTGCAGAACCTCAGCGGGCGCATCGCGTCGGCCCTGAAGGCCCGCGGCGTGCGGCCCGGCGACCGGGTCGCGATCCTGTCGGCCAACGACCCGACGGCGTTCACCTGCGTGTTCGGGATCAGCCGGGCCGGCGCGGTGTGGTGCCCGATCAACCCGCGCAACGAGGCGGCCGAGAACCGCGAACTGCTCGACCTGTTCGGCTGCGTCGCGCTCATCTACCAGGAACCGTTCGCTCCGCTGGTCCGACAGATCCGTGACGACCTGCGCGACCTCACGACGGTGATCTGTTTCGACGACGACGAGGACTGGAACGACTTCCTCGACGGCGGCGAGGAGCCGGCCGACGAGCCCGCCCACGACGACCTCGCGATGATCGTCGGGACCGGCGGAACCACCGGCCGGCCCAAGGGTGTGGAGCTGACCGGCACCAACCTCGAGACGATGACGGCCCTCACGCTGATGAGCTACCCGTTCGAGGGCCGCCCGGTCTACCTCGCGCTCGCACCGCTGACCCACGCCGCGGGCGTGCTGTGCTTTCCCGTGCTGGCGCTCGGTGGCGAGGTCGTCGTGATGCGCACTCCCGCGGTCGGCGTTTTCCTGGACCACGTGCAGGCGCACCGGGTCACGCACACGTTCCTGCCACCGACGCTGATCTACATGGTGCTCGCACACGTTTGCCTCGACGACACCGACCTGTCGTCGCTGCAGTGCTTCTGGTACGGCGCCGCCCCGATGTCACCGGCCCGCCTGGAGGAGGCGCTGCGCCGGATCGGTCCCGTGATGGCGCAACTGTTCGGCCAGACCGAGGCGCCGATGATGATCTCCACGATGGCGCCGCGCGACCACTTCCGCCCCGACGGCATGATCGCGTCGGAGCGCCTGGCATCGGCCGGCCGCCCGTCGCCGCTGTGCACGGTGGCGATCATGGGCCACGACGGCGAGCTGAAACGCCGACGCGAAACCGGGGAGATCGTCGTGCGCGGCTCGCTGGTGATGCGCGGCTACCACCGCGACCCGGCCGCCACCGCGGCGGCGTCGGCGCACGGCTGGCACCACACCGGCGACATCGGCTACCTCGACGAGGACAACTACCTGTTCATCGTCGACCGGGCCAAGGACATGGTCATCACCGGCGGCTTCAACGTGTACTCGACCGAGGTCGAGCAGGCGATCATGCAGCATCCGGCGGTGCAGGACTGCGCCGTCATCGGGCTGCCCGACGACAAGTGGGGTGAGCGGGTCACCGCCGTGGTGCAGCTTCGGATGGGACGCACGGTGGCGCCGGCCGAGATCGGCGCGTTCGTCCGCGAGCGCATCGGTGCGGTGAAGACGCCGAAGCAGATCGAGATCTGGCCGGACCTGCCGCGGTCGAAGGTCGGAAAGGTTCTGAAGCGCGACATCCGGGCCACGCTCATGCCCTGACTGCCTTCTCGATGACGCAGGTGGCCCGGATGTCGAAACTGTGCGGACCGGAGTGGTCCTGCGCCAGCAGGCACTCGTCACGGTGCGGTCCGTTGATGCTCGCACGGGCGCAGGTGTCGACCTGGATCAGCCGGTGGCGGTCGCTCGCCCAGTACAGCCACCACCAACGCTCGCCGTCGTCGGCGGCGCCGGTGAAGGCGATGTGGTCGCCGTCGTGGCCGAGCGCCAACTCGCAGGTGACCGTCCGGAGCACCGGTCCGATGACCGACGGTAGTGCCGCCAGCGTCGCGGACTGCGGGGCGGTCAGGTCGGAGGTGGCCGGACAGCGGCTCTCCTGGTCGTCACCTGGGTACATGGCGGGCGTCTCCGTGAGGGACCAACGATCGGTCATGACAGTTCACCTCGTCGTCGGGCGTCTTCGCGACCCCTCCATTTCCCTCGTTCGGCAATCCCAACCGTGCCCGCCTCGATCGACTCCGGTCAGAGCAGGCCCCGTCGGATGGCCTCGGCGACCGCGGTCCCACCTCGGGTTCACCACCTAGATCAGGTCACGCGCGGCTCGGCCGCGCGCAACCTGCGCGACGGGATGCAAGGTCCAAGAAGCAACTGGCCTTGCCTACTGGGCGTCAGTGTTGTGGCTCCCCGGTCGGCTCAATGCCCCGAACCAATATCCGACTACGGTGCCTGCAATGCCTGTGACCGGAGCAATGTAGCTTCCGAAAGCCTGCGGATCCAAGCTCGTGACCATTGCGATGACTGGCATTGCTACGACGCCGAGCACAACTAGATAAAGTGTGATGCTTCGGGCATTCCAGGCGTTGCGATCCGCGCGATCGACTGCAGTGTCAGCGCCCTCTTGGTATGCCTCGCGAAGTCGAGCGTTTAGGGCCAGTACGAACTCCTCCGCTGCCTTTTGCTGTCGTTCCTGCCGCTCTATGCGCTCTTGACGATCTCGTTCTTCAGCTTCGCGCTTCTCCTCGTCAGATGCGTCCACGGGAGTCCTGGGGAGGCAGCCCAGGGTCCCCCAGTTCTTGCCTCAAGTGCTCGATCAAGCAATGCTGTGATTTCAAACCGCGACAATTCCGGCACCCTGGAATCCGTCGCCATCGGTCATCCACCTCCCGCATGGTTTGCTTGAAAGCATGGCATCCACCGGTCCGGCAGCGAACCCTCCGATCGAACGGCGAGACGCCGAATCGTTGATCAATCAAGCGATCCATCGGCGCTTCAACCTGCCACAGCGCAACCGTGAGGGAGCGCGCGACAGGAAACCGCCAACCCTCCGATGTTGCTAGCAATTGCTCACGAAGGGGCAGCTACCGGTCGAGCGCCAACAGCGACCGATCGGTGGCCTCGCCGAGTTCGCTGCTTGACCTGCGACTACGGCTAACGGCTGATGGCAGCCGATGATCTGGCTCGCCTCTGAAATCGGAAGGCCAGCGGTGCGAACCGCCAGCGGCGCGCAGTCGCGCTGCCGCAGACCGACAGTGACCAAGCCCCTGGCCAGCGTATAGAGCCAAACACCCCGTGTCAGCGATCCACCTTGACCCAGTTTACAAGCTCCCGGATTTGCTCCGACGGATTCAAGTAAGCCGTCATCAGGTCCACCCAAATATACGCAGGTCAAGGGCGGCTTTCCCGGTGCCGCGGGAGCCGCCCTTGATCTTTTGACCGTGGTTTGACCGTGAGGTTGGGCGAGTCACAACTTGGTGACGGGTGGCTCTCACTGGCAGAGAACGATGACGGGGTCGTGCGGCCCAGGCGCCGTGATCGATGCGGCCCGGACCGGATGGGCAACTACCTGCACACCGCTCCTTCCGGCTAGGGCAATGGCACCCGCGCTCGGTGGGAGAAGCTGACGGCAACGAGGGCGGTCATGAGTGCCGCTCCGGCCACGCCGAGTGCCGCCGTGCCGAAGAACGTGACCACGACTCCGGAGCAGATGGCAGCGAGGCCACCGGCGACGCCCATGGCGATGTCACAGAACCCCTGAACCGCGGGTCGGTCGGCCGGACCCGCCGATTCACTCAGCAACGTAGATCCGGCCACCATGCACGCGGACCACCCGAAGCCGATCGACACGAGTCCGAGCGTGGTGACCGGCAGCGACGGAGATGCGATCGCGATCCCGAGACAACCGCCTGCGATGAGCGCGATGCCACCGGCGATCGTCGGTCGACGGCCGACATGATCGACGAGGACGCCCATGACCGGCGACAACGCGTACATGGCGGCGACATGCAGCCCCACCATGACTCCGACGCCGGTCAGCGCTGGAGGCGCGTGATGTCCCTCGAGCACATGAATGGCGCCGAAAATCATGACCGCGATCATGGCGGCGTGGGCCAGCATGACCGTTGCTGTTCCTGCGCGGGCGTCGATGTCGGTCAGGACGATACGGGCGGCAGCCCGCAGGTCGGCACCCGCGACCGCGGCGGGTTGCGGGTAGATCGGAACGGACTGGGCGGTGCTTTGACGGGCGTTCTCTGCCCGGGCGATGAGGAGCGGATCCGGCCTCATCAACCACCACACGGCGGCAGCCGAGGCGGTGAACATCGTCGCGGAGCCGACGAACCCGCTCGCGTACGCGGGAGCGCCCGCGAGCCGGCCGATGCGGTCGATGAAGGGGAACAGCGAGGGCCCGACGATGGCGCCGATGGTGGTGCTCCACACCACGATCGACAGCGTGCGTCCCCGGACGTGGGGCCGGGCCAGGTCGACAGCCGCATATCTGCTCTGGAGGTTCGCCGCCGTCCCCGCTCCGAAGAGCGTTCCTCCGACCAGCAGCAGAGTGACCGACGTCAGATGGGCGGCGGCGAACATGAGGCAGCCGCCCAGGGCGCCGGCGAGGTGGTTCGCGACGAGCGCGGGGCGCCGGCCGTAGCGGCGCATCAACCATGTGGCGGGCAGCGCGGACAGTGCACCACCAGCGAGGCTGCACGAGATCGTCAGCCCGGCCACGACCGGACCTCCCACTGCCCATCCGAGCAGAGGGCCGCCGAGAGTTCCCAACGCGACCCCGACGCCGTTGGGAATCTGGACAGCGGTGAGCAGGATCAACGTTCGGCGTTGCACCCAGTCGGGGTCGACGTAGTCCACAGCTTGCCGATACGCGTCGATGCCGCCGTTGACGTGGACACGGTCACGGATGACCCGCTGGACGAGCCGGTGCATCTGGACTAGGCGGCCGCCGCGGGGCAAGGTGATTAGGCTTATCGCCGTAGCGCGGGCGAGGGCCCTCGCGACCTGGTCCGGCGCCACTGCTGTCCCGCCGTCGGTCACCACCGACAATGCGGCGCAGGCGCGCTCCAACCGATCGCGCGGGCATCCGGCCGGGAGCATGCTCAACAGGGTCAGGACCCGATCGACGGCTTCCCGATCTGGTCCCCCGTCGGTAATCGTCGCGATCGACAGCAGGATCGCCTCCGCGGCCCCGCGCTCGTAGCTGTCGCCATCCACCCGCCGCAGCAACCGGTCCAGCGAAACACTTCGCAGACGGTCCAGATAGGTCGCGTAGCTCCACCCCTCAACCCGGATCACCGCAGCCGCCTGCGACATCGCCAACGGCAACGCACCGAGCTCCGCCGCCACCGCGGCAGCTCCCGAGCGGTCGTCGAGCCCGGTCCGTTCGGCCAGGAAGCCGACGGCGGTAGACACCGGGAACGGACCTACCTCGACCAGCGAACCAAGGTCACGAGCCGCCCGCCGGACGCCTGTGATGACAGCGGTCGCCCCGCCAACGGCCGGAAGCCATCGCCGGACCACGTCGACGTCGACGACGTTGTCGAAGACCAGGGCCACCGATCGTCCGGTGCTCTCGATCCACCGCCGAGCCGCGGCGGCCCGGACGGTCACCGCTGTCTCGCCCGGCGCCGCACCGACGCGCTCCGCGACAGCAGCGAGACCGTCGAGGAGGGTCGCTTCGGTCTCGGCGACGATCCAAGCCACAACTGACACCCGGGTCCGCACTTGTGACCTGAGCCAGGCCGCGGCCAATTGGGTCTTGCCCGCGCCGGGAGGACCGACCAGAGACACGACCCGCGGCCCGGTGGCGCTCACGATCGCCTTGTCGACCTCGTCGAGAATGTCGGCGCGACTGACGAAGCCAGGGGCCTGGGCCGGAACCTCGCCGACAACCACGACGTCGGCATCGGCGCCAGTGTCGGGACTGGGTGCGCGAGAGTTGATGTCCTCGTCGGCCCGGGACGCCCATGCGGACATCGGCGCTCCGATCACCGCCATTACGACGGCCGCCAGCGACAACGCCACGTCGGGCGACAGGCCGGCGAGGCTAAGCACCCACCACGAGAGGAAGAAGCCACCGACCGACCCCACGGTGGTCAGCGTCCACCTGACCGTCGCCGGACGTCGGACACGGAGATCAACCACCGGTCGACTCCGATCCCGATCATCGCCCGATTGCGCCCTCCACCGCGAGTGTAGGAAGACGATCCAAGCGAAGCGTTGCCGATTCACCCAATCGGGAATGCCTCTCAAACTCGATTCGGTCGCTCGAATATGCGTCCGGCAACCTCGCTACTGCACTGTGCGGCACCGCAGGGCGTTCACCATCGAAGGCACTTCCCGATGTGTCCGCGTCGTCCTCGTGCGCGAATATCGGATCGTCTGCTGTCCCGTCAGTTTTTGAGCAATGTCCCGGTCGTGGTCTTTTCGAGGTATTGCGTCACATCCTCGGCCGGATTCGACATCCGCCACGTGCTTAATAACGCAAGGCGCTTTGTCGGAAAGCCGGCGACATTCGCCGCCAGTGCGTAGGACAGCGGTCTTGGACCAACAACTACCAGGCCGGCAGTCGGCGGGAGAACGGTGTGCGTCGCCGAAGATCGGCGGAGTTCGTTCGGCAGTCGGCGTCCGAGCCTGCCTGACCGGAGGCACAGAAGCCCGCAACGGGCCACAACGGCCGTCACCAGCTCACCGTTGAACACGGTGTTTCGATCCATGGTCGTTAGCGCCCCTCGGAGGTCCACGTGCGATCCTGGTCATCCAGAAGCTTTCTGGTCTTAAGTTCGATGGCAGCCGTTGTAGTCCTGACGTTGGGACTACTCGTGCCGACGGCAAACGCAGAGACGAAGCGGCGTCCGTCCGTGCCGAGCGGTGTGACGGCAACGCCCGGAGACGCTTCAGCGCTTGTCAAGTGGAAGCCACCGTCGAACGCCGGCGAAGCGGTGGTCACGGGTTACGTGATTACGGCGTATCCCGGCGGTGCCACCGTCACTACGACGAATGTGACCAGCTATCAGGTCGGTCAGCTGACCAACGGCAAGGTGTACACCTTCACGGTCGCAGCCATCACCGCTGCGGGTACCGGCCCCGCGAGTTGGCCGACGAAACCGATCCGGCCCAAAGCGGCAACCCCACCGGGCACACCCCGTGCGGTGGCCGCGACCGCGGGAAACCTCCAGGCAGTCGTCACCTGGAACGCACCGGACAACGACGGGGGCAGCGCGATCACGGGCTACCGGGTGGTCGCGCAGCCGGGCGATCTTGTCGTCACCGTCGAGGGCGACGCTCGCCAGGCCGTCGTAACCGGACTGACCAACGGCAAGACCTACCGGTTCGTGGTCAGCGCCGTCAACGCGGCCGGTCGCGGCAGGGAATCCGATCGCACCCGCCCGGTCACACCGGCGATCGGACCGCCGGCGGCACCGGCCGCCGTCCAGGCCGCGCCCGCGGGAAAGGGCGGCGTGACGGTGAGCTGGGAACCCGGCGACGACGGAGGATCTCCGATCACCGGGTACGAGGTGGTGACGAACCCCGGCGGCGCTGTGGTGCGGACGAAGGCGGACACCACGTCCACGACGATCACCGGCCTGCGTAACGGCACCGCCTACAAGTTCAGCGTGCGCGCAAGGAACGCCAAGGGACCCGGTCCGGCTCTCGCCACCGCTGCCACCCGGCCCGACGTCACCATCGCGGTTGAGACGGTGGTCCTGTCGCCCGAGTCCCTGTCGACGCTCACCGAGGTGACCGGCGACCAGACCCTGGTGTTCGAGAAGCCGACTGACCAGGTTCGCGCTCTGACGGCAGGGCGGGTCGTGGTCGCCGGGGTGAGCGACCGGACACCGTTTGGCCTGCTGAGAAAGGTCACCTCTGTCACGACGGACGGAACCACGACCCGGGTCGCGACGGCGGCGGCGTCCCTCGACGATGCGGTCAGCAACGGCGGGTTGGCGTTGGAGAACACTCTCGACGGCGCGGACGTGGAGCAGTTCAGGCCGGCCATGGAGGGCGTGCGGATCGTCGGACAGAACGCTCTAAGGGCTGAGCTGGCCGGTCCGAAACTCACCGTCGCGATCGACGTGGACCTCGTGAAAGTCGGGAACGGGAAGGTCCACGTCACCGGGTCGCAGGACATCACGCCCACGGTGTCGTTCGACGCTTCCGTCCGGTGCTGCTTCCACACCGACACCAACTTCCGGGCGCAGATCCAGACCACCCGGAAGCTGTCGCTGACCGCCGAGATCGAGAAGGAGATCAAGGGCAGCATTCCGCTGGGCCAGATCTACTTCCGGCCGATCCAGTTCTCTGTCGGTCCGGTTCCCGTGGTCGTCGTTCCGCGGCTGGACCTCAGCCTCGAGAGCTCCGGCAAGATCAGCGCCGGCGTAGTGACGTCGATCAGCGACACCAGCACGTACGGCGTCGAGGTGGCGACCAGGGACGGCCGGGTCACCCCGCGAACGATCAACAACCGGACCACCTCGTTCCAACCGCCGACCGTGTTCGCCGCTGCCGAGTTCAAGGTCGGCGCCAGGGCCCGGCTGAACCTGCTCCTGTACGGCGTGGTCGGCCCCTACATGCAGAACACCGTGTACCCGATCGACCTTCGGGCCGACACCAGCGAGGACGCGTTCATCACATGGAAACTCACCGGCACCATCGGTGCGGGCGTCCAACTGTCGATCCTGGGTAAAACCATCGCGAACTGGGAAAGGGATCCACTGATCTCGTTCTCGGTGACGCTCTACGAGTCTGGGCCCTTGATGGGCGTGACCATCACACCCCGGCCGGTGTCGGTGGAAGTCGGCGGAACGCTCAAGTTCAGCGCCACCGTCGCGCGGTCGCTGATCCAGACAGTCAACTGGTCGGTCGAGCCCGGTGGTGGCACCATCACCGCTGACGGCATCTACACCGCCCCGAACACTCCGGGCATGTACCGGGTGACCACGACGAGCCCCGCCAACGGCCTCAAACCGCAGACCGCGGCATCCATAGACGTCGAGGTAACGCCCAAGACGCCCGCCCCGAACACAGCTGATGTGCTTGTCGTGGGCTCCGGGGTCTTCGGCGACACCAACGGCGCGGACTGGCTCCAGGCCCAACTCCGAGCGGCAGGCTACACCGTGGAGGTCATCCGCGAGGATGCCCTCCCGGCGAACCTGTCCGGCTATGGCCAGATCTGGCACCTCAGCGTCACGCCGCTGCCGGCGGCCGACCTCGACCGGCTCGCCGCCTACGTCAAGGCCGGCGGGAGCGTCTACCTGACCGGTGAACGACCCTGCTGCGAAGGTGTCAACGCTGCTGCGACCACGCTGGTCAAGAGCGTCGTACCCGGGGCCGCGGACGTGCAGATCGGCAACCTCGGCGACCCGTTCTACGAGACCGGCCCTGTCCCGGTCAATACAGCAGCCGTCGACGGGATCGGTCAGCGTCCGTTCGCATTGTCGACCTGGACCGTCTCCGCGCCCGGGGGAATGAGCGGGGTTGCCGGTGCCAACGTGTTCGCCTCCGGTCCCGGCCCTGACGGGGCGTCGGTCCCGGTCGCGGCCGTGTGGGGTCCCGATCAGGTCACCGGCCGCGGTCGGGTCGCAGTGCTGATGGACATCAACTGGACGGAGCCGGCCTACATGGACGCCACCACAGCAGGCCAGATCGCCCAGAACCTGGCGCTGTTCCTCAGCGGCGACTCAGCCCCACCGGCCGCGGCGGCAACTCCCATCAACCCGGCAGCAGAGGCGCGAACGCTCGCACCAAGTGGCCATTCGCCAACCGCTGCCAACTGACAAGCCGTGGCTGACCGGTGAACCGATCACGACTGGTGCACCGGTCAGCCACGTCTCGTTCATGGCGCTGAGGCGAACTGTCGGAGAAGGGCTGCCTGTTCAGGTTGAACGACCAGCGCTGAACTCCGCTGCTGCGGGTAGATTTCAGCCGCAGCCCATTGAGCGGCGAGCACGCTGGTACCGGTGCCGATCCTGACGCCACGCTCCCGTAGCTCACGGAGCAACTGGCGGGCATCGAACAGGTGCACGGAGTTCAGGCACCAGGGCCGGACTGTTCCGCGCGAACTGATCGCGGGTGCTGCGGGACCAGCGAGCACCAGGTAGTAGTCCAAGCCGTCCGACTCGGTGACGTCGATGAGGCCTTCCCTCTTGAGGTACCACTTCACGTTGACCGTCAGACCTTGCAGCGAGCCCGAGGCGAACCGGCCGTCGAACGCCTTCGACGTTGCGGTCTGCTCCAGATCAATGTCGAAGATCTTCGCAGCTATCCACTCGCCGAGATGGCCCGCTGTCATCGGACGTTCGATTATGCCGGCGATCTTCTTGTCAATCACGTTGCGTTCGTGCAGCAGTCCTGCGACTGTCCGAAGTTCTTGATCCTGCATCGCGTCAGTCCTCTCTGCCGCGTCCAAAACTCCGAGTTCGAGATGCTTGGTGTGGCGGATCCGTTGGCATTACGAGGTTGCATCGCCCTCGTTATGCTGACTGGCTGGCTCGGCCCCGCTGCGCCGACGCGCGGCTCGGCGCACCGTACGTTCGAGGCCGCTGCCGGGTCGGAAGTACACGTGCCGTTGCGCGGCTCGAACCTGTAGGCCATTGAACGCGTCAACGAGTTGTGCCGGAATTGCTCCGTACGCGTTGCGTGGGCCGAGTGAAGCAAGCAGATGAGGACCCAGGGGAAACACGACCTGGTCGGCGTCACCCAGCGGCACGCCACCAGTAGGGCCGATTCCGTCGTGGCCGATTCTGACTGCGAGGGCAGGAGTGTCGCCTATGAGGAACTCGCCGACGATGGGTCGGGCAATCTCCAGACCGGTACCGTCGGCAATACGTTTGGCCTCAGCGAATAGATGCTCAATCCTGATGCGCAGCAAAGCGCCGGACTCGAAAAGAGCATCCATCGGACGCAGTAGTTCGTCAGCCATCAACTCGAGTGCACCACGGCTACGGGACGGAAGATGCAGGCCGTACTTCTTGAGGAACGCCTGCTCGAGCACCTGCTCGTTGCAGAGCCACTGGTCTCTGGCCTGTCGCCGGACGGTGCTCCAGGCGCCTTCGTGCATCATCGACGTCTGGTGACTTCTGACGAAATGCAGAGCGATCGCGTCGCGGATGACCTTGACGAGATCGGGCCGCCCGAACAGCGATCCGTCAGCGGCGGCGCGTGTCGCTGCGGGCAGGCGGGTTTCGGTCTCCTGCCATACCTGTTCGGCTGACCTGGACGCGTAGCGCAGGAAATCTGGAACAAAACCGCTTTTTGAAGTTCCTGCGGGCCGAGGGGACGCATTCGGAAAGTCGAGGTTCATGCTGGCCAACAGGCGGCCGGATCGACCTGGCCAACTGCCGGTGAACTCCCGCAGAGTCGCTTGCGAAACCACATGCTGACGTTGGACGTTGTCGGCCGCTTCTCCGGAAATCTCGTTCAGCCGGGTCCAGATGTCAGCCGGTCGCTGGCGGGGTTGCGTCACTGCTCAATGTTCCCAGGTGTCGCAACCCCAATCTGCATACATGGCCGGCATGGCGATAAGAACCGTCCGCAGATCAGCACCGACAGTCGGTGTGACCATCGAGCCACCGCTCGATTTCGCTTCGGCCGTACCGCAGCATGTTGCCCACATGGATCGCACGATGATCGAGTCCGGGAGTCCGCCAGGCGTACAGAGTTGCCCTGGGCTCACCGAGCCAGTGCGCCACTTGATTGACGACCAGCAGCGGATCCGGTTCGCTGACCGGAGCTTCCGACGGCTTCATGG
>NZ_BOPH01000080.1 GCF_016863655.1 Virgisporangium ochraceum
CTACCGGCACCCTGTGCTCGGCCAGCAACTCGGCCACCTGCCGGGCCGGGACCGGTTCGGCCTTCCCCTCGGTCGCCGTCTCGAAGAACAACATCCCCTGCTGACCGGCGAACGTCGGAATGTCCACCGGGTCGAAGGTCAACCGCCCGGCCCGGCGTCCCTGCTCCAACGTCCGGTGGTCCCCGAACAGGCCGTGAACGTCGAAGTGCACGACCTGGAACCAGCCCGTCCCGTGCACCTGCGACCTGGCCTGCAACGCCGCCCGCAACGCCGCCCAGGTGCCCGGCCGGACGAACTCCACCGTCACCGGCACGTGGGCCTGCCGCAGCGCCTCCAGCAACGGCCGCGACACCGTCCGGTACCCCACATCCTTCGGCCCGTCCGGACGTGCGGTCACCACCAGGATGTTCACCGCAGGCCGGTCGGCCGGCAGGTCGAACCGGTCCTCGAAACCGGCCACCCGCCGGATAACCGGCATCCGAACCCCCAGCGGCGTGTCCAGCTCCGGATCGCGCAGCGTCTCCCAGTGCAGACGCTGTAAGCCGGCCGAGCCCACCACCTCGATCCGGCAGCCCTCGAACGCCACATCTTTCAGCCGCCGGTAGCGGTACCGGGCCGCCTCCGACGCGAACACCTGCCCGAACAACACCCGCCCGTACTCGACCACCGCGGCTGCGGCGTTGTCGCGACGGTCCCAGTCCAGGAACGGAAACCGAAGATGCTCCTCGAAGTACCAGACCAGCTCCTCCTCCCTGGCCGCATCGAACGGATCCGACACCACCGCCTCGAACACCGCACCGTCGATCGACACCTCGACCGTGAACGAGCCGTCCGTACCAGCAGACCGCTCCCGGATCTGAATGATTGTCACGACTGGGCCGAACGCGTCCGCACCACCAGCACCCGATCACCGTTCGGAGTCGTCGACTCGATCAACTCCAGATCCAGCACCGGCGCCGGCTGCGCCGACGACCGCACCACCAACCGCCGCACCAACTCATACAAGGCCGTACTCGCTAGATTCACCGCCAGCGGCACCACCACCAACTCAACTAGACCGGGCACGAATACCCGCCCGCCCGAGCCGCCGTCGCCGACCGACGCCGGACCCACCGCCGCCGCTTCCGGATCATCCCGCCACACCGCAGCAAGATCCTCCGCACGCACCCCAACCGCGGAATCCACCGCCACCAGCAAACGATCCACCAAGACCTCCCAGAAACAAACCAGCCACCCACCCAACCACCCGGCAACAGCCCACAGGAAGGCTCATCACTCCACCGATACCAACCAGACGACCATCAACCCACGCCGATCATCCCGACCAGACATCCGCTCATCGGCATGAGCGGAAGGCGGCGATGTGCCTTGGTGATCGGAGCCGGGTCCTGATCGTCGCTGTCCGTGGCCGGCGGCGGCCAGTTTGAGCATGCCGCCCTGATGCCGTGGCCAGGGTGCGTCGAGACAAGCAGTCGGTGACTATCGAGGTGATGTCGGGGTATTCGGCCGGAGTTTGTGATCACGGCGACGAGTACGCCGACCAGGATGAATGGTCCGACTGCGATGTGGTCGGTTGATATTTTTCGCGTCCGGCGAGCGACCCCAAAGTCAGGATCAGTGCGAGGGCGAGGGGTGGTTGTGACGAGCGCGTCGAGTCCGAGCCCTTTGAGGTTCAGGCCGACCACGACGGCCAGCATTCCGTCGCCGCGACCCCATTCCCAAGGTCTTTGAGAGGATCGGAACCAGGTAGAGCACGCCGGGAACGAGGCCGCCGAACAGGGCCAGCCACAACCTCGCGGATGTCGGCGGCGATGGCTGCGGGACTGAACGGGCCGAGGCTGCCGAGCCAGGCTGCGAGGGTGAGTGTGTCCGGTAGTCGGAGGACTGCGAGGTCGATCAAGGCGAGCGCAATGCTGAGTACCCAGCTCGATGTCGCTGCTGGTATCAGTCCGAGGAGTATTGCTACTTAGGGGGTCTGCGAGCGGACGTCGTTGAGCGTCTTCAGGACCGGGTCCTGCAACGGCTTGGACGTGTTGCCCTGCACGATGACCACCCACTGCAGCGGGCCGCCGGCCGTGGTGCCGAAGTAGTGCACCATCGTGAACTGCACGCGCCCGTCGCCGTAGTCGACGGCGACGAACTTGGTCGTCGGATCGGTGGGAGCCAGCACGCCGTCGGGCTTCCAGGGGGTCATCGTCTCGAACTGGGCCTGCTCGGTGGCGTCGCAGCTGTTGACGCAGCGCCGGACCACGAACGCCATCACGGTGTGGTTCGGCTGCACGCCCCAGGTGCAGTTGTGCGCCTTGTAGCCCGGTTCGCCGACGAAGTACTGGCAGGCCGCGTCGGCAGGCGTGCGGAACGCGAACGGCCAGGTCTCGAAGTCCTGGACCCGCGTCGCCTCGCCGGCCTGCCAGGTGCCGCCGAGCACCGCCACCGGTGCCGCCGCCTCCTGGAAGGTCGGCCGCGGGATCGGCGTGGGGCTGGGCGAGGGTGACGGCGACGGGCCGGCCGTCGGGGCCGTCCCGCCTCCGGTGTCCGTGGCCCGGCCGGGCAGGACGAAGGCGGCGGTCGCCGCACCGGCGGCGAGAAGAAGCACCACCCCGGCGACCACCGCCATTCGCATGCGGTTGCGGGCCCGGCGGCGCCGCCGGTCGGCCAGGTCCTGCGCGGTCGGCAGCGGCGGAATGTCGGGCGAACGCACCGGTTGGCCCTGCCCGTCCCAGGGCTGCGGCGCCACGCGGACGGTCTGCTCCTGCCCCCACGGCGGGGCGGGCTCCGCGGGCGGGGTGGCGGGCCCGTGCTCAGCGCCGGCGGCGACCGGGGTCGCCGACTGCTGACCCCACGGCAACGGCGGGGCATTCGCGGGCGGCGCCGGCGCCGGGTCGGGCACCTGCCCCCACGGCGCCGCCTGCTGCGGGACGGGCTGCGCGGCCGGCTGCGGGGCCGGCTGCTGCGGGATCGGCTGCGGGACGGGCTGTGCGGCCGCCGGCTGCGGAACCGGCGGCGGAGTGTCGTGGACGGGAGCGGTCATGGGTTGCGCCGGGGGAGGGGGCGCGACCGTGGACGGCCACTGCGCGGCAACGGGCGACCCGGGCGGAGCCACAGGCGCTGTCGGAGGCACGGGCGCTGTCGGAGCCACGGGCGCTGCCGGAGCCACCGGTGCACCCGACCCGCCCGGCGAGGCACCCGGCATCCACGGCATCGCGGCCGGCGATCCGGTCGGCGTGACAGGAGCGATGGGAGACCCGGCCGGCACCACCGGCGACCCCGGCGGTGCCACGGGCGACCCCGGCGGTGCCACGGGCGACCCAGGCGGTGCGAAGGGCGCCCCCGGCGGCGGGACCGGCATCACCGGCGACGCCACGGGTACCGCCGGCGCCACCGGCGCGATCGGTGAGCCGGGCGCGGCCGACGGAAGCGCCGCGGCCAGTTCCAGGAGCCGTTCGACGAACGCGTGGCTGCGAGGGTCCGCCGCGAGGGCCGCCCACGGCTGCACGCCGATGGCGTCCTCGGCCAGCACGGTGACGTCGGTGACGTCGGGGCGCTGGGCCCACCGGACGGCGTCGACGAACAGGGCGCGTGCGGCCGGGTTGTTCATCGCGGCGGGCGTCACCAGCACCATGATCGCCGGCTGGTCGCTGGCGGACCGACCGTCCCAGACCTCCACGGTCGCGGCCTGACGGACCGGGCGAACCCACTGGAACGTCTGTCCGACCTGCCCCGATGACTGCATCCCCGCCTCCAACGCACCCCTGTCGGATATTCTCTCTCATCGACGCCATCCACCGACATGGACGACCGTGCGTTGAGGTGCCGAAACGGCCGGACGAGCCTACCCGCCGCCGCAAGGTATGGTCGCTGTCGATGCGTGTACCGATGCCACCGCGCCACCTCCGGCTTCCGGTGTGGGCGCTGACCAGCGCGACGGTCGTCGTCGTGCTCATCGGTGCGGCCGTCGGCGTCGCGCTGCTCAGCGGGGCGGCCATGACCTCGGAGACGACGCGAAGCAGCCTCAACGAGCGGGCGACCGGCCTGGGCAACGGGCTGCGGCACCGCGCCCACGCGAGCGGCCTGAAGATCGGCGCTGCGGCGCAGCCGACGGCGCTGGCCGGCAACGAGGGGTACCGGACGGTGCTGTCCCGGGAGTTCGACAGCGTGACGTCGGAGAACCAGCTCAAATGGGACATCATCGAGCCGTCCCGCGGACTGTTCGACTGGTCGAGCGCCGACGCGTTGATCGGGTTCGCCGAGGCCAACGGGCAGAGCGTCCGGGGGCACACGCTGGTCTGGCACGACGCGCTGCCGGGCTGGCTCGCCAACGGCAGCTTCAGCCCGGAGGAACTCCGGAACCTGCTGCGTGACCACATTCACGCCGTCGTCGGCCGGTACAAGGGCCGCGTCGACGCGTGGGACGTCGTCAACGAGGCGGTGGCCGACAACGGAGGCAGGCTGCGCCGGTCACCCTGGATGGACGCGCTCGGACCCGGCTACATCGCCGACGCCCTGCGCTGGGCCCACGAGGCCGACCCCGCGGCCAGGCTGTACATCAACGACTACGCCGTGGAAGCGGCGAACATGAAGAGCGACGCGCTGTACAACATCGCCGCGGGACTGCGCCGCGACGGCGTGCCCCTGCACGGGGTCGGGTTCCAGTCGCACCTGGCCCTCGGCGCCGACCTGACCACCCTCGGCGCCAACCTCCGTCGCTTCGCCGACCTCGGCCTCGACGTCGCGATCACCGAGATGGACGTGCGGCTGCCGCTGCCGGCCACGGCGGCCCAGCACGCCGAGCAGGCCGACCTCTACACCCGGGTCCTGCAGGCGTGCCTGGCCGTGGAGCGCTGCGTCTCGTACACGGTATGGGGCTTCACCGACCGGTACTCGTGGGTCCCGTACGCCTATCCCGGCTGGGGTGACGCGTGTCTCTTCGACGGCGACTACCAGCCGAAGCCGGCGTACCTGCAGCTGCGCCGCATGCTCGTCGACAGCCCGCGCCGGTGACCGGCGGGGAACAGCCGGCTCTGCGCGTGCTGCACGTCACCAACATGTGGCCGGTCGAGGACAGCTTCCGCGGCATCTTCGTGCGCGAACAGGTCGACGCGTTGCGGGCGGCCGGGGTGCACGTCGACGTCGAGGTCGTCGCGCAGGCCCGCGGTCGTCGGGACTACCTGTTGGCCGCGCCGCGGATCCGCCGGCGGGTCCGCGACGGCCGTTACGACCTCGTGCACGTCCACCACGGCATGACCGCGCTCGCGACCCGGCTCGTCGGACCGGTGCCACGGATCCTCGCCCTCTACGGGCACGACATCAACTGGCACTGGCAGCGCTGGATCACGCGGCTGGGCTGGGGTGGCGTCGCCGACAAGGTGTACGTGTCGCGGCGGATGGCGGTCGCCGCGGGCGACCCCGACGGCGAGGTCATCCCGAACGGCGTCGACTTCGGCCTGTTCACCCCGGTCGACCGCGACAAGGCACGCGCGGGCCTGGGTTTCGCCGCCGACGAGAAGGTGATCCTGTTCGGCGGCGTGCCGGAGAACTGGGTCAAGGGCCACGACGTGTTCACCGATGTCCTCGGCGGGCTGGCCGCGCGGGGGATCAGGGCACGCGAGCTGGTGCTCGCCGCGCCCGGGCAGAGCCGGGCCGACGTCGCACCGAAGTTCGCCGCCGCCGACCTGCTGCTGTTCACCTCGCGCCGGGGCTACGAGGGGTCACCGACGGTGGTCAAGGAGGCGTCGGTGATCGGGCTGCCGGTGGTGACCACCGACGTCGGCGACGTCGCCGAGGTCCTGGCCGGGGTGACGCCGTCGGCCGTCGTGCCGTGGGGCGCCACCCGCGCGGAGCTGGTCGACGCGCTGACCGCGCGGGCCGTGGAGGTGCTGGCCGACGGCCGCCGGTCCAACGGTCGCGAGGTCAACGCCCGGCTGGACTGGGCCATCGTCGCCCACCGGGTGGTCGCGTACTACCGGCGGGTGCTCACGTCGTCGCGCTGAGGGTCGCGCTGCCGCGGGATGGTCACGGCCGCGGTCGGCTGCGGGCCGGGCTCCGGTCGAGGTGACCGGCGCAGCGCCAGCCGGTCGACCAGCGCGAGATAGATGAGCTTCTGCTCCCGCCACTGCAACGGCACCAACGCGGCGCCGGCCCGCTCGGCCTGCCTGCGGGCCCGCTCCGGGTCGCCCGCCAGCGCACGCATCGCGGCCAGCAGGTTGTCGACGCTGGCGGGATCGACGAACGTGATGGTGTCGTCGGGGAAGTGCCGCGTGATGACCCGGTTGCGGAAGCTGATCACCGGTACGCCGAGGGCCATGTACTCCATCAGCTTCGTCGGCAGGACCTCGCTGGTCCACGGGTCGAGCTGGCTGGGCAGCACCCCGAAGTGCACCTGCTCCAGGGCCTTCGGGATCGACGTGATCGGCAGGAGGCCGTCGGGCAGGGTGACGATCGTGTCCAGGCCGCCCTCGGTCACCTGCCTGCGCAGGGCGGGGAGGGCGTCGCCGCTGCCGAGGATCTGCAGCCGCACCCGGGGCAGTTCGCGGTGCAGGAGCGCCACCGCCTCGACGAGGTTGGCCAGCCCGTGCCGGGGTGCGAGGAGACCGTGGTAGCTGAAGACGAGGTCGCCGTCGTCGGCGGGCGGTCGGTGCTCGCGGGGCGGGAAGAGCCGCTCGTCGGGGCTGTTGAGCACGACCGTGACCGGCCGTTTCGTCATGGGCCGGATCGTCTCGGCGTACGGTTCGTGGACGGTGAGCACCTCGTCGGCGTACGCGAACGCGGCCCGGGTGCTCAGCTGGATGGCGCGCATCAGGAGCCCGCGCGGCGGGAACTTGGACGCGAACAACTGGGCGGTCAGGTCGTGCACGTCGAGCAGGACCGGCGTCCCGGTGAGCTTCTGCGCCACGGTCGTGAAGATCATGGCCTCGGGCATCGTGTTGGCCTGTACGAGGTCGAACGCGCGGGGCCGGCGGACCAGCCACACGCTGGCCCGCACGAAGAACGCGCCGTAGAGCCGCAGGTACGCCAGCGCCGACTCGCCGCGGTACTTGGAGACCCGCAGGTGGACGACCCGGACGCCGTCGATCATCTCCTCGCGGGGCGCCCCGGGCCGGTGGAGCGCCAGCACGGTGACGTCGTCACCACGCGCGGCGAGCGCCTCGGCCTCGCGCCGCACGCGCGGGTTCGCCTCGTACTCCGACACGATCACCATGCCGACGCGCAGGGGACGCCCGACGCCGCCGGCCGCTGACGCCCGGGGCAGCCCGAGCGTCCACGCGATGCCGAGCACGGTGAACAGCAGCGGCGGGAACAGCGGGTTCTCCAACGAGATCGACAGGAATGCCACCAGCACCGCCACCACCATCGCGGCGACGGCCCAGGGCACGGCCGGCGACGGCAACGCCGGCTCCCCGCGTGCGTCGGTCGGCTCTCCCCGGTCGGTCCGGCGCCGCGCCCGCCGGGCCGCCAGCAGCAACGGTCGAATGAGCAGGAACAGCCACGTGACGTAGGCCAGCACGCCGATCGCGCCGGTCTCGACCCACAGATGCAGCCAGAACGAGTCGACGGTCTCGGTGTAGAAGCCGTGCATGTCGAAGCCGTGCGGACCGAACCGGGTGTCCTCGTTCCATCGCGGGTTGTTCTGGTAGGCCACGTAGCCGCCGAACTGGCCGGTGCCGTAGCCCAGCAGCGGACGGTGCAGCCAGAGGTCGAACGCCTGGTGCGCGTAGAGGATCCGGATCTCCCGCTCCACCGGCGGCCCCGAGGGCTCGACAGCCGACGGCGACGGCTGTGCCGCCGGCGTGGCCGTGCCCGGCGCCGGCGTGCCCGATCCCGCCGCACCCGGGCCGGTCGCACCCGGCGTCGGGGACTGGGCCGTCGGGGACTGGGCCGTCGGGGACTGGGCCGCGGGGGACCGGGCCGCGGGGGACTGGGCGGCCGGGGTCGGTGACGCCCGCTTCCCCGACGGCGCCTGCACCGCGTTGATGAGACCGTCGAGCCGGCGCGACCACTCCGCGCGGTTGCTCGGCGTGACCACCAGCGGCACCGCGGCGAACACGACGACCAGGGCGACGCACGCGTACGCGATCCGCCGACGGGACCCGTTGACCACCGCGACGACGACCAGCCCGGCTAACAGCGCGAGGATCGACTCGCGGGACTGGGTCGCGGCGAGCCCGAGCAGCACCACACCGAGCGCCGCCCACCACCAGGCACGCCGGCGTGGGCCGGTCACCAGGAGCGCGGCGATGCCCAGCGCGGTCAGCGCGAGCAGGTGCCCGAGGTCGTTGGGGTGCCGGAACAGCCCCTGCGCCCGGTTGATGTCGGCCCACGTCATGTCGTTCCAGCCGAGCCACAGGTACGCCGACCGCCCGAACGCGAGCTGCGAGATCCCGGCCAGCGCGTGCACGGCGACGAGCGGGGCCAGCGCGACCAGGAACCGGCGCACCTCCACGCGACCCGGCGTCAGCGCCCGCCACGCGTAGAGGACGACCGCGCCACGCAGGTACACGAAGACGCCCTGCGCGATCAGCGACAGTGACGACCCGTTCACCAGGCCGGCCACCACCAGCACGACGAACAGCACGGCCAGCGCCACGTCGGCGGCGGTCGTGAAGTCGCGCCAGCGGCGGGTCGTCGCGACCTTCACCGCCGTGGCGACGGCGAGCGAGATGTACAGCCCGTTCTTCAGCAGCCGCGGCCACGTCGTCGGCGCGACCTCGCCGAAGCTCGACATGCGCGCCTCGAGCAGCACGCCGTTGAGCCAGCCCTCGCACAGCACGAGAACCACGAGGCACAGCAGCAGTGTCCACAGGAGACCGTCGATGCGGCGCGTCCAGGTGACGGTGCCCGAGGCCCCCGCGGCCTTCACCAAGTCGGTCACGCCAGGTCAGCTCCACGAGGTCGTCGCGCGGCGGTCAACAGGACCCTGCCGTCCTTCGCGAACACCGCGATCGCGAGGAGGCAGCACAGCAACGCGGCCAGCGCGGGGCCGAGCGGACCGGCGTCGAACCGGTCGGACGCGGTCGCCACCGCGAAGGCGCCGCCGAGCGCGAGCACGCCGCGCGCGGCCGTGCCGCGCCAGCGCAGGGCCCAGCGCCGCGCGGCGGTCACCATGGGACCGGCGGAGGTGACGACCGTCGCGACGAGGTACGCCCCGGCGACCCCGGCGCCGCCGAACCACCACCCGAGCGGTGCGACCAGTGCCAGGCCCACCGCGCAGCCGACCACCGAGGCGAGCACCGGTACCCGTGCCTCCCGCATCGTGCCGCTGGCCAACGCGTTGATGGGACCGATCGCGGCGACCGCGACGTAGGTCGCGACGAGCAGCAGCCGCAGCTCCGGCGCGCCGGCCGAGTACTCCGCGCCCCCGTACGCCACGAGGATCGGGCCGGCGAGCGGAAGCGCCGCGGCGAAGACCGGTGCGAGCAGCACCATCGTCACGCGCGTCGACACGTCGGCGCTGCGGCCGACCGCGTCGTCGGCACCGCCGCCGCGGGCGTGCGACATCGCGGGGAACAGCGCCATTCCGAGGACCCGGGGCAGCAGGTAGAGCGGGGAGACGAGCGTCACGGCCGCGACGAGGAAACCGACGCTGCGGGCGTCGGCGAACCGGTCGGCCAGCAGCGGCACGCCCTGTAGCAGGCCGGCCGCGGACCCCGCGCCCACCGCGGCGAGGCCGGCGAACACCAGGATCTCCCGGCGTTGCGGCGCCGCCCGCCGGCCGTCTCCCGGTGGCAGCGCCGCGCGCCGGCCACCGGCCTGCCGGACCGCCGGGCGCAGGCCGAGCCGCGCACCGACGACCACCACCGCGTAGCCGGCGGTGAGTGGCGCGAGGTACAGCGTCGAGCCGGAGAGGACGACCAGCACCGTCGCCACGATGGCCAGGCCGGAGCCGGCCAGCTCCAGCCAGCCGTACCGGGCGACGCGGTCGAAGCCGTACAGGGCGGCCTTGTCGACGCTGTACGCCGAGAACACGGCGGCCAACAGTCCAACGTGGACACTGTCGGCGACGGTCACCGGGAACATCCACCACGCGAGGGCCCCGGCGGTGACGCCGAGGACGACCGCGCAGAGATCGGACACCCGCCGCAGCGAGGTGTATACCGCCACCGCGCCGGCGTCGTCGCCCCGTCCCCGGCCGCGCGCGACGTACTTCGTCATGGCGCTGGCCAGTCCCGCCGGGACGAACAGCGCCACGACGTAGGTGATGCCGATCAGCGACCCGATGAGCCCGTACGCGGCGGCACCGACCGAGTGGCTGACCAGCGAGCCGTGCGCGAGGCGGCTGACACCGAGCACGACGAGCGCCCCCATCGACAGCGCGCCGGCCCGGAGCACCACGCGGACCCCGAGGGAGGCGGTCGGTGCGTGGCCGGATCGGGCCACCTCGATGCCCTGGCCAGCCCGTCCGGCGGCGAGACGCTGGTCGGACATGCCGGGATCCTATCGACACCCGTGTCAGCCCGCCGTCCCAGGCACCCCGTTGGCCGCGCCGTCACCGCGTCATGGTTGGTCCGGCGTCAGGATCTGGGCGACGATGCCGTCGAGCGTGTCGACCGCGACGGCGGCGCCGAGGTCGAGCTCCACGCCGAACTCCAGCTCGACGGCGTCGGCCAGGCGCAGGTAGCCCAGCGACGTGAGGCCCAGCGCGCCCAGCGACCGGCCGGTCACCAACGCGTCGGTCGCCGTGATCGTGCCGTCGCTCGCCGCCTCGACCAGGGTGGCGAGCTGTTCGCGGACCGCCGGCGCGGTCACCGGACCGCCTCCCGGTCGGCGGTGACGAGGGACCCGGCGCACTCGGTCCGGATGTACTCGGCGATCTCGGCGACCGTGGGCGTGTCGTAGAACACGTCCAGCGGGACGTCGGCACCGAGCTGCATCTGGATGCGCGTCATCATCCGGGTGATGGACAGCGAGTGCCCGCCGAGGTCGAAGAGGTCCTCGTCGTCGCCGACGTCGTCGAGCCTGAGGACCTCGCACCAGATGGCGCGGACGGTGTCGGTCACGCCGTCGGTCACGCCGTCGGTGGCCCGGGGTGCGGCCGGTTCGTCGGGACGGTCGGGCCGGCGGACCGGTGCGGGCAGGGCCGCCCGGTCGAGCTTGCCGTTGGCGTTGACCGGGAACCGGTCCAGGACCATCCACTCGGCGGGAACCATCGCCGGCGGCAGGGACACGGCCAGATGCGCCCGCAGCGACGCCGGGTCGGGTGGCGGCCCGGACGGCACGACGTAGCCCATGAGCCACGGGTCGTCGTCGGCGCAGTAGCGGACGGCCGCCTGCGCCACCTGCGGGTGCTCCAGCAGGGTGGCCTCGATCTCGCCGAGCTCGACGCGGTGGCCGCGGATCTTCACCTGGTTGTCGGTGCGGCCGAGGAACAGCACGGAGCCGTCGGCCCGGTACCGGACCCGGTCGCCGGTGCGGTACAGGCGTCCGCCGGGGGTCCACGGGTCGGCGACGAACCGCTCGGCGGTCAGGTCGGGCCGGCCGAGGTAGCCGCGGGCGACACCGGCGCCGCCGACCCACAGCTCGCCGGGCACGCCGAGCGGGACCGGGCGGCGCGCGTCGTCGAGGACGTACAGCGTGCAGTTGGCGACCGGCCGGCCGATGGTGACGACGTCGACCGGCTCGGGCACGTCGGCCATCGTCGTGTACACGGTGGCCTCGGTGGGGCCGTACCCGTTCCACAGCCGCCGTACCCGGGCGCGCAGCCGGGCGGCCAGGGTGGGCGGCAGCACCTCCCCGCCGGACACCGCCACCACCGGTTCCCGCCCGGTGGCGCCGAACCCGCCGTCGAGGAGCATCTGCCATCCCGACGGGGTGGCCTGCACGTGCGTCACGCCGCTGTCGTGGATCAGGCGGACCAGCCCGGCCGGGTCGCGGGCCTCGCGGTCGGTTGCGATGACCGTGCGCCCACCGGTGACCAGCGGCAGGAACAGCTCCGCCGCGCAGATGTCGAACGACGCCGACGTGTGCGCCAGCCACACGTCGTCCGGGCCGGCGTCGAGGAGGTCGCGCAGCGCCAGCAGCAGGTTGGCCAGCTGGGCGTGGGGAACGTCAACGCCCTTGGGACGCCCGGTCGAGCCGGACGTGTACAGCACGTAGGCGGTACCGTCCGGCCGGTCGTCGGCCGGCACGGGCGTCGTCTCCGTTCCCGGACCGTCGACGTCGGTGAGCACCACGGCGGGCGCCGCGTCGCGGATGATGTGGTCGCGCCGGGCCGGTGGATACGCGGGATCGACCGGCACGTAGCCGGCACCGGTGCGCGCCACCGCGAGCAACGCCACCAGCAGGTCGAGCGACCGGTCGAGGCACACCGCCACGAGCGTGCCCGGTCCGGCGCCGCCGGCCCGCAGCCGGGCGGCGAGCCGCCCGCTCGCCGCGTCGAGGTCGGTGTAGGTCAGGCGCCGCCCGGCGCACTCGGCGGCCACGGCATGCGGCGCGGCGGCGACCCGGGCGGCGAACAGCGACCCGAGCGTCGCGTCGGACGGGTACGGACGGGCGGTGGTGTTCCACCGGCGCAGCACCAGGTCCAGCTCGTGCGGTGGCAGCATCGGCAGCTCCGCCACGGCCGCGTCGGGCTCGCGCACCGCGGCGTCGAGCAGCGTCCGCAGGTGCGCGCCGATCCGTTCGACGGCGGTGGTGGGGATCGCCGCCGGGCTGTGGCGCAGGCTCACCTCGACCGCGTCGGGCGCGTCGACGAGCTGCAGGTGCAGCGCGTTGCGGGCCGATCCGGAGAACATCGTCCAGTGGACCGTGGTGCGCAGCCCGGCGAACTCCGGGTCGGGCCCGCGTCGCCGGTAGCTGACCGACACCGGGGTGAGCGCGGCCCGGGGACGGACCCGGCCGACGGCGTGCGGCACCGGCACGGCCCGGTACCGGTACGCCGCGCGCAGTTCGGCGCGGACCGCGGTGGCGAGGTCGGCGAACGTGACGTCGGCGGGGGCGGTGACCGTCACCGGCAGCTCGTTGACGAAGTGGCCGATGGCGCCGGCGACCCCGGGCGTGCGGGTGGACACGTCGACGGCCACCGGCAGGTCGGTGTTGCCGTAGCGGCGCAGCACCGCGTGGAAGGCGGCGACGAACAGCTCGAACCGGGTCACCCCGAGCTTGCGCACGCCGCGGTCGACCGCCTCGGTGAGCGCCGGGTCGAGGGTGAATGTGACCTCCGCGCCCGGCTCCGCGCCGACCGGCTGGTGGTGCAGCTCCGGGAGCACGAGGTCGGTCGGGTCGCGCCAGCGTGGCGCCCAGAACCGGCGCGCCGCCTCGAGGTCGGCCGCGACCCGGACCCGCTCGTCCGCGGCGTGGGAGGCGGCACCGGGTTCCGGTGGGAGCGCGACACCGGAGTAGGCGCGGGCAAGGTCCCGCACGAGGATGTCCTTGGACATGCCGTCGAAGACCAGATGGTGCGCCACGAACAGGAGCAGGTGCCGCTCCGGGCCGTCGGCGGCCAGCGTGATCCGGACGAGTGGACCCCGCGCCAGGTCGAACGGGGCGGCCACCGCGTCGGCGACGGTCGTCTCGCCGAGAACGGTGCGGTGCACCCGCGGTGGGACCGGCGAGGGCACCAGCGCGGTGGCGCCGTCGACCTCGACGACGGCGCTGCGCAACGGAACGTGTCGGGCCAGCACGGCGTCGCAGGCGGCCACGAGCGCGGCCGCGTCGAGCGGACCGTCGAACCGGATGCCGAGCGCCATGTGGTAGCTCGCGCCGGCACCGCCGGCCCGTTCGGTGAGCCAGATCCCGTGCTGGGCGTCCGTGGTCTGTGTCATGCGCCGTCTCCCAGAATCGTTGCCGCCAACTGACGTTTGAGCACCTTGCCGCCCGCGTTGCGGGGTAGGGCGTCCACCGTGACCATCCGGGCCGGTAGCTCGTGCCCGGCCAGCCGGTCCTTCAGGAACCCGCGCAGGGCGGGCAGGTCGAGCGGGTCCCGGAGCACCAGCGCGGCGGCCACGACCGTGCCGAGCACGGGATGCGGCACGCCGACCACGGCGACCTCGCGCACCGCCGGGTGCTCGTGGATCGCGGCCTCGACCTGGAGCGTGGACACCTTGTACGCGCCCGTCTTGATGACGTCCTGGTGCCGGTCGACCAGGTACAGGTGGCCGTCGGCGTCGAGGCGGCCGAGGTCGCCCATGCGGACCCACCCGTCGTGGAACACCTCGCGGCTGGCGGACGCGTCGCCGTAGTAGGCGCGGGAATGCGGCGAGCGCAGCCACACCTCGCCGGTCTGCCCCCTCGGCACCGGGCGGCCGTCGGGGTCGGTGATGCGCAGCGAGCCGCCGGACGGGCGTCCCACCGAACCGGGACGCCTCGGATCGAACACCATCGTGGTGTGCGCCGGCGCCGCCTCCGTCGAGGTGTAGGAGTTGACGACCGTCGCGCGGGGGAACGCCGCGACGAGGGCCGTGGCCACCGCCGGGGGCAGAGCCGCCGCGGTGGAGCCGATCAGCAGGACGCTGGACGTGTCGAAGCGGTCGAGGACCCCGGACGCGAGCAGTTCGATCGCCATCGACGGAACGAGGAACACGGTGCCGACCCGGCGCGACTCGACGAGGCGGGCGAAGCGCATCGGGGTGAACTCGGGGAGGGTCAACGCGGCCGGATGCGCGTCCAACGCGTGGCGCAGCATGGTCTGCGCGGCGTTGGTGCCGATCGGGAACGCGTGCAGGAAGTGCATCGAGTGCGTCATCGGCCGGCGGCGGGGGTCGCCGGTGGCGCCGGCGGTGAGGTTCGCGTGGGTGGCCGCGACACCCTTGGGCCGGCCCGTCGTGCCGGAGGTGTAGAGGATCTGCGCCAGGTCCGTCGGCTCCGGCGGCTCGAGGTCGGCCGGTGCACCGGTCACAGCGCCTGTCGTGCCACCGGCGGTCAGGTCGCCGACACCGCACTGCCAGACGCCCGTGTCCACGGGGTCCGAAGCGTGCAGCACCCCGACGGCCGCGCAGTGCCCGACGACGTACCGCAGTTCGGCCGGCGGGAGCCGGTCGGAGCAGGGCACCGCGACCGCGCCGGCTGCCAGGACGCCGCAGTAGGCCACGGCGAAGTCGGTCCAGTGCCGGGCGCCGAACCGCAGCACGACCCGGTCGCCGCGCCGGACCCCACGCGCGCGCAGTCCGCCCGCGAGGGTCAGGGCGTCGCGGTGCCACCGCGCGAACGTGAGGCCGCCGACGCCGTGGGTCTCGATGGCGACCCGCTCCGGGTCGGCGTCGGCGCGGACTGCCAGCTGTGCCGGGACCGTGCGGGGCGCCGGCGGCCGGTTCGCAGTCGACATGCGGTTTCTCCATGCATAGATTGCAATGTTTATATATATATTGCTGGGATGCGGACAGCGTTACTGCTTGTCGGGTCGATCGATCAGCCGGGCGGCATGGGGATGCGGTGGCGCGCCCTGTACGAGGCGATGGGCGGCCCGGCGGGCTGCCGGCTGTACGAGGTCGTCTGCGACCGCACGACCATCTGCCACGACCGGTGCGCGGTCTCCGGGGCCGCGCACCGCCGGCCGGGGCACCGCGGCTCCTACTTCGACCGCCCCTTCTGCCGCGGCTGGCTCGACCGGCTGGTGGGGCGGATCGCCGCCGACGGCGTCACCACCGTGGTGTGCAGCGGGCTGAACACCTACCGCTACGTCACCGGGCTGGCCGGCCGGACCGGAACCCGCCTCGTCTACGACATGCACAACGCGGAGCTGCCGCTGCACCGGTCGATCAACGCGGCGATGCTGGCCGGTGCGGCCGGCACGGTCCAGTACGGTCCCATGCCCCTGGACCTCGTGGAGTTCGCCGAACGCGCGGCCCTGACCGCGGCGGACGAGATCTGGACCTGCAGCGACCGCGACCTGGCCGACATCGCCGAGCTCTACCCGACGGCCGCCGCGACACCCACCCGCGTGGTGCCCAACGTCGTGACGGTTCCCGCGCCACCGCACCCCGACGGGCCGGCACCCGCACCGCGGCGCGTGGTGTTCACCGGACGCATGGACTACTACCCGAACCTGGTGGCCGCCCGGGCGGTGGTCGACGACCTCGCCCCCGCGCTGCTGGCGGCCGGGCGCACGGTTCCCGTCGTGGTGTGCGGCGCGGTGCTCGACGAGTGGATCCCCGCCGACGGCCTGCCGCCGACCGTGCGGCTGGTCAGCGACCCGCCCAGCACCGCGCCGCTGGTGACCGGCGGCGTGCTGGTCGTGCCGCTGACCCTCGGCGGCGGGAGCCGGTTGAAGATCCTGGAGGGGTTCGCCCTGCGGGCGCCGGTCGTGTCCACCGCCAAGGGCGTGGAAGGGCTCGACGTGACGCCCGGGGTGCACTACCTGCCGGCGGAGACGCCGGCCGGGTTCGCCGACGCCGTCGGCCGGGTGCTCGACGACGAGGACCTGCGCACACGGCTGGTCGAGTCGGCCGCGCACCTGGTGCGCGACCGGTACTCGATGCCCGCGCTGCGTGCCTGCCTCCACGGCTACAGCCCGGACTGCTGACGGCGCATCCGGGAGAAGTACTCGTGCTGGCTCGGCAGCGCGCGCACCAGCTCGTCGGCCTTGTCCCGCAGGGCCTGGAACTCCTTGCGCGCCGCCTGCTCGTCGGCCAGGCGCAGTGCCGGCGACGGGCGCAGCGGGATCCCGCCGGTACCCAGCAGGATGCACATGTACGAGTACGGCGGCAGGCCGTGGTAGTAGGGGAACACGGTTTCGGCGTCGGGCAGCTTGGTCTGCCACAGCTCCAGCCGCTCGGCCAGCCCGTCGGGGATCACGCGGGTCTTGGCGTCGCGCCAGTAGGCGTTGTCGTCGCGGGCCGCGCCCTTGTAGTGCAGCACGAGGAACTCGCGTACGCCGTCCATGCAGTGCGCGATCGCCGAGTTGTACATCGTGCGCAGCGTCGGGTTCCAGTCGGGGCCGGGGAAGAACTTCACCAGCTGCTCGATCGCGTGGTGGATGAAGAAGATGCCGGTCGACTCCAGCGGCTCGACGAACCCGCTGGACAGCCCGACCGCCACGACGTTGTTGACCCACGAGTTGCGGCTGCGGCCGATGCGCATCCGGATGTGGTTGGCCGGCACGTCGGCGGCCTCCGGTCCGACGAACTCGCGCAGGACCCGCTCGGCCTCCTCCGGCTCGCAGTAGTCGCGGGCGTACACGTATCCGGTGCCGATGCGGCCGAACAGCGGGATCGTCCAGATCCAGCCGGCGTCCTGCGCGGTCGCCGTGGTGCACGGCCGGATGCCGCGGGCGGCCATGTCTAGCGGCACCTGCAGGGCCACCGCGCTGTCGTTGGGAAGCGTGTCCTGATAGGACACGAACGGCTCCGCGAGCTTCTTGTTCAGCAGCAGGGCACGGAAGCCGGTGCAGTCGACGAACAGGTCGCCGGTGAGGTCGCCGTGTTCGCGGGTCCGCACGTGGGTGACCCAGCCGCGCCCGTCGACGGCGACGTCGTCGACGTCGTCGACCACGTGCCGCACGCCGCGCTGGGTGGCGTACCCGGTGAGGAACTTCGCCAGCAGGTGCGCCTCGAAGTGGTAGGCGTACGGGATCTGCGCGCCCTGGTACGCCGCGATCGTGCTGCGGGCGTTGCCGTCGCGGCGCTCGACGAAGTCCTGTTCGAACAGCCGGCCGTCGAGGTGCCGCGGGTTGCGTCCGGCGTCGCACAGCGACGCGATGACGAAGCAGTCGCGGTCGAACCGGTCGGTCACCGGCTCCCGCAGCCACCAGTCGGTGAGCGGGAACCCGTCGACGGAACGCATCTGCTCGAACGGGTGGTAGAAGTGGTGCCCCGGCCGCCGCCAGTTCTCGAAGCGGACGGCCAGCTTGTACGTGGCGTTGCAGGCGGGCATCCACTCGGTCTCGTCGAGCCCGAGGAAGTCGAAGAAGTGCCGGATGTCGCTGAACGTCGCCTCGCCGACCCCGATGGTCCCGATCCGGCCGGACTCGACGAGGGTGATCGACACGCGGTCGCCGAATGCCGCGGCGAGATACGACGCCGTCATCCATCCTGATGTGCCCCCGCCCACGATGACAATCGAACGGGGTGCCGGGGAGTCTGTTTCCATGGTGCCCTTTCTAGTCGATATTTCCGAGCCGGGTCAAGGGTCTATTGAGATAGACGAAACTGGATGGTCTTCAACGTAAAGTACCAGCTCAACACCGCTGAGAATGCGTGAGAAGCCGTGGAAAAAGAGTCGTCAATACCCTTATGATTCAGCGAGATCGAACCCCCGGAAATGCGTGCGGAAAGGTGGAACATTGTCTACCGGTGCCGAGGAGAGAATTGAGCTGGCGCGGCAGTGGATCACTGCTTTCACCACGAACAGACACCCCGATCTGGGCCGGGACGGCGTCGTGTGTCCGTACACCACGAGGGCGCTGCGCCGCCGGTACCTCACGTTCCACGCGTTCGACGCCGGCACCGGCGACGACGCGATGGTGGCGTTCGTGCGGCGGCTGCGCGACGACATCGCCGGCCGCGCCGGCGCACTCGGGTCCGACGCCGTGTACCTCGTGCGGATCGCCGTGCCGTACGGCCTGCCCGACGCCGACCTGAAGGCGATGGTCGGCCGGGTCCACGCGCGCACGCGCGCCGAGTTCGTCGAGGGTGGCTACATGGCCGGTGACTTCTGGCCCGACCATGCCGCGGGCGGGCTTCACAACCCGGCCTTCCGGCCGTTCGCGAGCCCGTTGCCGCTGTTCGGGGTGCGCCACATGGTGACAGCGGACCTCGCCTTCTTCTGCATGCCGGACGTCCCGCCGGACGTGCGGGTGGACTATCTGGCCCGCTACCGCCGCGTCTTCGGTGACGGGCTCAACGCCCACTGGACACAGCGGCTGGTGGAGGCCGAGACGCGGGCGCGGCGGGAGCAGCGGGCGGCGTGACCGTCGCCTCCCGCGGCGGCCCGCCGGCGCTCCCCGCCGCGGCCGGGCCGCCGAGCACAGTCATCAGCGGCCCGGTCATCGCCGTGGTCGCCAGCGCGACGAGCACCAGCACGGTGAGACCGAGGTCGTTGATGAGGTGGTACTGCCAGCCGATCGCGGCCACCACGATCTCGGTCACGCCGCGGCAGTTGAGCAGGGCACCGAGCCGCAGCGACTCCCGGGCCGGCAGCCCGGCGAGGCGGGCTGCGCCGCTGGCACCGAGGAACTTGGCACCGCACGCGGCGGCGACGACAGCGGCGAGGAACAGCCACCGCACCGGGTCCGCGCCGAGCAGCCCGACCGACGTCGCGAGGCCGACCCCGGCGAAGAACAGGGGCAGCAGCACTGCCATCGCGAAGCCGCGCAGCCGGTCGTTGAGGTCCTCGACCACCGGCACGTCGCGGGGGACGAGCACACCGAACAGAAACGCGCCGATCACCGGGTGCAGCCCGAGCACCTGCGCGCCGGCCGCGTAGGCGATCGCGCCGCCGAGCAGCACCGGCAGCAGGATCTGCGCGGCGTCGGCGCGCCGGCCGGCCCACCGCACCGCCACGGCCAGCGCCGGCCGTACCCACAGCACGCTGACCGTCAGCGCGGCGGCGATCGCGACGGCGGTGACGGCGGCGGTACCCGCACCCGACGGGCCGGCCGCGCCGAGCAGCGCGGCGAGCCCGACCCACAGCACCACGTCGCCGACGGCCGCACTCCGCAGCGCCAGCGCGCCGAGGCCGGTGCGGATCAGGCCGAGGTCGGTGAGGATGCGCGCCAGCACCGGAAGCGCCGTGATCGACAGCGCCAACGCGAAGAACAGCGCCGTGACGACCGGCCGGTCCGCCGGGCCGGCGACCGACCCGGCGCCGAAGACGCCCATCACGGCCAGCCCGGCCGCGAACGTCAGGCCCATCGACCCGGTCACGACGATGGCGACGGTGCGGTGCCGGGCGGCCAGGTCGCCGGTGCGCAGCTCGCAGCCGAGCAGGAACATGAACGTGACGAGCCCGAGCTGGGCGGCCAGACCCAGCGCCGACCGGACCTCGGCGGAGAACAGGGTCGCGAGCGCCGACGGCCACAGCGCGCCGAGCACGGACGGCCCGAGCAGGATCCCGCCGAGCACTTCGCCGACGACCGCCGGCTGGCCGAGCCGGGTGGCCGCCGCGCCGAGCAGGTGGCAGACGACCACGACCACCGAGGCGGCCAGCAGGAACCGGGCCAGCACGCCGTGTTCCGGTCCGCTCAGCAGCCGCGGGGTCACCAGCACGAGGACCGCGGCGGCCAGCAATGCCGCGACGGTGCTCGCGAACCGCCGCGGCCACCGCCCGCCCGCCCGGCGGGGCCACCACGCCACGGCCGCCCGTGGCCCGGTGGCCGGGGTGTTCACGCCGACTCCCGGTGGGCGACCGGTTCGGCCGCGCGGCACAGCGGAACCGGTTCGGTCGCACGGGACACCGGAACCGGTTCGGCCGTCAGGGACACCGGCCCGGGCCAGGCGGAGAACTGCCGCCGGCCGTAGAGCAGCGGGTCGCCGCCGGTACAGGAGACCGCCTCCACCTCGCCGAAGACGACCTCGTGGTCGCCGGCGGTCACCGTGCGGCTGACCCGGCACTCCGCCGCCGCCACCGTCTCGGCCAGCCACGGCACCCCGGCCGTCGGCGAAGGGCACCACCGGACGTACCGGAACCGGTGCGGCACCGGCGCGGCGAACAGCTCGGCGATGGGACGGGCGCGGTCGGCCAGCAGGTTCACGGCGAACCAGCCACCGGCGACGGCAGCCGCGAGCGTTCCACTGTGGACGTTCAGGCACACCAGCAACGTGGGCGGGTCGACCGTGACGCTGCTCAGCGACGTGCACGTCATGCCGTGGGGGCTGCCGTCCGGGTCGACGGCGGTGACGACCGCGACCCCGCTGGGGAACGAGCTCATCAACGACCGGAACGCGGCACCGTTCATCCGGACCCACCACCCCGGCGGCGGGCCATCAGCAGCACGTGCGTCGGTGACCGGTGCAGCGGCAGCTCGCGCGGCGGATCGCACCCGGCCTCCACCAGCCAGGTGGCCAGCGTCACCGGCGGGTAGACCTGACCACCCTGGGTGTGCCACAGGTTCAGCGCGAAGCACCGCGTGAACGCCTGCTCCACGACGCCGGCCCGGGCCTGCGGTTCGGTCTCCAGCACGGCGACGATGCCGCCGGGCCGGGTAGCGGCCACGGCGGCGCGCACGAGGTCGCGGGCGCGGTCGGGGTCGAAGCCGTGCACCACGTTGAACAGCAGGACGACGTCGTGACCGGCGCCGCCGCCGACCCCGTCGGTGAGGTCCCCGTCGGTGAGGTCACCGCCGTGGAACGCGACCCGGTCGGCGAGGCCCTCCGCGGCGACGACGTCCCGACCGATGTCCACGGCGGCCGGCAGGTCGACCACGGTGGCGGTCAGCGCCGGGTACCGGCGGCAGAACGCGACGCTGTACCAGCCGTGCCCGCCGCCGAGGTCCAGCAGCCGGGAGGCACCGTCCGGCACCGGCATCCGCTCGACCACCTCGTCGGCCAACCAGCCGGCGAGACCGCGTTGCAGCCGCTGGAACCGCTCCAGCCGGTCGGGATCCTTGACCAGCCAGGCGTGGAAGTCGGCGCGGGGTGCCCGGCCGCGCAGCACCGAGGGGAGGGTGCCCCACAGCTCGGTCACGATGGACACCCACAACGACAGGACACCGGCGTACCCGCCCGAGGCGCCCAGCCACCGCTCGGTCGCCGGCCGGTTGGCGTAGCGCCTGCCCTCCCGGTCCAGGTAGCCGACCGCGACGAGCGTGTCGAGCAGGACGGCCAGGCCGTCGGGCCGCAGGCCCAGCGCGGCCGCCAGGTCGTCGGCGTCGCGGGGCTCCGCGCCGAGGGCCTCGAAGACACCCACCTCGACCGCCGTCACCGCGGCCTGCGCGGCCATCAGGCCCACCAGGTCGAGCATCGGCGTCGGTGCGTCCGCCGTGCGCAGGTAGGCACGCACCTCGTCCGGGGGAAGGTCCAGCGGCATCGCGTCACCTCACTGCGGTCGTCTCGGCGGGCTCGTCTGCGGGCTCGTCTGCGGGCTCGTCTGGAGGCGCGGTTTCGGGGACCGCGTCGGGCAGCTCGGTCTCCAGGCGCCGCAGGCGCGGCACCGTCGCCACGACCACGGCGAGAACGACGAGCAGCCCACCGGTCACCAGGAAGAGCGCGGCGATGCCGCGGCCGGGACCGACGCCGACGAGCCGGCCCACGGTGGCGGCGAGCGACCCGCCCGGTTCCAGCGCGGGGTTCGTGAGGTTCTCGGCCACCGGAGCGGCGAGCAGGTACGCGACCGGGGTCGCGGCCTGGGTGAGCGTGTGCACGGTGCCCATCACCCGGCCGAGGGCGTGCTGCTCGACCTTCAGCTGCAGCACCGTGTGCGCGCAGCCGTTGACGACCGGCAGGGTGAACAGGAACACCGGGGCCATCAGCCCGATCAGCAGTGCCGACGGGCGCAGCGAGTGCGCCGCCATGGCCAGGCCGCCGATGAGCGTGAACACCCAGACGCCGGTCATCTTGCGGCGGGGGCCGCCCCAGACGCCCATCGTCATCGCGCCGACGAACAGGCCGCTGCCGCCGGCGAACATCAGCACGCCGAGCGTCGCCGCGCCGGCGAAGGACAGGATCAGCGGCTGCACCAGCACACCGGCCGCGGCGAACGCGAACGTGAACGCGGTCAGCACCGACACCAGCCCGGGCAGGCCGGTGTGGCCGCGCAGGTACCGCAGGCCGTACATCAGGTCGCTGCCCAGCGACGGGAGCTCGGCCGGCCGCTCGGGCCGCAGCACCGCGCGGGGCAACCGCACGACGCACAGGGCACCGATCGCGATGACGAACGTGACGAGGTCGATGACGATGACCCCGCCCATGCCGACGGTGGCCAGCAGCGCGCCCGCGCCCAGTGGCGCCGCGATCTGCGCGGCCCAGGCCGCCTGCATGAAGCCGTTGGCCCGGCCGAGGTGGCGCTTGGGGATCAGCAGCGGCGTCATCGCCTGGTACGCGGTCTGGTGGAACGTGCCGCACGCGGCACCGACCGCGCCGGCGACGTAGAGGTGCCAGACCTGCAGGTGCTCCGACACGTAGAGCACGCCGACGGTCGCCGTCGCCGCGGCCGTGAGGCAGTCGGTGACGACGAGCACCACGCGCCGGTCGAACCGGTCGACCGCGACGCCGGCGAACGGCCCGATCAGCATGCTCGGCAGCACCGACGTGACCATGATGAGCGCGAACCCGGTCACCGAACCGGTCGTCTGGTACACCCAGACGCCGAACACGAACCCGGTGAGCGCGGACCCGACGCCCGACAGCACGGAGGTCAGCCAGACGCCGACGAACCGGACGACGTCACCCCGCGCCGTCATGACAGCGCACCCAGCTGGCGCCGCAGCAGCGCCCGGTCCGCCGGCGGGCACACGATGCCGGCCTCCGCCAGGATCCGCCCGGTCGTGGAACAGTCGAACCGTGGCCGCCGGTGCTGCGGCGGCTCCTCCGGAAGGTCGACGAGGAACGGGTCCAGCGGCACGGTGTCACCCCGGTCTCGAACGGCGAGGATCCGGGCGCGCCAGTCGGGCCAGGGGACCAGGCGCACCGGGTGCCCGTGCTCGCGCAGCGCGGCCGCGATCTCGGCCTGGCTGATCGTCGCGGTGTTGAAGTAGTGGTGGTCGCCCGGGTCACGCCGGGCGGTGATCAGGTGGGCGATGCCGGCGGCGACGTGGTCGACCGGCGCGAGGTCCTCCTCGTACGCCAGGTCGGGCACGGCACCGACCTGGACGTAGGTGGCGAGCGTCCGGTTGAAGTGGTCGTCCGGGTTCGAGCGTCCGGTGCGGCTGTGCCCGCTGATGCGGGCCGGCCGGTGGACCGTTGTCGGGATACCGCGTCCGCGGGCCAGCCGGACGAGCGCGTCGGCGACCCACTTGCTCTGGTTGTAGCCGCCGTACAGGCCCGTCGGGTCGTCGGGCGGGTCCTGTTCGCCGACGGGCGCGTCGACGTACGCCTTGCCCAGGTAGACGCCGAGCGTCGACACCAGGTGCAGCGGGATGCCGCCGCCCAGCGCCGACAGGCGCAGCAGGTCGACCGCACTGTCCACATTGGTCGGTCGCAGCCGGTGGTACGGCTCACCGAAGTTGACCAGCCCACCGTTGTGGCAGATCACGTCGACGCGGGCGGCCAGGTCGGCGAGGGCGGCGGCGTCGAGCCCGAACCGCGGGGTGCCGAGGTCGCCGGCCAGCCCGACGATCCGGTCGTCGGTGGGCGCGTCGAGGCCGTAGCGGCGCAGGGCGTCGCGGATCCGGTCGGCCGCCCGGTGGTCGTCGTCGGCGCGGGCGAGGCACAGCAGGGTCGCGCCGGTGCGGGAGAGCAGTTCGGCCACCAGGTGCGCGCCGAGGAAGCCGGTGCCGCCGGTGAGCAGGATCGTGGGACGGTCGGGGACCGGCCGCCGCGCGCCGGCCGGCACGATGTCGGCGGGGAGCACGACCTCGGCGCGCAGGTCGGGCTCGGCGTGCTCGACCGGCCCGCCGGTGACGAGCGCGGCCAGGTCGGCCAGGTCATCGGTCTCGAACATCGACCGCAGCGGCAGGGTGACGCCGAGCCGGCGCCGCACCTCGGCGAGCAGCCCCGCCATCAGCAGCGAGTGGCCGCCGAGGGCGAAGAAGTTGTCGTGCCGGCCCGGGTACACCCCGAGCGCGTCGGCCCAGATCTCCGCGATCGCGGTCTCCGCCGGTCCCCTCGGCGGCTCGGCGGACGCGGCGTCGGCGGCCGGGGGAAGCGCGGCCTCGTCGAGCTTGCCGTGCGCGGTGCGGGGAATGACCGGGACGGCCGTGTACACCGCGGGGACCAGGGCGTCGGGCAGCCGTCCGCGTAGGAACGCCCGCAGCCCGTCCGGGACGTGCCCGTCGTCGGTGACCACGTACGCCAGCAGCCGGTCGGCACCGGGCGCGGCGACGACCGCCACGTCGGTGACCGACGGGTGCGCCACCACGGACGCCTCGACCTCGGCGGGCTCGATCCGGTGGCCGTTTATCTTGACCTGCCGGTCGATCCGGCCGAGGAACTCGAGCGTACCGTCGGACCGGCTGCGCACCAGGTCGCCGGTCCGGTACATCCGGCCGGTGCCCCGGAACGGGTCGGCGACGAAGCGTTCGGCGGTCAGGTCCGGCCGGCCGAGGTAGCCGCGGGCGAGGCAGTCGCCGCCCAGGTACAGCTCTCCGGGCGCGCCCACCGGTGCCCGGTTGCCGTAGCGGTCCAGGACGTAGGCCCGCACGTGCGGCAGCGGCCGGCCGATCGGCAGGTGGGTGGCCGGGTCGCCGGTGGCCCTTGCCGCTGCGGCCGTTCCGGCGTTTCCGGCGGTTCCGGTGGTGGCCGCCGGGACGTGGTGCGTGGTGGCGCAGACGGTCGCCTCGGTGGGGCCGTAGTGGTTGAACAGCTCAACCCGGCCGCCGGTCACCGCGGTCCAGGCGTCGACAGCGGTCGTCGGCACCCGCTCGCCGCCGACCATTACCGTCGAGACGGTCCAGTCGCGCGGCGGTGGCGCGGACCCGAAGTCGGTGGTCCAGCGCCGCCACAGCGACACCGGCACGTCGATCGCGGTGACCGCGTGCCGGGCGGTGAACCGCAGCAGCTCCGCTCCGTCGAGGGACGCCGGCCGCGGGTGCAGCACGAGGGTGGCGCCGCACGACAGCGCCGGGAACACGTCACCGACCGAGGCGTCGAACGTCAACGGGGGCACCATGAACAGCGCCTGTGCCGCGTCGAGCCGGTGCACGTCGACGAAGGCCCGCGTCAGGTTCGCCAGCGTCGCGTGGGTGACCTGCACGCCCTTGGGCCGCCCGGTCGACCCGGAGGTGTAGACGACGTACGCGAGCTGGTCCGGTCGCACCGACGTCTCCACCACACCGTCGGCACCATCCGATGTGGACAGTACGGTGCCGGCGAAGCCCGCGAGCGTCGCCCGGTCCGGTGCGTCGGCGACCGCGACGCCCACCCCGGCGTCGGTGAGGAGGTCCAGGACCCGGGCCGGCGGGTGGGTCGGGTCGATCGGCAGGTACGCGCCGCCGGCGCGCAGGACGGCCAGGATCGCGACGATGGTGCCGGTCCGGGACGGGGCGAGCACCGCCACGACCGACTCCGGGCCGACGCCGTGCCGCCGCAGGAGCGCGGCCAGCCGCGTACTCCGCTGTCGCAGCTCGGCGTAGGTGAGCGAGCCGGTGTCGCTCGACACCGCCAGGGCATCCGGACGCTGGCGGGCGATGTGGTCGGTCACGGCCACGAACGGTGGACCGTCCACCTGGGACAGCTCGACCCCGTCGTGCAGGTCGACCTCCCACAGCCGCCGCTCCGGATCGGTGGTGAACGCGGTCAGCAGGCGCACCACGTGGTCGCAGAACCGGTCGATCGTCGCCGCGCCGTACAGGTCGGCCGCATAGTCGACGGTCACCTCGACCGTCTCGCCGTTGAGCACGATCACCGTGAGGTCGAAGCGGGCCGGCGGCGCGCCGAGCTCCCACCGCTCGGTGGTGAGCCCCCGCGGCAACGGCGGATCGTCGAACCCCCCGGGTTCGACCACCAGCATCACCTGGAACAGCGGGTTGTGTCCGCGCCCGCGCGGCACCCGGAGCGCGTCGACGACCGCGTCGAAGGGCAGCAGCTTGTGCCCGAGTCCACGCAGGACGGTGGTGCGGGCCGTCCGCAGGACCTCGCGCAGCGTCGGGTTCCCGGTCGGCCGGACCCGCAGCGCCAGCGTGTTGGCGAACATGCCGACGGTACGTTCCAGCGCGGGCGTGTGCCGGGTGTCGGCCGGGGTGCCGACGACGACGTCCTCCTCGCCGCTGTGCCGCGCGAGGGCCGCTGACACGGCCGCGAGGTACAGCGTGAACGGGGTGCACCGTTCGGCGCGGGCCAGCGCGCGCAGGTCCGCCGCGAGGCCGGCGTCGAGCACCCTCGTGTGCCGGCCGGATGTCAGGCTCGGGGTCTGCGGGCGCGGCCGGTCCGTCGCAACGGTGCTGAACCGTGGGGCGTCGGCCAGATGGGCGCGCCAGTACGCCAGGTCCGCATCCCGACGGTCGAGGGCGGATCCGGCGAGCCAGGCCGCGTAGTCGGGGAACTGGGGCGCCGGCGGCGGCTCCGGCGGACCGGCGCCCTCGGAGACCGCCCGGAAGTGGTCGAAGAGCTCCGACAGCACCACGCCGGTGCCGGCGCCGTCGATGACGATGTGGTGCACGCACACCACGAGGAGGTGGTGGTCGGCGGCGAACCGGTACAGGGCGGCCCGCAGCAGCGGCGGGCTGGTGAAGTCGAACGGCCGGCGGATGAGGGCCGCGGCCAGCTCCCCGGCCCGCCGCTCGCGCTCGCCGGCCGGGACGTCGGTGAGGTCGACGACGTCGAGCGGGTCGGCGGGTCCACTGTGGACGAGCTGGCGGGCCCGCCCGTCCACCTCCACGATCGCGGTGCGCAGGGCCTCGTGCCGGCGGACCACGGCGGCCAGCGCGTCGCCCAGCGCGGCGACGTCGAGGGGACCGCGCAGGCGGTAGCCCCACCAGTTGTGGTAGGTGGAGCCGCCGAACCCGGCCCGGTCGAGGAACCACAGGCGTTCCTGGGCGGGGGTGAGAGGAACCGGCGCGTCGGACACGCGGCGCGGGATGTCGGTCACAGGGTCCCCTTTCGCATGCGACGTAGCGCGACCGTCGCGGCGACAGCGCCCGCACCGACAGCGCCCGCACCGACCACGGCCGAGGTGAGAAGCGCGTTCTGCCGCCGGGACCGGCGCAGCGCGTCGCCGTACGGGGTGGTGCTGTGCGAGACCATCGCGTACAGCGGGCGCCACGCGGTCGGGAAGAGCCGGTTGAGCCACAGGTCGGCCCGGGATCTGGCGAGATGCCACGGTGACCGGACCCGGTCGCGCAGCTCGACGAAGTTGCGCATCGACAGGTCGGCCAGGACGTCGGTGTGCGCGCGGCGCAGCCCTTGGAACTCGGCGAACGCGGCGGCCCGGTCGTCGGGGTGGCGGTGCAGGCACTCGTCGAGCACCAGGCAGTCCTCGAACGCCGCGTTCATGCCCTGGCCGTAGAACGGCGTCACCGCATGGCAGGCGTCGCCCACGAGCACCGCGCGGTCGCGGTCGTGCCAGGTGTCGGTCCTGATCGTGACCAGGTGCGCGACCGGGTGCGCGTCGTACTGCGCGGCGAGGTCGGGGATCAGCTCCGGCAGGTCGGGGAACCGCGCCGCCAGGAACGCCGCCGCCGACCGCGGGTCGGACAGGGTCGCGAAGCTCGACGCGCCCTCCAGCGGCAGCAGCAGCGTGCAGGTGATCGAGTTGTCGATGTTCGGGTGCCCGACGACCAGCCCACCGTCGCTGGGCCACAGGTGCAGCGCCTCGATCGGGGTCCGCGCCGACCCGTCGTCGTTCGCCGGGATCGTCAGCTCCTTGTAGCCCCAGTCGATGAACTCCCGGCGCAGGCTCGCGGGCCGGCCGCGGTGCAGCTGCTGGCGGACCGCGGAGAACGCCCCGTCGGCGCCGACGATGAAGTCGCCGTGGTGGGTGCGCGTCGCGCCGGTCTCCGCGCCGGTCTCCGCGCCGGTCTCCGCGTCGGTGACGGTCACAGTGACGTTCGCGGTGTCGACCGAGACGCAGCGCTGACCGAAGTGGAACCGGACGCCGGCGTACTTCTCGGCGTTGTCGACGAGGACCGCGTTGAGCTCGTTGCGGCGGATGGAGTGCAGCACCTCGTCGGGCCGGGTGCCGTACGCCTGGAAGGCGAGCGTGCGGTCGGGGCGGTGGATCATCCGTCCACGCATCACCACCAGCCGTCCGGCGAGCGCGTCCCAGAGGCCGACGCGGTGCAGCGCGCGGATTCCCCGCGCCGACATGCCCAGGTTGATCGACCGGTCGCCGCCGCTGGAGACCGCGCCGCGCGGGTCGCCGCGCCGTTCGACGACGGTGACCTCGTACCCGCGACGGGCGAGGTAGACGGCGAGCAATGAACCGGACAGCCCCGCGCCGACAATGAGCGCGCGTTGGCACCTGGGCACGGACGACCTCCGAAAGGACCGATTCCACCCGTGAAACGGGACGGTGGGAACGTGGCAACTCGGCGCCGACAACGCTGGGGCGCGGCCTAAGGAGTGGGGTGAACCGGTTCAGTGGACAGCGATTCTGTCGACCCGCGTCGACGTAAGTCAAGGGCTGAAAGTGCACATCAATTCACGGTGGATGCAATGGTGGGCTATGCCTGGCTATCGGGCGGAGGGGTGCGTAAATGGCTATCGGTCCCGGTACCGCCCTTTCAGCCCGAATAGCGATGACAGTAAACGCGCGTGAACTGGAGATATCGATGAACATGAGATTGTGTCCCACGGCGTGGGAGGGTGTGACCGCGCTTGTCAAACATCGCCATTCGGCTGATCCGTACCCACTGAAAAGTCGATTAACATCGTTCATCACCGGACGCTCAGCGCAATTGCGGATCATGACTGAAGTGAATGGTTGGAATCAGCTGTCAATTGGTGTGAAAGGATGTGCCGGGCATGACCACCAGCTATGTCCCGACGGGTTCGTCGGACCTGCTCGTCGCGCGTTTCGCCGGTGGCCGGTCCGGTACCGAGGTCATGACCTGGGGTCAGCAGTGCATGTGGATCGCGACCGCGAAGATGGGCCCGGCCAACTACTTCCTGAACATGCGCCGGCTGGTGCCGTTGTCGGTCCGCGCCGGGATCCGGCCCGCCTCGGTCGCGACGGCAGTCGGGGAGCTGATGGGGCGGTACGAGGCCCTGCGGACCCGTTACTCCACAGTGGACGGTGAGTTCCGGCAGACCGTCACCGACGTCGGTGAGCTTGCGCTGGAGTCGGCCGAGGCCGACGGCACGGGCGACCTCGACGCGGTCGCCGACACCATGTGCGACCGGATGTGGCGGCGGCCGTTCGACTACGACAGCGAGCTGCCCCTGCGGGCCGGTGTGGTCACCCGCGACGGCATCGTCCGGCGGATCGCGCTGGTGTTCAGCCACCTGTCGGTCGACGGCTACGCGATCGACCTGCTGCTGCGCGATCTGCGGCTGATCCTGCTCCGCGGACGGCAGCCCGCGTTCACCGGCTGGCATCCGCTCGACCTGGCCCGCGCGGAGGCGACCACGCGGGCCGCGGCGAACGCCCGCGCCGTGCGGTACTGGGCCGACCGGTACCGCGTCATCCCGCCGACCATGTTCCCGGAGGTGGCCGGGTTCGCCGACCCGCCGTTCCAGCGGTACCTGCTGTCCTGGCCGGCCCTCGACGCGGCCGTGCGCGAACTGGGCCGCCGCCACCGCACCAACACCTCGACGGTGCTCCTGGCCGCGACCGTCGACCTCGTCGGCCGGCTGACCGGGCACGACACGGTCGCGGCGCAGATCCTCGTGAGCAACCGGTCGCAGCCGGGACACGACGCGCTGGTCGGCACGCTGGTCGAGGGCGGGCTGCTCGTCGTCGACGTCGCCGACCGTCCCCCGCTGGCGGACCTCATCCCCCGCACCTGGCAGGGCGCGCTCCGCGCGTACCGCAACGCCTACTACGCACCGGTCGACCGCGAGGACGCCACCGACCGGGTCAGCGCGGAGCGCGGCACCGAGATCGAACCGTACTGCTGCTTCAACGACATGCGCCAGGGCGGCGACGACAGCGCGCCGGCCGCCTCCGTCGACACCGGCGGACCCCCGGTGCTGGTGGTCGAGGAGCCACCGAAGCGGATGCACTGCCGCTTCTGCGTCCAGCTCGACCACACGCCGGCCGGGCTCGGCGTGCGGCTGCTGGCCGACACCCGCTACCTGCCGCCGGACGCGATGCGCGGGTTCCTCCACGAGCTGGCCGACCGGGTCGTGGCCGCCGCGTCCTGAACGCTACGCCGGCACCCCGTCGGCGCCGGCACCCGTCGACGGCCGAGACCCGTCAGGCGCCGGACGGTTCGGTCCAGGCGGTCGCGACCGCGCCACCGAACTGGTGACGCGTCTCCGCGAACGACGACTGGGACAGGGTGCTGGCGTTCACGCCCTGGCTCGCGGCGTACGCGGTGCCCTGGTCCTGGTCGAGGGTCTCGAACCACATCCGTTCGCCGCCGGACACGACACCCATGCCCCACCGGGCGGGCAGGTCGGCAACGGCGGCCGTGAAGACAACGAGCGGCTTCATGTCGGCTTCCTCCTCCAGGTCGGGGTCGGGCAGGGGAGTGGTCGGGCGGAACGGTTCGAAGTAGCGGACGAACAACGACGTCTTGTCCTGGCCCTCGGAGTCGCGGAAGTAGGAGATGTGCGTGTGCGACTCGTGGTCGTCGCTTCCGGAGTCGGGGAGGATGCCCAGCGCGTCGTACCTCGTCACCCCGCCGGAGGGTGAGCGGCGGCCGATGATCTCGCGGATGTTGCGCGTGTCGGCCGTCCCCGCGCGGCACTGCGCGATGAGCCAGGAGGTCAGCTCGTACAGCTCCCGACCGGACAGGCCGCCGATGTCGAGGGCCATCGCGGCGTTGCTGCCCGGCCGGTCCAGGTCGGTCTGGCGCTTGGAGTAGTCGGTGTGCAGCTTCCCGATCCGGGCGAGCACGTCGTTGCCGACGTGGTAGCCGCCCTTCGACCGGTGCGACTGGTCACCGACGATCCCGATCGAGGCACCGGGGATCCCGCGGCTGATCAGGTAGTTGCGCGCCTGGGTCAGGGCCGGATCGGGGTAGCTCATCGACCTCCACCTTCCGCGGTTGGTCCGCTGGAGTTTACGCATCGCGCCGACATGTGCCAGCGTGAGGCGATGATGACGCTGCTACCGGGTCACGGCGTCGACCTGCCGTGGGCGGGCCGGTCGCTGCGGTTCGGCATGACGCTCGACGCGGTCCGCGGCGGTGTCGAGCCGCACGCGGACCTGCGCGACGCGTTCGTGTGCGGCTCGGGGTGGGCGAAGGAGTTCGCCGCCGGCGGCCTACGGGTCTGCGTCTTCGCCGACGAGGCCGGCGCCCTGTCCGGGGTGTCCGCGACCCGCGCGCCCGACGACACGGCCCACATGCCGGTCGGCCTCCACGACATCGACCTGTTCGGATGGCCGGTCGGCGAGGTCCTCGACGCCCTGCGCGACACCGGCCGGCGCGTCCGGGCGACCCGCACCAGCGCCTGGGTCGACGGCGACCTGCACCTCGACTGGGCCCGTCACGCGACGTTCGTCGGCCACCTGTGCCTGTACGCCCTCCGCTGAGGATGAGGCGCCGCCGGCCGGGCACGGGCACCGTCGAGGTCGCGTCCGCGCACCGCGAGCACGGCCGGAGCATCAGCCCCGGTGAGGCCGTCGCCATCGACCGGATCACGGCCGCGGTGGGCGCGTCCGCCTGATCCGAAAGCGCGGGACCTACGGCTCGCCCGCGTCGCGGGCGACCAGCGCGTCGAGCTGCCGCAGCGTGGTCCGTGCCCGCCCGGCGGCCAGCGACACGACCTGCGGGTCGAGGGCCGTCCCGATGTTGACCGTCGTCACCGGGTCCCACGGCGGGGCCGGCTGCGCCAGGTGGGCGACCAGCGGGTTGAGGTCGGGGTCGAACACCGCGTCGCCGACGTTCGGGATGTGGTCGAGCGTCACCGGCGCCGACCGGTGGTAGCCCGTCTCGCCGGCCCGGTACTCCGGTCGCGGCGTGGTCGCGGTGCAGTGTGCCGGGTCGCACCAGCTCGGATGCTCCAACTCCGCCACCGGATCCTCCCTGTCGCCCGCGCCCCCGCGTCGGCCGTCCCCGCGTCGGCTCCCGCAGGGTGAACGAGACACCCGCCGCCCGGTGACGACCGATCACTATGCTGGGCGCCGGGGGTGGCCATGATCGATGCGTACTTCCGCATCCTCGGCCCGCTGGAGGCCGTCCGGAACGGCGCGCCGGTGCGCATTCCGTCCCGCCGTCAGCGCACGGTCCTGGCGACCCTGCTGCTCGACGCCGGCCGCACGGTGTCGGTCGACCGGTTGACCCGCGCGGTCTGGGGCGAACGGAGCCCCGACACCGCGCGCACCCAGATCCACCACTGCGTGTCGCTGCTGCGGCGCCGGCTCGACGCACCCGACCTGATCGGCACCCGGTCCGCCGGCTACCTGCTCGCCGCCACCGCCGACCACCTGGACGCGCTGGCGTTCGAGCGCTCCGTCCACACGGCCACGCAGCTCACCGCGCGGCACGAACCGGCGGCGGCCGCCGACGAGCTGCGGCGCGGGCTGGCGTTGTGGCGGGGCCCGGTGCTCGCGGAGCTCGACAGCCCGCTCGTCGCCGCGGCCGTGCGCCGGCTGAACGACCGTCGCCTGGCCGCGTGGGAGCAGGTCGCCGAGCTCGAGCTGGCCCTGGGCCGCGAGCACGCGCTCGTCGTCGACCTGCCCGGGGTGCTGGCCGAGGCGCCGATGCGCGAACGGCTCGCCGAGCACCTGATGGTCGCCCTGTACCGGTGCGGCCGCCAGGCCGAGGCGCTGGAGACCTACCGGCGGGTCCGGTCCGCGCTGGTGGAGAGCCAGGCGCTGGAGCCGGGCGCCGGCCTGCAGGAGCTGCAGCGTCGGATCCTCACCCGCGATCCGTCGCTGCGGGACGCGGAGGCCACGCCGGCGCCGCGCGGACCGCACGGTCCGTCGGTGGGGATCGCGTCGGGACCGGCGCGGGCCGCGTCGGTACCGGCACACACCCCGTCGGGACCGGCACAGCTGCCGCCGGTGCCCGGCGACTTCACCGGCCGCGAGGTGCCGCTCGAACGGATCACGGCGACGCTGGGCCGACCGCGGTCGGCGCTGCCGGTGGTGGCGATCAGCGGGCCGCCCGGCATCGGCAAGTCCACGCTGGCGCTGCGCGCCGCCGACCTCGTCCGTGGCCACTTCCCCGACGGCCAGCTCTACGTCGACCTCGCGGGTGCGCGGCCCGACGCGCTGGAGCCGCTGGCCGCGCTCGGACGCTGCCTGCGGGCGCTCGGCGTGCCCGACTCCGCGCAGCCGGAGAGCCTCGACGAACGGGCCGCCGCGTTCCGTGGCCGGCTGGCCGACCGGCGGATCCTCGTCGTCCTCGACGACGCCGGCTCGGCCGGGCAGGTGCGTCCGTTGCTGCCGGGCGCGGCGACGTGCGCCGTCCTGGTCACCTCCCGGCAGCGCCTCAGCGGGCTGGCCGGCGCCACGCACGTCCCCCTGGAGACCTTCACCCCGGCGGAGGCCGCGGGCCTGCTCACGCGGGTGGTCGGCGCCGACCGCGCCGACGCCGAGCCCGACGCCGTCGAGGAGATCGCGCGGTTGTGCGGGCACCTGCCGCTGGCGGTGCGGATCGCGGCGGCGCGGCTGGCCTCCCGGCCCGGGTGGCCGCTGTCGCGGATGGTCGAACTGCTCCGCGACGAGGTGGCCCGGCTCGACGAGCTCGCGGCCGGTGACCTGCAGGTGCGGGCCAGCCTGACGGTGGCCTACGAGGCGCTGCCGGCCGCCGCCCGGGCGGTGTTCCGGCTGGCCAGCCTGCTGGACGCGCCCCGGTTGCCCGTCTTCGCGGTCGCCGCCGCGCTCGACTGCCCGCACCGGCAGGCACGGGCGCTGCTGGAGCTGCTGGTCGACGCGTCGCTGCTGGAGCCCACCGGGGGCCGGTACCGGTTCCACGACCTGATCCGCCTCTTCGGCCGCGAACGGGCCGTCGCCACCGACGACGCGGCCACCCGGTCCGGCGCGCTGCGCCGGGCCTTCGGAGCCTGGCTGGCGTGCCTGGAGACGATGGTCGACCGGCACCACACGGGCACCCTCGCGCTGATCCGCACGACGGCGACCCGGTGGACGCCGGCGGGGACGACGTCCGGACCGGTGCCGGGTGTGGATCCGATGACCGGGGAGGACGACCCGGTCGAGTGGTTCGACGCCGAGGCGGCCGCGCTGCCGGCGGTGATCCGGCAGGCCGCCGCGCTCGACGAGGCCGCTGTCGCGTGGCACCTCGCCGCGGCCGCGCAACCGTTCTACGAGCTGCGCGGCGGCTACGCGGAGGCGCTGGAGTGCCACCGGGTCGCGCTGGAGGCGTGCCTGCGCGCCGGCGACCGGCTCGGCCAGGCCGTGATGCTGCGCAACCGGGCCGACCTGTGGATCGAGCGCCCGGGCGCGGACCGCAACGACAAGGTCCTCGACGCCCGGTCGGCGCTCGAGCTGTTCCGGGACCTCGGCGAGGAGCGGGGACTGGTCGACGCGCTCACGCTCTGCGCCGACAACTGGCGCGTCTTCGGCGACCACACCACCGCCGGACAGCTGCTCGCCGAGGCCATCGACACCGCCGCCCGGATCGGCTACCCGTTGGGCGAGCGCAACTCGCTCCTGCAGCTCGCCATCATCGAACGCGAACGGGGCCGCCCCCACGTCGCGCTGGCGCTGGCCGAGCGGTACCTGGCCCTGGTGGAAACCGGAACGAGCCGGCGCGACCACAGCGTCGCGCTCAACGTGGTCGGGCTGATCTGCGGGGTGGTCGGCCGGGTCGACACCGCGGAGCGGCTGTTCGTGCGGGCGCTGGAGATCTCCCGGGACGCCGGTGACCGCGCGCAGGAGGCCTACACCCTCGTGCGGCTGGGCCAGCTCCTGGCGCCGCAGAAGCGCCCGGAGGCGCGCGACCTGCTGACGCGGGCGCTGGAGACCTGCCGCTCGATGGGCCTGCGGTTCGGCGAGGCGATCGCGCTGCACGGCCTCGGCGAGCTGGAGCTGGCCCACGGGCACCCGCGGCGGGCCGTCCGGCACCTGGAGCGGGCCACGGCGATGGTCTCGGACATGCGCTCGGCCTTCCTGCGGGCGGTGATGCTCACCGACCTCGGCGAGGCCCGGGCGCGGACCGGCGCCCACCGGGCGGCCCGGCGGGCGTGGACCACGGCCGCCGACCTCTTCGACGGGCTCGGCAACACCGCCGGGGTGCACCGCGTCCGCACCGCGCTCGACGCCCTCCCGCAGCCGCCGACCCGGTAGCGGATCGATAGGGATCCGGTCGCCGCCTCGATCACACTCTGACCCGGAGCGGATCGGGCCGGATGTCTACGGGGGACAGTCAGGGTGGATGTGATCGCGACCGATGGCGGGCGCCGGTTGACGGTGTCCGGGAGCTATCTCGACGAGGCCCGGGAGTGCCTGACGAACGCCGGGCGCGACCAGTGCCTCGTGCTGATCCGGCCGGGGGAGTACCCCGGGCTGCGGGCCGCGGCCGTCGACGTCCTGGCGGCGACGTTCCTGGAGAAGGACGGGGTCGAGCCGGAGTCCTACGCGCGGCACCTGGCCGAGCTCGAACCGCAGCACTTCGTGCTGCTGCTCAAGGACGGACCGGCGGGACCGGTCCCGGTCGGCGCGGCACAGATGTCGGTGCACGAGCGTCGGCCGCCCGACAGCGTGCGCGACATCGGGACGGTGTTCGGCCACGACGTCACCGAGGTCTGCGCCAGGACGGTGGCGCCGAGCGGCCGCACGCTGCCCGACCTGTCCGCGGACCTGCGGTCGGTGGCCGGTGTCGAGGCGCTCGCGGTGTGGCCGGAGTACCGGGTGGCCCGGGCCGCACCGTATCCGCACCTGTTGTACGCACAGGTGATCCGCTACCTGGTGCACCGCGGCGTCCGGTACATCACCGCGATCCTGGACATGCGCCGGGGCGAGGTGTTCACCCAGCTGCAGAGCGCGTTGCGGGGACCGTTCACCGCGTACGGCGTGCCGATCCGGCCCCGGGTCTACTGGACCGAGGGGCGCTGGGCGCACCTGTGCAACCGGGAGGTCCCGCTCGACGCCGACGGGCAGCCGCTGGTGTCCGTGCCCAACTGCAGCGCGCCCGCCTACATCGAGGTCGCGTCGTGGCTGGACCGCATCCGCGCCGGCGACCTGCGTGACCGGGTCGCCTACAGCCGCATCGTCGGTGACGGGCTGACCCGGTACGCGGCGTTCGACCCGAGCTTCGAACGGGACCTCGTGGCGTCGACGTGACACCGGCTCCGGGGCAGCGCGGGTTGCGCCGGTCTGGTAAGACATCGGTCTCCGCGCCGATGTGGCGCCTCAGCCCGCAGAGGTGGGATCACCAGTGACGCCGCCGCCGAACCAGCCCGGGTCGCCGGAACAACCGGAACAGCCACCGCAGCACCAGCCGGACCCACCCCAGCCGTCCCAGCCGGAGCCGTCCCAGTCGGAGCCCTCCCAGTCGGAGCCCTCCCAGCCGGAGCCGCCCCGGCAAGATCCGTCCCAGCCGCACCAGTACCAGGCCGGGCCGCCGCCGCAGCAGCCGTCCGCCGCTCCGGGCGGGTGGGATCCGGCCGCGCCGGGCGGGTGGGATCCCGCCTCGGCGTCGGGGGTGCCGCACGGCGGGTACGCCGTGCCGCCGCCCACGTTCGGCTACCCCACCGGCGACCCGGTCTTCGACCCGCTGATCAGCCCCGACTACAACGGATGGTTCAGCCGCGCGACGGCACTGGTCAAAGCCGGCTGGCGCCCGCTGGCCGCGCTGCAGGCGATCGGCGTCGTGGCGGTGATGGTGGTGCAGCTGCCGGTCATCCTGTGGACGGTGTCGGTCGCCAGCGACCTGTCGTACACCGTGGAGGACGACCCCACTGGCACCGCTGACCTCGGTCCGCTGTTCGGCGTGATCGGGCTGGCCCTCGCCGGTGGGTTCCTCTCGATCGTGGTCGCCGCGCTGGTGACGCTGGCGAGCATCCGCGTCGGGGTGGCGGTCGCGACCGGCGCCGAGCCGAACGTCGGCGAGGCGTTGCGCGGCTCGATGGGACGCATGTTCCCGTTGCTCGGGTGGCAGATCGTGGCCGGGCTCCTCATCGTCGTGGGCGTGTGCGCGTGCGTCCTGCCGGCGATCTACCTGTACGTGGTGTTCATGACGGTCCCGGCGGTCGTCGCGTTCGAGCGGACGAACGTCATCTCCCGGTGTTTCCAGCTGTTCCACCGGGACCTCGGGGCGGCCGTGGCCCGCCTCGCGACGATCCTGGGCTTCACCATCGCCGCCAGTGTCCTCGGCGGGATCATCGACGCCATCATCAGCTCGGCCACCGGCGCCTCGGCCGGCCAGTTCGAGGCGGTGCCGAGCGACGTCACCACCGGCGCGCTGATCGGCGGCTACCTGCTGTCGACCCTCGTCGCGGCGCTGATCGGCGCGGTCGCGGCCGTGTTCACGTCGCAGCTGACCCTCACCGCCTACGCCGACCTGCGTGCCCGCGTCGAACCGCTGTCGACGCCGGTGCTCGCGTCGGAGCTGGGCCTGCAGCCACCGGCGACCGCGGCGGGGCCGGCCCCCACGACCTGGTGACGCGCGCCCTGGTACTCGGAGGCGGCGGCATCACCGGGATCGGGTGGGAGATCGGTCTGCTCAGTGGGCTCGCCGCCGCCGGCCTGGACGTCGACGCGCCCGACGTCGTCGTCGGCACGTCCGCCGGATCGGTCGTCGGTGCCCAGCTGTGCGGCGGCGTCCCGCTCGAGGAGCTGTACGAGCGTCAGCTGGCGCCACCGGCCGGCGAGCTGGCGGCGACCCTGGGGCCCCGCGTGCTGATGCACCTGGCCGCCACCGGCCTCGGCCGCGACGCCCGGGCGGCCCGTGCCCGCCTGGGCCGGCGGGCGCTGCGCGCGACGACCGTCCCGGAGGCGGAGCGCCGGGCGGTCATCGCGGGCCGGCTCGCGCGTCACGAATGGCCGGAGCGGCCCCGGTTGCTGGTCACCGCGGTCGACGCCGAGACCGGCGAGGCGGTGACCTGGGACCGCGACAGCGGCGTGAGCCTTGTCGACGCCGTCGCCGCGAGCTGTGCGGTACCGCTGGTGTGGCCGCCGATGACGGTCGGCGGCCGGCGCTACATCGACGGCGGTGTCCGGTCGTCGACCAACGCCGACCGTGCCACCGGATGCTCCCGGGTGGTGGTCCTGGCGCCGGTCACCGCGGCCGTCCGGCGGTCGGGCCGGGTGTCGCGGCAGCTGGCCTCGCTCGGTCCGGACGTGCGTGCGGTGGTCTGCACGCCGGACGCGCGGGCGCGGTCGGCGGCCGGTCGCAACGCCCTGGACCCGGCCCGGCGGGCGGCGGCCGCCCGCGCCGGTCGCCGTCAGGCGGCCGAGCTCGCACGGGCGGTCGCCGCCGTGTGGGACCGCAACCGGTAGGGGGCCTACGCCGCGACCTCACAGGCGTCGTCGGTGCACCCGGCGTGCGGGGTCGCGGTCGCGGTGTCGTCGCGGTCGTCGCCGTCGGAGCGGTGGTCGGCGTTGGAGCGGTCGGCGAGCAGGCCGCCCAGGGCGAGCCCCATGGTCAGCTCGTCGGGGGCGCCGAACAGGTGCTGCCGCACCTGGCCGCCCGCGTCGAGCAGAAGGATGCTCGGGGTGCCGCGCAGCCCGAGGCGCCGCATCGTGACCGGCGCGCTGTGCCCGTCCTCGTGCTCGTCGACGCCGACCGGGAACGTGACGTCGAACTCGTGGAGGTAGGCGGAGAGCGACTCCGGTCGCATGCCGTCGTGGTGTTCGAAGACGGTGTGCAGACCGACCACCGTGAACCGACCCCGGGACTGGCGGTGGAGCTTCTCGACGACGGGCGTGGCGCGGTGGACGCACGACGGGCACAGCATCTGGAACGCGTACAGCACCACGGGTCTGCCGCGGAGGTCGTCGAGCCGGACCGGCTCCGGTGTGTTGAACCACCTGCTGACGGACAGCGTCATGGCCGGGTCAGTGGTTGACGGTGGCACCGGTGACCGCCGGGAAGTCGAGCGTGGTCTGACCGACCGAGTTGAAGTAGTTGGTGAACGTATTGAGGGCGACCGCCGCGACGATCTCGCCGATCTCGCCGTCGGAGTAGCCCGCCGCGCGGACCGCGGCCAGCTCGTCGTCGCTGACGAAGCCCCTGGTCGCGATGACCGCCTTCGCGAACGTCAGCGCGGCCTGGACCTTCGGGTCCGACGCCCGGGCGTCACGCCCGGCGACCAGGTCGGCCTCGCTGAGCCCGGCCCGCCCGCCGAGCACGGTGTGGGCGGCGAGGCAGTAGCCGCAGTCGTTCTCGACCGCCGCGACGAGCGCGATCTGCTCCTGCACCGCGGCCGGCAGGCGGCCCTTGGACAGGGCGCCGCTGAACTGCAGGTACGCGTCGAGGACGGCGGGGGAGCCCGCCATCGCCCGCATCATGTTCGGCGTGGTTCCCAGGGCGCGCTCGACCTTGGCGAGCAGTGCACGGGCGGCCGGCTCGGCGGTGGCCGGGTCGACGGTGGCGAGACGTGGCATGACGGACCCCTCTGTTCGTCCAGTGCTGTTGGCACTGCCATCATTTGGCACTGCCAACAATATCGGGACGACGGCGGAGCACAAGGGGCTGTGACGTGGATCTAGTCGCGGGCCTCGTGGTCGGGGCAGGCCACCCGCAGCTCGGCGTCGCCGAACGGCGCGTCGACGAAGGCGCAGTGGTGGGGGCGGCCGGTGCCGGCCGGATGCGCGTCGGGCACGAAGAACCGGCACGTCAGGCACATCCGGGAGATCGGGATCGCCCGCCGGTCCTGCAGCTCGCGCATGAGCGTCACGGTGCCGCGCAGCATCGCGGCGAGGTCCTCCGGCGCCAGAGCCGCCACGGCGCCCTCGAGGGTGCGCGACACCTCCGACAGCCGGGCCGCCTCGGTGCGGCCGGCGGCGGTCAGCGCGAGCCGCAGCGCCCGGGCGTCGGCCGGGTCGGGCGTCGTCTCCACCAGTTCCTTGCGCCGCAACGCTTTCACCGCATCGGAGACCGTCGGCGCCGTCGACGCGAGCGTCTCGACGATCTCGCCCTGCCGCAGCGGGGCGCGGCTGTCACCGAGCAGGGCGACGATGTCGGCCTGCAACGGCGACAGGGTGTGCGGACCGGCGTTGCGCCGGGCGTCCATCCGTACGGCCTGGCCCAGCCGGGCCAGGCCGATCAGCAGCTGGCTGGCCGGGGGAGGACCGGGCACCTCGGTTTCGTCCGGCACCCGCCCAGCGTAACGACCATGGGTCGGCGTTTCGTGCGACCGTGTACCCATGTCGGTACTGGAGTCGTTCGGGTTGGCCGGTCGGGTGGCCGTGGTGACCGGTGGCAACCGCGGCCTGGGCCGCGCGTTCGCGCGCGCGTTGGGTGAGGCCGGCGCCAGCGTGGCGCTGCTGGTCCGGGATGTCGACGGCGCGGCGCCGACCGTGGAGGAGCTGGAGGCGCGGGGAACGCGGGCGCGGGCGTTCCGGGCCGACGTCACCAGCGGCCCGGAGGTCCAGCGGGCGGTGGGTGAGATCGTGGACGCGTTCGGCCGCATCGACATCCTCGTCAACAACGCCGGCACGTGCGTACACCGGCCGGCGCTGGAGGTCACCGACGCCGAGTGGAACGAGGTCATGGAGACCAACGTGACCGGCGTCTGGCACTGCTGCCAGGCGTTCGGCCGGCACATGGCGCAGCGGGGCGGCGGCACGATCGTCAACATCGGCTCGATGTCGGCGCTGATCGTCAACCGGCCGCAGTGGCAGCCGGCGTACAACGCGTCCAAGGCGGCGGTCCACCACCTCACCCGGTCGCTGGCCGCGGAGTGGGCGCCGCTGGGGATCCGGGTCAACGCCCTCGCGCCCGGATACGTCAAGACCGAGATGGCACCGGTCGACGAGCCGCGGTTCCGGCAGCACTGGATCGACGACGTCCCGATGCGGCGCTACGCCACCCCGGAGGAGATCGCGCCGAGCGTGGTCTACCTGGCCAGCGACGCGTCCGCGTTCATGACCGGGTCGGTCCTCGTCATCGACGGCGGTTACACGGCCTTCTAGCGGGCGCACCCGCCGTCGCGGTCGGGGCGGAGGTGGGGACGGGCGAGGTCGGTCACGCCGAGGTGGGCGTACGGGTCGGTGCCGGCGACCATGACGATGTCGCGGTGGTCCCACTCGGCGAAGGAGACGCCGTCGGGCGCGCCCACCACGGCAGCCGCGACGTGGCGCTCATGTAGTGGTTGACCAACGCCCGCCGCAGGCCGCGCCGCCCGGTGTTGGGCAGCGACCGGTGCAGCAGGTAGCCGTTGAAGAACACGACGCCGCCGATCACCCGCACCAGAACGTCCACAATGGACGGAAGTGCCATGGCGGCGGCCATCACCGGCGACAGCTCGTGCGGGTAGTGGACGCACAGGTACCGGCGGATGACGTCGTCGTCGGTGTCGCCGGGCGTGGGCGGAACGAGGCCGTCGACGGGGCCGAGGCCGCCTCGGCAGATGCGCAGCGCCTCGGCGCGGAGGCCGTCGACCTCGGCCGGGGTCAGCAGGCCGGGCACGACCGCGCACCCGTTCGTGGCGTACCCGGCCAGGTCCATCTGACCACTATGCGGTGAGCAGCGCGGTACGCGCCGCCGGCAGTGCCCGTTCCCGGGTGGCCGGCACGAGCCCGATCCGGGTGCGGCGGTCGAGCAGGTCGGCCTCGTCCAGCGCCCCTTCATGCCGGACGGCCCACAGGAGCTCGGCCGCGCTCACGCCGGTCCCGTCGGCAATGGGCGCGAGCAGCGCCGCGTCGCCCGCGGCCCCGGCCACGACGGCCGCCGCCTCGACTCCGTACCGGGCGACGAGCCGGGCCGGCGCGTCGACGCGGGCCAGCTGATCCGGCGCGCCGGCACCGACGAGCGGCAGCCGGGCCGTCCGGCACCGGCCGGCGGTCAGCCCCGCCGCGGTGACCGCCGCGTCGACCGCGTCGCGGGCGGTGCTGCGGTAGGTGGTCAGCTTGCCGCCGACGACCGTGGTGACGCCGGCCGGCGAGGTGGTGACCTCGTGCCGGCGCGACAGTTCGGCGGTGCGCACCGCCGTTCCGGCCAGGAGCGGACGCAGCCCGGCGAACACGCCGACGACGTCGGCCCCGGTGACGGCCGTGTCCAACCCGGTGGCGAGCACGTCGAGCAGGAACGCGATCTCGGCCGGGCTCGCCGCGGGGACGTCGTCGACGGGACCGTCGACCGGCTCGTCGGTCAGGCCGGCGTAGACCAGCCCGTCCGGCTGCGGGAGCGCGAACACGAACCGGTTGCGTTCACCGGGCACCGGCACGATCAGCGCGGCCGTGGGGTGCCCGAGGGTCTCGGCGCGGAGCACGAGGTGCGTCCCGCGTGACGGTCGCAGCCGCACCGTCGGGTCGAGCCGCCCCGCCCACACGCCGGTGGCGTTGACGACCGCCCGGGCCCGCAGCTCGTGCCGCTCACCGGTCGTCGTGTCGCACACCGACGCGCCGCGGGCGTGCAGCTCCTCGACGCGGCACCGGGTCAGGATGCGGGCGCCGTGGGCGGCGGCGGTCCGTGCCAGGGCGACGACGAGCCGGGCGTCGTCGACGAGCTGGCCGTCCCACTGCACGATCCCACCGCGCAGCCCGGCGCGACGGACAGCCGGGACCCACCGGGTCACCTCGGCGGCGCCGACGCCGCGCGACCGGGGGAGCACGGCGGCCGGTGTGCCGGCGACGACGCGCAGGGTGTCGGCGGCCGCGAAGCCGACCCGTGTCAGCGCCGCCCGCCGCCGCGAGACCGACGGGGTCAGCGGCAGCACGAACGGCAGCGCGGTGACGAGGTGGGGCGCGGTGCGCCGCAGGAGCACGTCCCGTTCGACGGCGCTGCGGTACGCGAGCCCGACGTGGCCCGTGGCGAGGTACCGCAGCCCGCCGTGGACGAGCTTGGAGCTCCACCGGGAGGTGCCGAACGCGAGGTCGTGCGTGTCGACGGCCGCGACGGTCAGGCCGCGGGCGGCCGCGTCGAGGGCGACGCCGGCACCGGTGACGCCGAGGCCGACGACGAGCACGTCGACGACGGTGCCGGCGGCGAGGTCGGCGAGCTCGCGCTGCCGTCGGCCGGCGTTGAGGGAGGCACTCACGGCGCCAGGTACCGGTCGAGCAGCGCGCGCAGCTGCGCGTCGAGGTCGGCGACGCCCACGTCGTCGGCCATCGTGTGGGCGGAGAAGACGAAGCCGTGCGCGCTGAGCAGCAGGGTGCGCGCGATCAGCGCCGGGTCGCCCGTGCGCAGGGACCCGTCGGAGCGGCCCTCCCGGATGGCCGCGGTGAGCCGGTCGAGGATGCGGTCCTGGCTGGTGCCGCGCCGGTCGACGAGGTAGGGCAGCAGGATCTCCGGGTCGAGCTCGACGATGCGCCGGAACACCGGGTGCGACCGCAGCGCGCCGACGCCGTGGACGATGCCCTCGACCAGGCGTTCGCGGGCGGTGCCCTCGACGGTGAACCGGAAGAGCGTGCTCCACTCGCGGGTCATCAGGTCGCCGATCAGCGAGCCCATGTCGGGCCAGCGGCGGTACACCGTCATGCGGGAGACCTTGGCCCGCCGGGCGACGTCGGTCAGTGTCGTGCGCCGGAGGCCGACGGCGAGGACGCAGGCGCGGGCGGCGTCGAGGATCAGGTCGTCGGGCCCCCTGTGACACTCTGACGTCATGTGTCACAGTGTAACGCATGGATGTCCCCTCCTTCGCGCGCTGGGGCGACGCCGCCGACGCGGTCGCTCTCCCCGACGGCGTGCGTGAGCTGCTCGGCCTGCGCGAGCCCGCGCCGCCCGTCGCCCGGCCCGCGCTGCCGCCGGTGCGGCTGCCCGCCGACGTCCTCGACGCTCTCGCGGCCGCCTGCGCCGACGTCGCGACCGGCGACGCCGCCCGCCTCGCGCACGCCGCCGGCCGGTCCACCGAGGACCTGCTGCGCCTGCGTCGCGGCGAGGCCGACGGTGCGCCCGACGCGGTGCTGCGCCCCGCGGACCACGCCGAGGTCGCCGCGGTGCTGCGGGTCGCCACCGTCCACCGGGTCGCGGTCGTGCCGTTCGGCGGCGGCACGTCCGTCGTGGGCGGGCTGCGTCCGGTCGCCGGCGGGTTCGCCGGCACGGTCGCTCTCGACATGGGACGCATGTGCGGGCTGGTCGACATCGACCACGTCTCGCGTACGGCCACGCTGCAGGCGGGCCTGCGGGGACCGCGCGCCGAGGAGCTGCTGGGCGACGCCGGGCTGACCCTGGGGCACTTCCCGCAGTCGTTCCAGTTCGCGAGCCTCGGCGGCTACGCGGCGACCCGGTCGAGCGGGCAGGCGTCGGCGGGCAACGGCCGGTTCGACGACCTCGTGCTCGGCCTGCGCGCCGCCACCCCGACCGGCGACCTCGACCTCGGCCGCGCGCCGCGGTCGGCCGCCGGTCCCGACCTGCGGCAGCTGCTGCTCGGCTCGGAGGGCGCGTTCGGCGTCGTCACCGAACTGACGCTGCGGGTACGGCCCCGGCCCGACGCGCACTCGTACGTGGGCTGGTCGTTCCCGTCGTTCGAGGTGGGCTCGGCGGCGCTGCGGGCGCTGGCGCAGGACGGCCCGCTGCCGACGGTCCTGCGCCTGTCCGACGAGACCGAGACCGCCGTCGGCGCCGCCACCGGCGCCGGTGCGGCGACCGGCTGCCTGGCGATCGTCGGGCTGGAAGGCCCCGCCGACGACGTCGCGGCCCGCGCGGCCGGGGTCGAGCGGCTGCTGCGCGCCCACGGCGGCACCCCGCTGGGTGGGGAGCCGGGCGCCGCCTGGCTCGACGGCCGCTACCGCGCGCCCTACCTGCGCGACGCCCTGCTCGACGCCGGCGCGCTGGCCGAGACCCTGGAGACGGCGACGTTCTGGAGCCGGCTGCCCGGAACCTACCGTGCCGTCCGGGAGGCGCTGGTGACCGCTCTCGGTGCGGGGGCGCTGGTCCTGTGCCACATCTCCCACGTGTACGCCGCGGGCGCGTCCCTGTACTTCACGGTGGTGGCGCCCCAGGCCGACGACCCGGTCGACCAGTGGCGCACCGCGAAGGCCGCCGCGAGCGACGCCATCGTGGCGTCCGGCGCCACCATCAGCCACCACCACGGCGTCGGCACCGACCACCGGCCGTGGCTCGCGACCGAGATCGGGCCGGTCGGTACCGCGATGCTGCGGGCGGTGAAGAACGCCGTCGACCCGGCCGGCATCCTCAACCCCGGCGTGCTCATTCCGTGACAGCGTGCGTCCGCCGGCGCGGCTCGGATCATGAGCGGGTGGGAGGTTATCAACATCAACAAGCGTTTTTGATGTTGATAACCTCCCACCCGGCAGATCAGGGTAGGCGAACAGGTGCCCGACGTCTTATCGGTCGGCGTCGGTTCCGGCCGGCGCGGGGGTCTGCGCCATGATGGCGAGCGGGTGGCCGTCGGGGTCGGTGAAGAACGCCATCCACTCCTCCACGCCCGACCCGTGCTTGTGGATCAGGTGCGGGACGTGGCTGAACTCCACCCCGCGCGCGACGAGGGTGTCGTGGGCCGCGTGGATGTCGCCGACCCGGAAGTAGAGGATCGACGGCTGGCCGCCGCCGTCGGGCTCCTCGGCCGCGCTGAGCATGAGCCGGGTCCCGCCGCAGTCGAAGAAGGCCAGGTCGCCGAACGTGTACAGGTGCGGCAGGCCGAGCACCTCGCCGTACCAGCGCGCCGCCACCGCGACGTCGCTGACCGGACGGGCGATCTGGCCGATCGCGCCCAGCCGGAGCTCACCGGACATGCTCATCCCTCCCGATGCCGAACCGGCGGGGACGCCCCGCCAGGCACGCAGGGCCGCCCGGCCGGGCAGGCCGAGCTTCGCCACCGCGTTGGCGGTGTGGAACTTGACGGCGTCGAGGCTCACCCCGCGCCGCGCGGCGATCTGACGGTTGGACATCCCGTGCCGCACGGCGTCGACGATCCGCCACTCCGCGGGCGTCAGGACATCCGGGTGGCGGGGACGGCCCCGTCGAGCACTCACGCCACCGACCGTAGCGGCCGACGGCCCGATTAACCCTCCCCCCGCAGGACGCGATGGACGGAGGAGACGGCGCCGGCGCCGTCGCCCACGGCGGTGGCCACGCGTTTCGTCGAGCCGGAGCGGAGGTCGCCGACCGCGAAGACCCGGGGTGCGCTCGTCTGGAACGGCAGGGAGCCGCGGTCGGTGACGACGAACCCGTCGTGGTCCGTGGCGACGCCGGCGAGCCAGTCCGACGCCGGGTCGGCCCCGATGAAGCAGAACAACGCGCGGCTGGGCAGGCGGGCCCACCGTCCACCGGACCGCTCGACGACGACCGACGTGAGCGTGCCGTCGCCGGCCAGTTCCCGGACCGCGCCGCCGGTGTGGACCTGGATCCGCGGATGCGTCCCGATCCGGTCGGTGAGGTACGACGACATCCGGGCACCGAGGCGCTCCCCGCGCAGGATCAGGTCGACCGTCGCGCCGCGGGCCGCCAGCGACAGGGCCGCCTGGCCTGCCGAGTTGGCGCCGCCGACCACCGTCACGGGGGCGTGGGCGAAGCTCCGCACGTCCTGTTCGGTGGCCGCGTACCGGATGCAGCCCGACCGCTCGAACTCCGTCCACCGTGGAGTGTCCAGGCGCCGGTAGTGCGCGCCGGTGGCGGCGACCACCGCGCGGCAGGCGATGCGTTCGCCGTCGGCCAGCAGGACCGCCGGCCGCCGGCCGTCGGCGAGGTCGAGACCGGTCACCGCGCAGGGCGCGTGGATGCGGACGCCGAACTTGAGTGCCTGGACCATGCCCAGCCGGGTCAGGTCGGCGCCGCTGATGCCCTGCGGGAAGCCCAGGTAGTTCTCGATGCGGGCACTCGTGGCGGCCTGGCCGCCGATGCCGCCCCGGTCCAGCAGGACGGTCGTGAGGCCCTCGGACGCCCCGTAGACCGCGGCGGCGAGGCCGGCCGGGCCGGCGCCCACGACGACGAGGTCGACCGGGTCACCGCCGGGCCGGTAGGTGAGACCGAGCGCCTGGCCGACCGTGCCCGGCGTGGCCCGCCGCAGCGGCGATCCGTTGACGGTCGCCGCGGGCAGGTCGGCATGCGTCAGCCCGCCCGAGGCCAGCACCGACCGCCCGGCGGGCGAGTCCGCGTCGTGCCACGCGTGCGGCAGGAGCATCTGGGTCAGGTAGGTGCGCAGCCGCAGCGTCGCCGCCTCGTCCGTGCGGCCGACGACCGTCAGCGCGCTCCCGGCGGCCGTGCGGAACACCTCGCGCCGCTCCCGGAACGCCGCGAGCAGGAGGTCGGCGATGTCGTCCTGCTCGGCGAGGACCCGGCGCAGCGCCGCCGCCCCGATCCGCACGACGGTTCCGGCGGTCACCACCCGCGCCGTCAGGTAGACCTTCTGCCCGGTGAGTAGGTTGAGCTCGCCGAGGAAGTCGCCCGGGCCGCCGCGGTAGATCAGACGCTCGGGCTCCGTGGCCGTCGCGTCGCGGAGGATGTCGACCGCGGCGGTGAGGACGAGGAAGAAGTCGTAGGAGTCGTCGCCGGACGTGTAGAGGTTCCGGCCGGAGTCGACGTGCTCGACCTGCCCGTAGGTGGCGAGCCGGCGGAACTGCTCGTCGTCGAGGACAAGCCCCCGGGGCGCCGTCACGTCGCGTCGGCGGTGGTGAGCGCGGGAGCCCGCGCGACGGTCACGACGTACAGGAGCAGACCGGCGGCGGTCATCGCGAACCCGGCCCAGACGGTCGACAGCGTTCCCCACCCGGCGTCGAGGGTGACGGCGCCGCCGACGGCCCCGAGCGCGTTCGCCAGGTTCAGCGCCGCGAGGTTGAGCGCGCCCTTGAGGGTCGGCGCACCGGGGGCGAACCGGGTCAGCCGCACCTGGATGGTGGGGATCGCGGCCATCATGGTCGCCCCGACGCCGAACAGGCACGGCAGCAGGACGGCGACGGTGCTCCCGCCCACCCCGATCAGCGCGAGGAGCGCCAGCGCACCGCCGTAGCCCCAGATCAGCCCGCGGTGGTCGTACCGGTCGGCGACGCGTCCGCCGACGTGGTTGCCGACGGCCATGCCGACGCCGAAGACGGCGAGCGCGACCGGGATGAGCGAGGCGTCGCGCCCCGCGGCGTCGGTGACGAACGGTCCGATGAACGTGTACACGGCGAAGATGCTGGAGATGCCCAGCGCCGCGACCGCGACGATCAGCCAGACCCCCCGCTGACGCAGCGCGTCGACCTCGTTGGCGATGGAGCGCCCGCGCAGGGCCTCGGTGCGCGGCAACCAGGCCACCAGCGCGGCACCGGCGAGCAGCCCGATCGCGGCGACGGTCCAGAACAGGACGCGCCAGCCGGCGTTCTGGCCGACGAGCGTGCCCACCGGCGACCCGACGACCGCGGCGACGGTGAGGCCGCTCATCACCGTGGCGAACGCCCGGCCGCCGCGGCCCGGCCCGTACACGTACGCGGCGACGACCGCACCCGCGCCGAAGAACGCGCCCTGCACGGAGCCGGCGACGAACCGGTAGACGACCAGCGAGGTGATGTCCGTCGCCACCGCCGACAGCACGTTGCCGACCAGGAACAGCCCGACCAGCCCCAGCAGCAGGGTCCGCCGGTTGACCCGGGCGGCCAGCACGACGATCGCCGGCGAGCCGACCATCACGCCGACGGCGTAGGCGGTGATCGCGTGGGTGGCCACCGGGATGATCACGTCGAGGTCGTCGGCGAACAGCTGGATGATGCCGTTGCTGCCGAACTCGCCGGTGCCGATCGCGAACGTACCCAGCGCGAGCGCGAACAGCGCCAGCCGCGGGCTGCGCACCGCCGGGGTGTGCGTCCCCTCCGCAGCGACGCACTGTTCGTGGTAGGCGTGCCGGTGCATCACGGGACCTTCACCGCCACCGGAACCGGCGCGTCGTCGGACTCCCGGAAGCCGTGACGTTCGTAGAAGCGCCGTAGCGGCGCCGGCGCCCACCAGTTCGCGGTACCCAGCAGCCGCATCGTCGCGGGTACCAGCAGCGCCCGCACGATCGTGGCATCGACCAGGACGGCGATCAGCAGCGCCACCCCGATCAGCTTGATGAACGTGATCCCCGAGATGGAGAACAGCCCGATGACGACGAGGATCAGCAGCGCCGCGCTGGTGATGATGCGGCCGCTGCGTTGCAGCCCGACGGCGACCGCCTGCGGGTTGTCGCCGGTGCGGTCGTACTCCTCGCGGATGCGCGACATGAGGAAGACCTCGTAGTCCATCGACAGCCCGAACACGACCGCGAGCACGAGGATCGGCTGGGTGGCCTCCAGCGTCCCGGTGGAGGTGAAGTTCAACAGGCCGCTGAGGTGGCCGTCCTGGAAGATCAGCACCAGGGCGCCGAACGAGGCGCCGAGCGACAGGACGTTCATCAGGATCGCCTTGACCGGCAGCACGAGCGAGCCGAAGGCGAGGAACAGCAGCAGGAACGTGGCGCCGACGATGATCAGCGCCATCCACGGCAGCCGGTCGGCCACGGCGTCGAGCTGGTCGGCCAGCCGCGCGGTCAGGCCACCGACGAGCACCTCGCCACCGGCCGGCGGCGGGACGGCGCGGATGTCGGCGACGAGGTCGCGCGTCTGCGCCGAGATCGGGTCGCTGGCGTAGGTGACGGTGACCCGGAACACCTCGCCCGCCCGCCCGGTGACGTCGGCCGTGGCCACCCCGTCGACGGCGCGGACCGCGGCGACGTAGCGCTCCAGGTCGGCCGGGTCGGGCGCGGTGACGATCGCCTCGATCGGCAGTTGGCTGTTCTGGACGAAGTCGCGGTCGACGGTCTCGGTGACCACGCGGCTCTCCGTGCCCTCCGGGAGCACGCGGGGGTCGATGCCGCCGAACTGCACCCGCAGGAACGGCGCGCCGGCCAGCAGCAGCACCGCGAGCACCCCCACCGCGTACAGGACCGGGCGGCGCATGATGCTGTGCGCCAGCCGGTACCAGAAGCCGTGCTCCACGCCTCGCGTGGACGGCCGGCGCCTACGCACGGACAGCGCGTCGACGCGGCGGCCCAGAATGGCCAGCAGCGCGGGCAGCACGGTCAACGCGGCCACCATCGCGACCAGCACCGCGGACAGGCCGCCGAGGCCCATCGAGCGCAGGAACGTCATCGGGAAGATGAGCAGGCCGGCCAGCGACACCGCGACCGTCACCCCGGAGACCGCGACCGTGCGGCCCGCGGTGGCCATCGTGCGGGCGACGGCGTCCTCCACTCCCGCCCCGTGCGCGATCTCTTCCCGGAACCGGCCCACCATGAACAGGCCGTAGTCGATCGCCAGGCCCAGGCCGAGGATCGTCACCAGGTTCACCGAGAACACCGACACGTCGGTCACGTAGCTCATCGCCCGCAACGCGGTGAACGCGCCGAGGATCGCCAGGCCGCCGATCGCCAGCGGCAGGCTCGCCGCGGCGACGCTGCCGAACACGAGCACCAGCAACGCCAGGAGCACCGGGATGGAGATGGTCTCGGCGAGGGCGATGTCGGCGGCGACCCGCTCGCGGATGTCGCGGCTGACCGCGGTGATGCCGCCGACCCGGGTCTCCAGCCCGGGTGCGGCCAGGCCGCTCTCCACGCGTTCCAGGGCCTCGCCGCGCTCGGTCTCGTCGGCGCCGGCCAGCGTCAGCACCGCGTAGGTGGCCCGCCGGTCGTGGCTCACCAGCCCGGGGCTGTTGGTGCTCCAGTAGGTGACGGTCGCGGTCACGTCGTCCTTCGGCAGCGCGGCCAGCGTCTGCGTCACAGCGGCCCGGAACGCCGGGTCGTCGACCGTCGCGGTCGGGCTGCGGTAGAGGACCACGAGGTCGTTGCCCGAGCGTCCCAACGTCTCCTCCGCGCGGACGACGGAACGCGAGCTCTCACTGGCCGGGTCCTCGAACCCCTCGGTGGTCAACGCGCCGAACACCTGCGTGCCCCAGACGCCGCCGAACGCCATGAACGCCAGCGCCAGGCCGACGACCCACCATCTGCGGCGGACCATCGTCCGCCCCCACCGCTCGAACATCAGCGCGCCGCGCGCTTGATGACGTCGACGGTCGCGTCCGGCTGCGAGATCATCGCGACGTGCGACGCGGCGACCTCGGTGATCCGCGCGCCCGCCCGTCCCGCCATGAACCGCTGCGCCGCGACGGGGATCACCTTGTCGTTGCGGGCGGCGAGGTACCAGGACGGCGTCGTCCGCCACGCCGGATCGCCGGAGGGCTCCTCGAACACCGCCGCGTTCAAAGGCCGTTGCGCGGCCCACATGAACGTGGTCGTCGCCCTCGGCAGGTCACCGGCGAACGCGTCCCGGAACAGCTCCTTGCGGATGTAGGCGTCGGCGCCGGTCGGGTGCGGCCGGAACTCCAGCGCCTCGGGGGTCACGGTGCTGCCCGGGAAGCGGTACTGCAGCGCCGGGACGGTGTCGCCGCGGTCGGGTGCGAACGCCGCCACGTAGACCAGCGCCTTCACGTTCGCGTTGCCGGTCGCGGCGTTGGTGATGACCATGCCGCCGTAGGAGTGCGCGACGAGGACGAGCGGGCCGCTGAGCGTCGCCAGGATGCTCGCGAGGTACGCGGAGTCGGAGGCGACGCCGCGCAACGGGTTCGGCGGCGCGATCACGGGGTAGCCGGCGCGGACGAGCCGGTCGGCCACCCCGCTCCACCCGGAGGCGTCGGCGAACGCGCCGTGCACGAGCACGACGGTCGGTCGGGGGCCCTGGTGCGCCTGTGCCGCGGGCTGCGCGAGCACGGCGCCGGCGGCGGCCGCGGCGCTGCCGGCCAGGATTTTTCGGCGGGTCGTCGTCATGTGGTGTCCTTCGGTCGTCTCCGGCTGGCTGCCGGTGAACCTAGGGACAGGCACTTGACGATCACTGAACGGACGGTTCACTCGTCGGCAAGTCCGCCGACCTAGCGTGCCGGCATGACATCGACGAAGAGCGAAGCAGCCCGGACGTGGGGCCTACGGATCCACGTGCTCTGCTACGTGGTCCTCAACGTGGTGCAGGTGATGGTGTGGTGGTTCTTCGACTCGGACAACCACTTCTGGCCCATCTGGTCGATCGTGGCGTGGGGGGTCGGGCTGGGGTTCCACGTCTGGAGCGAGTCCCGGCCGTCCCGGCACTGACCGGCGCTCACCGGCACCGACCGGTGCTCAGACCTCCACCGGCTCCGGGGCGCCGATCGTCAGCCACCGCAACGCGTCGCGCACCTCGGGCGGGGAGGCCGCGAACGCCCGCTCGACGCCCGCCCGGCCGTCGCGGAAGTGGCTCCAGCCCTCGTAGTGCACGGGCAGGATCGTCCGCGGCCGCAGCTGCCGGCACAACGAGACACCGTCGCGCCCGGTCATCGTGTACCGCAGCGGGCCGGTGACCCCGAACCGCACGCCGCCCAGGTGCAGCAGCACGGTGCCGATGTCGAGGCGCCGGGCCACCTCGCGCACGCCGCGGTAGAGGACGGTGTCGCCGGTGACCCACAACTGGCCGTGCCGCTGGCCCTCCCACGCCAGCGCGAAGCCGACGACGTCGCCGGTGACGGGCCGGCTCAGCGGCGGACCGTGCCGGCACGGCGTCGCGGTGATCTCCAGGTCCGGCCTGCCGGCGGCGGTCAGCCGCGTGGTGTCCCACGGGCGCAGCCCGCGTCCGCGGCCGAGGCGGCGGACGCCGGCCGCGGTGGTCACCACGGTCGACACGGACGGCAGGAGGATCCGGCCGAGGTCGTCGAGGTTGTCGGCGTGGTGGTCGTGGGTCAGCAGCACCGCGTCCACATCGGACAGTGCGGTGACCGGGACCGCGGGCGCGGCCTCCTTGCGGGAGGCCGTGCCCCAGCCGAACGCGTACCGGCGCCCGGGCGGGTCGAAGGTGGGGTCGGTCAGCAACCGCCAGCCGTCCACCTCGATCAGCACCGTGGGACCGCCGATGTGGGTCACGCGAACGTCAGCGGACATGGGTGAGCGCCCACTCCAATGCCTCGTCCGCGATGCGCTCCCAGCCCTTCTGCGCGGGCAGCAGGTGCGCGTAGCCGTCGTACACCCGTTGCTCCGTCACGGTCTTCGGCGACTTGTAGTGTTTGACGTTCGACGCCTGTACCGCCGGTGGCATGAGGTGGTCCTCCCCGCCGGACACGAACAGCAGCGGCGCCCGGTCGTCGTTGTGGTAGTCGACCCACACGTCCTGGTGGCCGGGCTGGAAGTTGGCCAGCACGCTGCCCCACAGGATCCCGCCGTTGGCCGGGACGTGGTACCGCTCGTACAACGCGCGCGCCTCCTCCTCGTCGAACGTGTTGGTGAACGCGTACCGCCACTGCTCGAACGTGAGCCTCACCGCCTTGTGGCGGTTGGCGGGGCTCTTGAGCACCGGGAACGTCGAGCGTACCTGCGACAGCGGCACCACCCGCACCCCCTCGGTCGGCGCCGAGTTCACCGCGACTCCCACCGCGCCGAAGCCGCGGTCGAGCAGCAGCTGGGTGAAGGCCCCGCCGGCCGAGTGGCCGATGATGATCGGTGGCTCGTCCAGCGACCGCACCACGTCCTCGAGCCGGGACATGATCTGCGGGACGGTCACCGCGGCGACCGGCGCGGGATCGGCGTTGAGCGCCTCCACCTCCACGTCGAATCCCGGGTACGCCGGTGCCACCACCCGGTGTCCCCGCGACTCGAAGTGGGCGATCCAGTTCTCCCAGCTCCGGGGCGTCACCCAGAAGCCGTGCACCAGGACGATCGGTTTCATGGCCGGTACTCCTCGAGGAAGGCGAGCAGGTCGTCGCCGAGCCGCTGCTTGTGGGTGTCGGTGATGCCGTGCGGCGCGCCGGGGTACACGGTCAGCCGGGCGCCCTTGATGCGGGCCGCCGACGCGGCACCGCCGACCTGGAACGGCACGACCTGGTCGTCGTCGCCGTGGATGACGAGCGTGGGTACGTCGAACGCGTCGAGGTCGGTGCGGAAGTCGGTGGCGGAGAACGCAGCGACGCACTCGTAGGCGTTGCGGTGTCCGGAGGCCATCGACTGCAGCCAGAATGCGTCCCGGATCCCCTGCGACACCTCGGTTCCGGGCCGGTTGTCGCCGAAGAACGGCCCGTCGGCGAGGTCCTTGTACAGCTGGGACCGGTCGGCGAGGGATCCGGCGCGGATGCCGTCGAACACCTCGACGGGGACGCCGTCGGGGTTGTCGTCGGTGCGGAGCATGAACGGTGGCACCGCCGACACGAGCACCGCCTGCGCGACCCGGGCGGTGCCGTGGCGGCCGATGTAGCGGGCCACTTCGCCGCCACCGGTGGAGAACCCGACGAGGGTGGCGTCGCGCAGGTCGAGGTGGTCGATGACCGCGGCGAGGTCGTCGGCGTAGGTGTCCATCTCGTTGCCGTGCCAGGTCTGGGTGGACCGGCCGTGCCCGCGCCGGTCGTGGGCGACGACCCGGTATCCGTTCGACGCCAGGAACAGGGCCTGCGCCTCCCAGCTGTCGGAGTTCAGCGGCCATCCGTGCGACAGCACGACGGGACGTCCGCTTCCCCAGTCCTTGTAGAAGATCTGTGCGCCGTCGGCGGCGTCGATGTAGGGCATGGTCAGGCTCCCTGTGCGGTCGAGCGGGCGGCGGCGAGGATCAGGTCGACGGTGGTGTCCGGCTTCGAGGTCATCGCGACGTGCGACGCGCGCACCTCGACCACCCGCGCGCCGGCACGCCGGGCCATGAACCGCTGGGTGTCGGCCGGGATCACCCGGTCGTCCTTCGCCACCAGCGTCCACGCCGGGATCGTCTTCCAGGCGGGCACACCCGACGGCTGCCGCAGCGTCGCCAGGTCGGCCGGCCGCTGCGTGGCCGCCATCGCGGCCGCGGTCGACGCCGGCAGGTCGGCGCAGAACACCTCGTGGAACAGCGACTGCTTGATGTAGCCGTCGGGGGTGCTGCCCAGGTTCGGGCGGAGGTCGAGCGCGTCCGGGCCGAGACGGCTGCCGGGGAACTTCGCCGACAGCGACTCCACCGTGTCGCCGGCGTCGGGCGCGAACGCCGCGACGTACACGAGCGCCTTCACGTTCGCGTTGCCGGTGGCGGCGTTGGTGGCGACGAACCCGCCGTACGAGTGTCCGACGAGGACGATCGGGCCGGTCAGGCCGGACAGCACGGCGCGGACGTACGCCGAGTCGGAGTCGACGCCGCGCAGCGGGTTGGCCGGCGCGAGCACCGGATACCCGTTGCGCTGCAACCGCTTGACGACCTCGGTGAACCCGGAGGCGTCGGCGAACGCGCCGTGCACCAGCACGATCGTGGGCTTCGGCCCGGGTGTGCGGTGGGCCGAGGCGGCGGTGCCGGCGGCGAGCGGTGCCGCCGCGGCGGCGAGGGGAACGGCGACGATCGTACGTCGACGCATGGGACCTCCTAGGTCGAGAGTGCCGAGCGGATGACCTCGGCGACGGAGTCGGGTCGGGACAGGACGACGGCGTGCGACGCGTCGACCTCCGTGGTCGTGGCGCGCACCGCGGCGGCCACCCGGTACTGGGCGCGGGCGTCGAGCACCCGGTCGGCCGTGGCGACCAGGTAGTGGGAGGGCACGCGCGCACGCGGGTCCCACCGCTGGTCGAACGCGGCCGCGACCACCGGACGCTGCAGCGCCGCCGCGACCGTGGCGTCCACAGTGGACAGATCCTGCGCGTACACCGACGGGTAGTCGGCACGGCGCAGGTACAGCTCGCCGTCCACGGTCGGCGCGAGCGCCGCCAGGAACCGCGCGGAGAGCAGGGACAGGATCGTCGGGACCGGGACGAGCGCGGCGACGTACACCAGACCGACGACGTTGCCGGCCCGGGTCGCGGCCACCGACGCGACGGCACCGCCGTACCCGTGCCCCACGAGGAGGACGGGTCCGTCGATCGCGCCCGCGGCCGCCGCCACGTGGTGGCCGTCGGATGCCAGTCCCCGCAACGGGTTCGGCACCGCGACGAGCTCGGTGCCGAGGGTCGCCCCGGCCCGGACCGTGCCGGCCCAGGTGCCGGTGTCGGCGAACGCGTCGTGGACCAGGAGCACCGTCGGGGTGCTGCCGTTGCGGAATCTGCGGCTGACCACCGGCTCACCGTAGGAACAGCGGCGGCCGCGTCGCGTACGTACGACTACGTAATTTCGCGGGCCAGCTCGCCGCGCGACCTGATGCCGAGCTTCGGGAAGATCCGCGACAGGTGCGTCGTCACCGTGCGCGGCGACAGGAACAGGCGTTCGGCGATGTCCCGGTTGCTGAGACCCTCCGCGGCCAGCCGCGCGATCTGCAGCTCCTGTGGGGTCAGCGCCGACGCCGCGGCCACCGGCCGGCGCAGCGTCTCACCCGACGCCCGCAGCTCCGCGCGGGCGCGGTCGGCCCACGGGGTCGCGCCGAGGGCGTCGAACGTCGCGGCCGCGGCGCGCAACAGGGGACGGGCGTCGGTGGCGCGCCGTTGGCGGCGCAGTCCCGCGCCGTGGGCCAGTTGCAGCCGGGCCCGCTCGAACGGCCAGCCCGACAGGTCGGCCGCGAGCGCGGCCCCGAACTCTCCGGTCAGCACGGCGTCGGCGAACCGCAGCCCGACCGCGAGCGACGGCGAGCCGCACTCGGCGGCCACCGGCGTCAGCTCGTCGACCAGTTCGCGCAGCCGCGCCTCCTGGCCGCACCGGATCCCCGCCTCGGCCAGGTGCGCGAACATCACGAACCGCTGGTAGGGGTGGTATGCGACGTCGGCCGGGTCGAAGATGCGGTGCAGCTGCCGGAACGCGTCGTCGGGCCGCCCGCCGGCCAGCGCCTCCACCCCGCGGATCATCTGCACCAGCGCCAGCATCGTCAGTCGGCCGGCCGGCAGCAGTACGCTCTCGCCGAGGTCGGCCGCCTCCCGCGCCCCGTCGGCGTCGCCGCGCAGGGCCTGCGCGTGCCCGAGGAACAGCCGCGACGTCAGCATCCACGCCGGCTGGTTCGTCTCGGTCGCGAGGGCCGACGCCTCGGTCGCCAGCGCCGTCGCCGCCGTCGCGTCACCCTGGTAAGCCGCGGCGGAGGCCTGTGCGGTGAGCACCTGGGCCAGCAGCCCGATGCGGCCCTGGACGCGCAGGCCCGCCACCGCCGAGGCGTAGAAACGCACGGCCAGGTCGTGCGCGCCGAGCCCGGCGGCGCCCAGGCCGAGCATGTGCTGCTGTGCCGGCGACAGGTCGAACCGCGCCTGCAGGCGCGCCATCCGCTCCAGCGCCGCCGTACCGCGCCCGACCGGGTCGATCAGGGCGGTGGCCGCGACGACCCGCGGATCGTCGGCCGGCAGGTCGATCCCGTCGGCCACCTCCAGGTACCGGTCGACGATCCCCCGGTCGGGGTTCGACCAGTAGAACCGCAGGATCATGAGCATGAGGAAGTCGCTGGCCCGTTGCACCTCGCCGTCGCGGCTCAGCGCCTCGATGAGGTCGGCGTAGACGGGAAGGCGGGTGTTGCCGGAGTACGCCGTCTCCGCGAACGTCTCGCGGGTGAAAGACAGCCAGGCCCGGTCGACCGGGTGGAGTTCCTCGTCGACCACCGCGTCGAGGAAGCGCCGGGCGGCGGCGAGGTCGCCCTGCTCCACGGCCGAGGCGGAGGCGTTCAGCAGCCGGCGGCCGCGCTCGCGCGGGTCCTGGCTCAGCTGCGCGGCACGGTCGAACGCGGCCAGCGCGATGCTGACCGCCTGGCTCAGCCCGGCCCGCTCCGCCGTCGCGGTCAGCTCGGCTGCCAGCGCCTCGTCGGGTCCGTCGGCGGCCGCGGCCCGGTGCCAGATCTGGCGGTCGGCGTCCCCCGACAGCACCTGCGCCAGCGCGGCATGGACCCGCCGACGCTGCGCGACCGACGCGGACTGGTACAGCGCCGAGCGCAGCAACGGGTGCCGGAACCGCAACCGGTAGGCGTCGTCGACGCGCACCAGCCGGCTCGCCACCGCCGGCTCCACGTCGGCGGCCGTGACCGGCTCCCGCTCGGCCCGGCCGGCCGCGGCCAGGATCTCGTCGAGGCCGTCGCCGTCGTCGAGGGCCGCCACGAGCAGAACCGCCCGGGTCGGCGTCGGAAGCTCCGCGACCAGCGCGCCGAACGTCCGCTCCACGCGGGTGCTCAGCGGCAGCCACGACGGCAGCAGGGCGCCGGCACCCGACCGCGCCGCGATGCCGCCCAGCTCGACGAGCCCGAGCGGGTTGCCGGCGGCCTGGCCGAGCACCCGCTCCCGCAGCGCCGGCGAGAGGCCGGGTGCGACCCGGTCGAGCAGGATGCCGGCGTCGGCCGCCGACAGCGGTTCGAGCCGCTGCTCCGGCAGTCCCACCCCGGCGAGCTGACGGTCGAGGTCCTCGCCGTCGCGGACCGTGAGCACCATCGCCACGTCGTCGACGTCGATCCGCCGCGCCGCGAACGTCAACGCCTCCCACGACGGACGGTCGAGCCACTGCGCGTCCTCGACCGCGACGAGCACCGGTGCGGGCTGCGCGCCGAGCAGGTCGAGCAGGTCGACCGCCGCGCGGAACGGCGACTCGAGGTCGCCGGCCCGCAGGTCGGCACCCAGGACGCGGGTGAGCCGGTGCAGCCCGGCGTACGCGACGCGGACCTCGGCCAGCACCCCGGACGTGCCGGCGACCCGCATGCCCCGCTCGGCGGCGAGCCCGGCGAGGTGCTCGACGAGCGCCGACTTGCCGATTCCGGCCTCGCCCCGCACGACAACGGCGCCGCCGCGGTGCGCGGCCGCTGCGTCGAGCAGCGCGGTCAGCGCGCGGATCTCCGCCTCGCGGCCGACCAGCATGGTCGACATCGTAGCCAGCGACTGTTACGCGGCGGAAACGTCCCGGTAGCCCTCGGCCTGCAGCCGGAACAGCGGGGCGTACCGGCCACCGGAGGCCATTGCCGCCGTCGCGGGTGACCCGGAGGCGCTCGCCGAGGTCGGCCCGCTGCGCGCCACCCTGGACGATCGGCACCGTCTCCCGGGGTGACACCGTTCCGGTCGCGCTCCCGCGCGCTGAACAGCTCACGCGCTGAACAGTGATATCGATTTGTGTCGATCACATTCATGGATTGATATCACTGTTCTGTTCGGGTCCTCCGCGTGTGAGGGTGGGGCACGCGCTTCAACGGCGAGGCCGGCAACGTCCACTGTGGACATCCATGGATACAACCCGCGGAGGCACGATGTCTTTCGACAGATTCTCTGGTCCGGTGTGGTCGCTGTTCAGGATCGCGATCGGTGTTCTGTTCCTGTGCCACGGAGCGGCCGGCGTGTTCGGCCTCTTCGGCGGGCACCGGGGGAGCGGAGAGGCTCTGCCGATGGGCAGCTGGCCGAACTGGTGGGCCGCCGTCATCCAGGTCGTGGGCGGGGCGCTCGTCGTCGCCGGCCTGGCGACCCGGCCCGCCGCGCTGCTGGCCTCCGGATCGATGGCCTACGCCTACTTCGTGGTGCACCAGCCGGAAGGCCTGCTGCCCCTCAACAACGGCGGCGTGACCTCCGCCCTCTACGCCTGGGCCTTCCTCGCCATCGCCGCGCTCGGTGCCGGCCCCTGGTCGGTCGACGGACTGCTGAACCGCCGCCGCGTCGACGAGGGCGTCACACCGGTACCCGTCGGCGTGCGCGACGCCGCATAGCGCCCGGTAACCCCACCGACCACAGTGGACGTCCCACGTCCACTGTGGGAAGGCCTCATGAGACGGGCGTCGGTGCCGATGGATAGGTCGGCTGCCGTGGGGCTGTTCGTGAGTGCCGGAGTGGGGATCGTCGGTGAAGCGGTGGTACCGGATCAGCCGCGTCGCGTGGTTCGGCATGGTCGTGACCATCATCGCGATCGCGGTCGGTGCGTTGCTGGCCAGTGCCAGCACGAGGCGGTTGACGACGGTCGTGGCCGAGTCGACCGCCCTGGTTTCCGCGTACACCCGCACCGACGAGGCCGTCGTGGCGGAACGGTCGCTGGAGCGCCAGTACCGCCTCAACCCCGACCCGTCCGTCCGGCGCGACTACGAACGGCAGAAGGAGAACGTGCTCGTCGCGCTCGACGACATCGAACGGATCGGGACGGCCGAGGACCGGGCACTGGTCAAGAAGGTGCGGTTCGCGCACTCCTACTACGACAGCGCCATCCAACGGCTGTTCGACGCGGTCGACACCGGCAGCCCCTCGCTCGCCTACAGCATCGAGAGCAACGAGGTCGGCCCCGCCTTCGACGAGCTCGACGAGCTCCTCGACACCGGCGCCGAACGGCATGTCGCGGCGGCCGAGCGGGCCGTCGAGAACCTGTACCGGGTCGAGGGCACCGTCACCGTCGCCGCCTGGGTCGGCTCAGCGTTCGGGATGGCGCTGGCCTTCACGTTCGGGCTTCTGCTGGCCCGGTACCAGCGCGAGCTGGTCCGGCAGGCCGCCGACAGCCGCCACCACGCGACCCACGACCCGCTGACCGGTCTGCCGAACCGGACGCTGTTCACCGACCGGCTCGGCGAGACGCTCGCCGGAGGACTCCGGGACGGGACCGAGCTGACGATCCTGCGGTTCGACCTCGACCGGTTCAAGGAGGTCAACGACGTCCTCGGCCACCACCACGGCGACCTCCTGCTGCGGCAGGTCGCCGCGCGCCTGTGCGAGGCGCTGCGCGCGTCGGACACCGTGGCCCGCCTGTCCGGCGACGAGTTCGCGGTTCTGCTGGCCGGCACCGGTGCCGAGGCGGGGCACCGGCAGGCCGAGCGGCTGCTGCGCGAGTTGCACCGCAGCTTCACGCTGGACACCGTCACCGTCGACGTCGAGGTGAGCGTCGGGATGGCGGTGGCGCCCTTGCACGCCGACCGCGTCGACGACCTCATGCGCTGCGCCGACCTGGCCCTGTTCCAGGCCAAGGACGCGAAGACCGGTGTCGTCGTGTACGACCCGGACATGGTCGTGGACCAGCCGAACCGCCTCGTGCTCCTCGGCGACCTGCGCCGCGCGATGGAGCAGCCCGACGAGCTGGTCCTGCATTACCAGCCCAAGGTGGGGCTGCGGAACGACCGGTTGTGCGGCGTGGAGGCCCTGGTGCGGTGGAGGCACCCGGTGCGCGGTGTGGTCTCGCCGGCGGAGTTCATCCCGGTCGCCGAGAGCACCGGGCTCATCAACAGGCTGACGGCGCACGTCCTGGCGATGGCGGTGGCGCAGGCCCGGACCTGGCTCGACGAGGGGCTGGAGGTCCCGATCGCGGTCAACCTGTCGCCCCGCTGCCTGCTCGACCCCGACCTGCTCGGCCGGGTACGGGAGCTGCTCGTGGAGCACGGCGTGCCGGCCCGGGCGCTGCGGCTGGAGGTCACCGAGACGGCCGTCATGGCCAACCCCGCGCTGGCGCTGAGGACCCTGAACGGCCTCCACGACCTGGGTGTTCGGCTGTCGATCGACGACTACGGCACCGGCTACTCGTCGATGGCGTACCTCAGACGGCTGCCCGTCGACGAGCTGAAGGTCGACCGGTCGTTCGTCACCAACATGTCGACCAGCGACCACGACGCCGTCCTGGTCCGCAGCGCCGTGGACCTCGGACACAACCTCGGGCTGACCGTCGTCGCCGAAGGCGTCGAGACCGCCGGCCAGGTCGAGGCGCTGCGCGACCTCGGGTGCGACATCGCACAGGGTTTCCACTACGCCAGGCCGATGCCTCCGGCGGAGCTCGCAGGGTGGCTGCGGGACGGCGGCCGCGACCCGCGGGTCCCCGCGCCGGTGCGGATGAGCGGCGCGAGGTAGCGGCTACGAGCTGGTGATGGTCTGCCGCTCGCGGGTGACGGCGTCGTAGCGCAGGAAGGCCGTGCCGGGCAGCTTCTTGGCGGCATACATCGCGATGTCGGCGCAGCGCAGCAGCGTTCCCGGGTCGTCGCCGCCGCGCCCTTCGGCGATTCCGATGCTGGCCCGGACCGTGAGCGTGTGCCCACCGGCGACGACGGGCTCGCGCAGGGCCTCGATCATGCAGTGGGCCACGGTGTCGGCGGCGAGCGGGTCGGCGCTGTCGACCACGACGACGAACTCGTCGCCGCCGAGCCGGGCGACCGTGTCGACCCCCCGAGGCAGCGCACGAAGCGCCCGGCGACCGCGGTCAGGAGCAGGTCGCCGACCTCGTGGCCGAGTGTGTCGTTGACCTCCTTGAAGTCGTCGAGGTCGGCGAGGGCGACGCTGACCCGGTGCGGGCCGGGCCGGTTCAGCGCGGCGGCGAGCCGGCGGTGGAACAGGACCCGGTTCGGCAGCCCGGTCAGCGCGTCGTGGGTCGCGCTGTGGTCGAGTTGCGTGAGCAGCCGCCCGTTGTCCCTGAGGACGGTGACCTGCCGGAGGATGACCATCGCGGTCAGGCCGACCGCGACGGCCACGATCAGCCGCCGTTCGACGTGGTCGCCGCCACCGACCCAGGTGGTGGCGACGAGCGAGGCGATCTGCGTGGTCCGGTTCGACGAGACGAGCGCGGGACGCGTCGCGAAGTGCCAGATGAACACGGCCGAGGCCACCATGACGATGGGCCCCAGCGGCACCAGCAGGTTCACCGCGAACCACAGCAGGCCGGCGACGAGCGCGGCACCGCAGAGCCGCAGGGGGACCGACGTGGTCCGGTCCCCGGGCGTCACGGCCCGACCAGCTCGGTGGGCCGGGGGGTGTCGACCGGTCGGTCGTCGGCGGCGCCGGTCCACTCGAGAACCGGCTCGAGGTCCGGTCTGGCGATGTGGAAGCCCTGCGCGCTGGTGATGCCCGCGCTGCCGAGGACGGCGAGTTCCTCGGCGGTCTCGACGCCTTCGGCCACGGTCACGACGCCGAGCGAGCCGGCGAACGAGCTCATCGCACCGAGCAGCGCGCGGCGGGCGGGATCGCGGTGGGCGTCGGCGACGATGCTGCGGTCGAGCTTGATGATGTCCGGACGCAGCCGGAGGATGTGCTGCATCGACGCGTAACCGGCGCCGGCGTCGTCGACGGCCAGCCGGACACCGCTGTGCGCGAGGCGGCGGACGACGTCGGCCAGCGCGTCGTAGTCCTCGACCACGGCATGCTCGGTCACCTCGACGACCACCCGGCGCGCCGCCGGTCCCACCGCGGTGAGCAGCTCGGACAGCCGGGGATCGACAATTGTCTGTGGACTGAGGTTGACCGACAGGTACATGTCGGTGGGGAGCCGGGTCAGGTGCCGGCACGCCAGCGCGACCGCGTGCAGCTCGAGCTCGGGCCCGAGCCCGACCTGCCACGCCTCCTCGAACCACACGTTCGGGGGCCGGTAGGGAACGGGCGTGAACCGCGCCAGCGCCTCGTGACCGACCACCCGCCGGGTCCTGACGTCGACGATCGGCTGCAACGCCATGTTCAGGGCGCCGGGATCGGCCAGCACCGTCCCGATGCGCTCGCGGGCGGCGGACCGGCCCGCCAGCCACACCTGTTCGGCCTCGGCGGCGCGGAACTCGCCGGTCACGTCGACGGTCGAGCCGCGGAACCCCAGGAACCGGCCGCTGTCGTCGCGGATCGGGGTGGCGCTGGTGACGACGTGCCGGACGGACCCGTCGCGGTGCCTGACCCGGGTGCGCCAGTGCTGCCAGCCGTCACCGAGCGCACCCGCCTGTACCCGCGCCAGGGTCGCGGGTCGGTCCTCCTCCATGACCAGCATCTCGATCGCGTCGTGTCCGAGCACCTCGTGCGGCTCGTAGCCGAGTACGGCCCGGACGCCGGCGCTGGAGTAGGTGATGCGGTTGGACGCGTCCAGGTGCCACAACCACCCGTACGCGGTCCGGACGGTGTCCCGGTAGGCGCCGAGCGCGTCGTGCGCGGTGTCGGCGAGCGCCCGGTTCAGCCGGACCAGGCGCACCACCATGCCCGCGACCACCGGCAGCCACGCGACGCCGATCAACGACAGCCACTCGTCCGCCTCGAACCCGTCCCGGTTGACGATCGAGTCGATCCAGTCCCACACGTACCCCGCGAGGGACATCGCGATGCTGATGGCGAACACGGCGATCGCGGCCGAGACGACACGCCTGGTCTGCGCCACGCGGGAGGTGCGCTCGGGCATCACCTCGGCGGCGTCCTCGCCGAAGTCGGTCACACGCCACATGTCGACCGGCTCCGGTGGGATCTGAGGAGCGCCACCGGTGCAGTTCGGTGCCGGTCACCCGGACCCGAGGTACGCCCGCAGCCGGTCCGCGTACGGGCGGCGCTCCGCGGCCGGCCGGAAGTCCTTCTGGGGATGGGTGAAGTACAGGTCGTCGCCGGCGTACCGGGGAAAGACGTGCATGTGGTAGTGCCAGACGTCCTGGTTACCGGCGGGCTCGTTGTGCTGGCGCACGGATGTCCCGTCGCAGCCGTAGGTGTGCCGGATCGCGATGGCGACCTCCCGCGCCAGGTCGTGGATCGCGTGCCCGTACCGGGACGGCAGGTCGTACAGGTTCTCGAAGTGCGCGTTCGGGACGACGAGCACGTGACCGTGGTTCTTCGGCCACCATCGCGGCGAGACGAACGCGGTGGCGAGTCCGGTACGCCGCACCACGTCGTCCTGGGTCCGCCGCTCGTCCCCACCTCCCGCCGCGAGGCGGCAGAAGGGGCACTCGTAGCCGCTCGGCGCGTGGTTGAACACGTCTTCTCCCGTCGGTCGATTGGTCAGGCGTCCCCGGTCCAGGCGGCCACGACCTCGGCGAGCACGGTGAGCGGAAGCGCCCCGTTGCCCAGAACCGTGTCGTGGAAGGCGCGGACGTCGAACCGGGCACCGAGCCGTCGCCCCGCCTCGGCCCGCAGCCGCTGGAACTCCAGCCGGCCCACCATGTACGCCAGCGCCTGCCCCGGGTCGGCGATGTAGCGGTCGGTCTCCGACTCCACGTCGACCTCGGACATCGCGGTGTTCGCGCGCAGGTAGGCCGTCGCCCGCTCGTGGCTCCAGCCGTGGGCGTGCAGCCCGGTGTCGACCACGAGCCGGGCGGCCCGGATCGAGTCGGCCGCCACCATGCCCAGCCGGGCCAGGTCGTCGGAGTACAGGCCCATCTCGTCGGCCAGCCGCTCGGCGTAGAGGCCCCACCCCTCGCCGTACGCGGTGTACTCCTGGATGCGCCGCAGCAGCGGCAGCCCGACCAGACCCCGGGCGGCGCAGTGCTGCACGTGATGGCCCGGAACCGCCTCGTGGAACGCGGTCGCCTCGCCGGCGTGGCGGTGTCGCTCCTCCACGCGGTGGGTGTTCACGTGGTAGACGCCCGGCCGGCCGCCGTCCAGGGCCGGGGGTTCGTAGTAGGCGCCGACCGCGCCGGGCGCCAGGTCCACGGGGACCGGCCGCACCTCGCAGCGATGGTCGGGCGGCCGGCCGAACCAGCCGGGTGCCGCGGCCTCGGCCCGGGCGACCGTGGCCCGGGCGTGCGTCAGCAGTTCGTCGGCGTCGTGCCAGCGCAGCGCCGGGTCCTCGCGCAGCCGGCGCCGTACCCGTGCCGGGTCGCTCTCGCCGAGGGCGCGGGCGCCGAGGTCGGCGTACTCCGCGTCGAGGCGGGCGATCAGGTCGAGGCCGGCGCGGTGAAGGTCGTCGGGATCCCGGGCGGTGCCGGTGTGCCGCCGGCACAGCGCGGCGTAGGACCGGGTGCCGCCGGGCAGCCAGCACAGCCCCGGCCGGTCGTCCGGGCGCGAGCGGGGCATCACCTCGGCGGCCAGCGCGTCCCGGTACCGGGCGTAGGCCGGCCGCACCCGCTCGGCCAGCAACCGGTCCCGCTCGGCGCGGAACCGGTCTGCGTGGAACGAGCCGGCGTCCGTCGGTGGTTCCGGTCGGCGCAGCGGGTCACGGTCGGGGTGGTCCAGGTACCGGTCGACGAACGTCACCGCGTCCCGGACCAACGACCGCACGGGCAGACGGCCCTCCGCCATCCCGACGCGATGCCGCTCCGCCAACGCGTCGAGAGCCGAGGGGACCGCGGACAGCCGCGCCAGGTAGGCGTCGGCGCCCGGGCGCCCGGTGAGGACGGTGCCGGGCAGCGCGAACAGCAGCTCGACGGCCGGGCTGACCCAGGAGTCGACCACCGTGTACTCGACCGCCCGCACGTCGAGGTCGACCAGCTCGTCGGCGACCGCCCGCAGCAGCACCGCCCGGGTTATCCGCTCCTGCGGGTCCAGCGCGGCCGGGTCGATCGCGGCGGCCCGGGCGGCCACCGCGGTCAGCCGGTCGCGGTGCCGCTCCCCGCCCGCGCGGGTGTGGTCGGGCAGCTCGGCGTCGTGGCCGGGGAGCCCCATCGCCGTCGCCCGGAGCGGATGCGCCCGTGACAGCGCCTCGACCAGGTCGTCGCAGACGCCGGTCAGCCCGGTCACGGCCGGCTACCGACCCACCGCGAGCGGCGCGACCAGGATCGCGCAGGGGTTGCCCTGCTCCCAGCCGGGCAGGGGATCGATGGTGTCGACGTGGATGAAGCCGCGCGCGGTCCAGAACCGGTAGGTGGCGGTGTAGGGCGGGTACTCCGCGGCCGGGTCCAGGGTCTTGACCTCGACGACCATCGTGCCGCCGGCGCGCAGCTCGTTCAGGACACGCGTGACGAGGGCGGTGCCGATGCCCCGGTCGCGGCGCTCCGGCGCGACGGCGGCCCAGAGGATCTCGGCGGCGGCCGGGTCGCGCCGCTTCACGACGGCGAAGCCGACCACCGCCGCGCCGTCCGTGACCACCCAGGAGTCGTGGGTGGTGACGTCGCCGGCGATCGTGTCGACGGTGTCCGGGGTGAAGAACTCCGGTAGACCGGCGGCGATGTCCCGGCAGGCCGCGAAGTCGTCGACGCCGGCGGGCCGGACCTCCCACCCGCCCGCGTGCCGCCCGAACACCAGGCAGAACGGGTGACCGGCCGGATCGGCGAACACCCGGTAGCGGCCCGCCAGCTCGCCCGGTAGCCGAGTCGCGCCGAGCGCGAGGACCTGCCGCTCCGCGACCTCCACGTCGTCGACGCGGATGTCCAGGTGCAGTCGCGGCTCTCCGGGCGCCGTCCAGTTCGCGACCCGCTGGAATGCCAGCTGGCGCGCGCCGGGCCGGGAACCGATGACGACCCAGTCGTCGTGGTCCTCGTTGACCCGCATGCCCAGGACCGCGGCGTAGAACGCGGCGAGCGCCCGCGGGTCGGGGCAGTCGAGCACCGTCTTCTCCAGGCGACCGGTCATCCGTCGATTGTGCCGACCGGGCGCACCGGCCGGGGGACCGCTGCGCCCGGGTAGCCCGTCAGGCCGCGTACTCGCTGGCGATCCGCGTCAGCTCGACCAGCCCGCTCGCGTACTCCATCGCCTCGGCGTGCGCCTCCGGGAACGGCGGCTGGAAGCCGACACCCTCCCACTGGCCGGGCCGCGGCGGCGGGACCCGCGCCGGCCAGGCCCGCCGCCGGTGGGACCGCGAGAACGACAGCCAGCACCCCGGCCCACGACGGCCGCCGTCGTCGATGTGTCATGACGCCTCCCATGATCGACGATGATCAATGCAGGTCACCATCTACGAGAGTCGATCGATGGTCGTTGGTCAAGGGATTCGGACCGGTCGAGGGTCACCGGACGGGGCGAGACGAGGCGGATCGTGACCAGGGCGACCACCGTCAGTGCCGCGCAGGCGACGAAGACCGCGCGGTATCCGAGTGAGGTGAGGGCGGCGGTGCCGATGAGCGGTCCCGACAGGATGGCGCCGACGCGCCGGGTGTTGGGTGTACAGACCGCAGCCGACCTCCGCCGCCGACGGGACGAGGAGCCGTTTCACCCGCAGACGCTAGAGCGGCCCGCGGCGGGTCAGGGAGGGTCTGCCGTTACCCCCGTCGGTCGACTGTCCCGGAGGTAGGTGTCGATCAGGTCGTGCAGCCGGTCGCGGCCGAAGCTGGGCTCGTGGCCGGCGTGGGTCACGGTGACGGGTAGTTCCCGCAGGCGGCGCAGGGAGTCCGCGTACCGGGCGGGGTCGCCGCCGGTCAGGTTGTCGAGGAGGACGTCGTCGTAGACGACGTCGCCGCTGAACAGGGTGCCGCCGGCCGGGTCGAACAGGGCGATGCTGCCCGGGGTGTGGCCGGGCAGGTGCAGCACGGTCAGGCTCCGGTCGCCGAGGTCGATGGTGTCGCCGTCGGTGAGGTACCGGGTGACCGTGGCGGGCGGCACCCGGTAGGTCGCCGGGTCGTACCCGTCGTGGGGGCGGGCCGTGACGAGCAGGTCGGGCGGCGACCAGTCGAGGCCGACCTCGGCGGCCAGCGTCGGACCGTGCAGCGAGCCCGGTGCCGGGTCGTCCACCCGTTCCAGCGGGTGCGCCCAGACCTCGGCGAACTCGTGTGCCGATCCCATGTGGTCCAGGTGGCCGTGGGTCAGGACCAGGACCGGCTCGCGGCCGAAGCGGTCGAGCAGAACTGGCGCCAGCGCGCTGACGCCCGTTCCGCAGTCGACTAGCAGGTCGTGGTCGCGGCCGCGCAGGTGCCAGAGGTTCGCGCGGAGCAACGGGTGGACGTGGGGTTCCGTGACGAGCGTGGTGCGTTCGTCCACAGTGGACACCTCGAACCACGGTGCCGCCACCGGCGTGGGCGCTGCGTCACCGCGGCGCACGACACCGTCGGTGGCCGGTTCGTCGACAGCCATGTACCCATGATGCCGGAGGTGCCGACGACCTTCCCCACACCCGTGAACGAACGTCAGACGCGGGGCGTGGGCCGGTACACGAGTTCCTGGGTGCGCCCGTCGAGGGTGCGGCTCTCGAGCAGTTCAGCGACGGGCTCGCCTGCGAGCGCAGCGGGATGTCCGACTCCTCCTTGAGGCGCGTGACGATGTCGACGGCGTCGCCGCTGACGATCGTCGCGTCGGGCCAGCCGAGGGTGTCGCGCAGCGTGGACGAGATCACGGTCGCCGGTGACCGCATCGTGCGGACGTTCCACTCGTGCAGGGTGTGTGGATCGAGGCCGGACGTCATGATCTCCGCGTTCTCCCGGAACGTGGCGGCCCCGAAGACCATGCGCTGCGGGGTGTCGAACAGCGCGGCGCGGTGGGCGAGGAGTTCAGGGCCCTCCTTGCCCCAGTAGCCGCCCCAGTCGCCCGGCGGGGCGTAGGAGCCGTACCCGTCGAGCGTGGAGAAGACGTCCCAGGTGTAGGTCGCGGTCATGTCGGTTCCCTTTCTCTGCTGGTTCCACCCGTGCCACGAACGACCGACGGCCGATCCGACACCGGCCCCGGACCTCTTTCAGCCGGTGACGGCTTCGAGGTCGCGGATGGTCTCCGAGAGCACCACCGGGTCGAGGTCGCCGGCCGGGCGGAGGTCGACCGAGGTGACCGTCTGCACGGGCTCCGCCTCGACGGCGCCGGCGAGGATGCCCGGGGCGACGACGAGCACCGCGGTGGTGCCGTCGGGCAGGGTGCGGCTGAGGCGGTTCTGCCGGCCGCCGTCTCCCGCGGCCTCCCGGTCCCAGCCGCGGCGTTCCAGGCCGAGCAGGCGCACGCTCCGCACCGTGCGGCCGGTGAAGCGGACCAGGGTGCCGCCGCGCTCCCCGGCCAGCGGCTCGTACACGTCGCGCCGCAGCTGGGGGAACGGCTGCAGGATGTCGTAGTCGGCGAACACGTTCGTCCACGCGGCCAGGTCCGGGCCCAGGTGCAGCGGGTGCGCGACCGACACCGTCGCCTCCTCCGGCAGGTCGCGGGCGTCGTCGGCGGCGTCGGCGAACGTGCGGTCCTCGGCCACCCGGAACGAACCGGTGCCAGCGTCGTCGTGGACCAGCCAGACGAGCCGGCGTACCAGGTGCACCAGCAGCGGATGCGCGAGGAACAGCTGGCGGAACTCGGCGACCGGCCACCGGCGCCGACCGACCATCGCCGACTCCAGCCGGCGGAGCTGGTCGGCCGCCACGGTCCGCACGTCCTTCTTCAGGGCGGTGAACCGCTGGTGCGCACCGGGCGCGAGCGCCGGGTCGTCGGTGGCGCCGGGCTTCGGCAGGTCCGCGCGCCGCGTTCCGGCCTCGTCGAGGACCACCGGACGGAGCTGTTCGTCGAAGGTGACGGTGAACCGGCGGGATCCGTAGTCGAGCACGAGGCTGCCGTGCGGGTCGAGCCCGAGGTCGGGGACGAGCCGGTCGGCGAGCTGCTCCGGGGACAGGCCCCGGTCGGCGGCCACCTGCCCGACCCTCGTCGTCGCGTGGTCACGCAGCGTCCTCGACTTCGCCGTCTGCGCGATGCCGTGCAGGTGCAGCAGGGCCACCTCGGTGCCGATCGCGACGAGCGCGTCGAGGCCGGCGGCCGCCCGGCTCATGCCACCCTCGCCGGGCCAGGCCCGGATCACCGGCGTGAGGCGGCGCACCGTCTCGTCGTCACCGAGCAGGCCCAGCGCGTCGAGCGCCCAGCTGTCCTTCGACGGTGACCCCGACGCCCGCCACGACCGGAACAGCGACCACGCGAACTCCGCCAGGTCGCCCTGGTCGCACGCCTGCCGTACCTGGTCGAGGCCCGCGTACGCGTCGTCGAGGCGCGAGATCGCCAGCATCGTCACGACGTGTGCGGCGGCGGTCGCGGGCAGGGCGGCGCCGGCCGTCAGCCGCACCCGGGGGAACGCGGCCGGGTCGACCCACCCGGGCGCGGCCGGCATCCGGGGCGGGAGCAGGTCGACCGGGTCGACGGCGAGCAGCGCGTCCACCGCCTCCGCCACGCCGGGTCCGTAGGTGGCCGCGGCCGCGCTCACGCGGTCCCGTCGGCCCGTCGCGGCGAGACCCCGCAGCGTCCGCTCGGCCCGGCGCCGCGCGGGCCCGGGCGGTGACAGAGCCAACGGGACCAGCGTGCGCCCGGCCAGCGCGGCGTGCCGGACCAACCAGGCCTCGGCGACGGCGCGGACCGACCGCAGCCGGCTGTACCAGTCGGCCATGAGGACGGCGATCTCCGGCGACGCGAACGGCAGCAGCGCGCCGGCGGCGGTGGCCGGGGTGCGCCGGGCGACGTCGAGCAGCGCGGGCAGCGCGTCGAGCTCGAAGCGCGCCGCGATGGCGGGCGTCCAGCGCTCGGCCCACCGCCTCGGCGGCCGCCAGGTGGCGATCAGGGGCCGTGCCAGCTCCTTGGGGGCGTCGCGGAGGAACTCCGCCTGCCCGTACCCGGACAGGTCGCCGGCACGGAAGCGCTCCGCCTGCTCGTCCCACCACGACGAGGGCCAGGCGTAGCGGGTCGTCGCCATCGACGTCAGCCAGCGGTCGCGTTCGCCGGGCAGCCACCCGACGCTCGGCGGCTCGTCACAGCTGAGACCCTCGACGACGACGGGGCGGGTGGCGGCGCGTTTGCGCAGCCACGGCGGGTCGGCGAGCACGGGTGGCAGGTCGACGGATGTGAGGGCTGCTTCGGTGACGAGCGGGCGCGCCGACCGGCGGGTGACCTCCAGGATGGCGGGCCGGACGAGCTTGTGGTGCCGGCCGTCCGCGCGGTCGCGCAGGAGCCGCAACGGCCGGTCACCGGGCAGCGCGGCCAGCATCGACACGGCGCGGCGTCGCATGTCGGCGCGCATGTCGCGGTGGTCGATCCAGTGGGCGAGGACGTCGGCGGCCGCGGGTCCCATCGCGTCGACGACCGTGGCCAGGGTCTGCGGGGTGAACGCCTGGAAGTCGACCATGAGGTTGTCCGCGATGATCGGGTACTGCCCGGGGGTCGACACGGTGTACAGGAGCGTCGTGGCGAGCTCCGCGTCGACGGTGGCCGCGACGGCGTGGCAGTCGTCGGTGACCCGGTCGGCGCGCGTCGGAACGAGGAACGACGTCGCGACGCGCTGCGCCAGGTGGTCCTTCCGCCACGCCCCGAGGGCGGCCGTGACCTCGGCGTAGACCTCGTCGGACGCGGCGGCGAGGTAGGCCCGCACCCGGCCGGCGATGCGACGCGCGCGGTCCCGCCGACCGGGACCCATCACGCCGGGCTCCGTCCACTGCAGCTTGTCGCGCCCGGTCACCGCCAGCACCGTGACCGACGCTTCCGCGGCGAACACCGGCCCGTGCTCCAGGAGCCAGGAGTCGGCGAACGGGGCGGCCAGGTCGGGGTCCTGGCGGCGGCCCCACCCTGCGAGGAACGCGACCGCGCCGGCGCCGACGGCGGCCCGCCGGCCGTCGAGGTATGCCGTTCCGGCCTCCCGGAGGTCCGGGTCGGACCGGTCGAGGTGGTTCCGGATCGCGTCGTCGCGGTCGGCCAGGAAGCGCGCCACCTGTGCCGCGGCGTCCGGAACCGGCGTGACCGGCGCGATCCCGACACTGCCGCGCCGCGGAATTCGGCCGCGCCGCACGGCGGCCGGTGGAGTCCACGGGTCCTCGTCGACCACTGGTGCTCCTTCCACGCCTGGCCGGGCGTAAGGGTCAGCGCTGCTGACGTGCGCTGAGCGTACGTGTCAGCGCGCTGTGCGGGTGCTGTCAGCCCCGCTGGCGATAGTCGGCGTCATGAGGTCGTTCGCCAGGTTCGTTCTGCTCGGCGGCGGTGTCGGGCTCCTGTCCAGCGCCGCGGTGCCGGTGGCGGCGACGTCGATGCCGTGGGTGGTCGCGAATGCGCTGGTCACCATCGCGTCCACCCTGCTCGGCACGGAGCTCCACGCCCGGTTCACGTTCGGCGCCGGGCGCTGTGCGCAGTGGCACCAGCACGTGCAGTCCGCCGGCTCGGCCGTCGTCGCTTACCTGGTCACGTCGGTGGCCGTCCTCGGTCTGCACGCGCTGCAGCCGGCCGCCGGCATGCGGTGGGAGCAGGCGGTCTACCTCGGCGCGTCGGCGGTGGCCGGAACCGGCAGGTTCCTCGTGCTGCGCCTGTACGTGTTCACGCGGCACCGCGGCACCGCACCCGCGGTCGACGCGACCCCCGAGCGGCCCGCGGACCACGGTCACCCGTCGCGCGTCACCACGTCACCCACGCCGACGCGGAACGTCGTGCGGCCACGGTCGTCACCGATCTCGAAGTGCAGCCGCACGAGGACCGACGGAGCACCGTCGCCGTCGACGCCGCGGCCGAGAACGTCGCACGGGATCTCCAGTTCGACGGGCAGCTCGACGTCCGGCGTCGACGCGAGGTCGAGAACGGGTGCCTTGTCGACGATCCCGACGACCGTGCCGTCCGCCTCGCGCAGCTCCACCTCGACCGTCCCCGGAAACCCCCGGTCGGCCCATCGCGCCGCCCTGACCCGCACGTAGTCCACCCCGCACACGGTAGGCGGTCCGCGTCCCGGTGATGTGGTTGAATCTCCGCTCGTGTCCCCGCGCCCCGAGCTTCCCCGCGTCGTGGATCAGCTGCGCATCCTGCTCTGGCTGCAGACGCACCTGACGCTCGTCGGCCTGCTCGTCGTGGTCGTCGTGGTCGGGTACCTCACCAACGAACGCGGCCTGCACCTCAGCGAGGAGCAGAACACCGGGTTCTTCACCGCCCTCGGCCTGCTCGCCGGCACCGCCGCGGTGCTCGCGCTGTGCGCCACGCTGATGCGCCGCCGCTGGTGGTGGGTGTACGTGCTGATCGCCGCCGTCGAGGTGACGGCCGTCGTCGCCGTCGGGTACGGGCTGACCCGGGGCCACCTCGTGACGAGCCTGGGGCTGGTGCTGTACGTGGCGCTGGTCGCCTGGGTCGTCGTCGACCTCGTTCACCCGGAGGTTCGGACGTTCATGTTGTCGAGGGCGGGCACGCGGGCCGGTAACCGCTAACGTCGGTACATGGACCGGCGCATCTTCGGGCTCGAGACCGAATACGGGATCACCGCCACCTACCGAGGCCAGCGTCGTCTGTCGCCCGACGAGGTGGCCCGCTACCTGTTCCGCCGCGTGGTCACGTGGGGACGTTCGAGCAACGTCTTCCTGCGTAACGGCGCACGTCTCTACCTCGACGTGGGCTCGCATCCGGAGTACGCGACGCCCGAGTGCGACTCCGTGGCCGACCTCGTGGTGCACGACCGGGCCGGTGAGCGGATCCTGGAGGGGCTGCTCGTCGACGCCGAGAAGCGGCTGCACGACGAGGGCATCGCCGGCGACATCTACCTGTTCAAGAACAACACCGACTCGGCCGGCAACTCCTACGGCTGCCACGAGAACTACTCGGTCAGCCGGAACGGCGAGTTCGGCCGGCTCGCCGACGTGCTGATCCCGTTCCTGGTCACTCGGCAGCTGATCTGCGGCGCGGGGAAGGTGCTGCAGACGCCGCGGGGAGCGGTGTACTGCCTGTCGCAGCGGGCCGAGCACATCTGGGAGGGTGTGTCGTCGGCGACGACGCGGTCGCGCCCGATCATCAACACCCGCGACGAGCCGCTCGCCGACGCCGAGCGGTACCGTCGCCTGCACGTGATCGTGGGCGACTCGAACATGAACGAGGTCACCACGCTGCTGAAGGTCGGCAGTGCCGACATCGTGCTGCGGATGGTCGAGGCCGGCGTCGCGATGCGCGATCTGACCCTGGAGAACCCGATCCGGGCCATCCGCGAGGTCAGCCACGACGTCACCGGCCGCCGGAAGGTGCGGCTGGTCGACGGCACGGAGCTGTCCGCGCTGGAGATCCAGCGCGAGTACTTCGAGAAGGCCACCGCGTTCCTCGACCGGCGCGGCGTCGACGAGGTGACCAGGCGGGTCCTGGACCTGTGGGGCCGGGTGCTCGCCGCGGTGGAGTCCGGCGACCTGGACGACATCGAGCGCGAGATCGACTGGGTGACCAAGCTGCGCGTGATCGAGCGCTACCAGCGCCGCCACGACCTCAGCCTGTCGCACCCGCGGATCGCGCAGATGGACCTGGCCTACCACGACCTGCGCCGCGGCCGGGGCCTGTACGGGCTGCTCGAGCGGCGCGGCGCGGTCGAGCGGGTCGCTACCGACGTGGGGATCTTCGAGGCGAAGGAGACCCCGCCGCAGACCACACGGGCGCGCCTGCGCGGCGAGTTCATCCGCCACGCCCAGGAGCGCCGCCGCGACTTCACGGTCGACTGGGTGCACCTGAAGCTGAACGACCAGGCGCAGCGCACCGTGCTGTGCAAGGACCCGTTCCGCGCCCACGACGAACGCGTCGACCGGCTCATCGCCAGCATGTGACGGTCAGGAACCGGGGCGTAACACCACGACGTGCCCGCGGAGGTCGTCGTCGCGGATCAGGTCGACCACCGCGTCGGTGAGTACCGGCAGAGGTATCGGAGCCGGACGGGCCGCCCGCTCGGCGGCGGTCATCGCCGCGAGCTCGGCCTCCGCCCGTGGAGTTCGTACCCAGTCGGGCACCACGCACGTGAACCGGACGTCCGCCTCCGCCATGGCGGTGGTGAACCGGATGAGCCCGGCCTTCGCCGCCGCGTACTCGGGCCACCCGTAGGGCGTGTCGTCGAGACCGGCGGTCGAGGCGATGTTGACCACCACCCCGCCGCCGGCCGACAGCGTCGGCAGGGCGACCTGGGTGGCCAGCATCGGTGCGCGCAGGTTGAGGTCGAGTACCCCGGACCACTGCGCGGCCGTGGCATCCGGATAGCGGGCCGTGGGCTGCCCGCCACCAGCGTTGTTGACCAGGATCTGCACACCACCGAACCGCCGCACCGCGACCTCGACGAGCCGACGCACCTGGGCGTCGTCACACAGGTCGGCGGTCACCGTCACCGCGACCCCGCCGGCATCCTCGACCATCCGCAGCGTCTGCGTGCACGCCGCGATATCGGCGAGCACGAGCCGCGCACCGTATCCGGCGAGCCGGCAGGCGATCGCCTGCCCCGTTCCGGCCGCGGCGCCGGTGACCACCGCCACCCGACCATCGATCTCCATGCGGTCACCCTCGCACAGACCCCCTGACAGTTCGTTGATTCACATGCGGTTGTGGCGTCACGGCGCGTTGCGGGATGTCCCGTCGTTGCGGACCGACCGTGTCGGCCGGTGTTGATCGAGGAGGAACGGGCCTGCCCTGGCAACCCCTTTCTTCCTCGATCACCGATATCGGTGACCGGGTGATGTTTCCCCAGCCATGGCGATGTTGGACTTCCGTACACGTCATGGCATGTCTGGAAGGCCAAGATCGGGCCGGGGCACGCTCGTTCCTCGACCGGCGATCAAGGCGATCGGGCGGCGCGTCCCGGGCCGGTGTAAGCGCCGGGGGCGCCGGACCCGCTCCCGGGTTCGACCGTCACAGCCCGCGGAGCGGGGCACGTCGTCGCGCGGTGCGGCCACGCACCACGGGTCGGGGGGATGTGCCCGTCGTGCGCTGCCGTCGCGGTCGAGGCCCCGCGGCGATCGCCACTGTGCCGGCCGGCAGGAAAGGTGTGCGGGTCCGGCGCCTCGTCGATGCTGTCTCGCCGGCCGGCGAGCTGACAGGTCCACGGCTCACAACGTCGCGGGCGAATCGTTGCCGGCCACCGGCAAGACGGCCGGGTTCTCAACCGGCGGAGGACAACGGCTTCGCGGGCCATTCGAGTGCCCGGGCCCCCAGCACCGCGGCCTGGAGCGTGAACCGGTGTCCGGGGTCGGCCGGGTCGTAGCCGATGAGTGTGCGGATCCGCTCCAGCCGGTAGGTGACCGTGCGCACCGACACGTGCAGCCGTTTCGCCGTCTCGGTGGCGACGCCTCCGGTGCTGAAGTAGACCTCCATGGTGTCCAGCAGCGGCTTGGGGCCGCCGCGGGCCAGAATCAGCGGGCTCAGGACGGCGCCGACCAGGTCGGCGATGGCCGGCTGGTCGCGGAGCAGCACCCGGAACACGAGCAGGTCGTGCGCCTTGACCACCGGATCGGTCATGTGCAGCCGTTCGGCCATGAGCAACGCGTCGCGCGACTCCTCGTAGGAGCGGGCGATCCCGTACACGCCCGGATGCGGCCGGCCGACCGAGATGCGCCAGGGCCGGCCGTGGCGAAGCCGGTTCAGCTCGTCGTGCATGAGGTGTCCGAGACCGGTGTCGGCGGTCCCGGCCGGCGCGATCACGACGAGCAGCCCGTCCTTGGCGGCGACGAGCACGTCACGGTCGCCGAGCCGGTCGAACACGACCGCCTCCAACGAGTTGATGGCGGCGGCGGTGTCCGGCAGCCGCCGGGCGGGTGCGGCCAGCGCGACCTGGTGCACGCGGGCCAGCTCGAGCCCGAACGGTTCGGCCCGCTCGACCAGGGCGCCGAGGTCGGAGTCGCCGCGCAGCAGGTCGTCGACCAGCTCGCGGCGTCGCGTCTCCTCGCGCCGTACGAGGTCGCGCCGCGCGACCGCGTAGCCGTCGGCGAGCGTGGCGACCGCGTCGTCGACGACCTGCAGCACCGCCGCGGCCGCCTCGCGCACCGCCTCCTGGTCGCGGTGACCGACGACCGTGGGCAGGTCCTGCCACAGCCGCCGCGCCGCCGACAGGTACAACTGCACCACCTGACCGGCGGAGATGCCCTGTTCAGCGGCCCGGCGGCCGAGCAGGCCGACGGCGTCGAGGTCGACGCGTCGGGGCCGGCGTCCGCTGACGGCGGCGTCGGCCAGGAGCGGCAGGTAGTCGCCGAGCAGTGCCGCCGGGGCGTTGCCGGCGTCGCGGGCGGCCGCGGCGGCGACGTCGACCAGCCACTGCTCCGCCGGGCGCTCGACCGCCGGTCCGCGTCGGCGCCTGCTGGTGTTGGTCACGGGACTCGCCTCCCACCGGCATCGAGACGTCATCGACGTACTCGACTGGCCTTCCGACGGTCGGCAGCGATGGCCGGTCGACGTTGCCAGCCGCTGCCGATGATCCCACAGGCGGTCCCTACAGGGCGTCCGCGCCGTCGGCGGCCCGCTGGTAGCGCCGGGCGATCCGGCGTAACGCGTCGGCCAGCTCGGGCGCGTCGACGATGTCGAAGTCGGCGTCGAGCAGGCCGAGGTGGAGGGCCAGCATCTCGGGGTGGTCGGAGCCGGGCTCGAAGGCGCACCGGTCGTCGCCGAGCGCCGCCACGTCGACCGGTACCGGCAGCCGGGCGCGGACGTGCGCGGCGGGTGCGTGCACGACGACGCGTGCCCGGTAGCGCCAGGTCGCCCGGGACAGCCCGTGCCGTACCCATTCGGCGGTCTCCGCGTCGGGCGGCAGGTCGCGCGGCCGGAACCGCGGCCCGTTCGGGGTGACCGGGTCGACGCGGTCGGCGCGGAAGGTGCGCCAGTCGGCGCGGTCGGTGTCCCAGGCCAGGAGGTACCAGCGGCGCCGGTCGCTGACCAGGCGGTACGGCTCCACGTCGCGTCGGCTGGCGGCGCCGGCGTGGGCGCGGTAGTCGAACCGGAGCCGTTCGTGGTCGCGGCAGGCGGCGGCGATGTGGGTCAGGACGTCGGGGTCCACGCGGGGTTCCGACGACGGGACCGCCAGCAGGTGGGACCCGAAGGCGCTCACCCGGTGGCGCAGCCGCGCCGGGAGGATCTGCTGCAGCTTGGCCAACGCGCGCACCGACGTCTCGCCAAGGCCGGAGATCGGATGGGACGCGGCGGTGCGCAGCCCGATCGCCACGGCCACCGCCTCCTCGTCGTCGAGCAGCAGCGGCGGTAGCGAGCCGCCGGCGCCGAGCCGGTAGCCGCCGGCCACCCCGGGCCGTGCGTCGATCGGGTAGCCCAGGGCGCGCAGGCGGTCGACGTCCTTGCGGACCGTGCGGGTGGTGACGTCGAGCCGGTCGGCGAGCTCGGTGCTGGTCCAGTCGCGGCGGCTCTGCAGGAGCGACAGGAGGCGGAGCAGGCGGGCGGAGGTCTCCAGCATTCGTTCATTGTGCCGCTCGAACTAGGAACGAACCGTTCCGTGATTGTTCCTAGGCTCGCGGTGTCCGACCAACAGAGGAGACCATGATGAACCCGTTCCGCGTGGAGATCCCGCAGGCCGACGTCGACGACCTGCGCCGCCGGCTCACCGACGTACGCTGGCCGGCCGCGCTGCCCGACACCGGCTGGACCCGCGGGGTCCCGCTGGACCACCTGAGGGAGCTCGCCGACTACTGGCGCACCGGGTTCGACTGGCGGGCGCGCGAGGCCGAGCTCAACCGGTACCCGCAGTTCACCACCGAGATCGACGGTCAGCGCATCCATTTCCTGCACGTGCGCTCGGACCGGCCCGACGCGAAGCCGCTTCTCGTCACCCACGGCTACCCGAGCTCGGTCGCGGAGTTCCTGACGTTGATCGGGCCGCTGGTCGACCCGGCTGAAGGACAGGCGTTCCACGTCGTCGCGCCGTCGCTGGCCGGCTACGGGTTCTCCACGCCGTTGAGCGGAACCGGTTGGACGATGGGGCGTACCGCGCGGGCGTGGGTCGAGCTGATGCGCCGGCTCGGCTACGAGCGGTACGGCGTGCACGGTGGCGACATCGGTGGCGGCGTGTCGGGCATGGTCGCCGGTCTCGACCCGGAGCACGTGACCGGCGCGCACGTGGTCACCGACCCGTTCACCGCCGCGGCCGTGGCCACCTTCATTCCCGGCCTGGCCGACCGGCTCGACGGCGACGACCCGGTCGACAAGCTGATCCTCGACCGGATCGAGCGGTTCCGCACCGAGGACTCCGGCTACCTGGCAATACAGAACACCCGTCCGCAGACGATGGGCTGCGGCCTGGTCGACTCGCCGGTGATGCAGCTCGCCTGGATCGCCGAGAAGTTCGAGGAGTGGACCGACCTCCCGATCGACCGCGACCAGCTGCTGACCACCGTCAGCCTGTACTGGTTCACCGGCGCCGGCGCCTCCGCCGCCCACACGCTCTACGACCAGGCCCACTCCGCCGACTGGGGCGCCCCGCCGGTCGTCCCGCAGGGCTTCGCGGTGTTCGGCGCCGACGAGACCGTGCGCCGGCTCGTCCCCGCCCCCGCCGACGCCCACTGGACCGAGTTCCCGCGCGGTCGCCACTTCCCGGCGATGGAGGCGCCGGCGGAGCTGGCCGCCGACCTGCGGACGTTCTTCGGCCCGCTCACCTGACCGGCGCTACGGCGCGATCAGTTCGTCGACGGCGAGGCTGGATCCGGCGTAGCGAACCGGAATCTCCTCGCCCGGCCGATGCTCGATCCGCGTGCGGTAGCCGGTGGGGATCGGGTCGACGTGCTCGTAGATCGCCTGCTGGGTGATGACCCAGTAGACGGCGTAACCGGCCTGGCCGTACAGCTTTGCCTTCACGTTGAGATCCTGGATCGTGGTCTCGTCGGCCACCTCGACGACGAGCAGAACGTCGGAGGCGTCCCAGACGGACAGTCGCGTACCGACCGTGCCGACGGGCTCGGCGTCGGCTCGACGGACCCAACAGTCCGGGTCGGGCAACGAACCGCCCGTGGGGAGCGTCGCCGTGGTCACCTTGACCGCGGTACGGGGGAGCAGTGCCAGGAGTTGGCCGACGGCATCGCCGTGCCAGGAACCGATCACCACTGGCCAGATCGCTCCTTCGACGAGTTCCACCCGGTGGTCGAATGCTCCAGCTTCCCAGGCGCGCAGGAACTCGCTCCGACTCCAGTGGTAGGCGAGGGTGGACTGGGACATGGGCCGATCGTATCAACGGGGGCGACCGGCGGAGGCTCAGTCGCCGGGCGGCGAAGTCCTGCAGGTCGGCGAGGCCGTCGGGCACCGGCTCACCGCGGGGTCGCGCTTACCGCGGTCCGCGGTTCAGGTCGGAGGTCTCGTGTTGGCAACCATCCGCTCACCAGGGGGATTGTGGTTTGCCGATGAATGGTGCTTCCGGCAGGCTGGCGACCGTTCCCGCCGCGGATGGTGCGGAGGGGACGTCGATGTCGCTTGACGGGGGAAACGTGATGACCATGGGCTCCGACGCGTCCGGGCCGAACCAGGGGTGGCCACCTCAACCTCAGCCGTCCTACGGCCCGCCGGGCCACTATCCGCCGCAGCCGTCGGGCTACCCGCCACAGCAGCCGGGCCCGCCGCCGGGCCCGCCACCCGGCTTTCCACCGCCGGGCTCGCAGCCGCCCGGCTTCCCACCGCCGGGTCATCCGCCGCCGCCGTCCGGCGGTCGTCGCCGGATGTTGCTGGTCGGGGGTGGGATCGGGCTGGTGGTGCTGGCCCTGTTGTGTGTCACCGTGACGATCGTCGTCACGGCCGGCGGCGACGAGGACCCACCGCCGAAGGCGGACCAGGCGACCGGGCGGCCCGGCGCGGTCACCTACAAGGTCGTGCCGGACCTGTGCGTGCTCATCGACACGGCTCCCTTCAAGCAGGTGTATCCGGTGGAACAGGAACGGCGGCCGACCACCCTGCCCGGGCAGTCCTTCACGTCGGTGAGCTGCGACGTCGGGGTCAGCTCCGGTAAGGGCGACTTCGACGGGGGCACGGTGCGCGTCCAGGTCGACATCTTCGGCGCGGACAGCGCCGCCGACGGTCCCCGACGATCGTTCGACGGTCAGCAGAAGTACGCCCGCGACAAGGGCGTCCCGACGACGGACGTTGCCGGGCTCGGACAGGCCGCGTTCTCGTACACGGAGAAGTCGCTGGGCCTCTACGTCATCGCCCGCGACGACAACCTGTGGCTGCGGGCCAACTTCGGGGTGCTGGGTGACGTGACGGCCAAGGCCGAGGACCTGATCGCCCGCCTGGTCAAGGTCTGTCAGGACGTGCTGCCCAAGCTCAAGACGTAGCGACGGCCTACCGGGCGGTCCGCGGCCGTAGTGTGTCCAGCGTGGTTGACCTGTTCATCGGCGAGAACATCACCGCCGAGCACCAGCGCGGCGGCACCCGGGTGGCGCTGCCCACCGCCGACTTCACGACCCACGGCGTCATCGTCGGCATGACCGGTTCCGGCAAGACCGGCCTCGGCGTGGTGCTGGTCGAGGAGGTGCTGCGCTCCGGCGTCCCGTGTCTGTTGATCGACCCCAAGGGGGACCTCACCAACCTCCTGCTCACGTTCCCGGACCTGGCACCGGCCGACTTCCGGCCCTGGGTGAACGCCTCCGACGCGCAGAAGGCGGGCCAGAGCCTCGACGACTTCGCCGCCGCGCAGGCGAAGACGTGGACCGACGGGCTCGCCGGATGGGGCCTCGGCGGAGCCGACATCAGCGCGCTGCGCGCCGCGACGTCGTTCACGATCTACACGCCAGGGTCGACCGTCGGCGTCCCGCTGAACCTGGTCGGCTCGCTGCGCGCGCCGACCGGCACCGCCGACGCCGAACTCGTCCACGACGAGATCGAAGGCTTCGTGACCGGCCTGCTCGCGCTCGTCGACATCGACGCCGACCCGCTGTCGTCGCGCGAACACATCCTGCTGTCCAACCTCATCGACACGGCCTGGCAGCAGGGCCGCGACCTCGACCTGCCCACACTCGTCGGCCAGGTGGCCGACCCGCCGGTGCGCAAGCTCGGCGTCTTCGACCTCGACACGTTCTTCCCGCCCCGCGACCGCATGGACCTCGCGGTGCGGCTCAACGGGCTGCTGGCGTCGTCGTCGTTCGCCGCCTGGTCGCAGGGCGTCCCGGTGGACCTGGACGCCATCCTGCGACCCGGCGGGAAGCCGGCGGCGGCGATCGTGACCCTCGCGCACCTGTCCGACCAGGAACGCCAGTTCGCCGTCAGCCTCATCCTGTCGAAGCTGGTCACGTGGATGCGGCGCCAGTCGGGCACCACCGACCTGCGCGCCCTGGTCTACCTGGACGAGGTCGCCGGCTACCTGCCACCGACCGCGACGCCGCCGACCAAGAAGCCCATCATGCTGCTGATGAAGCAGGCCCGCGCGTTCGGCGTCGGCGTGGTGCTGGCCACCCAGAACCCCGTCGACATCGACTACAAGGCGCTGACCAACGCGGGCACCTGGGTCGTCGGCCGCCTGCAGACCGAGCGCGACAAGGCGCGTCTGCTCGACGGCATGACCGCCGCGGCCGGAACCGTCGACGTGGCCGCGGTCGGCGACACCATCTCGGGTCTCGGCAAGCGCGAGTTCGTGCTGCGGCGCGCCGGCAAGGACAGGCCGGAGGTGTTCACCAGCCGGTGGGCGATGAGCTACCTGCGCGGCCCGCTCGACCGCGACCAGATCCGCTCGCTCATGTCCGGCCGCGAGGTCGCGCCGCCGGCGTCCGCGGAACCCGCGGCACCCGCGGCGCCCGCGCTGGGTTCGGACGAGACGTCGGTCGTGCCCGAGGTCGCCGCGGACACGCCGGTGCGATGGGTCGACCCGGCCGCGCCGTGGCTGGCGTCGGTCGGCGGGGCCGCCGGCGGTGGGACCCGGTACGAGGCGGCCGCCGTCGCCCGGGTCCGGCTGCGGTTCGACGAGGAGAAGGCCGACCTGGTCGTCGACCAGGAGTGGGAGGCCGTACTGTTCCCGCTCGTCGCGCAGCCCAGCGCGTCCACCGCGGTGGCCGTCGACTACGACGACCGCGACCTGCGCGAGGCCGCGCCCACCGGCGCGGCCTACGCCCTGCCGGCCGCACCCGTGAAGGAGCGCCGGTTCTGGACGGCCATGCGCCGCGACCTCGCCGACCACCTCGTCCGCAGCCGGACGGTGGAGATCTTCGCCAACCGCGACCTGAAGGTCTACTCCCGCCCCGGCGAGACCCGCGACGACTTCCTGCTCCGCTGCACCGCGGCCGCCGACGCGAAGGCCGACGAACAGGCGGCGACGCTGCGCGCGAAGTACGAGGCCAGGGCTAAGACGGTGCGGTCGCGGCTGCAGGACGCCGAGGACCGGGCGGAGCTGGCCCGCGACCGGCAACGGTCCAGCCGCCTCTCCGAGGTGGCGCACGTGGCCGGCGACGTGCTCGGCAGCTTCCTCGGCGGCCGGAGCCGGGCCAGCGCCCTGTCGAAGGCGGCCGGGTCGCTCGGCGGCATCGCCAGCCGTCGCGGACGGTCCAGCGCCGCGTCCGACCGGGTCGACGCCGCCGAGAACAAGGTCGGTCAGCTGCAGCAGGACCTGGCCGACGTCGAGGCCGACCTGGCGCGTGAGCTGACGGCGATCCAGACGGCGTGGGACGCGAAGGCCGCCGCCGTGGAGACCGTCGAGGTCGGGCTGGAGCGGACCGACGTGCAGGTGACCCAGCTCGTGCTCGCCTGGCTCCCGGTCGGCTGACGCATCAGTCCGTCACCGGGATGTTGTGGTTGACCCGGAACAGGTTCTTCGGGTCGAACCGCCGCTTGACGCCCACCAGCCGTGCGAACGCGTCGGGCGCGTAGGCGGCCCGTACCCGGTCGGGCGAGGTGTCGTAGGAGGTCAGGAAGTTGACCTGCGACGCACCGGCCGACCAGGGTCGCATCGCGTCGAGCAGGGCGTCGAGGGCCGGCCGGAAGGCGCCGTCCATGCCCGGTGCGCCGACGGCGGCGGCGAAGAGGTGGAAGCGCGCGTCCGGCCGGGTCACGGCGCTCGGCGTCGACGGCGGCCGGCTCAGCGCTCCGCCGAGGTGCCGGACCTCGACCATCACCAGCGGCGAGTCGACCGCGGGCCCGGCGGCGGCAACCAGCGCGTCGACGGCGTCGGCCGGGGCCGGCCCGCCGCTGTCCGACCTGAACGGCGGGTACGCGACCGCGCAGCGGGCCCGCCTGGAGCCCCTGCACCCGGCGGCGCAGGAGGTGCGGTTCGCCGCCGAGGTGGGCGGCGACGACCCCGCCGCGACGCTGCTCGGCGACCTGTCGGCGTTCGTCGAGGCGTACCCGCTGCGGGAACGGCCGCGCGAGCTGCTGATGCTGGCCCTGTACCGGGCCGGCCGGCAGGCCGAGGCGCTGGAGGTGTACCACTCCGGCCGCGTCCACCTGCGTGACGCGCTGGGCATCGACCCGGCGCCGGCGCTGCGGCGGCTGTTCGAGCGGATCCTGGCCGCCGATCCGGACCTCGGCCCGGTGTCCGGGCCGGTCACGGCCGGGTCCGTCGCGGCCGGGTCCGTCGCGGCCGGGCCGGTCGCGGCCGCGACGGTGGGGCCGGGGGAGGCCCCGATGGACCTGCCTCCACCGCTCGTCGACTTCGTCGGCCGGTCCGCTGACCTGCGCAGAATCGCCACCGCGCTGCGCGCCGACCGCGCCGTCGTCGGCATCGCCGGACTGGACGGCGCCGGTCGCACCGCCACCGCGGTGCACGCCGCGCACCGGGTCGCCGACGCGTTCCCGGGCGGGATCCTGTACACCGACGCGGCGATGGAGACCGACCCCGCGCGGGCCCTCGCGACCTGGGTCCGCGCGGTCAGGGCGCCGCTCCCGGCGGACGCCTCACCGTGCGACCTCGCCCTGGCCCTGCGCCGGGCCACCGGTGGCCGCCGCGTCCTCGCCGTCCTCGACGACGTCGAGCGGGCCGACCGGGTCGACCTCGTGCACGCCGCCCTGCCGTCGGGTGGCGTGTTGTTCACCACCCGCCGCCGGCTGCCCGAACTGCCCGACGCGACGTGGGTCACGCTGCCCCCGCTACCGACCGCGGACGGGCTGGAGCTCCTAGCCCGGCTCTCGGGCGGCGCCGGATCGACGCCGAGCCGCGGGCCGCCCGTCGCCTGGTCACGGTGACGTCCGGGTTCCCGGTCCCGCTGCGCTCGCTGGCCGGGCGGATCAACGCCCGCGCGCGGTGGAGCCTCGCCGCGATCGCCGACCAGCTCGAGGCGGAGCTTGAGCAGGGTGGTGAGCTCCAGCACGAGGAGTGCGTCGCGGCCGAAGCACCGTTCACCCGCGCCTACGAGCGGCTGGCGCCGGCGCGGGCGAGGGTCTTCCGGATGGCCGCGGTACCCGACGCCGCCGAGGTGTCGGTCGACGACGTCGCCGCCCTCCTCGGGCTCCCGGTCCACGCGGCCTGGCGGGAGCTGGACGCCCTGGTCGACGCGTTCCTCATCGAGGAGGCCGAGGTTCCGGGCCACTACCGCTACCGGGGGCTGATCCGCCGGATCGCGCGGCGCCACGCCGGTCTCGTCGACGGCCCGGAGGCCATCGCCGGGGCGCTGGGCCGGCTCGCCGCGGCCGCGCGTCCGCTGGTCGCCACCGGCTGACCCGGACCGTCACGCGGACGGTGACCGTCACGCGGACGCTGACCGTCGCGCGGACGCTGGCCGTCACATGGCCGCGGCGGCGGCCGCGACGAGGGCGTCCGGGGCGATGGTGGCCGGGCGGTCGCTGACCTGGCCGTCGCCGAGCTCGATGACCCGCCACACGCCGTCGTCGCGACGGGCCAGGTCGACGGTGACGAACGGCAGGCCCAGCGCGGCGACGGCCGGCGCGACCGGGGTGGGGTCGCAGTCGGGCGGCGGGAGGTCGTGCGGGGTGTCGGGGTGCGCGCCGACGAGCCGGCAGACACCGTCGACCCACCAGGTGCGCACCTCGGCCGAGTCGAACCGTTCGAAGCGACGCAGCACGAACCCGCCGACGAACGCGTCGCCGCGCAGCTCCCGGAAGCGGCCCGCCACGGCCCACGCCCGGGCCCGGTCGGCGACGTCGGGGATGAACGCCGCCTCGGTCCAGTAGTGCTTCATCGACTTCGTGTAGTCGCGCAGCACCGCCGCGCCGGGGCCGAGGGCGTCGCAGGCCCGCGCGAAGTCGTCGGGGTCGTCGCCGCGCGTCCACACCGTCGCCGGGGTGAGGTCGGCCAGCGCGTCGTACCAGCCGGGCAGCTCGTGCGCCCGCCGGTACTGCTCCGGGCCGGTCACCAACCGGACGCCGCGGTCGGCCAGCGCCCGCGCGAACGCGGCGTACCCGTCGCCGCGCAGCATCCAGCCTCGGTACACCGCGGGCCGCGGCCCGCCCGGTCCGTCCGTGCCCGGTACCCCGGCGACCGCCCGTCGCGCTCCGCCGTCGGTGTCCAACGCGTCGTGGTCGACCAGCGCGACGTCGATTCCGGCCTCGCGCGCGGCCCGGGCCTCGTCGGCGAAGTGTCCGTCGGGCCGTCGCGCCCGCAGCACATCATGGGGGACCAGCAGCAGCACCGCTCGATCGTGCCGCTCCGACGGCCGGACCACAACGTCGGGTACAACAGCGTCATGAGCGCTGTCGGAGTCGACATCGGCGGGACCTTCACCCGGGTCGCCGTCGACGGCACCGTCGTCGCGCGGTGGCGCACCGACCCCGACTACGACCGGCAGCTGGCGGCGTTGGCCGCTGTCGTTCCCGCCGACCCGGCCGGGATCGGGGTGTCGGTGGGCGGCCGGGTCGATCCGACCGGCCGCGCGGTGACGGTCGCGTTGAACCTGCGCGGGTACGAGGGGCGCGCGCTGCGCGACGACCTCGCCGACGCCTTCTCCTGCCCCGTGCGGATCGCACACGACGCGACGTGCGGGCTGCTGGGGGAGCACGAGTACGGCAGTCTGCGCGGCGCGGACCGGTGCGGCTACGTGACGTTGTCGACCGGCACGGGATACGCCGTGCGGCTGGGACGCGGCGGGCACTTCGTCGCGACGACGACGGAGGCCGGTCACCAGCTCGTCGCCGGCAACGACCGGCCGTGCTCGTGCGGCCAGGTCGGCTGCCTGGAGACGCTGACCGGCGGGCGGGCACTCGAACGGGCCGGCACCCGGCTGTCCGACGTCGACGACGACGCGTTCTGGCGCGACTACGCCGCGGCGCTCGCCCGGGGGCTGGCGAACTTCGCGCTGGTGAGCGGCGTCGACACGGTCGCCCTCGGCGGCGCGGTCGCGGTGCGCCGCGCGGGGTTGTGGCCGGTGCTGCGCGAACGGCTCGCCGACATCCTCACCTACCGCCCGCTCACCGTCGTACCGGCGGCACTCGGTGAGGACGCGCCGCTCTCCGGCGCCGTCGTCCTGCTGACGGCACCGGAGGGGAGCGTCCTGCACTGAGGTATTTGTTCGCGTAGACGCTGGTCAGGTCGCCGGCCGCGGTGGCCGTCCACTGCTGGGAGGCGCTGCCGTGGCAGTCCCAGAGGTGGGTCTGCGTGCCGTTGGCGGTGCTGGGTCCGGCGACGTCCAGGCACTTGCCGAGGGCGCGCCGTCGGTGCCGTTGGCGGGGTTGGCGCGGGCGACGTCGACGCACTTGCCGGCGAGACCGGTGACCGGGCCGGTGCGGTGCCCCCACCGCCGCCGCCGGACTGGGTGCCCGACCGGTTCCCGTCCCTCACTGCTTGACAGTAACGGGGACCGGTCCGCGACCTTCGCCATTGTTGCACGAAGTGATCTCTTCATAACCTAAGGTAACGGCTGCCCCCGGGTGGGCGTAGTGAGTGTGCCCCGCACCACGACCGTTCCGGGGCAGCCAAGCGGGAGGTGCGGGAGATGACGCTGGTGGACATCGCGCGTCGGCACCGGTCGGCGGTTCGCCGGTCGGCGTCCATGTGCGCGATCGCCGCACTGGTGACGGTGGGCGCGGTCTGGGCGTTGCCGACCGCGCACGCGACGACGTCACCCTGCACCGACAACACGACCCCGACACTGCTCAGCACGGTGACGTGCACGACGCCGGGCACGCTCACGCTGTCGGTGCCCAACGGCACCTCCACGGTCGACGTGACGGTCGTCGGTGCCGGCGGCGGTGGCGGATACCCGTCCGGTTCCCACGCGGGAGGCAACGCCGCCCAGGTCACCGGCACCGCCACGCTCCCGGCGAACACGGCCCACCTCCTGGTCGTCGTCGGCGCCGGCGGCGCCGGCGACAACGTCGGTGCGGGCGGCGGCGGAGGTGGCGGGTCCGCGGTCATGGCACTGGACGCCGGCAACGCCCTGCTGGCGAAGCTGGTCATCGCCGGTGGTGGCGGTGGCGGCGCCGACGACGGCGCGGGCGGCGACAGCGGCGCCGACGGCTCCACCTCCGCCGGCACCTACGCGTTCCCCGGCAAGGCGGCCAGCGGAGCATCGGGCGGCGACGGCGGAGGCGGCTACTCGGAGATGACCGAGGCCCCCGTCTCCCCGGCGGCCGACGGCGGCGACGACAACCCGGCCACCGCGACGGTCGCCGCCGGCGGCGCCGGCCGCGCCTACGGCGGATCGACCACGGGCGGCGACGGCGGCGGCGGGTACGGCGGAGGTGGTGGCGGCGGCGCCGGCGACTTCGACCCCAGCTACTACTCCGCCGGCGGCGGCGGTGGCTCGTCACACGTGTCAGCGGCCCTCGGCGGCGCCGCACCGTCGATCAAGAACGGCACCGGCGGCAGCGCCGGCAACGACGGCAGCAACGGCTCGGTCGAGCTGACCTTCAACGGGCTGACCGCTCCGGACCCGCCGACCGGCGTGTCGGCCGCGCGCGGCAACGGCCAGGCGACGGTGACGTTCACCCCGCCGGCCAGCAACGGCGGCGCCACCATCACCGGCTACACGGCGACGTCGTCGCCGGGCGGGCACACCGGCACCTGCGCGGCGAGCCCGTGCACGGTGACCGGGCTGACCAACGGCACCCCGTACACGTTCACCGTGCACGCCACCAACAGCCAGGGTGACTCGGCCGAGTCGTCGGCGTCGGCGGCGGTCACCCCGTCGACGGTGCCAGGCCCGCCGACCGCGGTGTCGGCGACCGCCGGCGCCGCGCAGGCGTCCGTGGCGTTCACGGCGCCGGCCGCCGACGGTGGGGCGGCGGTCACCGGGTACACGGCCACCTCGAACCCGGGCGGGCTCACCGGGACGTGCGGGGCGAGCCCGTGCACGGTGACCGGGCTGACCAACGGCACCCCGTACACGTTCACGGTCACCGCCACGAACGTGGCCGGTACCTCGACGGCCTCGGCCGCATCGACGCCCGCCGTCACACCGACCGCCGCCCCGGGCGCACCGACGATCGGGACCGCGTCGCCCGGCGACACCCAGGCCTCGGTGGCGTTCACGGCGCCGGCCGACACCGGTGGGGCGACGATCACCGGATACACGGCCACGTCGGACCCGGGCGGATACACCGGCACGTGCGCGGCGAGCCCGTGCACGGTGAACGGCCTGACCAACGGCGTCGCGTACACGTTCACGGTCACCGCGACCAACGCGACCGGCACCTCGGCCGCGTCGGCGGCCAGCAACAGCATCACGCCGGCCGCCGTGCCGGGCGCGCCGACAGCGGTCGGCGCCACCGCCGGCGCCGGTCAGGCCACGGTGACGTTCACCGCCCCGGCCGGCGACGGCGGCGCCACCATCACCGGCTACACGGCGACCTCGTCGCCGGGCGGGCACACCGGCACCTGTTCCGCGAGCCCGTGCACGGTGACCGGGCTGACCAACGGCACCGCGTACACCTTCACCGTGCACGCCACCAACGCGATCGGGGACTCGGTCGAGTCGGCCGCCTCGACGCCCGCCGTCACACCCACCGCCGTGCCCGCCGCGCCCACGATCGGCACCGCCACGCCGGCCGACGCCCAGGTGTCGGTGGCGTTCGTGGCGCCGGCCGACACCGGCGGGCAGCCGATCACCGGCTACACCACGACCTCCAGCCCCGGCGGGCTCACGGCGTCCTGCTCCGCCAGCCCGTGCGTGGTGACCGGTCTGACGAACGGCACGCCGTACACGTTCACGGTCACCGCGACCAACGCGACCGGCACCTCCGCGGCGTCGGCGGCGAGTACCAGCGTCACCCCGGCCGCCGTGCCGGGCGCGCCGACCGGTGTGACCGGCACCCGCGGCGACGCCTCGGCGAGCGTCGCGTTCACACCGCCGGCCAGCAACGGCGGGTCGGCGGTCACCGGCTACACCGCGACCGCGTCGCCCGGTGGCGCGACCGGCACCTGTTCCGCGAGCCCGTGCACCGTCACCGGCCTGACGAACGGGACCTCCTACACGTTCACGGTCCGCGCCACCAACAGCACCGGCTCCTCCGCCGCCTCGGACCCGTCGGCACCGGTCCTCGTCGCCGCCGTGCCCGACGCGCCGACGGCGGTCGCCGCGGTCGCCGCGAACGCCCAGGCGTCGGTGACGTTCACCGCGCCGGCCGACACCGGCGGACAGCCGGTCACCGGGTACACGGTCACGTCGAGCCCGGGCGGGGTCACGGCGTCCTGCGCGAGCAGCCCGTGCACGGTCACCGGGCTGACCAACAGCACCGCGTACACCTTCACCGTCCACGCGACCAACAGCGTCGGGGACTCTGCCGAGTCCACGCCCAGCACCGCGGTCACCCCGCTGCCGCCGCCGCCGGCACCGGCGGCACCCACCGCCACGCCGGCCGCGTCGGCGGTCACGGTGAGCTGGCCGGCGTCCGCGGCCGCGAACGTGACCGGCTACACCGTCACCGCGAACCCCGGACCGGCGACCTGCACCACCGAGGTCACCGACCCGGAGCCGACCAGTTGCGTCCTCGGCGCGGAAGCGGGCGTCAGCTACACCTACACCGTCGTGGCGACCTCCGGCAGCGGCCCGTCACCGGCGTCCGCGCCCAGCACGGCCGTCACCGTCGAGGCGCCGCAGGCGCCGGCCACCGCGCCGCAGACGAACCTCACGCTGACCACGGACCAGGGCGACATCGACACCGCCGCCCCCGGCGAGCAGATCGTCGTCATCGGCACCGGGTTCGCCGCGCACTCCACCGCGACGATCACCATCTACTCCACGCCGATCGCGCTCGGCACCGTCGTCACCGACGGCGCTGGCGCGTTCAGCAAGGCCGTCACCGTTCCCGCAAACCTCGCCGCCGGCGACCACACGGTCATCGCGCTCGGCGCCGCACCGGACGGCACCGTCCGCGCGATGAAACTCGCGGTGACCGTCGCAGCCGACAATGACGACGATCTGCCGGTCACAGGCCCGGACGCGGTCCGGCTGGCGCTCCTCGGCCTGCTCACCATCGCGGTCGGCATCGCCGTGAGCCGGATGGCCCGGTCCGGGCGGACGTCAGGGACCGCGGTCGGGGCCCACCGCCGGCGTGGGTGACCGTTACCGACGCGAGGTCGTGGAGCCGTCAGCGGCCCCGACCGACCTGAGCAATTCTGTAGAACGCTACAGGCCCGGTGTTCCATCGATGTTCCACGACCCCGTCCTGACCGGTTCCTGCAGGTGGAGTTGCCGCATGCTGGTCCTGGCCGCGGCCGCGGAGCCTCTGGGCAGCCGGTCGCTCCTCGACCGGGCGGCCGGACTCCTCGGGATCGACCCGGCCGCGGCCGACCCGGCCGTCGAGGCGGGTCTGCTCCAGCTGCGGAGCCGGGTCGAGTTCGCCCACCCGCTCGTCCGGTCCGTGGTCTACCGGGCCGCGCCCGCCGACGACCGTCGCCGCGTCCATCACGTTCTGGCGCTGGCGACCGACGGCGATACCGACCCCGACCGTCGCGCCTGGCACCGCGCCCGCGCGACCGCCGGTCCCGACGAGCGGATCGCCACCGAGCTGGAGGAGTCCGCGGGCCGCGCGCAGGCGCGCGGCGGCCTCGCGGCGGCGGCCGCTTTCCTGCGGACGGCGGCGACGTTGACGCAGGATCCCGCGCGACGCGCCGAGCGGGCCTTGGCCGGCGCCGAGGCGAGCCTGCGGGCCGGCGCCTTCGACGCGACGCTCGAACTGCTCACCGACGCCGAGGCCGGGCCGGTCGACGACCTTCGGCGTGCCCGGATCGACCTGCTGCGTGGGCAGGTCGCCTTCGCCTCCGGGCTCGGCAGCGACGCTCCTCCGTTGCTGTTGACGGCCGCCAGGGGCCTGGGGAGGCTCGGCGCCGTCGACGCTGCCCGCGAGACCTACCTGACCGCGTGGGCCTCGGCCGTGTTCGCCAGCGGCGGGGCCGGCGCCGACACCCTGCCGGAGATCTGCCGTGCCGTCGCGGCGCTCCCGCCACCGACGGGCGCCGCCCGCCCCGTCGACCTTCTCCTCGACGGGCTCGTCGCGCTGCACACCGATGGACGCGCCGCCGCCGGCCCCGTGCTGCTCAGAGCCGGCCGCGCCATCGCCGCGGGCGCCATGTCGGTGGAGGACACGCTGCGCTGGGCCTGGCTCGCCACCGCGGCCAGCAGCGCTGTGTGGGACCACGACAGCTCGCACGCCATCGCGTCCCGAACGGTGCGGCTCATCCGGGAGGTCGGCGCGCTGGCCCAGCTGCCGGTCGCTCTCGCCGCCCTGGGTACGGCGACGGCCTGGACCGGTGACTTCCCGGGCGCCGCGGCTCTGGTGGTGGAAGCCGACGCCGTCGCGACGGCGACCGGAAGCGGCATCGCGCCCTATGCGATGCTCAGAATTTGGCGTTACAGGGGAAGGAAGCCGAAGCCTCCGCCCTGATCGCCGACACGATCAGGCATGCCGCAGCCGGAGGTCAGGGCTTGGCGGCGACCAACGCGCACTGGGCGGCCGCCATCCTGTACAACGGTCTGGGCCGCTACGACGAGGCGGTCACCGCGGCCCACCAGGCCACCTCCGACACCGTCGAGCCGTTCGTGTCGATGTGGGCGCTCCCGGAACTGGTAGAGGCCGCCGTGCGGACGGGAGACGTCGAACTCGCCGGCGACGCGCTCGAACGGCTGGTCGACACGACACAACCGTCCGGAACCGACTGGGCGCTCGGTACGGAGGCCCGCTGCCGTGCGCGCCCGCCGCGAACTGGTGGCCGGCGGCGGGCATCCGCGCAAACGAGGCGACGACGCCGGTGACCAGCTCACCCCACAGGAGGAGCAGATCGCACGTCTCGCCCGCGACGGCCTGTCCAACCCGGAGATCGGTGTACTGCTGTTCCTCAGCCGCCGCACCGTGGAGTGGCATCTGCGCAAGGTATTCGCCAAGCTCGGCATCAGCTCCCGACGGGAGCTTCGCGCCGCCCTGCCCCAGGCAGCGGACATCGCCGGTTAGCGTCGCGCCCTGCCTCGCATCAACCTCCCGTTGAGGCGGGTCACGGGCGACCCGAGTGGTCGGGCTTCTGGGCTGCCGCGGTTCGTCGATAGACGATCCAACCTCAACACCGCCCTCGACCGGTACCCGCCTTCCGACCCGGTCCCGGGCCGTGCCAGCCGGCGGGTTGGGGCCTGGACGGCCGGCAGCGTCCGCGGGGTGCTCACGTATGGTTTCGTGCCCTGGACGGGCGGCGGATGTGGAGCAAGGCCCGCAGGCAATACGTCTACTACCGGTGCGGCGTCCGCGAGCAGCAGCACACCCACCCACCCGCATCTCCATCCGCGAGGACACCCTCCTCGGGTCGGCGACCCGACCGTTCACAGACCGGGTCCTACGCGAGGGCGGCCGCCAGGACGGAGCGCAGCCACTCCGGGAGGGGTCCGTGAGGTTCGTCAACGAATTGAACGAAGGCTATGTCTGGACTAGACCAGTCGTCAATGCAGGACTTAAATTAAGCCCTGCATCGACTGTCGTCGTGCTGTTCCCGATGCGTGCGGAACCCCGCCCGGTTCCGCGCGCACCCACCCAAGGAGCGTCCATGTCCTCCCCCTCGGATCCCCGGCGTCGCCGGTCGGCCCTCACGGCCGTCGCCGCCGCGGTGCTCACGGCCGCCGCCGGCGCGGCCGTGACCTTCACCGCCCAGCCCGCCGCCCATGCGGCCGTGTTCCCCAACGGTTTCCGGAGCATCGGGTACATGCCGTCGTGGGCCGGCAGCGCCAACGGCATCCAGTACAGCAAGCTGACCCACATCAACTACGCGTTCGTCCTGCCCAACGGCAGCGGCGGCCTGACCGCCGTGGAGAACCCGTCCAAGCTGCAGTCGATCGTGTCCCAGGCGCACGCCCAGGGCGTCAAGGTGTCGATCGCGGTCGGCGGCTGGAACGACGGCAACGACTCCGGGTTCGAGGCCATGGCCGGCAACGCCGGCGCCCGGACCACGTTCGTCAACAACGTCGTCAACCTGATCAACCAGTACAACCTCGACGGCGTCGACATCGACTGGGAGTACCCCGACCCGGGCGCGTCGGCCAGCAACTACACGGCGCTGATGCAGCAGCTGAGCAGCGCGATGCGCAGCCGGGGCAAGCTGCTCACCGCCGCGGTGGTGTCCGAGGGCGGCACCGCGAACGGCGTGCAGCCGGCCGTGTTCGGCCTCGTGGACTGGCTGAACATCATGACCTACGACGGCGGCAGCCCGCACGCGAACTACGACTGGTCGGTCAACGCGGTCAACTTCTGGAAGGGGCGCGGGCTGCCGGCGAACAAGGCGGTCATCGGCGTACCCGTCTACTCGCGGCCCAGCTACTACACGTTCGCCGACCTGGTCTCCCGTGACCCGGCCAACGCCAACCGCGACTGCACGACGGTCAACGGCTCCACCGAGTGCTACAACGGCCTGACGACGGTGCGCCGCAAGACCCAGTGGGCCATGTCCAACGCGGGCGGCATCATGTTCTGGGAGCTGTCCCAGGACGCCACCGGCTCCAACTCGCTGGTGAACGAGGCCTACGTCACCGCGATGGGCGGCAGCCAGCCGCCGACCGGTCGCACCGGTCGCATCACGGGCCTGGCCGGCAAGTGCGTCGACGTCGCCGCCGCCAGCACCGCCAACGGAACGGCGGTGCAGCTCTACACCTGCAACGGCACCAACGCGCAGACCTGGACCGTGGGCACCGACGGCACCGTGCGCGCCCTTGGCAAGTGCCTGGACGTCACCTCGGCCGGCACCGCGAACGGCACGCCGATCCAGCTCTGGGACTGCAACGGCACCGGCGCACAGGTGTGGCAGCACGACGCCGGCAACAGCACGCTGCGCAACCCGGCGTCGAACCGCTGCCTCGACGTCACTGGCAACAGCTCCGCCGACGGCACCCGCCTGCAGATCTGGGACTGCTTCGCCGGCGCGAACCAGCGCTGGACCCTCCCGTAACCCGTCCGACCGGCGGCCGTCCATTAAGGACGGCCGCCGTACGATGGCACTCCATGGAACGGACGACGAACCGCACCGTGCGGCTGCGCAACCGGTCCGCACTGCTCTCGGCGCTGTTCCTGGACGGTCCGTTGACGCGACAGGACCTGGCCCGCCGTACCGGTCTCAGCCAACCGGCCGTCAGCAACCTGATGGGCGAGCTCATCGAGGCCGGGCTGGTCACCGACGCCGGCGCGCTGGAGTCCGACGGCGGCCGGCCCAGTACGATCCTGCGCGTCGCGCCGCGGTTCGCGCTCGTCGCCGGCGTCGACGTCGGTGAGACAAGGGTGCGCGTCGAGCTGTTCGACCTGGCCTTCACACAGCTGGCCGGCGTCGACCTCCCGCTCGACGCGACGCCGCCCGACCCGCGCGTCGTGGTGCGGCACATCGTCGCCGGGCTGACCACCGTCGTGAAGCGGGCGCGGGTGCGCCCCGCCGACGTGCTCGGTGCCGGTGTCGGCGTCTCCGGCGTCGTGGTGCGCGACCCCGAGGCCGTCGTCCACGCGCAGACGCTGGGCTGGGACGGCGTCCCGCTGGAGCGGATGATCCGGCGCGACGTCGACGTGCCGCTGCACATCGACAACGGCGCGAAGACGCACGGCCAGGCCGAGATGTGGTTCGGTGCCGGCCGCGGCGCGCGGCACGCCCTGTTCGCCCTGGTGGGCTCCGGCGTCGGCGCGGCGGTCGTCACCAACGGGGTCACCTACCGCGGTGCCGCCAGCAGCGCCGGCGAGTGGGGACACACGACCCTGGTCTACGGGGGCCGCCCGTGCCGGTGCGGCTCCCGCGGCTGCCTCGAGGCCTACGTCGGCGCCGGGGCGGTCGTCGAGCGGTACCGCGAGGCCCGACGGGGGCGCGCCGTACCCGGAGCCGACGAGGAGTCGAAGATCGCCGCCCTGCTCGCCGCCGCCGACCGCGTGGCGACGGCCCGTCAGGTGCTCGACGACACCGCCGACTACCTCGGTGCCGGCGTGGCGAACCTGATCAACCTGTTCAACCCCGAGCGGGTCGTCCTCGGCGGCTGGGCGGGCCAGGCGCTCGGTGCCCGGCTCCTACCGCGGATCCGGGCGTCCGCGCAGCGGCACGCGCTGCGCGAACCGTTCGGACAGGCCACCATCGAGCTCGGTCGGTTGGGGGTCGACGCGGTCGCGTTGGGCGCCGCCACGCTCCCGGTGGCCGGGCTCGTCGCGTCGGGCGGCGTCCGGACGCGCTGAGGTCCGACGCCGTTCAGTCCGCGCGGAACGCGAGTCCGGCGGCGTCCATCGCCTCCCGCAGCCGGGCCAGGGCGTACGGTCCGACGCCGGGCAGGGCCTGGACCTCGGCCGCGCTGAGCCCGGTCACCTGTTCCAGCCGCGTGACGCCGTGCGCGGTGAGCGCGCGGGTCGCGCTGGCGCCCAGCCGTGGCAGCGGGGTGCCGGGCTCGGGTTCCGGCCGGTCGCGGCCCGGCCGGAGATGACCCTCGTGGTCGAGGACGGCCGCGCCGCGGGCCGAGAGCCGGTACCCGATGTCGAGGGACTCGGTCAGGCCGCGCTCCTTGAGCTTGCGCACGTTCTGTTTGAACGACGGGGTGTCGCGGCCCATCCGGTGGGCGAGGTCGGGTGCCCGGGTGGCCGGAAGCTCGTCGATCAGCAGGAGCGTCGCCCGGGTCCACGGTCCGGTCGGCGAGGCGCGGTCGAGCCGGTCGAGCCACTGCCGGATCGCGCCGATCTCGTCCGGGTCGGGCACCGCCTCCCGCAGCTCGTGCCGCGGGTCGGCGCCCGCATACCGCAGCCCGATCCGGTACACCGGCCGCTCCGGATGGACCCGGTCCAACCCCTGCCGCAGCGCGACCAGCGACGGCGCGCCGGCCCGGCGCGCGTCGGCGGCGGTGAGCGACCGCACCGGAACGCGGTCGACGGACGTCACCTCGACCAGCCCGACCGCGGTGCGCATCCGGGTGCCGGCCCTGACCCGCGGCCGCTCCCACCGGCGGAACGCGAGATCGATCTCGCCGGCCCGGATCGCCGTCAGCTCGGCGGGTCGCATCTGCACGCCGCCCAGTTCAGCACACCCGCGGCCCGCCGGTTCCAGGTGATCCCGTTCCCCGGGTGGCCGCCGGCACCGCCTCGACGGTCTGCGGGCCGTACACGCCGTCGGCCGAGCCGCGGTAGTAGCCGGCGTCGGCGAGGGAGGTCTGCAGGGCGGACCGCCCGCAACGAGTCCGATGGTAGCTGAGTGGACTCAAAGTATTTCAATGCATATCACACCGGCATCCAATCCGATGGCCAGTCTGTTCTCGATCGCAGTGCACGCGAAAACCGGATGGTGTGTCGGGATGCGGTAGAGGGAGATGCCTTGAAGAGGATCCCAGACTCGAATGGACTGGTCGTCGCTTCCC
>NZ_BOPH01000081.1 GCF_016863655.1 Virgisporangium ochraceum
GTGGCAACCAGCTGGCGGTCGTCGACCACGAGTGTGCATATTGCCTGCGCCCAGCCGGTGTGACCGATCAATCGCTGGAGTTCTTCGCCGGTCGCTGGGTCCCAGATTCGCACCGACTGGTCGCCACACGCGATTGTCAGAAGTTGGCTGCCTTCGAAGTCCACAGGACAAGCCGCGATGATTCCTTCGCTCGGACCGGTCAGACGCCGAACCTGCTTGCCCGCAGACACGTCCCAGAATCGGAGAAACGGGTCGCGGCCACCGGTCATCAACAACTGACGGCCCGCACTGTTGACGGCACAGAGAACCGGAATCCGGGCGATGTGACCGTCGAGGCGATGAAGCTCCTTGCCGGTTGCCGGGTCCCAAATCTGAAGCGATCGGCCGCCACTCGCGGTTGCGAGCAGGTGCTTGTCGTCGAAGATTGCCGCCGAGATGGCGTGAACCGGATCAGTGAACAGGTTGGGAGAGCGCGGGCCGGATTCAGGAACGGGTTTCCAGATTCGTGCGGTCTTGTCATCGCTGGTCGAAGCAAGCATCTGCTGGCCGTCGAGATCCAGTGCGCACATGGCGCGGATGGAGGCTGTGTGGCCGTCGAGGTGCTGAAGTTCAGCCCCCGTGGCCGGGTCCCAGATCCGCACCGAAGGGTCGCGACCGCCTGTGACCAGCAACTGTTTACGGTCGAGGACAATGGTGCACAAGGCTCGGATTGACAGAATGCGTCCACGGAGCCGCAGTACCTCGCTACTGGTCGACGAATCCCAGATTCGGACCGAGGCATCGTCGCTTCCCGAGGCCACCAGGGAACGGCCGTCAAGATTCACACCGCACACCGCCCGCACCCAGTTGGTATGGCCATCGAGGTGTTGCAGTTGTGTGCCTGTGGCCGGGTCCCAGATCCGTACCGATGAGTCACGGCTGCCGGTGACCAGGAGCTGTCGATGATCGACGGTGATTGCGCACGCCGCCAGCACCGTGCCGGTGTGGCCGTCGAGATAGTGCAGTTGTCTGCCTGTGGCCGGGTCCCAGATCCGCACCGATGAGTCACGGCCGCCGGTGGCCAGCAACTGCCGGCCGTCTACCTCGAGGGCACAAACGACCTGCACCCCGCTGGTGTGGCCGACAAGGCGCCGTAGTTCTGACCCAGCGATGGGATCCCAGATGCGCACCGTAGCGTCGTCGCTGCCGGTCGCAAGGAGTTGTTGGCCATTGATCGTAAGGGCGCACACCGCTTGAACTGCGTCCGTATGACCATCAAAGCGCCGTAGTTCTGAACCGACGGCGGGATTCCAGATTCGAACCGAGCTGTCTAGCCCTGCCGTCGCGAGCAATGGGGGATCGTGAGCGTCGAGTACACTGATGGCGCGTATCGAGACAGTGTTCCCGTCGAGGCGACGAAGTTCTGTGCGAGGACGGGCCGAGGCCCACAGGGCACGGTACAGGAGTTTCTGACGTTGCGGCAGAGGATTCAGTTTTTCGAGGGCGTTGGTCACGCTGAACATGGCGGCGCGTTCGGGGGCTTCCACTCGGATTGCCTGTGGAGTGAGATGAATCGTTCTCGCTCGGGCGAGCCCGATCTCGGTACGTGCACCGTTGGCGGGAGACAGTAGGGGAGTCAGGTCGGCGTGAAGAAGATACTCGTCGTCGGCTAGGACGTCGTCTATCAGGCCGGCATCGTGGGCGTGCCGAGGCAGCGACTGCAACAGATACTCGGGTGCGTTCGCCCAGCCCTGATCTCTCCCGTGTGCAAGGAATGCCAGCGTGAGGTGCTGCTGGTCGGCGCGAATACCACCGGTTCCCCGTGCGCGGAGCAGCACGTCGTTCAGGGCCTGGTGGAACAGGCGGAAGACCGGCGCTCCGCCAAGAACGGAATTTTCGATGATAAAGCTTGCAGCGGCGGAGCGTGCGAACCAATCCAGTTTGTGTGGCTCGACGGTAACGCCGAGAGCGCCGTTCGCGACACGCCACAACAGCGTTGTCCAACCCGGGTTCTCTGCATATGCCAGCGAGGTGAGTAGCACGCGAGCAGGCACATCTCCTACGGGCGGGATCTTGTCCAGATACGCGTCGAGGGCAGAGCGCACCGTTGGTGTCAGAGTCAGGTTGTTTGGATCGGCGGCGACTTCGTCGTACATTCCGCGTCGACGGGCATCCAGTCCGGCGATCAGGAAGTTTGGTTCTGCCAGAGCAGCGATTTGCCTGGCCACAGGTCGAGCGATTGTCGGGTCAGCGTAGGGGTTGGCGGGACGCGCCGCGTCATCCATTGCCAGGTTTGCTGCGGCATAGGCCTCAAGGTCGGCCAGCACGAAGTATGCCTCGTGATCGAGGTCAATGATCTTCGCTGCTGCGTCCAGCACCTCCAACAGATTGCCGGCCGCATCATGGTGTCGACTTCCACAGACGATCTGGACGCCGAGTCCACCGCATCCTTGAACCAACGGAAGGACCACGTCGATCAATAAGGAACGGGCTTGTTCTGGTGTAGTGGCTTCGTCGACAGCGTCGATGACAACATTGAAGCGGCGCGGCTGTTTCGTCAGGAACCTCTGCACCGAGGGTACGAGGTCGTCGACTTGACTCGGTAGTCGAACGCCCACCGCGCGGGCGATTTCGGTCGCTACTTGGAGTGCTGTCTTGCCTTTGGCGTGAACCGCACATCCCACAGAACCCGCGGTGGCACGTAGCGCGGTGTCCAGGGATGGAACCTGCAATCGGAGCTCCCTGTCGGCGGTAGTGACGATCCGGCCCAGTACCGCCGACTTGCCAGCGCCGGGAGAGCCGGTCACCACCAACACGCGTCGATCCGGATCCGGACGGTCCAACCACGCGATGATTTCCGTCAAGGCGGCGGACCGTCCCTGGAACCGGTACCCATGATCCAGATCGTTCATCACCCCGCGGCCACGCGGGCGCCAGTGTCGACCGGCCTCTGGGTCGTCCGACAGATTCCAGCCCCACTCCGCAAGGGCAGACAAACCGGCATCTTCCGGCGACCAACCTCCATAGAAACGCAGATTGGCCGCAGGTAGAAAGATATGCGCCTGGGCCAGAGTCAACGCTTGTGCATCGCCTTTGCGATCGCCGGAAGGCAGGGCCTGCCCTACTATCCCTGCGATAGCGTTGTACTCGGGAACCCATAACCCACCGCCCGAGAATCCCTTCTCAACTGGATAAGGCGATTCAGTGTCGAGGCGAACCCAGCCATGCGCCAGCCTCGCCGCGACCGTACCGTCGGCCTCGTTTCCGTTGGGACGACTAGTGGCAGGGAATCCGAACGCCCACCATCTGAGGCCAACCAGGACTTCCGGTTCCAACAACTTCAATCGGGCGGGAGTAACCGCGCCAGGTAGGTCCTCCTCCAAGTGCAGTACTGCCACATCGGCAATTTGCGGAAGGTCAGCGTCATACTCGACCCTTGCCACGCGGCGGCGGACCTTCCACAAAGACGTGACCTTGGGGAATGACACCCACAGTGGTGTCACCAGTTCCAACGGTACGGAGTCATCGAAGTTGTCAAGGACTACGTGAGCGCACGTGAGTACCTGGCGTTTCGAGATCGCGACTGCGGTGCCAATAGGCACGAACCCGCTCTCTTCGCGATGTACCGCGAGCGTCCACGGATCCTCTGCTGGAGCCAGGGATGGCGTCACGTAGGCGGGGTCTCGCTGTCGGGTCGGCCGGTCCCGGGCTGCCACCGCAGTGTGACCTCAAAGTTGCCCTCCGTGGCGGCCTTGGCGATCAGCCAATTCGCCTTTCCTGAGACCTTGATTCCGAATTTGACTTCGACTTCATCCGGCACCAGAGTCTTTGCCTGCTCGAGCACTTCTCGAGCAGCTACCAACGTTGGATCCACCGCCGAGCGGATCCGGCCGAGTACCCGGTCTGTCGAAGCTCGATCGAACCCCGCAGGTGGATCAACCTCGAACTGGACGACTGAGCCATCGTCCACCGTGTACCGAACAACCTCGGTCATCGCGGCCTCCAAGCGCCAGGTGCCCACATATTAGCGGTGTTTCCCGAATGCGGCGCCGGCCACAATGTCGATTGCCGCCGTACCGGAGGTTCTTTCGCATCGTCGGCGCCTTCAGTGCCGCTGTTGCGCCGGAGGTTTCGGCCGTGAGCGACAGGTCGGTCTGGTGCCTGCCTGTCCAGGCCGGGCAATGAGCACGGGTCACGTGGATGCACGAGGTGGAACTGCGCCAAAGACGGCGAAGGGATTGGTCGCGATGTGCGGAAGTGCTGGAACGCCGCTGCCTGCGGTCGTGCGATCAGAATGCTGAACAACTAGATCAACTCGCTTGAGTGAGACCTGACAGACGGGTCACCACGAACGAAACGTCAGCAGCCAGGGTCACACCGTGCCGGCCGAGCTGGACAAAAGGTGTCTACAGGCACCCCTGGCACATTGAGCCCTTTTCAGCCTGGCTGGCGGTGCTCCTCGGTGGTTGAAAGACGTCTTTGCTTCCTCGCCCACCATGGCTCGGCGAGGAGCGGCAGCGGCCCGACCTTGTCGGCTGATCCGTTGCCGGTACGCTGATCGACCATGGTCGACGCACCTCTTTCCGCGCGGCAGGTGCTGGAGGTCGCCGCACCTGTGATCACCGGGATGGTCGGTGGTGAATGGCGCCTCACCGACGAGCCGATGCTCAGGGCGGGGTCTGTCGGCATACGGGTCCTTCCGTCGGACGTCGATGACCCCCGGCACCTCGACCTCGAGATCCTGCTGAACGCCGACCGGCCGGATCTGCCGCCGATCGGCGACTGCACGATGGGCCTCGCGGCCGATCCGGTCGAGGCGACCCGTCAGGCGGTTCAGGCGTGGAGTGAAACCTGCCTGGTCACGGCCCTGGAGGTGATTGAGCAGAAGGGGCGGCTGGCCGAGCACTTCCGGTCGACCGACGAGGGCGGGTTCCCGGGCTGGCACGCAATCGTCGGCGCTGCCACGGGCTGGTCCCTGGACGGATCGCAGGCCAAGCAGCACTGGTTCGCCGAGACGATGCCGTGGGCAACGCTCGCGCCGGTCATCGCGCCGGAACTCGACCGGCCCCACCTCAACGGCATCCGCATGCTGGTCGGCCAAGGCGGCGACTACAGCGAGTGCGAGGTACGGATCAACGGCCGGCGGCACGAGCCGTCCGGCGAGGCGCTTGCCGCGCTCGACTGGCCCCGGAGCGACATCTACAGTCTCGCACGCACGTTCATCCTGCTGGTCGGCCCCGACTGATCACGGCGGGTCAGGCGGCTGCCCGTCGAACTCGGCGAGGGCCGCGAAGACGCGGTCCATGGCTCTGGGCCCACGCCAGTATCACCGCGAACAGCTCGTGCCCAGTGGGGTGAGATCGATCGGGGTCGACAGAGCTGCCCCTCGCCAGGGAGCCTCTCGCATGCTGACCTACCCGTCGTCGATCTCGTTGTCCAACCGCACCCTGAACCACCTAGCCGACCTGATCCGAGCCCGGCGTAAGGAACTGCGGTCACGATGGCGCCGCCTGCCACCCGGTCGACAGGTGCTGCTCGCGTTGGCACACCTACGAAACGGCGACACGCCGGCTCGGCCGGCGGCCGGGTTCGAGATCGGTCCCACGACCGCGTGGCGCTACATCCGCGAGGCCGTCGATCTCCTCGCCGCGACCGCGCCGACCCTGGCGCAGGCGATGGCCTCGATCGCCCGGCTGGCCTTCGCGATCCTCGACGGCACCCTGATCCGTACGACCGGCTCGGCGGCAGCGCAAACCGGCGCTACCACGCAGGCACGCCCCGCCATCACGCCGTCAACATCCAGGTGATCGCCGACTGCGCCGGGCGGCTGAGGTGGGTGTCACCGGCGCTGCCAGGCTCGACGCATGACCTGACCGCCGCGCGTGAGCACGGCATCATCGACGCCTTGGCAGACAAGGATGTGATGACGTTCGCAGATAAGGGATACCAGGGTGCTGCGGCACCATCCGCACGCCGCACAAGCGGCACCACCCGCGGCCGGCGCTGTCGCGTAACCAGGAGGCCGTCAACCGATCCCACGCCAAGATCCGAGCCCTCGGCGAACGCGCGAACGCCACCCTCAAGACCTGGAAGGTGGTGGCCAGACTGCACTGCTGCCCACAACGAGCAACCCAGCTCCTCGCCGCGATCTTCGTCTTCAACCCACCGAGGAGCAGCGCCAGCCAGGATGAAAACGGCTCATTGGCCCTTGTAGCGGCGGGAACTGTATCGCGGGAACGTGACATTGCGCCGGCGCGACGGATGCGGTCCTCCAGGGCCATCGGGGCTCACGGGCGCCACAGGTCCCCGCAGTGTCGACGGATCGCCAGGGTCACCTCCGCGGTCGGCATGAGTGACGCGGACAGGTCGCACACCGTGAACGCCCGCTGCCCCTTGTGGAACCGGTCCGCGGTCGCCGGGGTGCCGAACAGCTCGGAGTCCGGCGCGGCGCCGACGAGAACGGTTCGGGCGCGGCGGGGGCCGACCCGCCGGACGGTGACCATCTCCATGGCGCGCCAGGGGAAGTGGTGCCGGGCGTACGCGTGTCCACTGTGGACCTCGTTACCGGCGGCGAACGCGCGCCGCCACCGGCCCGAGCGCACCGCGGCCCGGCGGCCCAGCGCGACCGCGAGGAGCAGCCAGAGGGCGCCGAGCAGCATGATCTGGGCCGCTTCCGGGTGGTACAGCGTCGAATGGAAGTTCTCGGTGAGGCGGTAGTCGAAATCCTTCACGAACAGGCCGGTCGCGAGGAACGTCAGGCCGGCGACGACCGGGCCGAGGATCCGCAACGCGTTGGCGGACCACGGGTTCGCGGTGGCGACCGTCATGCCGTCGGGGCCGACGCGCAGGATGCGGCGGTCCAGCGACCGGCCGAGGAGCGCGAGCCCGGCGGTCACCAGCGCGCCGGCGGGCACCAGCAGCACGGTCGTCGCCACCTGGACATCCTCCGGCGTGAACGTGTCCGAGGAGATCGCGGCGAGGCCCCAGGCGGCCACGGGCAGGCCCAGCACGGTCAGCGCCGCGCCGGCCGTCGCGATCAGGCCGCGCCTGCGGACGAACTCGCTCACCCGCGGCGGCGCCGGTGGTTGCGGCGCCGGCGGTGGTTGCGGCCGCACGGCCGCCGGCGGCCGCGGAGCCGGGTTCCACGGGACCGGCGGAGGCGGCCACGCGGTCCCCGCGCCGCCCCGCGCGGCGGTGACCGGCACGAGAAGCGGATCCCGGACCGGCGCGACCAACGTCAACGCGCCCTCGGCCACCACGGTCTCCGGCTGCTCGGTGATGGTCGGTGCGAGGCCGAGCGCGCGGTGCAGGAGCGTGGCGACCATCGGCGTGCGGCTGCCGCCGCCCACGAGGAACAGCGACGAGATGCGCTCACGGGGAACCCGGGCCTCGCGGACGCACCGTTCGGCCACCTCCACCGTGCGCGCCAGCAGCGGCAGCGCGGCCCGCTCGTACTCCTCCCGCGTGACGAGGACGTCGGACTCGGCGAGCGTCACGTACAGGCCGGCCGACGACTGGCGGGTCAACGCCTCCTTCACCTCGCGGGCGTCGTTCCACAGGGCGCGGAAATGCCGCAGGTCCGACGGTCCCGACGGGGTGCTCAACCGCCGCCACACGTCCGGTGCGCGGCCGGCGAGCGCACGGCCGACGGCGGCGACGATCTGCGCGTCGAGGTCGAGGCCGCCGAAGTCGTCGAGGCCACGCGACGCCAACGTCTCGAAGCCCGCCGGGGTGTGGCAGACCACGCTGACGTCGAACGTGCCGGCGCCGAGGTCGTAGACCACCATGCAGTCGCCGCCCCGCCCGCCACCGACCGCCGCCAGGTAGGACGCCGCGGCCACCGGTTCCGGGACGAGCACCGGCTGCGGCATGCCGGCCGCCTGTGCCGCCTGCGTCAACGCCGACCGGCGCGCCGGTCCCCACGCCACCGGATACGTCAGGCAGACCGCCGCCGGGTGCGTGCCGGCGGCCCGTACCGCCTCGGCGTAGACGCGGCGCAACGTGACCGCGATGAGGTCGACCACCGGGTGGACCCGGTCGCCGAGCAGCACGTCGAGGTCGTCGATGCGCCGCTTCACGTGCGGCTCGTAGTTGGCCGGTGCCAGGCTGGCGCTGCGCACGGCGTCGCGCCCGCTGACGACCGACCCGTCGGGGTTGGCGAACACCGCCGACGGCAGCAGCGGAAAGCCGTCGAACAGCAACGGCCGCACCCGGCCCTGCGGCCACCGCAGGACGGCGACCGTGTTCGATGTCCCGTAGTCGATCCCGAGCTGGTAACCCGGCGACGGCATACCCATACCGGCCGTACGTCGCGCGGCGGTCCGGGTCGCCGCCGCACCCCGTGAACTGCCCGATGGGCGCCGCGGCGCACCCGTTCGGCCGACCACGGTGGGCTGTCGGGCCAGCGGGTAGCGTGTGACCCGCACCTGAGGGGCGGGGGACCGATGCTGTATGCCGCCGTGGTCGTCGTCGCGGTCGCGGCCGTCCTGCTGGCGATCGACGGGGTGCGCCGGCGCTTCGCGGTGGTGACCGTCGACGGGATGAGCATGGCGCCGACGTTCACCCACGGCGACCGGGTCCTGGTGCGGCGCGTCGCCCCGTCGGCGCTGCGCCTCGGGCAGGTCGTGGTGCTGCAGCAGCACGCCGACCACCAGAGCTGGGACACCGCGCCGCTGCCGGCCCGCGCGGTCGGCACCAGCCGGTGGTACATCAAGCGGATCGCCGCGGCACCGGGCGACCCGGTTCCGCCGTCGGCGGTGCGCGGGGTCGGCGCTCCCGCGGGCACGCCGGTCCCGGTCGGGCGGCTGGTCGTGATCGGCGACAACGTCGGGGAGAGCACCGACTCCCGGTTCTGGGGCTACGCGCCGGTCGACCGGGTACTCGGCGTCGTCGTGCGGCGCATGGGCTGAGCCGCCATTTCGTTCTCCATAAGGAAATCGTTCTTCCGCCGGGCACCGCGCGGGCCCGCGGACCGGGCACCTCTTCTAGGGTGTCCGGGTGAACGGTTACCGCCTGGGCGTCGATCTCGGGACGTCGACGACCGTGGCCACGGTCGTCGGCTCCGACGGGCGTGCCCGACAGCTGCTGTTCGACGCGTCGCCGCTGCTGTCGTCGGCGGTGCACGCGTCGGGGCGCGGTCTCGTGGTCGGCGCCGACGCCGAACGCGCGGCGGCGCTGGACCCCGGCGGCTTCGAGGCGAACCCGAAGCGGCGTATCGACGACGGCACGGTGTGGCTGGGCGAGCGGGAGATCCCGGTGGCGGAGCTGCTCACCGCCGTGCTGCGCCGGGTCGCCGACGAGGCGACGCGCGTCGGTGGACGGGCACCGGCCGAGGTCGCCGTGACCCATCCGGCGGCGTGGGGCGCCACCCGGCTGGCCGTGCTGGCCGACGCCGCCGGCCGGGCCGGGCTGGGTCCGGTGCGGTTCGTGCCGGAGCCGGTGGCGGCCGCGGCGTACTTCGTCGCGGTGGCCGGTGCGCGGGTTCCGGCCGGGCACTCGGTGGTCGTGTACGACCTGGGCGCCGGGACGTTCGACGTGAGCGTCGTGCGCCCACGCGGGTCCACGTACGAGGTTCTGGCGACGGCGGGCCTGGACGACGTGGGCGGCCTCGACCTCGACGCGGTCGTCGTGGCGCACGCCCGCGCCACCGCGGGCGCCACTGACGGCGCCACCGGCGGCGCCACCGACGGTGGCGCGACGGAACTGTGGCGGCGGCTGGACTGGCCGCGGGACGAGCCCGACCGGCAGGCGCGGCGGCAGCTGTGGCAGGGCGCGCGGGCGGCGAAGGAGCAGCTGTCGCGGCACCCGACCGCGGAGTTCGCCGTGCCACTGGTCGGTGCGCGGGTCCACCTGACCCGCGAGGAGTTCGATCGGGCCGCCCACGCGCACCTGGAGCGGACGGCGACGCTGACCCGCACGGTGCTCGGTGAGGCCCGCGTCCCGCCGGAGCTTGTCGCGGGTGTGTTCCTGGTGGGCGGGTCGTCGCGGATCCCGCTGGCCGGCACGCTGCTGCACCGGACCCTGCGGATCGCGCCGACCGTGCTCGACCATCCGGAGCTGGTGGTGTCGGAGGGGAGCCTGCACGCCGTCGTACAGACGCCGGCGTATGGTCCCGCGGCGCCGTACGCACCCGTACGGCAAGCACCGCCGGCGACGATGCCGCCGGCGACGATGCCGTCGGCGACGATGCCGTCGGCGACGATGCCGCCGGCGACGATGCCGCCGGCGACGATGCCGCATCAGGCGCCATACCAGGCACCGCCGCAGCCGATGCCCCAGCCGGTGCAGCCGTCGGGTCCGTACGTGCGGCGGCGCTGGTACCACAACCGGACGGCGCGTTATCTCGTGATCGGTTTCCTCGCCTGGTGGACGCTGCTGATCGCCCTGGCGTTCATCGACCCGTTCAACAGCTGAGCGTCGACGCGGTTCCGGCGGGAACACAGGTGAGTCACCGCTGCTCACAATGCGGGTTACCAACCGCCGCCGGTCCACGGTTCGGGATCGCTCTTTGTTCTCTGTGACAACCCCTCGATGCCCGATGCGGCCGTTTCGCGCACCTTCAGCCGGCGAAGATCAGCTTCTCAGGAACGACAGTGAAGTCAGCGTCTTCACGTCTGTTCCTGGTAACTGTCCAGGTACTCGCACCGGCCTCCTGGCCTGCTGCGATGTACAGGTTCCTCCAGCGTGCGCCATGCCTGAGTGGTGTCACTGTGCGTGACGTTCGCGGAGTCGGCCCGGGTCGATCGACGCACCAAGATTAGCCTTTGAGGAACGAGAGTGCAGCGGGACTTCACTGTCGTTCCTGAAAAGCTGATCTTGTCCGGTTGACGGCGGCGCGAAACAGTCGAACCGGGCATCCAAGTGTTGTCACGGGGAGTAAGGGGCATCGGGGGCGCGATCTTGGCCCCTCGATCCCTCGACTGGTTGAAGTACCTGAATGGTTCCTGGAAGCCGATCTTGTTGATGCGAATCGGCCCGGGGTCGATTCTGTGAACGTTACGCACCGTGACGCCAAACGGGGGTGCCTGAACGGTCGCCGCTGCCTCACCAGGAGCATCTCGCGCGATTTCGTGCGGGACCGTAAAGCGCCTGACGACCTATCTGGGTCGATGCGTTGACCACAAGGACCGAGATCAATAGATTTGGCCCGGACCGAAACTCCGCATGGGGGAGTGGCGCGTTCCATTCCGCGCAACTGGAGGTATTGACGTGCGTACAAGAGTCCTCATCCGAACCGTGGCCGCGGTCATCACGATCATGGTGGCTCAGGTGGCCGTCGGCTCACCGGCCCGGGCCGCGGACAACCCGGGCCAGCTGATCGTGAACGACGCGACCGAACTGTGCCTGGACGGCAGCGTCTCCCAGGGCGTCCGCCTGAGCATGTGCAACGCGGCCAGCCCGTACCAGCGGTGGACGAGCACCTTCCTCGACGGAGACTCCTACATCCTCATGAACCGGGCCAGCGGCACCGTGTGCCTGGACGGGAGCGTCACGTCCGGTGCGCGGATGCTGCCGTGCAACTACGGCGCCTGGCAGGTCTGGGAGTCGGGAGAGAACCTCCAGCTGTTCAACGCCGCGTACGACGACGACCGCGCCCTCGACGGCAGTGTCAGCCGAGGGGTGCGGATGAACGTGACCGTCAACAGCCGCTACCAGCACTGGCGCTTCGTGACCCGGTAGGCGACGGGCTCCTGTGTCTTGGCCGGGCCGCTCGGAGTGGTGGCGCTGAGCGCGGCGGGGCGCCACGCTCAGCGGCCGTACCGGTGGGTCAGGCGGGCGGCGGGCTGACCCGGTGCACGTTGTCGATGGCGACCGACCACCGCCCGTGCTCCTTGACCAGGCCCATGGTCACCTCGTAGTGGATGTCCTTGCCGGTCTCCGGGTAGTTGACGTGCGCCTCGAGGACGGCGATGCCGGAGTGGCAGCCGTACACCGTCTCGGTCTTGATCTCGTAGAGCCAGACCCACCCGGGCACGGCGAACGCCTGCCGGGCGTTGGCCATGATGGCGTCGCGGCCGTAGGTCGCCACGCCGTCGGCCCAGAAGATCATGCGGGGGTTGAGGATGCGCTCGTACCGCTGCGCGTCACGGGAGTTGTAGGCGTCGTTGTCCTCCACGACGGCCGCGTGGAACTCCTGGGCACAGCGGCGGTTCTGCCGTTCCTCGGAGCCGGCCGACGCCGCGGTCGGCACCGCGACACCGACGCTGGCGACGAGGCCGGCGAGGGCGACGAGGAGTGTTCTTCGCATGGGTCCTCCAGATGGGTCGTTGTCGCACCCACCCTCGTCCGCACCGCTCCCCGGACGCTCCCGAAACGCTCCCCGCCCCGACCCGCCCGGTCAGAGGCGCTCGACGACGGTGGCGTTGGCCATGCCGCCGCCCTCGCACATCGTCTGCAGCCCGTACCGGCCGCCGGTGGCCTCCAGGTGGTTGAGCATCGTGGCCATCAGCCGGACGCCGGAGGCACCCAACGGGTGGCCCAGCGCGATCGCGCCGCCGCGGGGGTTGAGCCGGTCGGGGTCGCCGCCGATCTCGGCCAGCCAGGCCAGCGGCACCGGCGCGAAGGCCTCGTTCACCTCGTAGGCGTCGATCGCGTCGATGCCCAGGCCGGCCCGTTCGAGCACCATCCGCGTGGCCGGGATCGGCGCCGTCAGCATGAGCAGCGGGTCGTCGCCGGCCACCGCGAACGCGTGGAAGCGGGCCCGCGCGCGCAGGCCGAGCCGCGCGGCCACGTCCTCAGCCATGATCAGCGCCGCCGAGGCGCCGTCGGTCAGCGGCGAGGAGTTGCCCGCGGTGATCCGCCAGTCCAGGTCCGGGAACCGGTCGCGCAGGTCGGGGACGTCGAACGCGGTGCGCAGCCCCGCCAGGCCCGCCTCGGTGGTGGCCGGGCGGACCGTCTCGTCGGCGGTGACGCCGTCGACCGGCACGATCTCGTCGTCGAAGCCGCCGGTCGCGGCGGTCTCGGCGGCGAGGCGGTGCGACCGGGCCGCGTACCCGTCGAGCCGCTCCCGCGACAGCCGCCACCGGTGGGCGACGAGCTCGGCGGATACGCCCTGGCCGACCAGGCCGTCCGGGTAGCGCCGGGCGACCGCCGGCCCCTGCCAGTCCTCGCCCATCGTGGTGACGCCCATCGGCACCCGGCTCATCGACTCCACGCCACCGGCGACCACGATGTCGTAGGCGCCGGCCATGACGCCCTGCGCGGCGAAGTGCATCGCCTGCTGGCTGGAGCCGCACTGCCGGTCGATGGTCGTGGCCGGCACCGACGCCGGCCAGCCGGCGGCGAGCACCGCGGTGCGGGCGACGTTCATGGCCTGCTGACCGGCCTGGCTGACGCAGCCGGTGATGACGTCCTCGACCCGGCCCGGGTCCAGGCCGGTGCGCTCGACGAGGGCGCGCAGCACGGTGGCGTACAGGTCGACCGGGTGCACGCCGGACAGCGCGCCGCCCGGCTTTCCCTTGCCCGACGGGGTGCGGACGATGTCCACGACGACCGCGTGACGCATCAGTTCGCCCTTCCGGAGAGCCAGTCGGCGAGGGTGTCGGCCACCGTGTCGCGGGCGCCGTCCGGTCCCACGAAGTAGTGGTCACCGGGCAGCGTCACGAACTCCTTGTCCGTCGTGGCCGCCCCGTCGTAGAGGCCACGCGCGTCGCTGGGGAACACGCCGCTGTCGGCGTCGGGCTGCACCACGAGCGTGGGCAGGTCCAGGCGCGCCAGGTGCGGCGCGACGATGCAGTCGGACTCCTCCAGGCTGAACATGTTGAGCCAGGTCCGCATCGTGCTGACCACCCCGACGCCCATGACGCCGTAGTTGGCCCGCTTCGGGTCGCCGAAGTAGCACATCGGCGTCGGTCGCTCCGACGGGTCGATGGCCGGGTCGACGTAGCGGGGGTCGGCCCACGTGCGTCCCATCGTGAAGATCCGGTCGCGGGCCGGCAGCGTCCGCGCGGCGTCGAGCTGCGTCCGGCACCATGCGGTCAGTCGGTGGTTGCGCTCGATCTGGGCGGACCGGTAGCGCGCGAGAAACCCGGGCGTGTACGAGCCGCGGTGACGCGGGTCGTACATGTCGAGCTCCGGGTCGACGGCGTTCGGGTCGTTCTCGTCGACGACCGACGGGTCCATGGTCCGGGTGATCCACTCCGGCCGGCCGGGGTGGGCGGCCAGGAAGACCATCAGGTCGCCCGGCGGCAGGTGCAGGGCCGGTTCGAAGACAGTGGACCGGCCGTAGGGCGGGCGGATGTTCGGCTCGCGCGACTGCGAGTGGTAGGCCGCCATCAGCGACCCGCCGCCGGAGTTGCCCAGCAGCACCACGGTGTCGACGCCGCGCTCGCGCAGCAGCCGCACACCGACGCCGATCTCGGCCAGCGCGTGGTCGAGGGAGAACAGGTGCTCGGCGCCGCGGAAGCGGGTGTTCCAGCCGAGGAACCCGTAGCCGCGTTCGGCCATGCGGGTCGCCAGGTAGTGCTCGGAGAAGTCGACGTTGTAGTGGCTGGCGATCAGCGCCGTCCGCGGGCTCCGACCGGACGGCGTGTAGTAGAAGCCCTGCAGCGGATGGCCACCGGCGCCCGCGCGGCCCAGGGCCGGCGAGGGGACCCCGATGAACTCCCGGTCGACGGCGGTCATGCGGGTGTCCCTTCGGTGACCGTGTACCGGACCACGTGGGTGCGCCGCACGCCGAGCCCGCGCACGGCGCTGCGCCACTTCCGGTAGTGCCCGGCGCGGGCGTGCTCCTCGAGCGCCGCGTCGGTGTCGTAGACCTCGAAGATGTCGAAGCGCGCCGGGTCCTCGACGCTGCGGGCGAACCGGTAGTCCGAGCAGCCGTCCTCGGCGCGGCTGGCGACGCACAGCGCGGCGCTGAGCCGGGCGAACTCGTCGGTGTCGCCGGGGTCCAGCTCCATGAAGCCGCTGATGATGATCATGGCAGGGGCACCCTTTCGGTCGGCCATGGGGGAAGGCCGGTCGACGCCCGGCCGGTCCAGACGGGGCGGCGGCGCCGCAGGAACGCCTCGACACCCTCGCGGGCGTCGGGGCGGTCGAGGAGCGCCTCCATCACCTGCCGCTCGGTGCGCGCGTGGTCGAACGGGTCGGCCCGCGTGGCCTCCCAGAGCAGGCGTTTGGTCGCGGCGACGGCGACCGGTGCGCCGTGGTCGACGATCTCGCGGGCGAGGGCCCGGGCGCGGGGGAGGACCTCGTCCACCGGAAGCGCCGCGGCGGCCAGTCCCCACGCGGCCGCCTCGGCACCGGTGAAGCGGCGACCGGTGAGCAGCAGCTCCTGCGCGCGGCCGAGGCCGACGTGCCGGACGAGGGTCCAGTGGCCCATCCACTCGGCGGTGACGCCGAGCCGGACGAACGGGAGGGCGAGCACGGCGTCGTGGGCGACGAACCGGACGTCGCACTGCATGGCCAGCGTGAGCCCGGCGCCGACGGCCGCGCCCCGGACCGCGGCGAGCACCGGTTTGCGGACCTGGTACGGCGCGACCCACGGCGCGCCGGCGCCACCGAAACCGTCGTCGGTCAGCTCCGATCCGGCGCTGAAGGCGCGCCCGGCGCCGGTGAGCACGACCGCGCCGACCTCGTCGTCGGCGTCGCACCAGCCGAGCACGGCGGCGAGCTCGTCGAGCATGGTGCGGTCGATGGCGTTCAGCCGGTCGGGCCGGTCCAGGGTCACCGTGGCGACGCCGTCGTCGGTCTCGCACCGGACCCGCGTGAGGCCGTCGGGCCGGTCACGGGTGGACGGGGCGGTCCACGCGAACGTGGACTCCTCGTACCTCACGCGCCCTCGTCGGCGCCGTGCCCGTACCCGTGCGGGCCGAACCGGTGCAGCCCGCTGAGGACCTCGCCGGACGCGGTGACGCCGGCTGTCTCGCGGGCGAGCGCCTTCGCGGCCTCCATGTCGAAGTGGTTGGTGACGACCACCTTCTGGGCGTAGAGGCCGCCGCCGGCCTGGATCACGGTCACGTGCTTCCAGCCGCCGTAGGCGTCGGCGGTGAAGTCGCGGATCGCGTGGAACAGGCGCATCCGGTAGCCGGCGTCGACGCCCTCCATGGTGCGCATGTACTTGCGCAGGTCGGCGGCGGTCTCCGGGTTGTGGAGGTCGCGCAGCGACGGCGCGGTCAGCACCGAGCCGCCCGCGATGTCGTGCAGGTTGCGGACCATCGTGGAGAAGTTCGCGGCCGCGTGGTACTTCGCGGCGTTGGTGAACAGCTCGTCGGGCGAGGCCCAGCCCTCCGGGGTGAACGTGGCGTGGGTCATCGCGGCCTCGAACGCGGCGCGGATGAGCGTCGCGTAGACGATCATCTCCGCGATCTTGTCCTTGATGTGCGCGACCCGCAGCAGCCCGTTGGCCTCGGCGACGAGGTGTGCCAGCCCCACGAGCGTGTCGGCGAGCCGCACGTAGCTGCCGACGCTGCCCAGCCGCTCCCACAGGCCGAGGGAGTGCACGAACGTCGCCGAGTGCTCCAGCTCGCCGGCCAGGAACAGGCGTTCGTTGGGGACGAAGACGTCGTCGAAGACGATGAGGCCCTCGGTCATCACGTGCCGGGAGCTGTACGGGTAGAAGTCCGGGTCGAGGTCGGGCCGCGGCGCGAACGAGGCGTTGATGATCCGCACCCCGGGCGCGTTGACCGGCACCGCGGCGGCGACGCTCCAGTCCTCCTCGCCGGCCTTCATCCGCTTGGTCGGCATGACCATGATGTCGTGCGCGACCGCCGCCGACGAGATGTGCAGCTTGGCCCCGCGGATGACGACCCCGTCGGGTGCGCGGTCGACGATGCGGACGTAGAGGTCGGGGTCGTCCTGCTTGCCCGGCGACAGCGCACGGTTGCCCTTGGCGTCGGTGATCCCCTGCACGACGCGGATGTCGCGGCGCTTGCTCCGCTCGAAGTAGGCCAGCGCGCGTTCGGCGTACTGCGGGTGCTGCGCCCGCATCCGGCTGGCCGCGGTGAGCACCATGAGCAGCGCGGCGGCCGTGGAGATGGTGGGGAAGTCCCAGTGCAGCTGCTGCCGCTGGGTCTCGCGCAGTTCGTCGACGGACGTGGGGATGAAGAAGTACGGGCCGTGGACGTCGTCGCCGGGCCGGTAGTGCCGGTCGTAGCCGAGCTTCGCGGCCAGCGCCGGCCCGCGCAGCAGCGGCTCGGTGGTCACGTCGGGCACGGAGTGTCCGTTGATGAAGACCCGGCGACCGTCGCGCAGCGACTCCAGGTACTGGTCTCCGGTGAGCATCAGGTGGGCTCCTCTGCCTGTGTCAGTAGTTCCCGCAGCAGGATCTTGTCGGTCTTGCCGACGGGGCTGCGGGGCAGCGACCCGACGACGACGATGCGGTGCGGCACCTTGTAGCTGGCCAGCCGGCCGCGGCAGTGCTCCTTCACCTCGGCCGCCGTCGGCGCGCGGTGGCCCTCCCGGAGCACCACGACCGCGGTCACCACCTGGCCCCACCGCGGGTCGGGCTCGCCGACGACCGCGATCTCGGCGACGGCCGGATGCCCGCCGACCACGTCCTCGATCTCGACGGGGTAGATGTTCTCGCCGCCGCGGATGATCATCTCGTCGGCGCGGCCGGCGAGGTGCAGGAAGCCCTCCTCGTCCTTCCAGGCGAGGTCACCGGCGACGAACCACCCGTCGCGGACGGCCTGCGCGGTGAGGTCGGGCCGGTCGAGGTAGCCGCTCATCACCGTGTCGCCGCGGCTCGCGATCACCCCGATCTCGCCGTCGGGGACCTCGGCTCCCAGGGGATCCAGCAGCCGCACGTCGCAGCCGAAGGCGGGCCGGCCGATCGTGCCGAGCAGCCACTCCTCACCGGCGAGGGCACGGCGGTGGTCCTCGGGCCGCAGGACCAGCTGCCCGCCCGCCTCGGTGCCGGCGCCGAACCCGTTGTGCAGGTCGCAGTCGAAGACCTCGACCATGCGCCGGATGACCGACGTGGGCATCGGCGCCCCGCCGTACATGATCGAGCGCAGGCCGGAGAAGTCGGTCCCGGCGAGCTTCGGGTGTTCGAGCAGCTCGATGATCATGCTGGGGACCAGCAGCGCGTGCCGCACGCGTCCCGAGCCGAGCCAGGACAGCGCCACCTCGGCGTCCCACTGCGGCATCACCACCGACGCCCCGCCGCGCGCGACGCCGTACAGCAGGTGCCCGAACCCGGCGGCGTGGAACAGCGGTGCACCCGACAGGATCAGGTCGCCCGGGCGCAGGCCCACCTCCAGGATCCCCGACTGCGTGACCGCCTTGATCATGCGCTGCGACTGCAGCACGCCCTTCGGGGTGCCGGTCGTGCCGCTGGTGAACGAGATGCTCAGGATGTCGTCGTCGCCGGTGTCGGCCGACAGCTCGCCGCCGTCGGGGCCGCTGGCGAGGAACTCCTCGTAGCCGGCGTCGAGGTCGATCGCGACCGGCACCCCGAAGGTGTCGACGATCTCCGCGTACCGGGCGCTGTGGAAGACGATCCGGGCACCGCCGGCCGCGAGCACCGTGCGGATCTCGGCGGCCGACAGCCGGAAGTTCAGCGCGATGTACGTCGCGCCGAGCTTCATGCAGGCGAGCAGCACCTCGACGTACTCGGGCGAGTCGACGGCGAGCAGCGCGACCCGGTCGCCGCGGCCGATCCCGAGCCCGCGCAGGGCCCGGGCGAGCCGGGTGATCCGCTGATCGCCCTCGGCGTAGGTGCGGGTGCGCCCGTCGGCGGCGACGAGGAAGTCGGCCCGCGGCGTGAACCGCGCCTGCGCGGTGACCCAGTCACCCGGCGCCAGCCCGGACAGCGGCGTCACCGTCCCACCTTCCCGGCGTAGAACGAGGCGAGCTGGTCGTCCTCGCCGTGCGCGGCGAGGACCGACGCGGTGAGCAGCCGTGGTTGCTGACCGGTCGAGTCGAGCAGCTGCCGGTTCGACACGGCGCGGCGGTAGTACAGGTGGGCCGGGTGCTCCCAGGTGAACCCGATGCCGCCGTGCAGGTGGATGACCTCGCGGGTGATCTCGGCGCCGATCCGCCCGCAGTACATCCGCGCGACCGCGAGCCCGGCCAGTGACTCCGGACGCCGTCCGATGGGGTCGTTGTGCTGCACCGAGCGCACCGCGACCGACAGCGCCGACCGGGCCCGCTCCAACGAGACCAGCAGGTCGGCGCACTTGTGCTTGACCGCCTGGAACGATCCGATCGGCCGGCCGAACTGGGTGCGCACCTTCACGTACTCGACGGCCATCTCCAGCGCCCGCGCGGCGGCGCCGACGCACTCGGCCGACATGCCGAGGATCGCGCCCTGGCGGATGGCGGCCACGCCGGCGCGGGCCCGGTCCTGCTCGGCGAGCAGCACGGCGCGGGCGCCGGTCAGCCGCACCGTGCCCATGCGCCGGGTCAGGTCGAGGGTGGCCAGCGGGACGGTCTCCACGCCCGGGTCGCTGGTCTCCACCCAGAAGAACGCGTGGTAGCCCCGGTACTCGGCGAGCACGAGGAGCGCGTCGGCCACCGTCACGTCGACGACGCACGGCAGCTCGCCGCGGATCTCGAAGTCCCCGCCGGGCACCTCCTTGGCGTGCGGGTACTCCAGCGGGAACGTCTCCTCGATCGGCAGCACGGGCACGGCGACGAGGTCGCCGGCGGCGATCCGGGCCAGCCGGTCGCGGTTGGCCTCGTCGTCCGACAGGGTCACCAGCGCCGCGGCGATCAGCGAGGTCGTCAGGAACGGGCCGTCGTCGAGCGCCCGGCCCAGCTCGGTGTGCACGGCGACCTCCTCGGCCAGTCCCATGCCCGCGCCGCCGAACTCCTCGGGGATGCGCACGCCGGGGAGCCCGAGGTCGGTCGCCTGCCGCCGCCAGCGGTCGCGGTCGAGCCGCTGCGCCGCGCGCGGGTCGAGGGACCCGCCGCGCAGCGCCGTGCCGGGGTCGCGTTCCAGATGGGCGCGGACCACCTGCCGCAGCTGTTCGATGTCGTCCACTACGCGCTCTTCTCGCTGGTCGGGCGCTCCTCGCGCGGGAGGCCGAGCACCCGCTCGGCGAGGATGTTGCGTTGGATCTCGTCGCTCCCGCCGGCGATGCGGTGCGACGGCGCGCTGAGCAGCAGCTGCGACCACGAGTAGGTGCCCCAGGCGCCGGTGTCGGCGACCATCCGGTAGCCCAGCAGCCGCGCGGCGACGTCGGAGTAGTACTCCATGTCGGAGGTCGTCATCAGCTTGACCACCGACCCGGGTGCCGGCCCGCCGGCGTCGCGCAGCCGCGTGGCGGTCTCGTGCAGCACCTGCTCGCGCGCCCAGCATTCGGCCAGCAGGTCCTGGATGGCCGGGTCGTCGATGGCGCCGGTCGATCGGGCCAGGGCGAACAGCCGGATCACCGGCTCGATCATGATGCCGTTGTGGGCCCGGCCGAGCACCGAACGCTCGCTGCCGACCGTGGTCATCGCGATGTTCCAGCCACCGTTCACCGGTCCGAGCCGGCGCGAGTCGGGCACGCGCACGCCGTCGAGGAAGACCTCGTTGAAGTGCTCGGAGCCGGTCACCTGCCGCAGCGGCCGCACGTCTATTCCCGGCGAGTCCATGTCGACGAGGAACATGCTCAGGCCGCGGTGGCGGCTCTCCGGCGGACCCGTGCGCACCAGAAGCTCGCCGAGCGACGCGACGTGGGCGAACGACGACCACACCTTCTGGCCGGTGACGATCCAGTCGTCGCCGTCGCGGACGGCGGTGGTGCGCAGGCTCGCGAGGTCCGAGCCGGCCTCGGGTTCGGAGAAGAGCTGGCAGCAGATCAGGTCGCCGCGCCAGATCCCCGGCAGGAAGGCCCGCTTCTGCTCGTCGGTGCCGTGGGCGAGGATCGTCGGCGCCACGATCCCGTGGCTGACCATGTAGGTCGACGTCGACGGCACCTCGTACTCCGCGGCGATGCCGGCGACCAGCTCGACGTAGTCGTGGCCGAGGCCGCGTCCGCCCAGCTCGACGGGACCGTCGAGCCAGGCGAGCCCCGCGTCGAACAGCTCCCGTTGCCACGTCCGGGCCTGGGCGACCTCGGCCGCCTCGTGCTCCGGCTGGGTGAGCCCGACGCCGACCACGTCGTCGTCGCCGACGCCGTGCAGCATGCCGCGCCGTTCCCGCCGCTGCGCGCGGGCGGAGAAGAACGCGTGCGCCTCGGCCGCCACGGCCTCCCTGCTGCTCATACCCGGGCTCCCTCGTCGGTCTCGTCCGCTTCATCGGCCTCGCGGCCCAGGTAGGCCGACACCACCCGCGGATCGCGGGCGACCTCCCGGGGCGTCCCGCGGGCCAGCACGGCGCCGGCCTCGAGCACGGTGACCCGGTCGCAGGTGCTGAGCACCAGGTCGACGTTGTGCTCGACGAGCAGGACGCCCATGTCCCAGTCGCGGGCCAGCGTCCGGATCAGCGTGCCCAGCTCGCGGGCCTCGTCGTCGCTGAGCCCGGCGGCCGGCTCGTCCAGCAGCAGCACGCGCGGGTCGGCCGCCACCGCCCGGGCGATCGCGACGAGACGCCGCTTGCCGAACGCGAGTTCACCGGGCTTGCGGTCGAGGTCGTCCTCGAGCCGGAACTCCCGGATGGCCGCGAGCGCCGGCGGCGTCAGCCGGATGCGGCCGGGCGCGACGAGGTCGCTGAGGTACCGCCGGCCGCCGCCGTCGTCGCAGGCGACCGCGAGGTTCTCCCGCACGGACAGGTCGGCGAACAGCTCCAGGGACTGGAACGACCGGGCCAGCCCGGCCCGCGCCCGGCGCCGCGCGCTCCACGGCCCGATCGCGACGTCGTCGAGCCGGATCGTGCCGCGGGTGGGCCGCACGAAACCGGTCAGCGCGTCGATGACAGTGGTCTTGCCGGCGCCGTTCGGTCCGATCAGGCCGTGCACCTCGCCGGGGACGAGGTCCAGGGACACGTCGTCGACGGCGACGACGCCGCCGAACTGCACCCGCAGGTCGGATACGCGCAGGGTCCGCGACGGCGGCCGGTCGTGCTGCTCCTCGACGGTCGCGCTCTCCGGTGGCCGGGCCTTCGGCGGCCGGGCCTTGACGGAGGGGACCCGCAGCAGCTTGCCGATCCGGCGCACCAGGTGGGCGTTCATCTCGTAGAGGCCGTTGCGGCCGCTGCGCAGCACGTAGAGCAGGAACAGGCCGCTGATCAGCGGCAGGAAGCGCTCCAGGTTGTCGGCGCCGTGCAGGATCTGGGTGCCGACGCCACCGGGGAGCAGTGTCGCCGCGAGCATCGCGCCGCCGATGGTCCCGATGCCGCCGACCACCGCGACACCGATGACGGTGATCGAGGTGAGCACGTCGAACTGGGCCGGCAGGACGGTGACGCCCTGGAAGGCCAGCAGGACACCGGCGAGCGCGGCGAGCGCCGACGCGAGCGCGAACGCGTACAGCTTCCCGACGTAGACGTTGACGCCGAGGGCCGCCGCCGCGCGTTCGTTGGACCGCACGGCGAGCAGCCGCCGGCCGACCCGGCCACGGCGCAGGTTCGCCACGGCCAGGGCGCTGAGCGTCAGTGCCGCGAGCGTCACGAGCCCGTAGTTGTACGGGTGCAGGATCGCGCCGAACTCCCAGCCGAGGATCGACGGCTCCTCGATCGGGATGCCGGTGTCGCCGCCGGCGAACTTGAAGTCGCTGAGCACCAGGCTGAACAGCACGATGCCCATGCCGAGCGTGGCGATGGCGAGGTTGATGCCGCGGGTGCGCAGCGCCGGCAACGCGACCAGCACGCCGACGAGCGCCGCGGCCGCCATCGCGCCCAGGAGCGCCGGCAGGAAGCTCCAGCCCGCGCGGGAGACGAACGTCGCCGCGGCGAAGGCGCCGGACCCGGCGAGCACGTACTGCGCCAGCGACAGCTGCCCGGCGTACCCGGTCACCACGGTGACCGACAGGGTGAGGATGCCGAACGCCATCGTGACCGTCAGCGCCTGCGCCCACACCGGCGGCACCACGAACGCGATGAGGAACGCGAACGCGCCGACGACCACGACCGTCGGGACGACGCGGATGCGGCCGTCGCCGACGCTGGGCAGCCGCTCCAGCACGTGGCTGCGCAGCGGCAGCGAGCTTCCCCGCAGCACCAGGTAGGCGACGATGACCACGAACGGGACGCTGTCGCCCCAGCCCGTCACGGTGACGTAGCGCGTCAGCAGCGACTGCACGACGCCGATCCCCAGTGCGCCGGCGAACGCGATCGGGAACGAGACGAACCGCGCGAGCAGCGCCGCCGCGAGCGCCGGTACGACCAGCAGCGTGAGCTGCGTCGGCTGCAGGTAGGTGATGGGACCGATGAGCGCGCCGGCCAGGGCCGCGATGCCGGCGGCGAGCGCCCAGTTCGCCACCGCGATCCGGTCGGGGGAGTGGCCCAGGCTCGCGACCGCCCGCTGGTTCTCGGCCATGGCGCTGGCGACCCGCCCGAACGCCGTGAAGCGGAAGACGCAGTACAACGCGACGGTGAGGACGACCCCGATCACCAGGATGATGAGCCGGTCGACGCCGAGCGACGCGCCCGGTAGCGGCTCCACGGCGTTCGTGGGCAGGAACGAGGGGACGCTGGTGCTGCTGACCCCGTACCGCAGCACCGCCGCGGCCTGCAGGGTGAGCAGCACGCCCAGGGTCGCGATGACCCGTTCGATCGGCGACGAGGTGCGCATCGGCCGCAGGATCAGGTACTGCACGGCGACGCCGAACAGCACGCCGACCGCGGTCGCGAGGACGACGGACGGGACCGCCGGCCAGTCGAGCGACACGCGGAACTCGTAGTACGCGAAGCCGCCGACCATCACGAACGAGCCCTGCGCGAAGTTGACGATCCCGGAACCCCGGTAGATCAGCACCAGGCCCTGGCCGAGGAGGCTGTAGATCGCGCCGATACCCAGGCCGAGCAGGATGAACTGGACGATCTCCACGGTCACTCCGTTCCGAGGTACAGCGACTCCACGGCCGCGATGCCGTCGGCGGCGTTCCCCTGCGCCGCGACGGCACCGCGCCGCAGGAGGTACCAGCGGTCGGCGACGGCCATGGCCCGGCGGGCCTGCTGCTCGACCAGGAGCACGGCCACCCCGTCGTGGTCGGCCGCCCGCCGCAGGGCGGCGAACAGGCGGTCGACCACGAGGGGCGCCAGACCCAGCGACAGCTCGTCGAGCAGCAGCGCGACCGGGTTCGAGGCCAGGGCCCGGGCCAGCGTCAGCATCTGCTGCTCGCCGCCGGACAGCAGCCCGGCCCGCTGCCCGAGCAGCGGCCGCAGCTCGGGGAACAGCTCCACGGCCCGGTCGATGCCGCCGGAGCCGAGCAGCAGGTTGTCGCGCACCGACATCCCCATGAGCACCGACCGCTCCTCGGGAACGAAGCACATGCCCATGCGCGCGCGGACGTGGAGCGGGGCGGTCGTGGCCGTCCCGCGCCACCGGACCTCACCGCCGACCGGGGGCAGCTCCCCGGCCGCGGTGAGGATCGTCGTCGACTTGCCCGTCCCGTTGGCTCCGAGGAGCGCGACGATCTCACCGCGGTTCACCGTGAGATCGACATCGCGCACGACCGCGAGGTCGTCGTACCCGACGCTGAGTCCGCGTAGTTCGAGGACGGGCGCGTCCATCTACTTGCTGCCCAGCGGGTCGATCGCGTCGCCGTCCTGCTGCAGCGTTCCGGCCTTCGCCTCCGACACGTAGACCTTGAACGTCGGCACCCGCGGGTAGTTCTGGACGACGGGCGGGTTCGGGATGCCGGCGTAGTCGGGCACGGTGCCGAGGACGATGGGCTTGTCGAGCTTGTTCAGCAGGTCGGTGATCGCCTTGGCGGAGACCTCGCCGTCGAGCCGCTTCACGATCTCGACGAGGAACGTGATCGAGCTCCAGGTGCCCAGGGACCCGTTGTCGGTCACGGCCTCCGGGTGGTACTTGGTCATGTCGGCCTGGAACTGCTTCACCTGCTCGATCGAGGTGTTGGTCACCGGCACCGCCGAGGAGGTGACGAACACCTTGTCGGCCAGGTTGCCCAGCGCCTTCTGGTCGGCGGGCTTGAAGATGTTCGCCAGCGTCGAGATGTTGCCGGTGAACCCGGCCTGGCGGACCGCCCGGATGATGCGGGGCGCGTCGGTCGCGGTGGAGGCGACGGCGACGGCGTCGGGGTTCTTGGCCAGGGCCGACGAGGCGACGGCGCTGAAGTCGGGTGCGCCGAGCGGGGCCAGGATGCGGTACGACTGCGCGCCGCCGGCCTTGGCTCCGTTGGCGATGTCGTCGGCGGCGGCGTAGGCGGCGGCCGCGTCGGCGACGATCACCGCGATGTTCTTCCCGCCCTTGTTGGCGAGCAGCCGGCCCATGCCGACCTGCATCGACTGGGTGCCGCCGGTGATCGGGTAGGAGACCGAGCTGGTGCCCTCGGTGGGGCCGCCCGATCCGGCGCCGGCCAGCCACGGGATGCCGGCGGCCTCGAGCACGGGCAGCGCCGCGGCCGCCTGCGAGCTGGCGGCGCCGACCACGGCGACGACGCCGTTGGTCACCGCCGTGCGGGCGCAGGCCGCGCCGGTGTTGGCGTTGTACGCGTCGTTGCAGAACTCCACCTCGATCTTCCGGCCGTCGATGCCGCCGGCGGCGTTGATGGACTGCACGTGCGCGTCGAGCCCGGCCCGCGCGTCCTTCAGGGACAGGTTCGGGCTCTCGAACGTCCCGATCTGCATGATCTTGATCGGACCGGTGTCGCCGGCGGCGGCGCCGTCGTTCTCCTGGCCGCGGCAGGCGGCGAGACCGGCGACGAGCGCGAGGGCGGCCAACGGTACGAGGACACGGCGGGATGGGGGGATGGGCATGGTGGTCCTCCGTGGTGGAGAGAGGGAGGTGGTGCGTCGCGCCCTCGCGGGCGCGGGGTCAGCGCAGGCTCTGGATGTTGGTTCCGGCGGGCAACTCGCGGCCGGAGTCGGAGTACGCCTTGGAGATCGCGGCCTGGGCCAGGGGCTTGTAGGACGGGCGCTTCTCGGTGACGACGCGGGCCGACCGTTGTGCGGCCGTGAGCGTGCCCTGGAAGTGCGGCATGACGTAGCGGGCGAACAGCTCGAGGCTGGTGAGCGACTTCTCCCGGCTCGCCCAGTCGTGGGTCATGATCATGAATCCGCCGAAGCCGCCGGTCGTGTCGAGCATCCGCTCGATGGCGGCGATGGCGTCCGCGGGCGTGCCGATGATCGAGCTGTCGTCGGCGATCTCGTCGGCCAGGGTGTAGTCGTTCTCCAGGCCCAGGACGGGCTTGAAGTAGTTCTCCCGCTCCTCGGCGCGGCCCCGCTCGACGTCGCGGACCGCCTGCTCGCGGTCCTCGGCGAGGTGGACGCGCACGACCATCCGCCAGCCGTCGCGGCTGATCGTCGTGCCGGCCTCCTTGGCGGCCTGCTCGGCGATGTCCCACTGCGCCCGCATGTCCTTCTTGCCGCCGATGAACCCGGCGCTGAGGGACAGGACGCCGACGCCGTGGCGGCCGGCCGTGGTGACCCCGGAGGGCGAGGTCGTGCTGGCGACGGCGATCGGTACGCCCGCCGGGCTGAGCGGCAGGAAGGCCAGCTGGGCCTCGCGCAGCTCGAACCAGTCGGTGGAGGCGGTGACCGTCTCGCCGTCGAGGAGCTTGATGATCACGTCCAGCGCCTCGTTCATCCGGGCGCGCTGGGTCACCGGCGCGATGCCCATCATGTCGGCGTCGGAGATCAGCGCGCCGGGGCCGACGCCGAGCATCGCGCGTCCCATGCTCAGGTGGTCGAGCAGGACGGTGCGGTCGGCGACCAGGAGCGGGTGGTGGTACGGGAGGCTGACCACGCCCGTGCCGAGGCGGATCCGCGAGGTGCGGACGGCCGCGGCGGCCAGCGCCATGAAGGGGTCGGCGATCCGCTCGACACCGGTCGAGTGGTGCTCACCGACCCATGCCTCGTCGAAGCCGAGGCGGTCGGCGAGCTCGATGAGCGCCAGATCGTGGCGCAGGCTGAGCGTCGGGCTGTCGTCGTTCGCGTGGAACGGGGCGATGAACACGCCAAACGTCATGGGCGCCGGACGAGGCATGGAGATCCCCCTCATAAGCGGGTGTCGATCGCGAGCAGAGCGGTGAGGGCAGGAGCGCGTGACCGGCGCGTGTGACGCCGGTCTCAGCGATTGATTGCTGAATCTACTCAGAAACTCGACGGGCGCAAGACGCTCCCGGAAACATGTTCGACGCGGGGTCGCCGCGTGCTGCTCCGCAGATACACGGGTGTCTCTGCCCCCGAGCGCGAGACTGAGGCGGAGGGTGACGGTCCGGAGGGAGCTGAATCTGTTCAGATTCAGGGTGGCGTACGACACACCGATGGCGTTATGGTTCTCCGCGTTCGCGGCGGAGCCGGGCGAGGGAAGGTGGCGGCGCATGCAGAAACTGCCTGACGACCCGGATCCGGCGCGCAGCCGGCGCCTGGAGCGGGTCGCCGCCAACCTGCGCGGCGCGGTGCGGCGCCAGGACGGCCGCGAGACCCCGGTCGGCCCGCGCGCCATGCGGACCCGCAAGAAGCTGCTCGACGTCGCCGAGGAGCTGTTCGCCCGCGACGGCTACGCCAACGTGTCCCTCGGTGACATCGCCCAGCGGTCCGGGGTGAGCCTGGGCACCGTCTACCAGTACTTCGCCGACCGCGACGACATCGTGGCGACGCTGGCCGGCGAGAGCGCGCTGCGCATGCTGAACGCCGGCGCCGACTACTGGGACGCCGCGACCGGCCGCCTGGGCCTGCGCCGCGCGGTCGGCGCGATCGTGACCATCCACTGGGAGAACCGCGACTTCTTCAGCCTGTGGGAGACCGCCAGCCACAGCGACGCCCGGCTGGCCGAGCTGCGCCGCGAATGGGTCGGCAGCTTCCGCCGGACGTTCGCGCGGTCGCTGGCCCGTGGCATGAAGAGCGGGCACGTCCGGTCGGGTCTCGACGCGGAGGAGACGGCGCGCGCGATGAGCCTGATGGTCAGCTCCTACTGCTACGACGGGTTCATCGCCGACCCGCCCGAACCGCCCCTCGACCCCGAGGCCGTCATCGACCACCTGACCACCCTGTGGGCCGAGGCCATCGGGCTGCGCGAGGACCGCGAGCTGCGACCGGGGGACGGGTGATGAACCGGTCGCCGGACGATCCCGCCTGGTTCCGTCACGTCCTGGGGCAGTACCCGACCGGCGTCTGCGTGATCACCGCCCAGCCGGAGGACGGGCCCCCGATCGGCATGGTGGTCGGGTCGTTCTCGTCGGTGTCGATGAACCCGCCGCTGGTCGGGTTCTACCCGAGCGTCACGTCGGAGACCTGGCCGCACCTGCGCCGGGCGGGCAGCTGGTGCGTCAACATCCTCGCCGCCCACCAGTCCGACGTGTGCCGTCGCATCGCGACCGCTCCGCTCGCCGAGCGGTTCGACGGCGTCCCGTGGCGTCCCGCGCCGTCGGGCGCCCCGATCATCGAGGGCGCGGTCGCGTATATCGACTGCGTCCCGGTCGCCGTGCACGACGCCGGCGACCACAAGATCGCGCTGGCCGAGGTGCGGCACCTCGACACCGCGAGCACCGAGCTGCCGCTGCTGTTCTTCCGCAGCGGCTACGGAAGCTTCTCCCCGCTCACCCTGACCGCCTACGACCCGGACATGAGCCTGACCCGCCCGCTGCGCCACTTCGAGCTCATCCGCCCGATCGCGCAGGAACTGCCCGACCACGGGCTGCGCTGCCTGGTGACCGCGCCGGTGAGCGACAGCGTCGTGGTCATCGGACAGCTCGACCCGCCCACGGCGCCGGTGGCGGAGCAGCCGACCACGCTGGTCGGCCAGCGGCTGCCGTTCCGGCCGCACGGCCCCTCGATCTTCGAGGCGTGGGCGCCCGGCGACGAGCAGGCGGCCTGGGTCGCGAGGTTCTCGCCGGACTCGCAGGAGGCCGAGATCCGGGCCCTGGCCCGCATCCGCGAGCGCGGCTTCTCCATCGGTCTGGGCAGCGAGGGCCACCGGCGCTTCGCCGCCGCCCTCGAGCGGCTGGCCGCCGAGCCCGGCACGGTGCCCAACGAGGAGCTCGACGCGCTCGTCGCCTCGCTGGACTACGAGCCCGCGGAGCTGTCCGACGAGGTGCTGGCCCAGGCCCGGGTGATCTCCGCGCCGGTCTTCGACAACGGCGGGAACCCGGTGCTGGCGATGACGGTGTTCGGCTTCAAGGCCAGGCCGGACGTCGTCCGCGAGGCGGTCGCCGCAGTGACGGGCTGTGCCGCGAAGGCGAGCCGGACGCTGGGACTGGCCCCCCGCTGAGCCGGGTCTTTTGCGGGTGGTTTTCACGCTCACGACGCGAACGCGGAGTCAATCCGCTTCCCGCCTCGATTCGCCTGAAGGTCCGGTGCTCATTCTGTGGATCCCCGGCGGGCGTGAGCGTGGCCGTATGTAGGTGCCGCGACACGCATGGTGCCTGTGAGGCTTGTTGCCGCCAGTGCGCCGGATGTCGGAGGTGTCCATGGGCCGCTCGGCCGCCCGCAATCTGAAGGAGCTCGGCGAGTACGCCGGGTCGGTGCTCGAGCGGGTACGCCGCACGCCGCAGCACCCGGAGCTCGACCACCTCCGCACGCAACTGGCCGAGCGGGCCGAGGCGCTGGCACGCCAGGCCACGCAGGTCGTGACGGTCGCGGTGTGGGGGGAGTTCTCCGTCGGCAAGTCGCTGCTGCTCGGCACGCTGCTCGGCAACCCCGTGCTGCTTCCGGTCAGTGCCATCCCGACGACCTGCAACGTGGTGCTGCTGCGGTTGCGACAGTCGGAGGACGGTCCGGCCGTCGTCCAGGAGGCCGCCGTCGAGTGGTTCACCGACGGCGATTTGGACTCCTATGTGGACCATCTCGCGTACACCGCCACGCAGGAGGCGCACCTGGCGGCGGTCACCGACCTGGTGCCGGCGGATATGCCGCGCGGCGCCACCGGAGTCGCGCCGCTGCGTGCGGCGGTGACGGCGGTCGCGGACCGCTCCGACGGCCTCAGCCGGCTCAGAGGTGAGCTCGACCGGCTGCACGCCGCACTGGCGCACCGGCCCACAGACCCCGGGCCCGAGACGCTGTCCCTCGACGAGCTGCCGCTGGTCGTCGCCCACCCCGGTGCGTCGGTCGACCCACCCGACGCGCGCGGTCTGAGGTCGCGGCTGCCGCTGGTGCGCCGGGTGGTCCTGGACGTCGCGGTGCCGGTCGGCGTGTGGAACCTCGCGGAGCTTCACGGCGCCCAGGTGCAGTTCGTCGACCTGCCGGGCTCCAGCGGCGGCACGGCGACGATCCGCGACGAGTTCCTGGCGGCCGAGGAGGTCGGTGCGGTCGCCGCGACGCTCGTGGTCCTCGACGCCAACAGGGGTGCGGCGACCAAACCGCAGCAGCTGCGCGACATCCTGCGTCGGCACGGCCGTCCGTGGAACGCCATCCAGGAGGCGATCCTGGTGGTGGGTGGCAAGTTCGACACGCTGCCGTCCACCCCGCACCAGCAGGTGGAAGACGGCGTACCGGTCGACCTCGACTCGGCCGCCGACCTGCGCAGCCTGCTGGAGGCGGCGCGAGGGCTGCTGCCGGCCGGGGGCGACGAGCGGATCGCGTTCGTCTCACCACTGGTCACCGTGGCCCGTGCCGACGCCGACGGCGGCCCGCCGTGGCGGGCGGCGGACGTGACGCGCGCCGTCGGCGGTGCCGCGCTGGTCGTTCGGGCCGCGCACACGGCCGACCAGTGGACGAAGGTCGACCGGCCCGCGGGAACGATCGGGACGGCACTGGCCGAGTTCACTGTGGACGGTGGGCTACGGCACCTGCGGGCAATGGTCGTCGGGCTGGTCAACCAGCGTGGTCTTGCGCTGCAGGCGAGCGTCGCGACGAAGGTCGCCGACGAGCTGCGGGCGCACGAGGCGCGGCTCGACCGCAAGCTGAACCAGCTCGGCGCGGACCTCGGCGCGGGCGACTCCGCCGCGATGGTACGCACCGCGCTCGCCGCGCTCGACCGCGTCCTGACGGACATGGTGCAGGACGCCCGCAGCACACTCATCGACCCGTACTCCGGGATCGGCAGCAGCGCGCCCCTGCGCACCCAGGTCGTCGACGACGCCGCCGACGAGGTACTGCAGTGGCCGGCCTGGACCCGGTTGCTGGCCGCCGTCGACGGTGGGCGGGTCGTGGCACGGGCCGCGTCGGGTGGCTCGATGAGCCTCCTCGGCGCCCGGCGCACCGTGCCCCTGCTCGTGTCGGACCTCGCGGAGCCGTTCGCGCAGACCTGCCGGACCCTGTTCGAGCGCGCCCACCGGCACCTGCTCGACGCCGTCGGCGACTGGCTGGCCACGTGGGAGGGGCGGGTCGCCTCGGCGATGACGGACCTCGCGCCGTTGACCGCCGAACCGGCCCGCGCCCAGGTCGAGAGGCTGCCCGACGGCGACCTGCTCGTCGCGGCACTGGAGTATGTGCAGGACCTGTCGGTGTTCGAGGACAAGGTCCGGGAGCTCCTGAAGACCACGGACGCTCCCACCGACGACGACGTCGCCGCCGCGTTCCCGCTCGACCTCGACCGCGCCTTCCCGTGGCACCCGGACTCTCCGCAGGACGACGACCAGCACACATCCCAGTACCAGGTGCTGCGGTACCGCCGCGAGCTGGTGCGGGCGGCGAGCGACCGGGCCGTGCGCAGCCTGAGCGAGCTGCAGGCCCAGGTCCGCGAGCTGGTCGTGGTCAACCTGGAGGACTTCCGCAACCAGTTCCGCGAATGGCAGGACCGCGCCGAGGCACTCGGCCGCGCCGTCGACAGCACCGGCACCTGACCCGGACCACGGACGAGGAGAACACGATGGCAGAGGTGCCCGCGACCGGACGGGCCGGCGACTTCGCCAGCTGGAACGGCGTCGCCCGGGTGCGCGCCGATACGCAGACCTGGCCGACGGTGCCGGCGGACGAGACCCCGACCGTACCGTTGCAGGGCACGGCCGGCGACGAGGTCGTCCCCGCCACGCGACGCCGGCGCTACGCCGGCATCGCCGCCGTCGACTTCGGCACGGCGAGCTGCACGGTGACGCTCCACGACCCCCGCGAGCGCCGCTACCCGCCGCTGTCGGGGCTGCAGAAGGGAGTTCTGGCCGTCCGGACGGTGGAGCTGATCGGGGGCGGGTGGACGACCGGCGCCACCCGCGTCGAGTGGGACGCCATCGTGGCGGAGGTCTCTCAGCGCCTCCTGCCCGCCGACCGGCAGAAGGACACCGACGAGCCGGCGCTCGCCGGCCTTCTCCGCGCCCTCCCGCCGGATCTGCCGCACCTGCTCGACGACGTGGTGCTGGAGCTGGAACGGGCCCGCTCCGGGTGCTCCCCGGCCTTGCGCCGGGCGTTGGCCGTGCGCCTGGACGCCTGCTACGACGACACGGTCACCCAGCCCGCGCTGGACAACCTGCGGCTGTTCCCGGTGGTCCTCGACCACGCCACCGGCGAGGACGAGCTGCCGAGTGTGATGTGGGTGACCCGGCCCGGTGAGCCGGCGTCGGTCGAGCTGGGACACGAGACGACCGCGGGCGAGGACGTGACCCCGCAGCGCGGCCTGAAGCAGAAGGTGGGCCGGGACGTCCGGATCGATGTCGACGGACACGAGATGTCCGCCGACGCGCTCGTCCGTGGCGCCCTGCGGTTCCTGCTGCAACGCACCGACGACCACATCGCCCGCGACGGCAGCGAGACGCTGATGAGCGGCGAGGTCGTCAACGTCGTCGCCACCTACCCGACGATGGCGCCGCCGCAGGTGCGCCAGACCATGCGCCGGATGCTGCACGACCTCGGCGTGCCGAAGGTCAGCATCCTGTTCGACGAGGCCATCGCGGCCGCCATGTTCTTCCTCGTCCGCGAGTTCGGTGGGCTGTACGACCCGAGCGTCAGCGCGTTCAAGGCACGCAGTCACCGCGTGGACGACGACGGTCCGCCGACGTGGCGCCAGCACATGCTGATCGTGGACATCGGTGGAGGCACCACCGACATCGCGCTGCTCGAGCTGCGGCTGGTCGACCGGACCCCGTCGAACGTCGACGACGCACAACGACCGCACTACGGCCGCGCCTACAAGCTGGTGCCGCAGGTGCTCGGCAGCACCGGCGACACCCTGCGCGGCGGGGACTACCTCACGCTGCTGGTGTTCCACTGGCTCAAGGCTGTCCTGGCCGACCACCTGCTGACGACGCGTCACGCCGACTACGCCGGCGTCGTGGAGAACTTCCCGGAGAACCTGCTCGACGCCGACGGCACGCGGTACCGCGACGGCGCGCTCGTCATGGAGGCCCTCGTCGACGACCCGGGTCGCCAGGCGACCGCGCGGGCGGCCGCCGACCGGATCGTGCCGACCCGGTGGGACCGCGCCGGGGCACACGAGACGGCCGAGCGCCGGCAGACGTTCCACCAGTTGTGGGCGATGGCGGAGACCGCGAAGATCGACCTCGGCCGGCGCCGGCCGGCCGGTGCGGAACCGGCGGTGCACGTGCCGAAGGAGAACCTGCTGCGGCAACTGCTCACCAGGGTCGCTCCCAAGGCGGTGCCGGAGCGGGCGGCGGGAGACTGGGCGGCCGGCGCGGCGACGCTGCGACAGGACGTCTTCGACCGCCTCGTCACGCCGTCGCTGACCGAGGTCCTGCGGCTCGCGGCGGACCTCGTGCGCAGCCATCTGCCCGCGGAGGCGCGGCTGGACCGGGTGGCGCTGACCGGCCGCAGTTCGCGGCTCGGTCTCGTCCGGGACCTGCTGGTGCGCACGCTCGCCGGCGACGACGTGCGCGGCGGCAAGCGGCTGCGCGCCGTGCCGTGGGACCCCAACGGGCTGTGGGTCGAGGAGCGGTACGCCAAGCACGCGACGTCGATCGGCGCGGTCTGGGCGGAGAACATCTGCCAGACGGTGCATCAGGACATCGTCGACGTGTCGCGACTGGAGAGCGGCTCGACGATGCTGTCCATCGATGTGCGCAACCTGTTCCACCATCTGCACGGGTCGTTCCGCACCGGTGGCACCGTCGAGGACCGGGCCGCGGCGACCCCGCTGTTCACGTCGGGGACGCCGCTGACCCGCTACGCACCGGACGGGCCGCCCGCGCTGCGCAACCCGGAGTGGCTGCCGTTCGTGGAGAACTTCTCGGTGTCGCGGGAACGCGGTGACGGGTCCACGATGATGTGGGCGCAGTTCCTGCTGGCGACCTACCTGAAGGACAACGCCGACCCCGGTCCGGACCCGGCATCGGCGTTCTGGCGCGACCGGGTCCGCGCCCGGGTGGAGACCGACGCCGAGCTGAACATGGCGCTGCTGCTGTGCCACGCCACGGACACGGACACGGACACGGCAGACAGCACAGACAACGCAGACGGCACGGGCACGACCGCCGCCGGCACCGGCCGGGAGATCGCCTGGTACCGGGTCGGGAGCAGCACTCCCGAGGACCATGACGCCATGTTCCTCGCCGGCGAACCGGGCACGAGGCCGTCCGGGCAGGTGGTGGTGAACCCCGGCGTGCCCGGCTCGATGGAGCGCGCGCCCGCCCACGTCGTGTTCGACCTCGACGGGTCCGGCGGGGTGTACACGGCGCGGTTCGTCGCCGACGACGCCGACGACGCGGCGAGGCTCGGCGCGGTCAGCGGGCGTCCGCTGCCGGTCGACCTGCCCTCCGACGGCCGGTGGAGCTTCTACCTTCGCCGGACCGGCCCGGACGGGGAGCCCGTCGACCGGTTCATCGGCGCGGTCGACGGACCCGACGACGAGCCGTCGGGGGTGCCGCTGCCGCACTGGGTCACGCTCGACGACGCGGGGGAGTTGCGGGTGTACGCGGGCCGTCCACCGTACCGGTCGGCCGTCACGGCCCGGCAGCTGGCCGACCGTCCCGGTGCGGTGCTGCGCGTGGCGATGACCCCCGACAACGGCGACCGGCGCGACCACTACGACCCGTTCTGCGGAAAGCACTGAGGTACACAGGTGGGGGAGACCGGATCGCCGTTGGGACTCGCGGCCCACGCGGTGCTGACCGGTGCCGTCGCGGCGCTGTCCGCGGCGCTGGACAAGGCCGACCCGCACGACCCGGCCCGCGACGCGGTGTCGCGGGTCCACGCGGACCTACTGGCACTGAGGGGCTGCACGTCGACCGGCCCCGACGCCACCGGGTCCGCCGGCGCGGTGTCCGCCCGGACCCATGCGGGCCTCGTCGCTCTCGCGGCCGCCATGGCCGCCGACCGGGACGCCGCTTCGTGGTTACCGTCCGATGTGGACGGTGACCCACCGGAGGTCCGGTGGCGGCGCGCCTGGACCGCGTTGCTGAGACTGCCCGCGGAGGTGGCCACCCGCCTGTGTCCGGCCACAGTGGACGGTGACGTCGGATGGTCGACCGTCGCCGGCCCCGTCGCGACGGTCGTCGTCGCCCCCGACCCGGACCTCGGCGTCGACGGGTTGCACGTCGCTCCGGACGGGATCGTCGACCCGCGCCTCACCGCCGCCGTCGAGGGCGCGGTGGACAACCCCCGCCACGGGACCGTCACGGCGCTGGCAAACGTCGCCCTCGCGCTCGGCGCGGTCGACCCGGACCTCTGTCACGCCCTGGAGAGCCTGCGCGCCCGCGGCTTCCACCCGATGACCGACGACGCCGTGCGCCGCGCCTACGACGACGAGCTCCTGCGTCGCGTGCGCGCGTGGGCACTGGCGGCACCGGGCACCGTGGCCGAGGCGCTGGCGTTGCACGAGGTCGACGAGGCTTTCTGCTCGCTGGTCCACCTGCCGCCGGCGGCACCGGACAGCTGGTGGGGCGTGGTCCAGGGCCTCTCGCGCGACTGCCTGCGGCAGGCGGTCCACGCTGCCGGCGGGCAGATCCGCACCCTGGACCAGGACTACCCGACCGCGCGGCGCTACACCGGCGGCGCCGACCTGTCCCACCACAGTGGACGGTCGCGGGCCGGAACGGTGCTGACGACCCTGCGGGTGTGGCTTCGGGTTCCCGGCGACGAGGTGCCCGGCCGCGTCGTCTTCGGTCGAGAGTGACCGGTGCGCATCGTGCTCCTCGGCCATCCGGGTTCCGGCACCACGACATTGCTCACGGACGCACGCGCGGCGCTGCGTGACCCCGCGTCCGGGGTGGCGCTGCGCCCGCGGTCGCCGATCGGCCGGTGGCGGCTGTGGACCGCGTCGCGTCGGGCACGGCGGCCGCAGCGCGACGAGCGTCCGCGGGCGTACCCGATGCGGCTGCGCCACGCCGGCGGCGGCGCGGTGGTGCGCGTCGTCGACGGCGGCGGCGGGTCGGTGCGGGGCAGCAGCGGAACCTCCGGGACCCGTCGGCTCCTCGCCGAGCTCGCGGCGGCCGACGCGATCGTGGCCGCTGTCGACGCGACCGTCCTGTGCGACGACCCGGTCCTCGCCGCGTCCCAGGTCCGTACGCTCGTGGTGCTGATCCGCCGCCGGGTGACCGAGGCACTGCGGCACGCCCGGTCGTCGCCGTTCCCTGTCGTGCTCGCCCTGACCGGCTGCGAACGGCTGCCGCTCGGCCGGGACCCGTTCGACCTCGACGGCCCGCTGCGCCCGCTGCGCATCGGCCACCGCCACGAGGTCCGCGTCGCCGGGGTCACGGTGCCGTTGCGCGCCGACGACCCGGCCCTGGCGCGGGCGCTGCCGCTTCTGTGGTGCCTGCACCACGCCGGGTCCGCGGCGGCGGGCGCGGTCGCGGCGGCGGGCGCGGCGGCCACGTTCACGCCCCGCGAATGGACCCGGACGTGACCGCCGCGGAGTCCCGGCGGGCGCCCTCTCCGGCGCCCGCCACCACGGAGCGGACCGTGACCGTGACGATGCTGGGCGCCCCGAGCTGCGGCAAGACGACGTACATGCTGGCGACGTACGCCACCCTGTCGCGCGGGGTGAGCGCCTTCTCGCTCGTGGAGCAGGACCACGACCGGGACAAGGACCTCGGCGACGCGTGGGACCGTCTCACCCGGGAGGGCGTGCTGCCACTACCGACCGACGAGACGCCGCAGCATCATCTCTTCGCGTTCAACTACGGCGCCACGGAGCTCATGCGGTTGGCCTGGACCGATTTCCGTGGCGGGGCCATGGACGCCCGGTTGAGCGACGCGCAGGCCGGGGACGCCGCCGAACTCGTCGCCCGGCTCGCCGGGTCGGACAGCATCTACCTGGTGCTCGACAGCGACCACCTGGTGGGCCGCGCCGACGGACTGACCCAGCTGAGTATGGCCCGGCGCATGACCAGCCTGGTGCGGCGGGCGTTCCAGGAACGGCTGTGCCGCCACCTACCGCTTCCCTCGCTCGCGGTGCTGCTGACCAAGGCGGACCTGCTGACGATGTACGGCGACGACACGCCCGCGGCCGATCGGCTCGACCGGGCCCACGGGCAGGTCCGGGACCTGCTGCCGGTGATGACGATGCCCGGGGTCACCGCTGTCGTCTGCCCGGTGATGGTGGGGCAGTTCGGCGAAGCCAACGCCACCCGCGTCGACCCGCGGACCATCACACCGAAGGACCTGCACCTGCCGGTGCTGTTCACCGCCGAGCAGTGGCTGCGGCGCGACGCCGCCCGGTACGCCGCGCAGGCGCACGCCCTCGCCGCCGAGCGCCAGGACCTCACCGTCGTCTCGACCGAGCTGCAGAGCCGGTTCCTGCACGGGCTGAGGCACGGCGGCCGCATCCGCGAGGCGCAGACCCGGCTGGGGTATCTCGGCGACGCCGAGCGTCAGGCATGGGCCGCCGCATACGTACGGGGGCAGTGGGCCGACCTGATCGCCGGCGAGCTCCGGGAGGTGCCGGTGTACATCGGCGGAGTGCGCCGCGATGCCTGAGGACGATTGGGCGCCCGTCGTGTACGGCCGGTTGCTGCACGTCGACGACTGGTGGCGCGCCGACCCGTCCGGGCGGGACCCGTGGGTACGGCGGGTGGTGCAGGCGGCCGTGTCCAGCGGCTGGGAGCTCGACCGGTCGCCCCGGCTGCTGCTGGCCCATTCCGGTGACCGGTGCCTGGTCGGTGTCGCGTGTCTGTGCCGGGACCTAGGTACCGAGCTGGACTCCGACGGGCGGCGCCCGTTCTACTGCTTCGTCGGCTGGCTCGGCACCGACCGGGCGGCCGCGCCCGCGTTCGACCAGTTCCGCGCCGGCTGGACGCGGTGGGCCGCGGCAACCTACGACGCGTGGGTACGCCCGGACTGGCACCGCACCGTGGCCGGACCGGTCCACACCCCACCGGGAGGCCCGGCTCCGTGGGGCGTCGTGCCCCCGCCGGCCGGACGACCGCTGCCGTCGGTCGCGGACGCGGTGTGGCTGCATCCGGCCGCCCGGACCCCCGCGGTGTGGGAGGACGCCCGGTCGACGCCGCGGCCCGTGGTCCTCCTCGCGGGCCTGCGTACCGCCCGCCGGACCCGGCTGCGGCACGTCACCGACGCGTGCGTCGCCGACGTCGCGTCACCGACCACGATGGCGACCGCCCCGGAGCCGGTCGAGCCGCCGGAGCCGGAGGAGGACCCACCCGTGCCGCCGCCGGCCGACCCGCCCCGCCGCACCGGCCGGACCGGCCGGCGGTGGTGGCCGCTGCGGTGACCGTCCGGGGATCGGCGCGATGTCGGCTCCCGGACGCGGCGCTCCGCCGGCGGGAACCTCAGGCGGGCGCGCCGACCAACGAGAGGAACTCGGCCCGCGACCGGGCGTCGGTGCGCAGCGTTCCGAGCAGCGCGGACGTCAGCGTCGTGGCGCCGACCGCCCTCACCCCACGCAGCGTCATGCAGGTGTGCCCCGCGTCGAGGACGACGCCGACGCCGCGCGGGTCCAGGGTGGTGACCAGGTGGTTGGCGATCTGCCGGGTGAGCCGCTCCTGGGTCTGTGGCCGCGCGGCGAAGTGCCCGACCACGCGGGCGAGCTTGGACAGCCCGACGATGCGGTCACCCGGCAGGTACCCGACGTGCGCGACGCCGGCGAACGGCAGCAGGTGGTGCTCGCAGATGGTCCGGAAGGGGATCGCGCGGGCGAGCACCAACTCGTCGTAGCCCTCGTCGTTGGGGAAGGTCGTCATCTCGAACGGCTCCGGCGTGAGCAGTTCGGCATAGGCGCGCGCCATGCGGGCGGGCGTCTCGCGCAGCCCCTCCCGGCCGAGGTCGATGCCGAGGGCCGCGAGGAAGTCCGCCGCGGCCAGCTCGGCGGCGACCGGGTCGACGGGACCGCGCTCCGACCGCTCCGAGGGTGCCGCAATGTCCATGGTCATGGTGACGTCCTCCACCGCGCTTCTAACGGATATCAACTCCTACGTTAGATTCCCGGTTGTTGTTCCGTCAACTACTCACGGTGTCGGGGACGCGCGGAGGGGCGCCCACTGGTGGTGGTGGGCGCCCCTCGACCTGCGGCCGGTCTACCGGTAGGTGATGTCGCTCTGCCGGACCCGGCAGTTGGTGTCGTTCCACCCGTCGCCAAGGTACTTCGGCTCGCTGCCCTTCGCGACGCCCTGGTACTTGGCGCACACGTGGATGCTGGAGTTGTTGTAGACGGTGACGCGGGTGATCGTGGCCGTGTCACCCCAGTTGCTGTTGATCCCGGCCACGTAGTCCACGTCGTCGACGATGACGTTGTCGATCACGACGTGGCGCTGGTACGAGCTGGAGCAGTTGCCGCAGCCGCGGTACAGCTTGCCGGAACCCTTGAGGTAGAAGCCGCTGATGTTGACGGTGCCGTTGCCGTTGTGCTGGAACGTCTTGTCGCTGCCGTTGCGGGCGCCGCCGCCGATGACGTACGACGTGCCGCCGTTGGTCTGCTTGAACGTGGCGGCGTCCTCGCCGATGTCGTTCCACCACACGTTGCGCAGCGTGCAGGTGCCCTCGCAGTGCACGCCGTCGCCGGCCGGGCCACCGAGGATGACGTTCTGCAGCGTGGCGCCGTTGGCCAGCTTGAACATCGGGTCCTGGCTCTCGCTCTGCCCGCCGTCACCGATGCAGCAGTAGGTCTTCATGCCGCCGTCGAACACGCCCGACACGTTCTGCGTGCCGGAGATCGACACGTTCCCGCGCGACGTCGGCCAGGTGGTGGTCGGGGTGCCGGCGCCGCCGCTGGAGCTCGGGGTCGGGTTGCCCGTGGGTCCCGTCGCGGTGGGGGTCGGGTTGGACCCGCCGCCGGAGGCGTAGGTCTCGAACTCCGAGATCCGCGGCGCGCTGGAGGCGCTGGTGATCTCGAAGGTGAGCTTCTTGAGCGAGGTCGAGGAGAAGGAGATCCTGCTCGGGCTGCCGCTGCCGCTGGTGAGAACCTGCTGGTTGTCGCCGTTGAGCACGCGCCAGGCGCCGATCGACCCGCCGCCGGACGCCTGCTGGATGACGGCGCTGCTCACGGTCGTGGCGCTGCTCCACTTGACCGAGACGTAGCCGGTCGTGCCGTTGGGCGACCAGTAGGTGCCGGTGTCGCCGTCCTTGACGTTGCCGTAGCTGGTGCCGCTGGCCTTGCTGGAACCGTCGGCGCCGGCACCGATGCTGAGGTTGCCGTCGGCGGCCGCGGCGTGGGGGAGCGCCACGGTCAGCGTGACGGCGGCGCCCGCGACAGCCAGGGCTGCCCCGGATGCCCACCGTAGGGCAACTGATCGTCTCATGGGTGTTCACCTTCGTTGTCGTAGTGCATGGCGGTCACTACCCGGGGTGGGGTGAGTCGTCGACAACCATCAATCTAGGAAAGCGCTTTCCTCATGGCAAGCGAAGGTGTTTGCAGGTTTGTTGCAGCGTCAGGCCGTGGCGACCGCGGTCCGCTCGCCGTGCCGGCGGCGCACGACACCGAGGACACGGTCGGCCGGCACGAAGCCGAACACGCGCGAGTCCAGGCTGTCGTCGCGGTTGTCGCCGAGCAGGACCAGCATTCCGGCCGGCACGGTGGCACCGGGTGCCGAGCCGACCGCGCCGAGCACGTCCGGAGGCACCGGGTCGCCGGCGACGGCGACGACCCGCTTGATCATCCAGCGGCGCCGGGCGGGATCGCCGGCCGGCCAGTGCCAGCCGCCGGCGTTCAGCGGGCGTTCGGCGACGGCGACCTGCCCGACCCGCAGCCCGTTCCCCGCCACCCGGTGCGCGACGAGCCGGTCGCCGGCGACCATCACCGGCTCCATGCTCGGGCCGTCCACCGTGACGATGAACAGCCGACGGGTGGCGACCCGGACCGCCACCACCAGTGCCACGATCACCGCCACCGCGCCGCCGGTCCAGAGCGCCGCGCTCACCGCCCGCTCACCGCCCGTTCACCGCCCGGCACCGGCCCGGTAGCTGTCGGCCTGGAGGCCGAACATCGTGGCGTACCAGCCGGGGCGGGCCACCAGCGTGTCGTGGTCGCCGCACTCCACGACCGTGCCCCGGTCCATGACCGCGACCAGATCGGCCCGGCGCACCGAGCCGAGCCGGTGGGTCACCGTGACCAGGGTGCCGGCGAGCCGGTTGGTGTACAGGTCGCGGTAGAGGTCGTGTTCGGCCCGCGGGTCGAGTCCCGAGCTGGGCTCGTCGAACAGGGCCAGGTCCCGGGGCTGGCGCACCAGCGCCCGGGCCAGCGCCACCCGCTGCCACTGTCCACCGGAGAGCAGCACCCCGGACCCGCCGGTCCCGTGGTCGGGGTCACCGTCCTCGAAGGACCGGCTGAGCATCGTCCGGTAGCCGTCGGGCAGCGCCGCCAGCACGTCGTGGATCCCGGCCCGACCGGCCGCCGCGGGCACCGCCGCCGGGTCGGCGGCGCGGGTCAGGTCGCCGACGGCGATGTTCTCCCCGGCGGTGAGGTCGTACTGCATGAAGTCCTGGAAGATCACCGCCATCCGGTCGCGCAGGTCGGCCGGCGGCACGTCGCGCAGGTCCACGCCGTCCCACCGGATCGACCCGCGCTGCGGGTCGTAGAACCGGCACAGCAGCTTGACCAGCGTGGACTTGCCGGCGCCGTTGGAGCCGACGAGCGCGAGCGAGCTGCCCTTCGGGATGGTGAGGTCGACGCCACGCAGCACCCACGGCTGGTCCTCGCCGTAGCGGAACCACACGTCGCGCAGCTCGATCCCGTCGTGGAGCGGGGGCAGCGGCCGCGGCGTCGCCGGCACCGCGAGGTCGGCCGGCGCGGTCACCACCGCCCGGTAGTGGCCGAACAGCAGCGTGTGCCGGCGCATCGACGCCGTCGAGCTGGCGATCACGGCCAGGGCGCCCTGCACGCCGGCGACCGCGGCGAGGAACATCGCGACGTCGCCGGTGGACAGCTCGCCCCGGAGCGCGAGGTTGACCGTCCACAGGAGACCGGCGAGCGCGGTGACCGAGGACAGCAGCCGGAGCCAGCCGAGCACGGCGAGCCGGCGGCGGTCCAGGGCGCGCTGCCCGGCGTTGATCGCCTCCCGGTCCCGGCGCACCCGTCCCCGCAGCCACGGGCCGAGGCGGAACAGGCGCACCTCCTTGGCGGCCCGCAGGTCGCAGATCAGCGACGCGAAGAACCGCTCGCGCCGCTCCAGGGTCTCCACCCGGTAGGTCAGGGCGGCCAGGTGCCGGGCCAGCCGCAGCTCGGCCAGCAGCATGGGCACGGCCGCCGCGACGAGGAACACCACCAGCCAGCCGACCATCAGCGCGATGGTGACCACGAAGCTGACCGCGCCGATCAGCGCCTGGCCGACCCGCAGCCCGCTGCCGATGACGTGACCGGGAATGGCGCCGCCGGACGCCTGTGCCACGGCGAGCCGGTTGTGGAAGGCGGGGTCCTCGAAACGGGCCAGCCCGCCGAACCGGTCCAACGCACGGTACAGCTCGTCCTGCGCGACCAGCCCGACGCGGCGGCCGAACTCCGCCTCGGCGTACTCGGTGACCAACGGTAGGAGCGCGGCCACGAGGCTGGCTCCGGCCAGCGCGAGGCACACGGTCCACGCGCGGCCGGCCGGCATCACCCCGTCGCCGGCGAGCTGGTCGATGATCACGCTGGTCAGCCACGCGACGGCGGTCGGCACCACCGCGCCGACCAGCGTGACCGCCACCACCAGGACCAGTGGACCCTTCGCGCCGCGCGCCCCGAGCCGCACGGCGTCCAGCACGAGCCGGCCGAACGGCGCCGCCGGCGGCGCGGCGGGACCGGGGTTCATGCCGCGACGAGGTCCGGCAGGTGGTCCAACCGCAGGTCGTTCGCCCGGACGTGGCCGTGGCCGTCGACCAGCATGAGCGTCGGGAACGCGCTGACCTGGAACACCTTGGCCAGCGTGTCGGCCTCGGCGTCGACCACCACGTCGGCGACGGGTGCCAGCGCGTCGGCCAGCGTGTCGGGCTCCCGGCCGGTGACGACGGCCAGCACCCGCGCCGGACCGCCCGGGTGGGTGCGCGCCGCCTCGACGAACTGCGGCACCAGCTCCTCGCACGGCTGGCAGCCGACGGAGAAGAAGCCGACCAGCGTGTCACCGCTGAAGTCCGCACCGGACCGGTGGCCGCCGGCGCGGGTCCGCACCGAGAAGTCGGGAACGGTGGCGCCCGGCGCGAGCCCGCTGACCGGCCGGCCCTGCGGCCCGCGCCGCAGCAGTTCCTCGTGTTCGCGCAGCCGCCTGATCACCCCGACGGTGAGCACGAGGTTGACGACGCCGACCGTTCCCACGACGACGACGGCGGCGGTGAGTAGAGCCATCAGATCTCCCATCAGGTCGCAAGCAGCGGGAAACGTACGCGGATCCGGTACACCGCCGATACACGCCGACGTGGACGGCCGGTGTAGCGACCGCGCCTACGGTCGCCGACGTCGGCCACGGGGGCCGGCACACGTGGAGAGGAGCGGCAGATGCGGGCGCTACAGCGCATGGCCGACGGACTGCTCGGGATGTTCGTCCCGAAGGTCGAGGCGTCGGCGATCTACTACTGGCAGAACTTCTGCCAGCCGTACGCGTGCTCGAGCGGCGGTGGCTCGCAGCGGATCCGGTGCTACTGCCACGACAGCGGTGGTGGCTGCACCAGCTGTTACAACAACGGCTGCTGCTGATACGTGCGCACAGGGTCCGGGCGGGCGACGTCCGCCCGGACCCCCGGCCCGGACGCCCCGAACAGCCGGCCGTGCAGGACGGTCAGCTGCGGGTCGACGTCCATGTCCAGGTGGGTGCGGAAGCTCGCGACGGCCTCGCGGTACGCCCGCGTCACCGCGCCCGGCTCCCGGAGGCGGTGGTGACCGATCATGCGCAGCCGCCAGGCCCGGCTCTCGGTCGGCGCCACGGCGAGCAGCCGGCGCAGCTGGTCGACGGCCGTGGCCGGCTGCCCGAGCCGCAGCCAGACCTCGGCGAGGTCGGTGGCGGCCGCGGTCCGCTCGTCGTCGAGGGCGGCCAGCCAGCCGGCCAGCGGTCCGTGGCGCGGCACCGACTCCGCGGCCCGGTCGTCGCGCCACAGCCGCAGCGCCTGCTCCAGCCGGGCCGCGGCGGCGACCAGGTCGCAGTCGCGAACAGCCGAGCGGCCCAGCTCGCACAGGTGACGGAACCGCACGTGGTCGCAGTCCTCCGGCCGGGTCGACAGGACGTAGCCGCCTTCGCGTTCGTGCAGCGTGTCGAACCCGACGACCCGACGCAGCCGGTGCACGTAGGTGCGCAGGTTGGCGAGGGCGGAGGCCGGTGGTTCCGTCCACAGGCACTCGAAGAGCCGGGTCTGGCCGACGTGCGTACCGCACCGCACGGCCAACGCGACGGCGAGGGCGGCCACCTTGCCCGAGCCGAGCGGCTGGCGCCGCCCGTCACGCACCACCTCGACCGGGCCGAGGATGTGAAAGGTCGGCATCGCACCCTCCCGCGCGACCGGCAGCCCGTCGGCGACCGGCCGCGCGACCGCGACCGGCCGCCCGCCCCCCGTGGGCTGTCACTGCCGAAGCGGGACGATATTCCGGCCGGCGATAGACCGGCGATAGGTCGCTACCCGGTGACCACCCGCGTGGATCGGCCGGCCGTCAACCGGTCCAGCTCGTCGCGGACCTGGTCGGCCTCCGGGTGGCCGAGCTCGTCGAGGATCGCCACCGCCTCCCGGAGCAGCGCGAGCGCGCCGGCGGGGTCGCCGGCACGCTCCATCGCCTCGGCCAGGTTCGCCGAGACCCGGCCCTCCAGGTACCGGTCGCCGAGGCGTTGCGCCCCGTCGAGCGCCTCCCGGTAGACGGCGACGGCTCCCGCCTGGTCGTCGAGGTGGGTGCGGATGAAGCCGATGCTGTCCAGGACGGAGATCAGGACGTGCTGGTCGTCGAGGTCGTCGACCAAATCGCGGGCCTGTTCGCAGTACGCGAGCGCGGCCCGGTACTCACCGAGGTGGGCGAGGTTCCAGCCGATCGCGTTGCGGCAGTCGGCCTCGGCCGTCCGGTAGCCGGCGGCACTGAACAACGCGAGCGCCGCCTCGTTCTGCCGCAGGGCGCCCGCGTGGTCGCCCTGCAACTCCTGCAGCCACGCCAGCCCCCGCCGGACATGCCCCTGGCCGCGGAGGTCACCCAGTCCGTCGAAGATCCGCAGCGCCCGCCGGTAGTGGTCGTCGGCGTCGGTCAACCGGCCCAGCCGGGCGTAGGCCCGGCCGAGCCCGCGGTGGGCGTGCGCCTGCTTGGCCCGGTCGTCGAGGGACCGCGCGGCGTGCAGCGCCGTCTGCTGGATCCGTACCCAGTCCTGCCAGTGGCCGCGCCGCTGGACGTGGTCGGCCAGGGCCCAGGTCAGCAGCCACGCCGTCGGGTACCGGCCGGCGGTGGCGGCCCGGTCGACCGCGGCGAGCAGCACCGGGTACTCGGCGTCCAGCCACGCCTGCGCGTGGTCGCGGTCGGCCAGCCGTTCCGGCGTCGTGCCCGGTGCCGGGGTGCCCGGCTCGATCCGGTCCCGGTGCGGGTGCAGCAGCAGCGCGGCGGCGTAGGCGGTGTGCTGGTAGTGGTCGAGCACCCGCCGCAGGGTCGCCGACCGCTCGGTGGCCGGGTCCTCCGACGCGGCGAGCTCGGCGGCGTAGGCGCGCAGCAGGTCGTGGGCGGTGTACCGGCCGGGCACCGGCTCGTCGACGAGGTGGGCGCGGGCCAGTTCGGTCAGCAGCGCGCGGGTCGGGCCCGCGTCGAGGCCGGCGAGACTGGCCGCGGCGGCCGCGGTGATGTCCGGACCCGGATGCAGCCCCAGCTGACGGAACAGCGTCGCGGCCGGCGGGCTGACGCTGCGGTAGGACCAGGAGAACACCGCACGCAGGTCGGTGGTCGCGTCGTCGCTGTCGAGCGGGTCGGGCAGGCCGCGGAGCTGCCGTACCTCCTCGACGAGCGCGTGCAGGGCGCTGTCGGGGCGCTGCGCGGCCCGCGCCGCCATCAGCGTGAGCGCCAGCGGCAGCCCGGCGCAGTAGGTCACGATCCCGGACGTCGCGTCGGGTTCGGCGTGGATCCGGCGCGGACCGATCCGGTGGGCGAGCAGGTCCCGCGCCTCGGCGGGGGTCAGCACGTCCAGTTCGAGGGGACGCGCGCCCTCGGCGGCGACCAGGCCGGCCAACCGGTTGCGGCTGGTGACCAGGGCGAGGCAGCCCGCGGAGCCGGGAATGAGCGGACGGACCTGCTCGGCGTCGCGGGCGTTGTCCAGCACGACCAGCACCCGCCGACCGGCCAGCACGCTGCGGTAGAGCGCCGCCAGCGCGTCGAGGTCGGACGGTATGCGCTGCACGGGCACCTCCAGCGCGATCAGGAAGCCGCGCAGTGCCGCGGCGGGCTCGGTGGTCGCACCGGCCGGCCCGAACCCCCGCAGGTTGGCGTAGAGCTGGCCGTCCGGGAACCGCTCGGCCACCCGGTGGGCCCAGTGCACCGCCAGCGCGGTCTTGCCCACGCCCGCCGTCCCGGCGATCACGGCGATGGGTACGGCCGCGGGTGCGCCGGCACCCGGGGGACCGGCGTCGGACCGCATCGCGTCGAGCCGCCGCAGGTACGTCTCCCGGCCGGTGAACCCGGCGATGTCGGTGGGCAGCTGGCGCGGCACGACCGCCGGCGGCCGGTCCCGTACCGACGGCCGGTCGGCGACCACCGCCACCGCGGCGGACCCCGGGAGCGGTGGCAGCTCGGCCCGGTTGAGGATCGCCCGGTGCAGCTGCCGTAGCTCGTCCCCGGGCTCCAGGCCCAGCTCGGCGACGAGGGTCCGGCGCGCGGCGTCGTAGGCGGCCAGCGCCGCGGGAACGTCGCCGGCCAGGTAGACCGCCCGGACCAGCAACGCGTGGGTCCGTTCCCGCAGCGGCTCGCGCAGCAGCAGGTCGTGCGCCTGCCGGGCGGCCGCCTCGTGGGAGCCCAGCGCCAGCAGCGCCTCGATGCACTCGTCGAGCAGCGTCGCGCGCTCCTGGTCGAGCGCCACCCGCCAGGCCGACAGCCACCGGCCGGCGGCGACGTCGGCGGCGGCCGGACCGCGCCAGAGCGCCGCGGCGGCGGAGAACCGCTCGATGGCCGCCGGCAGGTCACCGCGCCGCGCGCGGTCCCGGCCCTCGCGGGCCAGGTCGCGGAAGCACGGCAGGTCGAACCCGGCCGGGTCGACGCTGAGCTCGTAGCTCTGGCCGCGCTTGACCAGCCGCGCCACCGGGGGCTCCGCGGTGAGCAGCCGACGCAGGTTCGCCGTGTACATCTGGGCGTTCGCGGTCGCCGACGCGGGCGGGTGCTCGTCCCACAGCTCGTCGATCAGCTCGGTCAGGTCGACGGTGTCGTTCGCGCGGGCCAGCAGCATCGCCAGCACCGTGCGCTGCTTCGGCGCGCCGAGCGGTAGCGGGCGGTCACCGCGGAACGCCTCCAGCGGACCGAGTATCCGCACCTGCAAAACAACCTCCGCCGGCCGGCAGCGAACGGGCATGACCGGTTCCCCAATGTACGGGCCGGGCGCACCACGTCGCCGCCAGGTTTCGGCACCTGCCGGTGCGCCGGCGGTCAGGCCCGGTCGTGGAGCGTGATCTGGTAGCCGTCGGGGTCGGCGAAGGTGAACGTGCGGCCGAACGGGCCGTCGACCGGCGCGGAGACGATCGGGTGCCCGTCGGCCACGAGCGCGTCGTGGATGGCCTGGACCTCGGTGGCGTGCAGCCAGATCGCGGCCCCGATGCCGGGCCGGTCGACGGAGTCGAGGTCGGTGCCGGGAACCACGTCGCGCAGCGCGAACGCGATCGGCGTGGTCTCGAAGACGACGGCGTGGGGAGGTCCGGCCGGCGAGCGGACGAGCCCCAGGTACCGCTCGTAGAACGCCTGTGACGCCGCGAGGTCGCGCGCCTGGAGCGAGATGAAGTCGGGACCGGTGACGGGCATGGTGGTGCTCCTCGGGATGTCGACAATGCATGTCAGTTTGCTGACACGCACGAGAGTATGTCAGAATCCTGACATGAGTCAAGACGGTGCCGGCATCGACCTGGAGACGTCGCTGGGCTACCTGCTGAAGGAGGCGTCGAGCGCGTTGCGCGCGGCCATGGAGGAGGTGCTGCGCCCGCTCGGGATGAACGTGACCCGCTACGCCTGCCTCGAGCTGCTGGCCCAGCGGCCGGGCCTGTCGAACTCCGAGCTCGCGCGGGGCGCGTTCGTGACCAGGCAGTCGATGAACGTGCTGTTGCAGGCCCTGGAGCGGGAGGGCTACGTGACCAGGCCCGCGGAGGCGCCCGTCGGCAAGGTGCTCCCCACGCGGCTGACGTCCCGCGGCCGGCGCAGCCTGGAGAAGGCGACCGTGGCGGTCCGGTCCGTCGAGCTCAGGATGGTCGCCGGGCTGACCGGGGCCGAGCGGTCCGACGCGTTCCGGCTCCTGCGGACCATGGTCGACTCGCTGCGCGCACCGGAGCCCGGCACCGGCACGTGAACTCGTCGCAACATTGACGAGACGCGATGTTCACACTTACAGTTCGAGCGGCGAGAGAGCGCTCTCACAGATGGTGTGCCGAAGGTGGAGGCGTCATGGGACCAGTCTTCCGACGTGCGAGCTCAGACGGTTCCCGGCTTTCACGGACCCCGTCCGGCCGGACCCTCGCCCTGGCCGCCGCCGCGGTGCTCGCGGCCGCGCTGGGAGCGGTGGCCTTCGGCGGAGCGACCCCCGCGGCCCCCGTCGGTTCGGGCAGCTACACCGAGACCCTGCCGGCCGGCGCGAGCCTGCCGGTCGGCTGCGGAGACCTCGCCACGAACCCCCGGCAGTTCATGACCGCCAACGCGCCGGCCGGCCCGGTGCCGACGAACGACTGGTGGTCGTCGCTGGTCTTCAAGAAGTTCGACTGCTCCTACAGCGAGAACCTGCACGCGCACCCGATCAGCTACGACACCACCGCCGGCGGGCTGGGCTTCTCCTACAACACCACGCCCCAGATCAGCGGTTCGAGCACCGGCGTCGGTGAGTACCACTACATCTACCAGGAGGACTTCACCGCCGGGGTGACCGGGCTCAACGCGCCGCGCACCCTGGTCGACGGCTGGACCGACTGGACCGTCACGCCGTACTGGAGCGACGGCACCCGCACCATGAAGGCGACCATCGGCCACGGCCTGCCGTTCGCGTACTTCCAGGTCACCGGCGGCAACGCCCAGATCACCGCGAAGAGCACGCGGACCGTCTGGTCCAACAGCGGCTCGCGGATCGGCTACACGGTCGCCGGCCGGGACTACGTCGCGTACGCGCCGTCCGGTGCCACCTGGGCGGTGAGCGGCACCGTCATCACGTCCACGCTCGCGGGCCGGGGCTACTTCTCGATCGCCGTGCTGCCCACCGCGTCGGGCACCAGCACCGCGGACAAGGTCGCGCTGGCGAACAGCTACGGGACCTACGCGCACAATCACGTCACCGGCACCCGCGTGTCGTACACGTACAACCAGAGCACCAGCCGGGTCGCCACCACGTACACGTACACGACCACCGCCCGCGAGGGCAGCGGCTCCGGGACCGTCATCGGCCTCTACCCGCACCAGTGGCGGGCGCTGTCGAGCGGGACGCCGATCGCGCAGAGCTACGTCACCGCCCGCGGCGCGATGAGAACCCTCGTCGGTGCCTCGTCCTACACCACGTCGGCGGTCTTCACCGGCGTACTGCCCGAGGTCCCCGCCGTGGCCGACAGCTCCGGCTCCGACCTGAGCACCCTCAACGGCTACCTCGACCAGGTCAAGGCCAACCCGGTCAACGTGCTCGGCAACGACACCTACTGGACCGGCAAGGCGCTGGGCGTCGGCGCGCGGATCGCCGAGATCGCCGACCAGGTCGGCCGCACCGACGTCCGCGACGCCGCCCTGGCCGCCATCCGGGCCCGGCTGACCGACTGGTTCACCGCGTCGCAGGGCAAGACGCAGCGGCTGTTCTACTACGACCGCAACTGGGGCACCCTGATCGGCTACCCCGCCTCGTACGGGTCGGACGCCGAGCTCAACGACCACCACTTCCACTACGGCTACTACATCGCCGCCGCCGCGACGCTGGCCAAGTTCGACCCGGCGTGGGCCGCGAACTCCGCCTACGGCGGCATGGTGGACCTGCTGATCCGCGACGCCAACAACTACGACCGCGGCGACAACCGGTTCCCGTACCTGCGCGACTTCGACATCTACGCCGGCCACGACTGGGCGGCCGGGCACGGCGCGTTCTTCGCCGGCAACAACCAGGAGTCCTCGTCGGAGGGGATGAACTTCGCCAACGCCCTGATCCAGTGGGGACAGGCGACCGGCAACACCGCGATCCGCGACGCCGGCATCTTCATCTGGACGACGCAGTCGGCCGCGATCAACGAGTACTGGTTCGACACGCGCAACGAGAACTTCCCGGCCGCCTTCGGCCACGGCACCGTCGGCATGGTCTGGGGCGACGGCGGCGCGTACGCCACCTGGTTCTCCGCCGCTCCGGAGCAGATCCAGGGCATCAACATGCTCCCCGTGACCGGCGGGCACTTCTACCTCGGCAACGACCCGGCCTACGTGCGGAGCAACTACGCCGAGCTGGTCCGCAACGCCGGCCGCGAACCCGCGCTGTGGCAGGACATCGCCTGGCAGTACCTGGCGCTCGGCGACGGCGACGGCGCGCTGTCCAGGTTCCGGGCCAACAGCGGCTACACGCCCGAGGAGGGGGAGACGAAGGCGCACACGTTCCACTGGATCCGCAACCTCGCCGCCCTCGGCACGGTCGACCTCGGCGTCACCGCCAACCACCCGCTGTTCCGGGTGTTCACGAAGAACGGCGCCCGCACCTACGTCGCGTCCAACATCACCAACGCGGCGATCACGGTGACCTTCTCCGACGGCCGGGTGCTGACGGTGCCGGCCGGGAAGACGGTCGCCAGCGGCGCGCAGAACTGGTCCGGCGGCAACGCCACCGGCGGCGGGATCAACCCGAGCCCGTCCGGCGGCAGCCCGTCGCCGTCGAACCCGTCGCCGTCGGCCTCGCAGTCGTCCTCCGCACCGCCGACCGGCGGGGGAGCGGTCCGCTACCTGCAGGCCAACGGCGTCCTCGCCGGCTCCGCGGGCAGCGCCGGCACCGCGACCGTGGTCAAGGCGTCCGGTGCCAACGACAACCAGCCGCACTCGCCGACCACCTTCACCGCGACGGGCCTGAACCTGACGTACCGGTCGGGCGCCGCGACCACGTTCACCTTCTCCGTCGACGCCGGCACCTGGGTCGGCAACGCCACCCAGGTCCGCGTCTCCTACGACCTGACCGGCAACGGCAGCTTCGACCGGGTGGAGACCTACCGGTACTTCGCCACCGACCCGGTGACCGGGTGGGAGCGGTACACCGACGGCGTCGGCCAGATCACCACGACGGGGTCGTTCGGCAACCTGGTGAACGGCACGGTCAAGGTGGAGATCTGGAGTGCGATCGGCCCCGGGCCGAGCACGGTGTCGCTGGGCGCGCTGTCCACGCTGACGCTGCCGTACCAGTGACCCCGCGGGTTCACCGGTGTGCCAGGCGGCGGTGCAGCCGGCGCAGCGGCGCGGGCGCCCACCAGTTGGCGTCGCCGGCGAGCCGCATCAGCGCCGGGACCAGCAGCCCGCGGATCACCGTGGCGTCGACGACCACCGCCAGGGCCAGGCCGATGCCCATGAGCTTGAGGAAGCTCATGCCGCTCACGCCGAAGGCGGCGAACGACACGGCGAGCAGCAGCGCGGCGGCGGTGATGAGGCCGCCGGTGCGGGCCAGGCCGGTCGCGACGGCGCGGGAGTTGTCGCCGGTGGCGTCGTACTCCTCCTTGATGCGTGAGAGCAGGAACACCTCGTAGTCCATCGACAGGCCGAACGCCACGCAGAACATGAGGATCGGCATCGTCACGTCGAGCTGCCCGGTCGCGGTGAAGCCGAGCAGCCCGGACAGATGGCCGTCCTGGAAGATCCAGACCATCGCGCCGAACGTCGCGGTGAGCGAGAGCAGGTTGAGCAGGATCGCCTTGGCCGGCACCAGGAGGCTGCCGAACGCGGCGAAGAGCAGCACAGCCGTGGCCAACGCGATGACGGCCAGTGCCAGCGGCAGGCGGTCGGCGATGGCGGCCTTCGCGTCGACGAGTTCGGCCGCGTCGCCGCCCACCGCGTAGTCGAACGGCGCGTCGAGGGCACGGAGGTCGTGGACCATCCGCTCGCCTTCCGGCGACCGGGGGACGACGGACGGCACGACGGTCAGCCAGGAGCCGGCCGGCGAGGTCTCCACCCGCACGCTGTCGACGCCGCCCACGGCGCGGACCCGCCGCGCGAGGTCGTCGACCGCCGGGCCGGCCGCGACGCCGGGCAGCGCGATGGCGAACTCGTCCGTCCGGGTGCCGGCGAACCGGGTGTCGAGGATCTCGGCGACCTCGCGCGCCTCACTGCCGGGCGGCAGCGACCGGTAGGTCGGTAGACCCGCGTCGACCCGCAGGAACGGGGTTCCGAGGGCGAGGAGCACCCCGACGACGCCGACGGTGACCGGCACCGGCCGGCGCATGACCGCCTGGGCGAGGCGGAACCAGAACCGGTGCTCAGCCGTGCGCCGGGCCGTGCGCCGACGCCCGACCCGTGGACCGAGGACGGCGAGCAACGCCGGCAACGTCAGCAGCGACGCCGCGGCGGCGCTCAGCACGACCGCCACCCCGGCGTAGGCGAACGAGCGCAGGAACGACAGGGGGAACACCAGCAGCGCCGACAGCGAGACCGCGACGGTGAGGGCCGAGAAGGCGACGGTGCGTCCCGCGGTCTCCACCGTGCGGACCACGGCGTCGGCGGTGGGCCGACCGGCGGCCAGCTCCTCCCGGAACCGGGTCAGGATGAACAGCGAATAGTCGATGGCGAGGCCGAAACCGAGCCCGGTCATCAGGTTGATGGAGTACACCGAGACCTCGGTGAACCGGGCGATGACGGCGAGTCCGAGGAACGCGCCGGCGACGCCGATCGCCGCCACGACGAGTGGCGTCACCGAGGCCACGAGGCCGCCGAACACGATGAGCAGCAGCGCCAACGTGACCGGCACGGCGATGGCCTCTGCCCGGATCAGGTCGGTCTCCAACTGCTCGCCGATCGCGGTGTCGATGGCGTGCGCGCCGCCCTCGCGTACGGCGATCGGGCCGCGCGTGCCGGTGTACCGCCCGGCGATCGCGGCGGCCAGGTCGTCGGCGTCCGTCGCGTCGGCCAGGTCGACGACGACGAGCGCGAAGCGGCCGTCGGCGGACCGCAGCGTCGGCTCGTCGCCTCCCGCCGACCAGTGGGAGACCGCCCGGCCGACGCCGGGTTCGGCCGCGACGGCCGCGGTGAGGTCGCGTCCGGCGGCGGCGACGGTGGGGTCGTCGACGCCGGCGGCCGCCTCGACGAGCAGCACCAGTTCGGGGACGGTGGTCGTGCCGGTCGCGGTGAGGAACGCGGCGGCGCGGGCCGACTCGGCGTCCGGGTCGGTGAAGCCGCCGCCGCCGAGCGATCCGAACAGGCCGGAGCCCAGGGCCCCCGCGACGACGACGAAGAGGACGGTGAGCGCCAGCACAAGCCGGCGCCGGCGGACGGTGAGGCGACCGATGCTCGTGAACATGCCATGAATCTGCGGCCCGGGCGCTGCGCGCACATCGCACCGCGGTCGGTCTCCGACCCGTACCACGGTACGGGCCGCGGCGGCCGTCACGACGGTAGTTTGCAGTGATGGACGTGAAGGGGCCGCGGGCGTGGGGCGGCGCGCTCACGACGGGTCCGGCGTTCCCGTTCGCGGCGCTGGCCGTGGCGTTGCTGGTGTTCGTGACCAGCGGCGTGTCCGCCGGGTTGGTGAGCGTACTGGCCGTCGCGCTCGTGCCGTGGGCGCTGCTGGCCGGGGACGTGCGGGTCGGTTCGTGGGTGATGGCGGGCGTCGGGGTCGGCGCGCCGGCGGTGGTGAGCATCGGGTTCGACGCGCCCGGCGCGATCTTCCTGGCCCTGCTGGCGGTCGCCTGGCTCGCCGCCACCGCAGCGTCGTGGCCGGCGGAGGCGGTCGCCTTCGCGGGTGCGCTGGCCGTCCCGGTGGCGTTCGTGGTCCGGTACGGGGAGTGGCGCGAGGACTATCCCGCCGCCGTCTTCTTCGGCACCGGCACCCTGCTGTCCTGGCTGATCGGGCGCATGGTGCGCCGGGAGCGCACACTCGTCGCGGCGCTCACCGAGGCGCAGGGCCGCCTCGACGCCGCGGCGGCCGCCGCGGAACGCCGACGGATCGCGGTCGACGTGCACGACGCCATCGGTCACGGGCTCAGCGTCGTGCTGCTCAACGTCGTCGGTGCGCGCGAGGTCCTCAGCCGCGACTCCGCGGCCGCCGCCGAGGCCCTCGCCCGGGCCGAGCACGTGGGACGCGAGAGCCTGGAGTCGGTGCGCGGCATTGTCGGCCTTCTCAGGGACCCCGACGGCGGCCCCGACCGCGGCTCGGCCGGGGACCCCGGTGGAGCCAGGCCGCCACCGCCGGGCGCCGGCGACATCGCCGGCCTGCTGCGGACGGCGGCATCGTCGGGGCTCGCGGTGCGCGGCGAGCTCTCCGGCGATCTGTCCACAGTGGACCCGTACACCGGCCTCGCGGCGTTCCGGCTGGTACAGGAAGCGGTGTCCAACGTGGAGCATCACGCTCCCGGGTCGGACGCCGTCGTGCGGGTGGCCCGGGAGCCGCGCCGGCTGGTCGTCTCGGTGCGCAACGGCCCGGCCCGCCGGGCGGGGCAGCGCGGTCGCGGCGGCGGCACCGGCCTCGACGGAATGCGGCAACGGGTCGACGCCCTCGGTGGCTCGATGACGGCCGGCCCGAACGGCGACGGCTGGCTGGTGACGGCGTCGCTGCCGTTGCCCCACGTGTCGGCGACGGTCGACGCGTGACCGGCGTCCTGCTGGTCGACGACCAGGAACTGGTCCGCGTCGGCCTGCGGCTGATCCTGTCACCCCATGACGACCTCGACATCGTCGGCGAGGCCGCCGACGGGCGGGCCGGTATCGACGCCGCGCGCACGCTGCGCCCGGACGTCGTGCTCATGGACATCCGCATGCCGGTGCTCGACGGCATCGAGGCGACCCGTCACCTGCTGCGGGACGAGGCACCGCCGCACGTCCTCGCGCTCACCACGTTCGAGGACGACGACGTGCTGTGGGGCGCAATCGAGGCGGGTGCGGCCGGTTTCGTGCTCAAGGACGCACCCGCCGCCGACCTCGTCGGCGCGATCCGGGTCACCGCACGCGGCGGCTCCTGGCTCGACCCCCGGGTGGCCCGCCGGGTCATGGCCACCGTGCGGCAGCGCGTCGCGTCGCCGGTCGCGTCTCTCGACGTCCTCACTGACCGGGAGCGCGAGGTACTCGCCCTCGTGGCCTCGGGCGCCACCAACGCGGAGATCGCCGGACGGCTCTTCCTGAGCGAACGCACGGTCAAGGGCCACATCTCGGCCATCTTCCAGAAGCTCGGCGTCCGCGACCGTCCGGCCGCGATCATCCGCGCGTACGACGCCGGCCTGGTGCGCTAGACCGGCGGGGTCCGCTGGTCAGCGCAGACGGGTCAGGAACCGGGCCGTCCAGCCGTAGGTGTCGCGGGCCCGGGCCAGGCGGTGCGTCTTGAGGGCGAGGTGGAGTTCGGTGCGCACCAGCCCGTCGTCGAGGGCGATGCCGTGCACCGCGGCGAGGCGTTCGAGGCGGTAGTAGAACGTGGTGCGGTGGATCCGCAGCGCGGTGATGGTGCGGGCGGCGTCGCCGGCGTTGTCGAGGTAGGTCTCCAGCGTCTGACGCAGCATTGCGGCGGAGCGGTCGTCGTCGGCGATCGGCAGCGGGTCGGGCCAGCCGCCGGGGTCGCCGGCGAGCAGCAGCCGGCGGTGGACGCCGAGGTGGTCCCATCCGACGGTGGCCGGCAGCGCCGGGTCGACGGCCGCGCAGTCGGCGGCGACGATCGCGCGGGCGGCGAGGGCCGACGCGAGCGCCGGGTCACCGTCGCCGGCGCGGAAGGGCGCGCTGTACCCGGTCACGTGGGACCCGGCGACGGCACCGACGTCGACGGCGCCGGCCCGCCCGGAGTGCGCCAGGAGCACGAGCCGGCGGCCGTGGGCGGCGGCCGTGCCGAGGACGGCGCGCGAGGTCGCCACCGGCGGCGTCGTCCGTGGGGCGGGTGCCCGCCGACCGTCGGTCGTCGTGGTCGCGGCGACGACGGCGAACCGCAGCTCGTGTGACCGGATGCGGGGCTCGCGGCCGACCAGCTCGCCGACCGGGTCGGCCCGGGGCCGGTCGCCGAAGAGCTCGGCCAGCGCGCCGTCGACGCCGGGCGCGCGGAGCAGGGTCGCCAGGCGGTCGGCGCACGCCCGCACCGCGTCGTCGGCGGCCCGGTCGAGCGGCGCTCCGTCGTCGAGGACCCACAGGTAGGCGACGGGCGCGCGGCCGTCGCGGACGGGGACGCAGGTGCGGGCCGACATGCCGAGGTCGGCGTTCGCCGGCAGCCGGACGGGTCCGGTCGCGGTGTCGACGCCGTGGCCGCGCTGGTAGGCGAGCACCGCCTCGGGGACCCGGCGGGACAGGATGGCCTGGACGCGGACCGGGTCGACGTCGGCGCCCTGCGTGCTGTAGCCGATCAGCGTTCCGTCCGGGTCGTCGAGGCTCACCGAGCGGCCGAGCGTAGCGGCCAGCCCGTCCAGCTCGCGCTGCACGTCGCCGGGCTCCATCCGTCAAATGTAGGAGACCGGCGGGCGAATTGCGGTCACCGCTCCGAAGACGCGCAGGTGGCACCGCTCCTACCGTCATCGGTACCGACCGCGTCCCAGGAGGGCAGCACCCGTGACCGACACCCTCGCCCCGCGTCCGTGGCTGCCCGGCCCGGTCGCCGACCGGATCACCTCGATCGTCACCGACCTGCAGACCCGGGACGCGGCGGGCGTCGCGGACCTCCTGTCGGACCTGATCGTGGACAACCAGCGCATCCACGACGAGGAGTGCCTCAATCTCAACCCGGCGACCAACCGCATGAACCCACGCGCGGAGAACATGCTGGCGGCCCGGCTGGGGTCCCGCGCGTCCCTGGGCTACCCGGGCGAGAAGTACGAGACGGGTCTGGAGGCCATCGAGCACATCGAGGTCGTCGCGGCCGCGCTGGCGGCGCGGGTGTTCCACGCCGACCACGCCGAGGTGCGGGTCGGGTCCGGCGCCCTGGCGAACCTGTACGCGTTCATGGCGTGCTGCGAACCCGGCGACCCGGTGATCGCCCCACCGGCGACCATCGGGGGCCACGTCACGCACCACGCCGCCGGCGCCGCCGGTCTCTACGGGGTGACCACCGTCGCCGCACCGGTCGACCCCACCGGGTACACGGTCGACGTCGACGCCCTGGCCGACCTCGCGCGCGCGGTCCGCCCGAAGCTCATCACGATCGGTGGCAGCCTCAACCTCGTTCCGCACCCCGTCGCGGCCATCCGGGAGATCGCCGACTCGGTCGGCGCGAAGGTCCTCTTCGACGCCGCGCACCTGTGCGGCGTCATCGCCGGCGGCGCCTGGCCGAACCCGCTCGACGAGGGCGCGCACCTGATGTCCATGAGCACCTACAAGAGCCTGGGCGGTCCCGCCGGTGGTCTGCTCCTGTCCAACGACGCCGAACTGGCCGAGCGCATCGAGGCCATCGCCTATCCGGGGCTCACCGCGAACTTCGACGCGGGCAGGACCGCGGCCCTGGCGCAGACGATGCTCGACTGGACCGTCGCCGGCAAGGCCTACGCCGACGCGATGGTGCGCACCGCCGACGCCCTCGCCGACCGGCTCACCGCCGCCGGCATCCCGGTGTTCCGGCCCGGCGGGGTCGCGACCCGGTCGCACCAGTTCGCCGTGGAGGCCGCGGCGTTCGGCGGCGGCCAGACCGCCGCGGCCCGCCTGCGCCGGGCGAACCTGCTCACCTGCGGCATCGGCCTGCCCGTCGCGCCGGTGCCGGGCGACCTGAACGGGCTGCGCATCGGCACACCGGAACTGGCCCGGCTGGGCATGACGGTCGCCGACATGCCGACGCTCGCGTCGTTCGTCGCCCGGGCGTTGACCGGCCCTCCGGAGGCCGTCGCCGCGGAGGTGACCGCGTGGCGCCGACCGTTCCGCGACATCCACTACACCACCGACCGGCCCACCGCGTAGACGGTCGGTCCGGGTGGCCGGCGCGGACCAGGCCGTGCTCGTAGGCGTAGATCACCGCCTGCACCCGGTCGCGGAGCGACAGCTTGGTCAGGATCAGCACCCGGACGCGCTCGCCGCGCGGGAGGCCACCGACGAGGTGTTCACGGGGCTGATGCTCGGCCTCGGCGCGGTGGCGCTCCTGGTCGGTGGCGTCGGTGTGGCCAACACGATGGTCATCTCGGTGCTCGAACGCCGGGCGGAGATCGGCCTGCGCCGGTCGCTGGGTGCCACGCGCGGCCAGGTCCGTGGGCAGTTCCTGGCCGAGTCGCTGCTGCTGTCGGCGCTGGGCGGGGCCGGCGGCATGGTGACCGGGGTGGCGGTGACCGCGATGTACCCGCTCACCCGGGAATGGCTGACCGTGGTGCCCGCGTGGGCGACCGCCGGTGGTGTGCTGGCCACACTGGTGATCGGCGCGATGGCCGGCCTCTACCCGGCGATCCGCGCGGCCCGGCTCGCGCCGACCGAGGCGCTCGCCACGCCGTGGGCCGTCATCGTGCGAGCCCCGCGTGGGAGGTCATCGCGCGAGCCCCGCCGGTGGGTCGAAGACGGTGACCGGGGGTGGCGTCGCGGTGTACCGCTCGACCTGGACGCGGGCGTGCTGGCCGGCGCAGCCCTGCGACAGCCGGGAGGTGGGGATGTCGGCGGTCAGCACGTTCGGGTTGCCGTGGACGCACAGCACGCCGTCCGGGGTGTCGACGGGGTCGAACCAGGCGCCGGTGGCCAGCTGCACCACGCCGGGTCGGATCCCGTCGGTGAGGACCGCGCCGGCGAGGCAGGCACCGCGGTCGTTGAAGACGCGCACCACGTCGCCGGCGGCGATGCCGCGGGCGGCCGCGTCGTCCGGGTGCAGCGACAGCGGCTCGCGACCGTCCACTTTGGACGCCCGGCTCACAGGTCCGACGTCGAGCTGGCTGTGGAGGCGGGTGGAGGGCTGGTTGGCGATGAGGTGCATCGGGTACCTCCGGTCGGCCGGCTCCGGTTCCAGCCACGCCGGGTGGCCGGGGCAGTCGTCGTAGCCGAAGCCGGCGACGGTCTCGGAGGCGAGCTCGATGCGTCCACTCGGGGTCTTCAACGGCGACCGGTCGGGATCGGCGCGGAACCGATCGAACAACGTGAAGTCGCTCGGGCCGGTGGGCAGTTCGTGCCCGCCGGCGGCCCAGAAGTCGGCGAAGGTGGGCGCGTCGTCGGCGCGCCACCGGTCGTAGAGGTGCTCCAGCCACTGCCGGGCGGTGCGTCCCTCGGTGAACCGGTCGGCGAAGCCGAGCCGGTCGGCGAGCCCGGCGAGGATGTGGTGGTCGTCGCGGGCCTCGCCGTACGGCTCGACGGCGCGGTGCATCGCGATGAGGTGGGTGTCGCGGCGTCCGCCGCCGACGTCCTCGCGTTCCAGCGGCAGTGTCGTGGGGAGCACGATGTCGGCGTGCCGGGCGGTGGCCGTCCAGTGCGGCTCGTGCACGACGACGGTGTCGGGACGACCGAACGCGGTGCGCAGCCGCGCCAGGTCCTGGTGGTGGTGGAACGGGTTGCCGCCGGCCCAGTACACGAGCCGGATGTCGGGGTAGGTCAGCGATCGGCCGTTGTAGTCGTAGGTGGCGCCGGGGTGCAGGAGCAGGTCGGCGATGCGGGCCACCGGGATGAACGTGCGGACGGGGTTGGTGCCCTGCGGCAGGTACGGCAGCCGGACGGTCGGGCCGTTGTCGCCGACGTCGCCCATCGACCCGTACCCGTGCCCGAACCCGCCGCCGGGCAGCCCGATCTGGCCGAGCATCGCGGCGAGCAGGAGCCCGGCCCAGACCGGCTGCTCGCCGTGGCGGATGCGCTGCAACGACCAGGTGACGGTCACCAGCGTGCGGCGGGCCGCCATCCGCCGGGCCAGCGCCCGGATGTCGTCGGCCGGGATGCCGCAGACGCGCGCGGCCCAGTCGGCGTCGTACCGGCCGTCGACGAGGTACCGCGCGACGGTGTCGAAGCCGACGCAGTACCGGTCGAGGAACGCCCTGTCGTGCAGGCCCCCGACGAGCAGCGTGTGCGCCAGCCCCAGCATCAGCGCGACGTCGGTGCCGGGCTCGACGGGGTACCAGGTGGCGGGCACCGTCGCCGGCAGGTCCGTCCGAAGTGGACTGACGAGCGCGACCTCCACGTTCCGCTCGGCCAGCGCCGTGAGGTGTCCCGGTGTGCCGTGCCGGGTGACCCCGCCGGGCACCACGTGGACGTTCTTGGCCGGGATGCCGCCGAACGCCACGATCAGCTCGGTGTTCGCGGCGATCGTCGGCCACGACGACGCGCCGCGCAGCACCGTCTCGGCGTCGCCGACGACGTGGGGGAGCAGCACCACCGAGGTGCCGTTGCTGTAGGAGTTGCGCGACCCGGTGAACCCGCCGAACTGGTTGAGGAACCGGTGCAGCTGGCTCTGGGCGTGGTGGAACCGGCCGGCGCTGGCCCATCCGTATGAGCCGCCGAAGATGGCCTCGTTGCCGTGCTCCGTGCGCACCCGGTTCAGCTCGGCGGCGAGGAGGTCGAGCACCTCGTCCCAGCCGACCTCGACGAACCCGTCACGCCCGCGGCGGTCGGTCGGGCCCGGGCCGTGGTCGAGCCACCCGCGCCGGACCGCGGGCCGCGCGACCCGGGTGCGGTGCCGCAGCCCTTCCACGACGTTGCCGAGCAGCGGCGACGGCGCCGGGTCGGACGGGTGCGGCACCACCGTGAGGCCGCCGTCCGGGTCGACGCGCACCCCGAAGGCGCCCCAGTGCGAGGTCGACGGTATGACAGTCATGCCTCCACCATCGTCGCTCGGCTCGAGGGCCGCCAGCAGGTTCCCGGTACCGCCTCTATCGTGGCGGACGTGACCGTGCGGGTGATGGGTGGTCGACGACCACCCGATGTGGCGTGACGGGGGCACGCGGGTGCCGGCGCGCGGACGTGGATCCTGCTGGAGGACGAGGGCGACGGCGTCCGCGTCACGGTCCGCGACAACGGGATCGGCGTCGAGCCCGGGCGGCTCGACGACTCGGCCCGCGCGGGACGGCTCGGGGTGCACCAGTCGATCCGGGGCCGGATCCGGGACCTCGGCGGCACGACGGGCATCAGGAGCCGCCCCGGAAGGGGGACGGAGGTCGAGCTGTGGGTCCCCCATCGCACACGACCTTCGTCGTGACCGCGGTGTCCCACCGTCGCGGGTGGGTCAGTTCCGTGGTCCGCCGGTGCGGCGGGCGATCGACGCGGTCGTCAGGGCGCCGGCCAGCAGAACGGCGAACAGCGCGGCGATCCACCGCACGCCCGGCGTCTCGACGGCACGTACCAGCGCCCGTTGCAGGTACTGCGCGCCGGCGATGACCGGGTCGTCGACGTCGCCGCGCAGTTCGTACCAGCCGTAGTAGGCGACGTAGCCGCCGGCGACGAGCATGACCGCGCCGCCGAGCCGCGACACCGCGGGGCCGAAGCGGCGCAGGCGGGTCAGCGCGGCCGGGCGGGCCAGGGCGACCGCGAGCGCGGCCGCGCCGACCAGCAGGCCCATGCCGAGCGCGTACGCGACGAACAGCCCCACCCCGTCGAGGACCGAACCGGCGCGGAAGCTCGAGGCGACGATCGCGAGGAACGGCGCGATGGTGCACGACAACGACGCGACCGCGTACGCGGCGCCGAACAGCACCATGGAGCCGGCCGAGCGGCGCACGGTCGGGCCGCGGACCGGCAGCACGAACGACGGCAGGTGCCGGCCGGCGGTCAGCCAGCCGCCGAGCACCACCAGCAGCAGCCCGAACGCGACCGTGAACCACGGCAGGTACCGGAACAGGGCGCCGGACACCGGTGCGACCGCCGACCCGACGGCGCCGAACACGACCACGAACCCGGCCGTCATGGCGGCCGTGGCGACCAGCGCCCGCCGCACGGCGACGATCCGGCCGGGACTGTCGTCGCCGAGCACCAGCAGCGTCAGGTACACCGGCAGCAGCGCGAACCCGCACGGGTTGACCGCCGCGACCAGCCCGGCGGCCAGCGCGAGCCCGAGGTCGGCCATCAGGTCAGCGCGGCGGCCCGGCCGGGAAGGGCGTCACCGGTCAGGACACCCTTGTGCACGACGGTTCCGCGGCTGTCCAGCAGCACGAACGTGCTCTGCGACGTGACCCCGAACTTCTTCCACACGGTGCCCGCCTCGTCCGACAGGTGCGGCACCGCGTCGAGCTTCCACTGGGTGATGAACCGGCGCATCGCGTCCTCGTCGTCGAGCCCACCGACACCGACCACGTTCACCTTGCCGGCCAGCTGCTCGGCGGCGGTCTTCACACCCTTGGCCTGACCGGCGCACGTCGGGCACCACGGCGCCCAGAACCACAGCACGGTCGGCTTTCCCGCCAGCGTGGCACCGTCGAACGCCGCACCGCCCACGGTCCGGGCGGTGAACGCCAACGTCGACGGCACGGCGGCACCGGAGGCGGGGGTGGAGGCGGCGCCCGTCGTCGACGACGCGGCCACCGGCCCAGCGGCGTCGGTGGGGGCGGGATCCGCGCAGCCGGCCGCACCGGCGAGCACCGCGACCGCGGTGATCGCGGCGACGAGGGACACGACGAGACGTCGGAGGGTCACGCCGCGACCCTACCGGTCCGCGCCGTCGGCAGATCTTACGAACCGGTGACCGCCGCCCCGACGGCCGCGAGACTGTTCACGCAGTGGTGCGCTCGTCGGCCGGCTGCCCGGCGGTTATGGCGGCAGTGATCGTGGGAGAGAAGGTGCGGTGGTTCCAGCATTTCTCTCCCCGGCCCCGACGCCCGGCCTGATCTTGGACTTCCAGACATGCCATGACGTGTAGGGGAGTCCACGATCGCCAGGGCTTCGCGCGTTCGACGGCCGATCCCGACGTGGCGGCGCAGCCTCACGGACAGCGCCGAACACAACGGGCACCCCCAACCCACCGGGTGAACAGTTGCTCATCCAGAGAGGTTGATCTCTGGGTAGCGGCCGCGATGGCGGCCCCCGAACGGTTCACGGTCCGTAACGCCGTTGCGCCGGTTCACCGGGGCAGGGCCTTCTTGTCCGGCTTGCCGTTCGGGGTGACCGGCACCCGGTCGATCAGCCGGACGGTGTGGGGAACCGCCGCCGGGCCGAGGGCCGCGCCGACCAGGGTGCGCAGCCGGTCCGGGTCGGGGGTGTGTCCGGTGGCGGGCACGAGGAAGGCGTGGACGGCCTCGCCGGTGGCGTCGTCGGGCCGGCCGACGACGTACGCCTCCGCGACGGCCGGGTCGCCGCCGAGGATCCGCTCGACCGGGCCGGCGTAGACCACCTCGGCGTTGACGATGATGATGTCGCGGATGCGCCCGTCCAGGTACAGGTAGCCGCGCTCGTCGAGGCGGGCGAGGTCGCGGGTGCGGACCCAGCCGGCGTCGAACACCTCTGCCGTCCCGTCCGGGTCGGCCCAGTACCCGCTGGCCTGCGACGGGGTCCGGACGTACAGCTCGCCCTCGGCGGCGGGTCGGCCGGCGGCGTCGCGGATCGACAGGTCGGTCACCGCGGGTGCGCGGCCGACGGAGGCGCGCAGGCGCGGGTCGGCCGCCAGTTCGGCCGGCGTGACCATGGCGATCATGCCGGTCTCGGTCTGGCCGTAGCCGTGGAAGACCACCGGTCCGAGCACGTCCAGGGCCTCCGTCAGGCGGCCCGGTTCGAGCGGGGAACCGGAGACCAGCAGGGCCCGCAGGCTGCTCAGGTCGGCGGGCCGGGAGCGCTGGTCGCGCACGAGCTGGTGCAGCTTCCCGACGGTGACGACGCTCGCGGTCGCCCGGTGCCGGGTGACCATGTCGGGAAGGCCCGGCGGGCGCGCGGCGACCAGCGTGCCGCCGGCGGCCAGGGTCAGCACGGCGTACTCGAGCATCACCAGGCTGTTCAGCGACCCGAAGACGAGGTAACGGTCCAGCCGCGCGGCGAGGTCGGCGACGGCCGGCGGCCACCGGTCGGGGTAGGGCGCCCAGGCGGCGCTCATCGCCGCGTACGTGCGCACGCAGCCCTTCGGCACACCGGTGCTGCCGCTGGTCCAGGTGATCCGGGCGAGGTCGGCCGGGCGGCCGGCGGCGACCAGCGGCGCGCCGTCGTCGGGGCCGGCGGCCAGGTCGGCGGCGCGGGCGTCGTCGACGAGCGCGGCCCCGGCGGCACCGTCGAGGTCCAGGAAGGGCCTCTTCTGGGACGGCGTGAGCCCGGGACGCACGCCCGAGACCCGCGCACCGAGCGCGAACGCGGCGATGATCACCGCGAACGCCTCCGGCGACACCCCGACCTCCAGCGCGACCCCGGTGCCCGGCCCGACCCCGGCGGCGCGCAGCCCGCCCGCCGCCCGCCGCACCAGCGACGCCATGCCGGCCGCGGTGACGACGCGGTCGCCGTCCTCGAACACCGGGCGGTCGTCGCCGGTGGTGAGCAGGTCGAGGACCGGCTGCGGCCAGACCTCAGACGCCATCTGCCAGCACGCCCTTGATGAACTGCGCCAGCGGCTGGTGGTGCACGGCCGGCAGGTCCCAGTGGTTCTCGAGGTTCTCGGCGAGGTGGTGCTCGGTCACCACGGCGCCGTCGCGGCGCACACGCACGACCGGATGCAGGTAGCTGGCGTCGTGGGCGGCCGCCGCGTCGTTCTCGGCGATGCGCGGGACCGTGATGTCGAACGGGTCCACCCGGTCGTGCTCCGGCCCGTACTCCAGGGTGACCAGGAACGCCAGCCCGTCGGAGCCGACGTGGGCGACCGGCAACTCCTCGAGGTAGCGCGCGCCGTCGGCGGTCACGGTGACCACGTCGGCGAGGACACCGAACTGCTGCCACAGCGCGGAGGTGCGGTTGATCCGGGCGATGACCGCGTCGGCGATCGCCTCGGGCGTGGCCTCGACGGCGACGGACGGCCACGGCGTGTCGTGGTAGCGCTCGCCGAGGATGCGGTGCAGTGCCCTGACGCCGTACCGGAAGCCGTGGATGAACCCGCTGGTGGACTTCTTGAAGTCGCGTTGCTGGGTGAGGGTGCCGGCGAAGTACAGGCCGGGTACGTTGACCGACTCGAACGCCGGGGTCTGTTCGGGGAAGCGGTCGTTGATGACCAGGCGCGGCCGCGCCGTGTCGTCGAAGATGGACGCGTCGAAGCGGAAGCCCGTGCACAGGATGACGCGGTCGTAGTCGATCTGCCGCAGCGCCTCGACCGTGCGGGCGTAGCGGAAGTCGATCCGGTAGCCGCCGTCCTCCCGGCGGGAGATCCGTTCCACGGTGCCGTCGAGCACCGCGTTCTGCGACTTGAGCTGGTAGGTGTCGAGGAAGTTGTTGTTCACCGCGCGCAGGTGGCCGACGTAGTGCGTCTGCCACGCCATCTTCACCGCGCGCGGCCCGGCGACGTGGATGACCGCGGCCGTCTCGACGAGCGCGTCGGCGGTCTCGAACGCCGAGTTGCCCTTGCCGACGATGAGCACCCGCTGGTTGGTGAAGTCGTCCGGGTCGACGCTGACGGTGTCGTACCGCTCGGCCACCTCGGCGCCGGGGATCGGTGGGACGTACAGGTTCCCGACCCCGGTGGCGACGACCACCCGCCGCGCCGTGAGGGTCTCGCCGCCGGCCACGACGGTGAACCCGTCGGCGTCGCGTGACACCCGCGACACCCTGGTGTCGTAACGGATCCGCGCGCCGGTGCGGACCGCGACGTCGGCCAGGTAGCGGACCATGGTGTCGGCGTCGGGGAAGTAGCGGCGGCTGTAGTTGCCGAACAGCAGCGCCGGGTCGTCGGTCAGCAGGGAGTTCCAGTCGGCCCGGAGGTTGAACTCGGGATCCTCGGACCCGGTCCACACCTTGTTGATCGAGATCAGCTGGCGGTGGCGCGGGTACGTGGTGAAGAACGTGCCCGGCGCCGAGCCGGCTTCGAGGACCAGGTAGTCGCGGCCGTCGCGCTCCAGCAGGGCGGCGAGCTGCAGCCCCGCCGGTCCGGCCCCGATGATCAGGTAGTCCGTCGTCATGTGGTGCACCGTAGGGACGCGATTTCAGAAGCTTCTGAGAATGTGTCTCTAGCGTGCCGTCCCATGACACCACAGGTGGATCTCGCCGGTCCGCTGCGGGTCGCCGACCTGCACGCCGCCCGCGACCCGGTCCGGGTCGTGGTCGGTGAGCGGGTGACGGCCCGCGTCGCCGCCGCCCGCGTGTTCCTGACCAAGGTCCTCGGCGACGACCGCGCGGTCTACGGGGCCACCACCGGGTTCGGCGCGCTCGTCGGGTACGCCGGCCGGGCCGACCTGCGCGACCAGGCCGACAACACGCTCGCGCACCTCGGCGCCGGCCAGGGACCGGACCTCGACCCGCACGTGGTGCGGGCGACGATGCTCGTGCGCGTGTGGTCGCTGGCCCGCGGGTCGAGCGGCGTGTCCCCCCACGTCGTCGACGCGATCGCGGCGATGCTGGCGACGACGTTCGTCCCGGCGGTGCCGCGGCTGGGGTCGGTCGGCGCCAGCGGCGACCTCATCCCGCTGGGCGCGGCCGCGCAGGCGCTGCGGGGCCGCGGTCACGCCTATGTGGACGGCGTGCGCCTGCCCGCGGCGCGGGCGCTGGACCGGGCCGGGCTGGAGCCGTTGCCGCTCGACGGCCGCGACGCGCTGGCGATGGTCAACGGCACGTCGCTGACCACCGCCGCGACGGCGCTGGCCCTCGACGCGGTGCGCCGGTCGCACCGGGCGGTGCTGACGCTGACCTGCCTGCTCGCCGACCTGCTCGGCAGCGACCCGCAGTTCCTCGACGCCCGCCTGCTCGCCGCGTACGGCCATCCGGGTGCCGTCGCGGTCGGTGCCGCGATGCGGGCCACCGCGGAGGGCCTGACGGCGTCGGGCACCCGGGCACTGCAGGAGCCGTACAGCATCCGGTGTTCGCCGCAGCTGCTCGGCGCGGCCGAGGACGCGCTGCGCTACGTCGACGGCGTCGTGGCCGCGGATCTCGCGAGTGTCAGCGACAACCCGGTGTTCTTCCCCGACGACGACGCGGTGGTGCACGGCGGGAACTTCTTCGGCCAGCCGGCCGCGTTCGCGGCCGACGTGCTGTCGATGGTGGCCGCCCAGGTCGGCAACCTCGCCGAGCGGCAGCTCGACCTGCTCGTCGACCCGCACCGCAACGGCGGCCTGCCGCCGATGCTGGCCGCCGGGCCGGGGCAGCAGCACGGCCTGCAGGGGGTGCAGCTGGCGTCGACCGCGCTGGTCGCGGAGCTGCGCCGGGACGCGGTTCCGGCCAGCATGCAGAGCCTGCCGACCAACCTGCACAACCAGGACGTCGTGCCGCTCGGCACCCAGGCCGCCCTGCGGGCCCTGGACCACGCCCGGCTGCTGCGGCTGCTCGTCGGGTCGCTGGCGCTCGGGCTGCGCCAGGCCGTCCACGTCGGCGCCCGCACACCGACCGCGCCGCGCTGCGCCGCGGTGCTGGCCGCGCTCGCCGACGCGATACCCCCGATCGACCCGGACCGGCCGTTGGAGGACGACGTGCGGCGCGCCGCCGACGTCGTCGCGAACTTCGAGAGGTGACCGTCGTGACGCTGGAGTACCTGATCATCGGAGCCGGCCCGGCCGGGTTGCAGCTGGCCGCCCTCTTCGAGGCCGAGGGCCGGCACGACTACCTGGTCCTCGAAGCCGGTGGGGCGCCGGGGACGTTCTTCACCCGCTTCCCGCGGCACCGGCAGCTCATCTCCATCAACAAGGCGCACACGGGCACCGACGACCCGGAGCTGAACCTGCGGCTGGACTGGAACTCGCTGCTGGACGCGGGGCACCTGTTCACCGACTACACCGAGCGGTACTTCCCGCACGCGGACGTCATGGTGCGCTACCTCGCCGACGTCGCCGCGGCGACGGGCGCGAAAATCCGTTACCACACAAGGGTGGACCGGGTGTCGAAGGACGCCGGCGGGTTCACGGTGCGGGCCGGGGACGAGATCTTCACGGCGAGACGGGTCGTCGTCGCCACCGGGGTGTCGAAGCCCTACCGCCCGGACATCGACGGCTTCGACCTCGCCGAGGACTACTCCGACATGTCCGTCGATCCCGCCGACTACACCGACCAGCGGGTGCTCGTCGTCGGCAAGGGCAACTCGGCGTTCGAGACCGCCGACGCGCTCATCGAGAAGGCCGCGGTCATCCACGTCGCCGGCCCGAGCTCGATCCGCATGGCGTGGCGCACCCACTACGTCGGGCACCTGCGCGCGGTCAACAACAACTTCCTCGACACGTACCAGTTGAAGTCGGCGAACGCGATCCTCGACGGCAACGTGCGCAGGATCGAACGCGACGGGACCGGGTACCGCGTCACGTTCAGCTTCTCCCGCGCCGACGAGGTCGTGAAGGAGCTGTACTACGACCGGGTGCTGGCGTGCACCGGGTTCCGCTTCGACGCGTCCGTCTTCGACGACACGGCGCGGCCGCGCCTGGTCATCAACGACCGCTTCCCCGAACAGACCCCGGCGTTCGAGTCGGTCAACGTACCCGGCCTGTACTTCGCCGGCACCCTCACCCAGCAACGCGACTTCAAGAAGTCCACGAACGGGTTCATTCACGGCTTCCGGTACGGCGTCAGGGCACTGCACCGCATCCTCGGCGAGCGGTACCACGACACACCGTGGCCCGCCGACAAGCTCGACGCGAACCCCGACGCCATCACGCGGGCCGTCGTCGACCGGGTCAACCGCACCTCCGCGCTGTGGCAGCAGTTCGGCTTCCTCGCCGACGTCGTGACCGTCGACGGCGCCGACGCCCGGTACCTGGAGGAGGTTCCGGTCGCCTACATCGACGGCACCGGGCCGGCGTTCGTCGTCACCCTCGAGTACGGGCCCGACCACGACAAGGTCGACCCGTTCGACATCACCGTCGGCAGGATCAGGCAGGACGCCGTCGGCGAGGCACACGATGCCGCGTACCTGCACCCGGTGGTGCGTTTCCGCCGCGACGGCGCAACCGTCGCGGTCCACCACCTCGCCGAGAACCTGGAGAACCGGTGGGACCGGCCCGACGTGCACGTCCGGCCGCTCGCGGAGTTCGTCGCGCGATGCCTGACCTGAGTCCGGTCCACCGCGACTTCTTCGCCGGAGGCGCCGGCGACGAGCGGACGCTGCGGGCCAACGAGGCCGCCTTCGACCGGATCCGCGTCGTTCCGCGGGTGCTGCGGGCCACCGGCGACCGCGACCTGCGCATCACGCTGTTCGGCACCGAGGTCGCCGCGCCGGTCCTCGTCGCGCCGACCGCGTTCCACCGCCTCGCCCACCCCGACGGGGAGGTCGCCACCGCGCGCGGCACCGCCGCCGCCGGATCCCTGATGGTGGTCAGCATGGCCGCGACCGCACCGGTCGAGGACATCGCCGCGACCGACTGTCCACTGTGGTTCCAGCTCTACCCGCAACCCGATGCCGCGTTCACCGCGTCGGTCGTCGGCCGCGCGGAGGCCGCCGGTGTCAGGGCCCTGGTGGTGACGGTGGACTCGCCGGTGTTCGCGCACCGGCCGCGCGACGTGCGCAACGGGTTCCTCGACCTGCCGGCCGGCATGGTGTGCGAGAACCTGCGCGACGGCACGGGCCGGGTGCGGAGCATCGCGATGGACGACCGGCTCGGCTGGGACGTCGTCGACCGGCTGCGCGCCATCACCGGCCTGCCCATCGTGCTCAAGGGAATCCTGCACCCGGCCGACGCCGAGCTCGCCGTGGAGCACGGCGTGTCGGGGCTCATCGTGTCCAACCACGGCGGGCGTCAGCTCGACGGCGCGATCGCGACCATCGACGCGTTGCCGGCGGTCGTGAAGGCCGTGGGCGGACGGCTTCCCGTCCTGCTCGACGGCGGCGTGCGGCGCGGCGTCGACGTGCTGGTGGCGCTCGCGCTCGGTGCCACCGCCGTCCTCGTCGGGCGGCCTGTCGTGTGGGCGCTCGCGGCCGGCGGCGCCGCGGGCGTCCGGGATGCCCTCGACGGTCTGATGGTCGGGCTGGACGCGGCGCTGGCCCTGGCCGGGGCCCGGACCCCGGCGGAGCTGACCGCCGACCTGGTGGCGGCCGCATGACCATCGCCGCGTTCGTCGTCGCAGCGGTGCTGCTGTGGACCGTTCCGCGCTGGCTGCCCGCGATGGTGGTGCGGCTGCGCGAACGGATCTTCGTGCGGGTCAACGGCGTGGAGGGGATCCCGGTTCCGGGCCCGCTGGTGGGTCCCGAGCACTTCGAACGGGTCTACGGCGACCCGGCCGCCGACGGGCGCAGCCGCGGCGCCGGGCTGTCCGACCTGTTCTGGTACTGGTTGGCGCCGGGGCCGCAGATGCACCAGGAGCACCTGGAGCCGGGGGAGCGCTACCGCGTGGTGGCGAGGACGACGCGCCGCGTCCTCGCCGTCCCGCACGACCGGTGCGACGACCTGGCGACCGCCGCGACCCGCCGCGCGCTCGACGTCCTGACGCCCCGGCGGACCGCGGCCGTGCGGCTGCGCGACCTCATGATGCCGGTCTGGGCCGAGGTGTTCCACGAACTGGTCTTCGACGAGCCGTGCCCCACGGCGGCGCGCGACCTCATCGTGGCCAACGCGAACGACGTGGTCACCGCGCTCAAGGCGACCGGCCTGCGGCACATGGACCGGCGTGACCGCCTCACCCGGTACCTGCTCGGACGGCTGGAGGACGGAACGTGCCCGGTGACCCTGCCGGGCTTCACCGCCCAGGAGACCACGTGGTACCTGCAGGGCGCGTTCTTCAACACGGCCGTGGTGCAGATGTCCGAGGCGATGGCACACATCCTGCTGTGCGCGGCCCAGCATCCGGCGCCGCCGTACGCCGACGACGACGCCCTCGACCGGTTCATCGACGAGACGCTGCGGGTGCATCCGCTGTTCGGGATCGCGCACCGGATCACCTCGGCACCGATCGTCGTCGACGCGTCGGTGACGCTGCCGGCGGGTTCGGTGCTGCTGTTCAACTACCTCGCCTACCAGCGGACCGGCCCGGCGGCGGACGCCGCCTTCGACCCGGACCGGTGGCTGTCCGTCCCGCGCCGCGAGGCGCATTTCATCCCGTACGGCGTGACCGCCAACCGCGCCTGCCCTGCCCGCGGGGCCGCCCCGGTGATGTTGCGCGCCGCCACCCGCGAGGTGCTGCGCCGCTTCACGCTCGCGTCCGCCGTCGAGCACACCAGGTCGCTGCCCAGCCGCGGCCCCGCCTACCTGACGCCCGTCGGACTCGCCGGGCCCGGCCGGGCGCGCCTGGCCGCGCAGCGGCTGGGGGACCGGTGGGCCGGCGTCGGGCGCTCGGTGCGGCAACTCGTTCTCGGCACCTGGATGGTCGTCGACGCGCGGCGGCAACGGCTCTGTACGTCGTTCTTCGAGGAGGTTGGTACGTGACGCCGGTCGAACTCGCACCCCGGTTCTTCATCGCCGTGGCGGTGATCCTGTTGTTCTGCAAGGCGGTCGCCTGGTTGCTGGCCAAGGTGGGCCAGCCACCGGTGGTCAGCGAGATGCTCGCGGGCGTCCTGCTCGGCCCGTCGCTGCTCGGCCTGCTCCTGCCCGGCGTGCAGGACGCGCTGTTCCCGGCGCAGCTGCTGCCGATCCTGTACGTGGTCGGTCAGGTCGGGTTGGTGCTGTTCATGTTCCAGGCCGGCTACGCGTTCACCACCCACCGGATCTCCGGGGTCGTGGGCACCGCCGGCGCGGTGTCGGTGGCCGGTGTGGCCGCGCCGCTGACGCTCGGCGTGCTGCTCGTCGTGCTCCTGCACCGCCAGGTGCCGGTGCAGAAGGAGGGCACGTCGCTGGGCGTCACGGCGGCGTTCGTCGGGGTGGCGCTGGCCATCACGGCGTTCCCCATGCTCGCCCGCATCATCACCGAGCGCGGGCAGGCCGGCACCCGGCACGGGTCGGTGTCGCTCGCGAGCGGCGCCCTCGACGACGTGACCGCGTGGGTGATGCTCGCCGTGGTGCTCGCGTTCGCGTCGGGTGAGGCCGGGCCGGCGTTCGTCACGGCCGGCGGCGCCGTGGTCTTCGGGCTGGTGATGTGGCTCCTGGGCCCGCGGGTGACCCGCGTCCTGATGGGCAGCGACCGCCTCGACGACCGCGCCCGGATGCTGGGCACGGTGGCGCTGCTGTTCCTGGTGGCCTGGTACACCGACGAGATCGGGCTGTACGCGGTCTTCGGCGCGTTCGCGGTCGGCGTGGTGATGCCGCACACCGACCGCACCGACCGGGTCGTCGACACGCTCACGCCGGTCGCCGCCACCGTGTTCCTGCCGCTGTTCTTCACCTACTCCGGGCTGCGCACGGAGTTCGGGCTCCTCGGCGACCCGGCGGTGCTCGCGTTCGCGGTGGCGTGCGTCGTGGTGGCGATCGTCGCCAAGTTCGGCGCCTGCTGGGCCGCGGCCCGCGTGCGGGGGGAGCCGCAGGGGGTGGCGCTGCGGATCGGCGCGTTGATGAACGCCCGCGGCCTGATGCAGCTCATCGCGCTCAACGTGGGGCTGGAGGCGGGCATCGTGAGTCCGCTGCTGTTCACCGTGCTGGTCCTCGTCGCCCTGGTGACCACGCTGATGACGACGCCGGTGCTGTCCTGGCTCGATCGGCGGGACCGCTCCGCCGCCCCGCCGGACAGGGAGCTGGCAGTGAGTCGAGATTGAGACATCGATCACTACTTGCCGACGCAAAGACATGTGCGATCGTCGATGGATGTCTGCTGTGGGGCGGCTCCTCGTCGTCGAGGACGACGAGGAGCTCAGCGAGATGCTGACCGGCGCGCTGGTCGACGAGGGCTACCTCGTCGACCGGGCACCCGACGGGCACCGCGGACTGCACTTAGGGCTGACCCGGCGCTACGACGTCATGCTCATCGACCGGCTGCTGCCCGCGCTCGACGGTCTCGACCTGGTCGCGCGGCTGCGGTCGCGGTCGGTTCCGGCGCGGGCCCTGCTGCTGACCGCGCTGGGCACGGTCGACGACCGGATCGCCGGCCTCGACGCGGGCGCCGACGACTATCTCGCCAAGCCGTTCGACCTCGACGAGCTCAGTGCCCGGGTGCGGGCGCTGTGCCGGCGGATGCCGGCTCCGACCGAGTCCCTGCCGGTCGGTCGGGGCCGGCTCGACCTGGTGGCCCGTGACGTGGTGCGGCCCGACGGGTCGCGGACGGCACTGTCCACCCGGGAGTTCGAACTGCTGCGGACGCTCGCCGCCCGGCCGACCGGCGTCCACTCCCGCTCGGAGCTGCGCCGCCGCGTCTTCGAGGAGGCGGCCGCGGCGTCCATTGTGGACACCTACGTGTACTACCTGCGCCGCAAGCTCGGCCGGTCGGTGATCCGCACCGTGTACGGCCTCGGATACCGGCTGGGGTCGGTGTGATCCCCCTCGACGAGGCCCTCGTCCGGCGGGCCCGGCTCCGGCTGGGGCTGGGCGTCGGGCTGGCGGTCACCGCGTTGCTGGCGCTGGCCGGCGGGATCTCCTACGCCGTGCTGCTGCGCAGCCAGGAGGCGCAGATCCACCGCGAGCTCGCCTGGGGCGCCGCGCACGGCGCGATCGCCGGGCCGCCCGCCTGCAGCTTCATCTTCCACTTCTCCGACAGTGCGTCCGGTGCCAGCCTCAGCCGCGCCAACAACCCGCCACCGGCGGGCTTCCCGCTGTGGTCGGCGGTCGACCGGGTCGCGGCGACCGGCGACCCGGACGACGTCGAGGTCGCCCGCGACGGGACCGTGTACTACGTCCATACCGAGCGGCGCGACGGCGGCGTCGTCCAGGTGGTGTTCGACGCCCGGTTCCAGCTCTCCGACCGCCGGCACCTGCTGTGGGCCTTCGCGCTGGCGGCATCGGCCGGCCTTCTCGCCGCGACCGTGACGGGCGTGCAGGTCGGCCGCCGCGCGGTGGCGCCGCTGGTCGAGGCCCTGGCCCGGCAGCGCCGGTTCGTCGCCGACGCCAGCCACGAGCTGCGCACCCCGATCGCGCACGTGCACACGCGCGCCCAGTTGCTGGCCCGTCGCGCGACCGCCGAACCGGAGGATCTGCAACGGCTGGTCCTGGCGACCCGCCGCCTCGGCGAGATCGTCGACGAGATGCTGCTGTCGGCGCGCCTCGCGTCGACGCCCGGCGAGCCGCGGACGGCCGGACCGGTCGACCTGGCCGCGCTGGCGGTCGACGCCGTCGAGCTGGAGCTGGACGGGGCGGCCGAACGCGGTCAGGTGCTGACCCTGACCGTGCCGGAGCATCCGGTGCTCGTGCCGGGCGTCGAGTCGGCCCTGCGCCGGGTGCTGGGCGAGCTGCTCGCCAACGCGTTCGCCCACCTGCCGCGGGGCGGCCGGATCAGCGTGACGGTCCGGTCCGACCTCGTTCCCGACGGGCCGGTCGCCGAGGTGCTGGTCGCCGACACCGGTCACGGGTTCGACCCGGCGGACGCCGAGCGCATCTTCGACCGGTTCCACCGGGGCGCGAACGCGGGCGAGCGGCGGCACGGGCTCGGGTTGGCGCTGCTGCGCGAGGTGGTGACCGGTCACGGCGGCACCATCACCGCCGACGGGCATCCCGGCCGCGGGGCGGTGTTCACGGTGCGACTGCCCACAGTGGACTCCGCGCCGGGCCGGCACCGGCCGCGGTGGCGGGCGCGGCCCGCCTTCGGCGTCACCCGATCAGGACGCCGGGATTGAGGACCCCGCGCGGGTCGAGGGCCGCCTTCGCCGCGCGGAGCGCGGCGTGGAACGGCTCGGGGCGTTCGGTGTCGTACCACCGGCGGTGGTCCCGACCGACGGCGTGGTGATGGGTGACCGTGCCGCCGTGTGCCGCGATGGCGTCGTTGACCGCCCGCTTCACCTCGTCCCAGCGGTCGACCTCGGCACCGCGCGGCGCCGGCGCGAGGATCGTGAAGTACGGCGCGGGACCGTCGGGGTACACGTGCGTCAGCCGGTAGGTGACCACCGTCGAGCCACGTGGGCCGGCGGCGTCGACGACCGCGTCGCGCAGGTCGTCGAACCGGTCCCAGGCGCACGCCGTCTCGACGGTCTCGACCATGACACCGAGCCGCACCAGCGCGTCGCGCACGTAGGGCGCGCGCAGGAACGCCTCCCGCCAGGCGCCGCCGGTGCCGCCGCCGGTGGTCTCCCCGGTGCCGCCGTGCGCGCGGCTGATGTCGACCGCCCGGGCGAGGAGCGGGTCGACCGGGACGTCGGCGCTCTCGAACCCGAGCAGCAGGCGTGCGCCGCCGTCGGTGACGCCGGCCTGGATCGCCGCCTCCAGGGGGTCCAGGAGCCGGCAGTTGGCCGGTTGCAGCCCCGACTGGACGATCGCGCGGGCGGCGGCGCGGCCGTCGGCGTCGTGCTCGAAACGGATCGCGGCGGCGGCGGTGAAGCGCGGGCGGCGCCGCACCCGCAACCATGCCGCGGTGATGACGCCGAGGATGCCCTCCGACCCGAGGAACAGCCGGTCCGGCGCGGGCCCGGCACCGCTCGCCGGCACGCGTAAGGTCTCGTTGACCCCGATCGGGGTGACGACGCGCAGCGCCTGGACGAGGTCGTCGATGTGGGTCGGTCCGGTGGCGAAGTGGCCACCGGCACGGGTGGCGACCCAGCCGCCGACGGTGGAGAACTCGAAGCTCTGCGGAAAGTGGCGCAGCGTCAGGTCGTGCGGGCGGAGCCCCGCTTCGACCGCCGGGCCGAAGGTTCCGGCGCCGACGCGCGCGGCGTGGTTGACCGGGTCGACCTCGCTGACGCCGGCGAGCCGGCCCAGGTCCAGGGACAGCCACGGACCGGTCCCGCGGTACTCGACGCCGCCGACGACCGACGACCCGCCGCCGTAGGGCACGACGGCGGTCCCGGTGTCGCCGGCCCAGTCGAGCAGCGCGGCGACGGCGGCGTCGGTGTCGGGCCGGGCGACCAGGTCGGGTGGATGGTCGACGCGGCCGGCCAGCGCCCGCACGACGTCGCGGTACGCCTTGCCGTACGCGTGCCCGGCCCGGTCCCGGTCGTCGTCGGTGACGAGGGAGGCCAGCGACGCCGGTGGCCGGATCCGAGGGGGTGGCAGCGGCGGGACGTCGGGCACCGGGGTGACGGCACCGTCGAGCGGCAGTAACAGCCCGACCTGTTCGCCCAGGGCGCGCAGCTGCCCGTCGTCGAGCGCCCGGTCGACCCGGCCCCAGCCCCACCACGAGCGCACCGGCACACCATAGCGGTGCGGCCGCGGTCAGCCGTGGAACGCGACCTCGGCGCCGTCGCTGTCGACCCAGTCCCAGAACGACGTGTGGTCGGAGATCCGTCCGCTCTCCTTGAACGCCCAGCTGACCACGGTCGGTGCGCCGTCGTCGTCGAGGACGTCGAGGTCGAACAGGTAGCCCTGCCAGTCGATCATGCCGGCACCGACCACGAAGCGGTCCGGTGGCAGCCCGTCGAGCCGTCCGGTGGCGAAGCCGGTGCCCCGCCCGAACCAGTCGTCGACGTTGCGGTCGACCTCCGCGCGGAGGCGGCCGAAGCCGGCGTGGGCGGCGCGGAAGTCCCGGACCGGCCGCGGCACCGGTCCCGCCATGACGGGCACGACGGCGGTCGCGTCGGTCGGCTCCGGCGCGCGTCCCAGAACGATCTGCAGGTACAGGTCCGGACGGGGGTCGTCGAGGCCGGGTCCGGACCCGGGCTCGTCGGCGTCGCTGAGGACGGACAGGTAGGCGAGGTGGGTGCTGCCCTGCGGGTCGGCGAGCAGCACCAGCGCCACCGTACGGGCGCGCACGGCGGCGACGAAACGCGGCGCGTGGTCCGCGACCGGCGCCCAGACCCGGTCGAGCGCCGCCGACCAGTCGTCGCCGGACCCGACACCCCACGGGTTCGCGGCGAACGGCAGGTTTCCGACGCCGTCGCGGAAGAGCATCCCGCGCACGGTGTACGCGGTGATCTCGCGGTCGCGGACGACCTCCTGGACCGCCTCCGGATCACGGCTGGCGACCAGCGGTAGTTCCAGGGCGCACCGCTCCTCGAAGTCCTCCGTCTCCCGGTACCGGGCCAGCAGGGTCGCCGCGTCCCGGGCGTCCGGGCCGGCCGTCGTCGGCGCGGCCGTCGCGGGCTCCGGCGGCGTCGGTCCGGCGTCGTCGGCACGCGCCTCGAACGTGACGTGCGGCAGCCGGGTCCGCAGCGCGTCGAGCCCGACGAACCGGGACCGGCTGAGGTTCACGTAGTGCAGCGACGGCATCGTCGCGGTGGGGGAGAGGTCGTCGATCCGGCACCCGCACAGCCCGAGCACCTGCAGGGACGGGTGGCCGGTCAGCGGACCGATGTCGGTGACCCGGGTGTCGTACACGAAGAGGCGGGTCAGCGGCAGGGCGGCCAGGGGGGAGAGGTCGGCCAGCGGCCCGTCGGTGATGCCCACGTCGTGCAGGTACGCCAGCCCGGCCAGCGGGCGCACGTCGGTCACCCCGGTGTTCTCCAGCCGCAGGATGCGCAGGCCGTGCAGCCGCGCCAGCGGCGCGATGTCGTCGACCGGCCCGCTCAGCGACAGGTCGCCGAGGGCGTCGGCACCGGCGACGGCGTCAACCAGCGGCGCGAGGTCGAACGGCACTGTCGTCTCGATGGACAGCCACTGCAGGTTCCGCAGCGTCGACAGCTGGTTGAACGCGGTGGCGCCGCTCGTCCGCAGGCGCAGCCCGTCGATCGCGTCGAGGTCGGCCTGCGGTACGGGTCCGTCGGTGACCCCGGTGAGGGAGCGCAGCGCGAGCTCCACGCGCCGCTCGGCGGGCGGGCCGGCCGGGTCGTCGTCGCGGTGGAGGGCGGCCCGCGCGTACGCGTACCGCGACGGATCCCCGGACACCGCCGCGGTGTCGGTGCGGTCGGGTCGCTGTTCACCGTCGTGTCCCATGATCCCCCCGTACATTCACCGCTGTCGGGTGAAGTCCGGGCAGTTTCGCACACGGTCGCACGATCGGATGTCCCGCGCCGGTCGGGTGCCCGTCAGGGGGTGAGTGGGGTCGTTCCGCCCGCGACCGCCCGGAAGTCCACCGATCCCGCGAGCCGGGCGAGCGTGGCGTCGATCTCGAGGCCGAGCCACTGCGGCACGCTGGTGGCCAGGAGGTCGGCGTAGCCTTCGTAGTCGTCGCCGGACCGGAAGATCGGCGACTCGCCGGACGCGTCACGCCAGTCGGTGACCACCTCGACCCACTCGCCGTGATCGGAAGCGATCTCGATCAACGAGTACCGGATGTCGGGGTCGAGCATGACCCCGTCCCCGACGGAGAAGCGCTGCCAGGTGGCGGCGGTCGCCCGCTGAGCCTCGTCGGTGTCCTCGAACCACTCGACGTACTCGTCCTCCAGCGTCGCGTACACCGGCGACCTCGAGTCGCCCCGGAGCGCGACCGACAACCGGTACTTCGGGTCCGAGCCGTGGTCGAGGTAGGAGGACGGGTCGTAGATTGTCGGACCGACGAGCGCGGAGACCACATCGCGCCACTGCGGGCTGCGCTCGCGCAGCTCCCAGAAGTCCACCAGCGACGGCGGTGGCGACGCGCCCAGCCGCGTCCGCAGCCTGCCCAGCAGGTCCAGGAAGGCATCCGACGGCGCACCGGCGGCGCGGCAGGCCGCCCGCGCCGGCCCGATCAGGGACCGCAGCCGGTCGAAGGGCAGCGTGACGCGCGCGTCGGGGGCGGCTCCGTCGAACGCCGCGACCAGGCCGGCCGCCTCGACGGCGGACAGCCAGCGTGCGATGCGGTCGGTCACCTCGGTGAAGGACGACTCGGACGTCCGCCGGCCGTGGCCGCGGGTCAGTACCGCGAACGGCTCGTCGCTCATCGCCGGAGCATATGCCGTGGCACTCCGTGCCGTGGGTCAGGATGGTGGGGTGGACGCCCGGTGGGAGTGCGTGTTTCTGGCCCGGCACGGTCAGACCGAGTGGAACCTGCAACGACGCATGCAGGGTCAGTTCGACTCGGCGCTGACCGACGTCGGCGTGTCCCGGGCCCGGCATCTGGCCGCGGTGCTGCGGCCGCACGGGGTCGACGCGGTGTTCGCCAGCCCGTTGGGGCGGGCGGTGGCCACCGCGCGGATCATCGCCGCGGGCCTCGACCTGCCCGTCACGGTGGTCGACGAGCTGTCGGAGGTCCACCACGGCCGGTTCGCCGGCCTGACCGTCGACGACGTCCGCGACCGGTGGCCCGACGAGTGGAACAGCCGCGCGTCGCAGAAGTACACCTGGACGTTCCCCGGCGGCGAGAGCTACGCCGACGCCGACGTCCGGGCGGGGCACGCCCTGACGCGGATCAGCGGGTCCGCGGCCCGCCGGCCGTTGGTCGTGTCCCACGAGATGATCGGCCGGATGCTGCAACGGCACCTGCTCGGTCTCAGCGCGCCGGAGGCCCTGGCCTGTACCCAGCCGAACGACGTCGTCTACCGGATCGATCCGGCCGCGAAGGTCCGGCAGGCCGTGCGCTGACGCGCGTTCCCCGGCGGGTGGACAGGGGCTGTGATCCGAATGTGACGGTGCGCGGACGCGAACTGTCACGCCGGGCGTGAAAGGCTTGGCGGGTGGATCGCCTTTCAATTCCACGGTGTCCGTGCTGCGGCTACCGGACAGGCTGTGCCACCTGCCCGGTCTGCTACTGGACGCACGACGGCGCGGCGGGCCGGCACTCCGGCACCGCGGTCGACGGTCTCAACGGCGAACGCACCCTCGACGAGGCCCGGCTGAACTACTCCATCTACGGCGCGAGCGCCCGCCGCTACCGCGACGTGGTGCGCCCGCCCCGGCCCGACGAACACCCCTGATTGGCGCTCGATCGCGTCCACGTCTGCTCGTCGGAGAGGCTGGGCGTAGCGCCCCCTTGTCCGGGTGTCGGTGTCGGCGCCCGTAACGCCCGGTTCTCCTCACCCTGACCCTTGCGGGCCGCTGTGACCCATGGCACAGTGAACGGCACTCAGTGCCGTCTATATGCGGACTGACGGCACAGCGTGCATCTTTCAGCCTGCTTGGTCAGGAGCTTCGCTATGAGCCGAGTACTGCGAGTTCAGGAGAGATCGAGGCGGATATCCGCCCGTTTGACGGTCGTCACGGTGCTGGTGGGCGCGACAGCGGTTCTCGGGCCGGCGCCCTCCGCCGCAGCGGCCGGCACGGTTCCCCGCTGCGCCGACCTGGCGGGCGGACGGATCCCGGCATCGGCGATCACCCTGCCGACAAAGGGCGGCCGGGTCGACTCGGCGGCGGTGGTGACGCAGGTCGTCAGCGGCACGACCGTCGCGTACTGCAACGTCCAGGCGTCGCTGTCGCCGGTGGATCCCGCCGCACCCGACATCAGGCTGCGCGTCGCCATGCCGGTCGGGTGGAACCGCGCCACGGTGATGTTCGGCGGCGGCGGGTTCAACGGAACGGTCCCCGACGTCGCGCAGAACGTACCGTTCGGCCGTCCCGACCGGCCGACGCCGTTGGCCCGCGCGTACGCGACGTACGCCAGCGACTCCGGGCACCAGGCGGGTCCCACCGGACCGCTCGACGGGTCCTTCGGCGTCAACGACGAGGCGCTGCGCAACTTCGCCGCCGGCGACGCGCTCAAGAAGACCCACGACGCCGCCCTGTACCTGATCCGTCGCGGCTACGGCGCCGGGCCGCGCCACGCCTACTTCGCGGGCGGATCGACCGGTGGTCGCGAGGCTCTCGTCGTCGCGCAACGCTGGCCCGATGCCTTCGACGGCGTGATCTCCGCGTACCCGGCCTGGAACAACATGGCCGAGATCCTGCAGCTGGGACACCTGACGCGGTTGATGGCGCGGCCCGGCGCGTTCCCCGTCCCCGACAAGCAGACCCTCCTCTACGACAGCGTCATGGCCGCGTGCGACGGACGCGACGGCGTCGAGGACCGGATCATCTCGAACGAGACCGGGTGCCGCTTCGACCCCGCGACGCTGCGCTGCCCCGGCGGCGCGGACACCGGGCCGACGTGTCTGTCCGACCCGCAGCTCGCGTCGGTGGTCGCCGCGTCGACGCCGTTCAGCTGGCCGTACCGCCTCGCCAGCGGCGAGCGCCACTACCCGGGCTTCCCGTTCCTGTCCGGCGCGGACATGAGGACGCCGTATCTCGGGTTCGGCACCACCGCACCCGCCACGCCGATGCCGGCGACCAGTGGGTTCGGCCCCCGGTACTGGGAACAGTGGGTCAGGTACTTCCTGACCCGCGATCCCGCGTTCGACTCGCTGCGCCTCGACCCGCGGCATCCGGGGACGTGGCTGCCCCGGATCAGCCACCTCTCCACCATCCAGGACCGCAACACCGTCGACCTCCGTCCCTTCGCGCGGTCCGGCGGACGGCTGCTCCTGCTCCACGGCGCCGCCGACGAACTGGTCTCGCACCGCTCGACGAACGACTACTACCGGCGGGTGCTCGACACGGTCGGAGCCCGGCAGACCCACGGTTTCCTGCGGTACTACCTCGTGCCGGGCGCGAACCACGCCAACTTCGGCGCGCCGGCGTTCGCCGCCACCTGGGACTCGCTGTCGGCCCTGGAACGGTGGGTCGAGGAGGGACGGCCGCCGGTCGCACCCGTCGCCGTCGACAACCGCGACGGCAGGACGCGCCCGCTCTGCGAGTACCCGCGCTGGCCGAGGTACCGCGCCGGCGACCCCGACGACGCCCGGAGCTTCACGTGTGCGCCGTGACCCCGGCGGCGGGCCGGACGGAGGCCCGGTGACGGCGGTAGAGCGGGTCGCGGTGCGCACGCGGGACCTGACCAAGGTGTTCCGGGGCTTCCGCGCGGTCGACTCCGTGAACCTGGAGGTCCGCGAGGGGAACGTGCACGCGCTGGTGGGTCCCAACGGTGCGGGGAAGACGACACTGTTCAACCTCCTCACCGGGTTCGTCGCACCGACGTCGGGAACGATCGAGGTGTTCGACGAGGACGTCACCGGCCGGCCGCCGGAGCAGATCGCGCGCCGGGGGGTGGCCAGGTCGTTCCAGATCACCAGCCTCTTCGACAGCCTGACGAGCCGCGAGCACGTCGAGCTGGCCCTGCAGGGCACCGGCCGGCAGGGATTCCGGTTCTGGCGCTCGGAGAAGCTGCTGGGACGAGACACGGCCCGCGTGGAGGAACTGCTCGGGCAGGTCGGGCTGATGCCGTTGGCGGACACGCCGGTGGGTGCGCTCGCCTACGGGCAGAAGCGCGCGCTGGAACTGTCGCTGGCGTTGGCGCTGGACCCGCCGGTGATGCTTCTCGACGAGCCGACGGCCGGAATGGGAACCGAGGACGTCGACCGCACCATCGAGCTGGTCCGCCGCATCGCGGCCGGCCGCACGGTGGTGCTGGTCGACCACAACATGCGCGTCGTCGGCAGCCTGGCCGACCGGGTGACCGTGCTGCAGCAGGGCAGGATCCTGGCCGAGGGCGACTACGACGAGGTGCGCAACGACGAACGGGTGATCACCGCGTACCTGGGCGAGGCCCACCATGCTTGAGGTCACCGGTCTGATGGCGTGGTACGGCCAGGCGCAGGCGCTGCACGGTGTCGACCTGACCGTCGGCGAGGGTGAGGTCGTCGCGCTCGCCGGCCGCAACGGCGCCGGGAAGACGACGACGGTGCGTTGCCTGATGGGACTGCACCAGCAGGTCCGCGGCACCGTGCGGTTCCTCGGCCGCGACGTCACCCGCGTGCCGGCGCACCAGCGGGCCCGCGCGGGCATGGGCTGGGTGCAGGACGACCGGGGCATCTACGCCAGCCTCACGGTGGAGGAGAACCTGCTCCTGCCGCCCACGGTCTCCGACCGGGCCTGGCCGCTGGACCGGGTCTACGAGGCGTTCCCGGTGCTCGCCGAGCGCCGGAAGGCGTCGGGGACCACGCTGTCCGGCGGGGAGCAGCAGATGCTGGCCATCGCCCGGGTGCTGCGCACCGGCGCCCGCCTGCTGCTCATGGACGAGCCCTCCGAGGGCCTCGCCCCGGTGGTCGTGGCCCGCATCGGCGCCATCATCCGCGAGATCAGGGCCACCGGCGCCGGCGTGCTGCTCATCGAGCAGAACGTCGCGTTCGCGGCCACCGTGGCCGACCGGCACTACCTGCTCGGCCAGGGACGCGTCGTGGAGACCCTCGACAGCTCCGAGTTCCGCCGCCGGGAGGGCGAGCTCCTGAAACACCTCGGTATCTGAGATGGGGAGAACCATGAAGAGCAAGCGAATGCGGGCCGGCGCCTCGGCCCTGACAGCCGTGCTGCTCCTCGGCGCGTGTGGTCAGGGCGGACCGGGAGGGTCGGACGGTGACTTCTCCGACGACAAGCTGGTGCTGGCCGTGCTCAACGACCAGTCCGGGGTCTACAAGGACGCGTCGGGACCCAACTCCGTCAAGGCGGTGAAGATGGCCGTCGCCGACTTCAGGAAGAAGTACGGCGACAAGGCGGTGGTCGACACGATCGAGGTGACGTCGACCGACCACCAGAACAAGCCCGACATCGCGAACACCAAGGCGTCGGAGCTGTACGAGCGCGGCGGCGCCGACGTCATCCTCGACGTGCCGACCTCGTCGGCCGCCCTGGCCGTCGCCACCCAGGCGAAGAACCACAAGAAGCTGTTCCTGGACGTGAGCGCGGCGACCACGGCGCTGACCGGCGCCCAGTGCAACAAGTACACGTTCCAGTGGGCCTACAACACCTACATGCTCGCCAACGGCACCGGCACGACGGTTACCGAGAACGGCGGGAAGAACTGGCACATCGTCTATCCGGACTACGAGTTCGGCCAGAACATGACGAAGTCGTTCACCGACGCGATCAAGAAGGCGGGCGGCACGGTCCAGGGCACCATCGCGACGCCGTTCCCGAACGAGAACTTCGCCACGTTCCTCACCAAGGCGGGAAGCTCCAATCCGGACGTGATCGGCACGATGCACGCCGGCGGCGACCTCATCAACTTCGTCAAGCAGTTCAACGAGTCGGGGCTGAAGGAGCGCGGTATCGAGCTGGCCGTCGGGCTGATGCTCATCACCGACATCCACTCGCTCGGCGTCGACCAGTTCGCCGGCACCATGTTCACCGACGCCTGGTACTGGAACATGGACGCAGAGGCGCGCGCGTGGGCCGACCGGTTCCGCGCGGAGACCGGCACCCGCCCGACCTTCGAACACGCCGGCAACTACTCCGCGGCGCTGCAGTACCTGGAGGCGGTGCAGGCGGCCGGAACCGACGACGCCGACGCGGTCGTCGGAGAGCTCGAAGGCAAGAAGCTCAACGACGTGTTCCTGCGCAACGGCGAGATCCGCGCCAAGGACCACTCCGTCGTCCACGACGCCTACCTCGTCCGTGTGAAGAAGCCGGCCGAGGTCAAGGAGGAGTGGGACTACGAGGAGATCGTGGCCACGATCCCCGCGTCGAAGGCGTTCGCTCCGGCCGAGGCGTCGGGCTGCTCGATGTGAACGCGTTCCTCCAGTACACCGTCCAGGGACTGGCGGCCGGCAGCTTCTACGCGCTGGCCGCCCTGGGCCTGGCGATCATCTTCGGCGTGCTCGGTGTGGTGAACTTCGCCCACGGCGCCTTCTACATGCTCGGAGCGGTCACCACCGCCGTCCTGCTCGACGCGCTCGACCTGTCGCTGTGGTGGTCGCTGCTCGTCGTGCCGGTGCTGATGTTCGCCTTCGGCGTCGTGGTGGAGCGGCTGCTCGTGCGGTGGCTGCTCCGGCTCGACCCGCTCTACAACTTCCTGCTGACGTTCGGCCTCACGCTGGTCCTCGTCGAACTGGTCAAGCAGCGGTACGGCGTGTCCGGGCTGCCGTACCGGCTGCCTGAGCCGCTGCGGGGCCGCTTCGACCTGGCCGGCGTGGTGCTGCCGCGGTACCAGCTGTTCGTCCTGCTGTTCTCCGTCGCGGTCTGCGTGCTCGTCTGGGTGGTGATGACCCGCACCAGGGTCGGCATGATCGTGCGGGCGGCGACCGAGAAGCCCGAGCTGGCCCGGGCCCTCGGCATCAACGTCGGTCGCTGGGTGACCCCGGTCTTCGGCTTCGGCGTCGCGCTCGCCGGTCTGGCCGGCGTGCTCGCCGCGCCGTTCCGGGCCATCACCGCCGACATGGGCAGCAACTTCGCCATCATCCTGTTCGCGGTCGTCGTGATCGGAGGGCTCGGGTCGATCGTCGGCGCGGTGGTCGCGGGGTTCATGGTGGGTCTGGTGGAGGCGTTCGGTCAGGCCTACGCGCCGACGTTCGCGCAGATCCTCATCTTCGTGCTGATGGCCCTGGTCATCCTGGTCCGGCCCGCCGGGTTGTTCGGACGCAAGGAGGCGGCGTGACCCCGTCCGTGGCGACCCAGGTGACGGCCGCACCGGCCGACCCGACCCGACCCGCCCGCCGGCCGCGGCTGCGGTGGGTCCTGCTGGCCGTCGGGCTGGCGGCGGCGCTGGCGCTGCCCTGGTTCGTCTATCCGCCGGTGGCGATGGACATCGTCGCGCTGGCGCTGTTCGCGATCGCCCTCGACATCCTGCTCGGCTATACGGGCCTGCTCTCGTTCGGCCACGCGGCGTTCTGGGGCAGCTCGGCGTACGTGACCGGGTTGATCGCGACGCACTACGGCGTGCCGTTCCCGGTGGCCGTCCTCGGCGGCGCGGTGTTCGCGATGATCCTGGCCCTGCCCATCGGGTACGTGTCGGTGCGCCGGTCCGGGATCTACTTCGCGATGGTGACCCTCGCGTTCGCGCAGATGGTCTACTTCATCGGCTACCGGTGGAGCGACCTGACGGGCGGCGAGAACGGCCTGCAGGGGGTGCCCCGGACGTTCTTCGGCATCGAGCTGGTCGAGACCGAGTCGTTCTACTTCTACTACGCGGCCCTGCCGATCCTCCTGCTCGGCATGTGGGCGGCCTGGCGCATCGTGCACTCGCCGTTCGGACGCGTCCTGGTGGCGATCCGCGACAACAGCCAACGGGCCCGGGCCCTCGGCTACGAGGTGGAGAAGTACAAGGTCATCGCTTTCGTGCTGTCGGCCGGGCTGACCGGGCTGGCCGGCGGCGTGTTCGCCATCAACCACGGCTTCGTCGCGCTGACCGAACTGCACTGGAGCACGTCGGGCGAGGTCGTGCTGATGACGGTGCTCGGCGGCATCGGCACCCTGTGGGGCGGGACCATCGGCGCGTTCCTGAACGTGATGCTCGCCGACTACCTCGCCTCGTCCGGTTTCCACGGAATCGACCTGATCACCGGCACCGTCTTCGTCCTCGTCGTGCTGCTGTTCCGCCGTGGGATCTGGGGTACCGTTCGGAACCGATGGCTGGCCCGGCAGCAGCGCCGCACCTCGTCACGTCGCGGTCCGGCCGACGCTGACGGGTGAGGCGGCAAGCCGCCGACGGGGCCCGCGCGACGTCGGGAGAGGGCGCCTGTCGGTGACTTCCAGAAGGATTCTCGAGACCAAGTACCGGATCTCGGAGACGGCGATGGCCCTGTTCCTCGAGGAGGGGTACGCGAACGTCACCGTCGAGGCCGTCGCCGAGGCGTCCAGCGTGTCCCGACGCACCGTCTTCCGGCACTTCGAGAGCAAGGACGAACTGGTCTTCCCCGACCACACCGAACGCCTCGGTCTGGTGGAGCGGTGTCTTCTCGAATCCCCTCCCGGCACCGACCCCGTCGACGCCGTCATCGCGGCCACGGAGGCGTCGCTGCACGACTTCCTCAGCCGGCCCGAACTCGCGCTGCGGCGGTACAAGCTGACACGCGTCGTCCCCGAGCTGCGCAAGCGGGAGATCGTCGAACACGAGCGGTACGTGGCCCTGACCCGGGCGTACCTGCGCGACCACCTTCCGCCCGACACCCCGTCGTTCCAGCCGATCGCCCTCGCCGCCCTCATCGACGCGATCCACCGGGCGGCGCTCGGCAACTGGGTGCGCGGCGGCGGGGCCACCGATCCGGTCGCCGAGTCGGCGGCGGGCATGGAGTGGGTCCGCCGGCTGATGATCCACCAGACGTCGTTCTCGAGCACCCCGCTGCTGCTGGCCGTGCTGCCGGACACGCCGCACAGCCGCCGCGTACTGACCTCGCTCAAGGACGCGGCGGAGGAGCTGCGGTAGGGGGTGTCCGGGTCCGTAGGTCGTGCAGCCGCAGCGCCACCTGCAGCTGCAGGGCCCGGTCGGGCGCGCGCCAGTCCGCGCCGATGATGCCCTCGACCCGGTCGAGCCGCTTGAGCAGCGTGTTCATGTGTACCCGCAGGGCGGTGGCCGTGCGGGTGAGGTTGCCGGCGTTGACGAAGTACGACGTCAGGGTGGCGACCAGCCGCGTCGACCTCCGGGCGTCGTAGGCGAGCAGCGGCCCCAGGGTGTCGGTGACGAACCGGTCGAGGTCCTGCGCGCGGTCGGGGTCGAACAGCAGGGCGAACATGGCGTACCGCTCGGCGGTCGCCCCCCGGTCGGTCACACCGAGGTTGCGCATCAGGTCGCAGCACCGGCTGGCCCGCTCGAACGCCCGTCCCCAGTTGTCGTCGGCGACCCGCTCGGCGACCACCCTGACCGCAGAGCCGAGCTCCTTGCGCAGCCGCGCGTGCACGGCGTCCGCGACCTCCGCGGCACCGGATGCCGCGGCGAGAAGCGTGGCGCGGCCCCGGTGCTCCCCGGCGAGCCCGTTCCACTCCGAAGCCAGCACACGCAGCCGACGACCGACGTCGGAGACGGATCTCGTCTCCGACATCGCCACGACGACGACGTTCAGCGACCCGACGTCGACGCCCCGGGCGTGGGCGCGCGCCCGGTGGGCGGGCCCCACCGGCGGCGCGGAGACCAGCAGCTCGGTGAGCAGCTCGCCCCTGACCCGTTCCTCGGCCTCGGCGACCGCGGTGTCCTTCAGGATCAGCAGTCCCATGATCTGCGCGGCGCGTTCCACCGTGCGGATGTCGACCGGTGTGGGCTCCTGCGCCCGGGTGAGCACCACCGCCCCGAGGTAGGTGTCGCCCGCCTGTACGGTGGCCGCGCCGTGCCACCGGCCGGTGCGGTCGACGGTCGTCGCCCATCGTCCCGACCGGCGGGCCCGGTCGACCGCGTCGTCGGACGGCTCCGGAGCCACGTCCGGACCGGGCGGGCACCGGGCGACGACGGCGCCGGACCGGTCGAACACCGTGACGGCGCCCTGCAGGTGGTCGACCAGCAGCCGGGCGATCTCGTCGGCGCCGCCGCCCTTGAGCACCACGTGGGTCAGCGACTCGTGGACGGACTGGGCCCGCTCCATGATGGCGACCTGGCGTTCGATCGTGAGGTACGCGGCCTGCAGCTGCTTGAGCGCGGACCGGCTCTCGTCGTAGAGGCGGGCGTTGTTGAGGGCGATCGCCGCGTGGTCGGCGAAGGCGCTCAGCAGGGCGACCTCGTCGGGTTCGAAGGGACGCTCGGTGCGGTCGGCGGCGAACAGCACGCCGATGACCTCCTCGCCGACGAGCAGCGGCACACCGAGCAGCGCCACCATGCCCTCGGGAACGACCAGGTCGTCGAAGGTGCGGTCGTGCGGGAGGTCCTGCGCCTGCAGGTAGTTGCTGACCCACGCCGGCGCGCCGGTGGCGATGACCCGGCCGCCGACACCGGTTCCGGCGGGCACGTGGGCCTGGTTGAACGTCGACGAGATCGTGCCCTGCGACGCCTTCAGCGTCAGCTCACCCTCGGGGTCGACCAGCGAGAGGTACGTGAAGTCGGTACCGACGAGCTCGTGCGCCTCGCGGACGATGGAGTCCAGCACGGCGTCGAGCTCACCGAGTGCCGTCAGCGACCGCGCCGTCGCGTACAGCGCACCGAGTTCCCGCTCGCGACGGTGGCGGTACGACGCGAGGTCAGCGTTCTCCACGGGTGGAGGATAAGCACACCGACTCCCCATGAACAGTGGCGGAAACGTCTCTCACCGAAGCCTCTCGACGGCCCTAAAGTCCCCCGGAGTGGTGACGCGCATCACAAGCACCGGGTAAATCGGGAGTCTGGCATGTTTCAGGTCCATTTCGTGCACCGGTTCCGAACGTTGGCCGCAGTCCTTCTGGGTGTGTCGCTCCTGACGGCCGCGTGCGGGGACGACTCCTCCGGCGACGGGGCGGCCGCGTCGGGCGGCGGAGGCCTCAAGGGCAAGACGATCGACTTCGTCGGCTACGGCAAGGACAACCCGTGGGGCGCCTACTTCAACGGCGTGTTCATCAAGAAGCTCGAATCCCAGGGCGCCAAGGTCGTCGACCTCACCACGATGGACCCCGGCACCGCGGTGACCAACTTCAACCAGGCCATCTCGAACAAGCCCGACCTGATCGTCGCGGCCCTGCTCGACACCTCCTCGACGGTGGTGCCGATCAGGAAGGCCAAGCAGGCGAAGATCCCGGTGCTCGTCTTCGACGGTCGGCCCGACCCGTCCGTCGACGGCGACGTCATGCAGGTCCTCTCCGACAACGAGGCGCTCGGGATCGCGGCGGCCCAGAACCTCGTCGAGGGGCTGAAGGGCCAGGGCAAGGAGTCGGGCAACATCATCGTGATCACCGGCACGAAGTCCGGGTTCGCGTCACAGGACCGGATGAAGGGCTTCGACGCCGAGCTGGCCAAGACGCCCGGGTACAAGGTGGTCGACAACCAGGACGGCAACTGGGACCCCACGCTCTCCGGCCGGATCGCCACGCAGCTGTTCGCCAAGTACGGCTGCTCGGGCATCCAGGGCGCCTTCGGCATGGCCGACTACATGGCGCTCCCGATCGTCGCCGCGGCGAAGCAGGCCGGCTGCGAGGTCGGCGGTAAGAACGGCGTGATCGTCACCGCCAGCAACTGCTTCAAGGTGGGCATCGAGGCGATCAAGGCCGGCACCCTCTACGGAACCGCCACCGAGGACCCCGGGACGATCGCCGAGCAGACCGCCGACTACGTCATCCGGTACTTCAACGGCGAGAACCCGCCGAAGAAGGAGATCGTCAAGGAGGAACGGGTGACCGCGAAGAACGTCGCGCAGTTCGAGGAACAGTGCAGCAAGGCGTGAGCCGGGCGGCGCCGTCCACCGAGGAGCTTCTCCGGGTGGACGGCCTCGCCAAGAGCTTCGGCGGCACGCAGGCCGTCCGCGGCGCGTCGTTCAGCATCGCGCGCGGTGAGATCCACGCGCTGTGCGGACACAACGGCGCCGGAAAGAGCACCGTCGTCAAGATGCTGTCTGGGCAGGAGACCCCGGACAGCGGCGCGATCCGCGTCGCGGGCCGGGTGCTCGACCTGCGCAGCCGGCGGGTCGCGCAGGCCAACGGGATCGCGCTGGTCGACCAGGAGCTGAGCGTCGTCCCGTCGCTCACGGTCGCCGAGAACCTGATGCTGGGCGACGTGCGGACCGGCTGGCTCACGCGTCGACGCGCCGCCCGCGCCCGGTTCCGCACGCTGCTCGACAGCGTCGGCCTCGGCCACGTCGACCTCGACCGGCCGCTGTCCGGGCTGAGCATCGGCGAGCGTCAGCTGATCGAGATCGCGCGCGCCCTGGGCCAGGACGCGCGACTGGTCATCCTCGACGAGCCGACGGCCACCCTCAGCGACGTCGAGAGCGAGTACGTCTACGCGGCCGTCCGCGGCGTGGCGGCGACCGGCTGCGCCATCCTGTTCGTGTCGCACCGGCTCGGCGAGGTGCTCGACCTGTGCGACAACGTCACGGTGATGCGCGACGGCGACGTGGTGGCGACCACGCCGGTCGCCGACCTGACGATCGACTCGCTCATCGTGCAGATGCTGGGCGAGCTGCCGCACCGGCCCGACAAGCGGACCGGCGACGACGTCGGCGCGTCCGCCGAGACGCTGGTCGTCTCCGGGTTGTCCGTTCCCGGGCGGGTCGACGACTTCGGCATCGTCCTGCGGGCGGGACAGGTGTGCGCCGTCGCCGGTCAGCTCGGGTCGGGCGCGTCCGACGTGCTGCGCGCGATCGCCGGGCTCGTCCCGTCGGCCACGACCGGCACCCCGGCCGGCATCACCGTCGACGGCGTCCCGGTCGCCCCCGGCCGGCCGCGCGCCGCGATCAGGGCCGGGATCGCCTTCGTCTCCAACGACCGCAAGTCGGAGGGCCTGTTCCTGGACCGGCCGACGAGCTGGAACCTGCTCGCCACCCGGCTGCCGCACGTGACCCGGCTCGGGGTGGTCAACCGGCGGCTCTGGTCGGCGACGCTGGACAGGCTCGTCGAACTGTGCGGCCTGGAGGGTGCGCGGTCCCAGCACGCGGTGCGCTCTCTCAGCGGCGGCAACCAGCAGAAGGTGTTCGTCGGGCGCAGCCTCGGGCGCGACGACGTCCGCGTGCTGCTGCTCGACGACCCGACGCGCGGCGTCGACATCGGTGGCCGCGCGGCGATCCACACGCTCCTGCGGGAGACCGCCGGACGTGGTGTGGCCGTCCTGTTCAGCTCGACCGACCTGGAGGAGCTGCTGGACCTCGCCGACGTCGTCGTCACGATGCACAAGGGCGTGGCGGTCCAGCGGCACGAGGGCACGACGGCCGGCGCGGTGCTGGTCCGGGAGATGACCCACGGCGCGACGGTGACCCTGACGAAGGAGCGGCCGTGAAGGTCCTGTCCCGGCCCCGGCTGTCCGACGCGGCACCGGTCCGGCCGGAACGGCAACGGTCGCGGGTCGACGTCGCCATCACCGTGACGGTGGTCCTCGCCGTGCTGGCGGCGATCGTCGTCGGCCTGTCGACCGACCGCTTCGTCACGGTGGCGAACGCCAAGGCGATCCTCACGTCGGCCAGCCTGGTCGGTATCGCGGCGCTCGGCCTCACGTTGATCACGATCGGTGGGTCGGCGGTGTCGCTGGCCGTCTCGCCGACCGTGGCCGCGGTCGGCATGACGTTCCTGGCGACCCAGTCGCTCGGGCTGGTGCCGGCACTGCTCGTCGCCGCGGCGTGCGGGACGCTCGTCACCGGCGTCCAGGGCGCGGTGGTCGGTTTCGCCGGCGCCAACCCGGTGGTCCTCACGATCGCGGCGAGCTTCGCCATCACGGGCACGGCGATCGGGGTCAGCGGCGGGTCGACGGTGTCACCGACGGGCACCGGATACGACAGCCTCAACGCGACACCCGGCGGCGTGGCGCTGAGCGTCTACGTCCTGGTCGTGCTCGCGTTGGCCGTGGAGTGGATCCTGCGCCGGACCGGCTTCGGGCGACGGCTGTACCTCGTCGGCGAGAACCGTCCGGCCGCCGTCGCCGCGGGCCTGCCCGTCGGGCTGACGACCACGCTCGCCTGGCTCGGCGCGGGCGCCCTGTTCGCGGTGACGGCCGTGTTCACCGCCGCCTTCAACACGTCGGCGAACGTCAACCTCGGCGGCACGCTCACGTTCGACGCCATCGCCGCGGTTCTCGCCGGCGGCACGTCGATCGCCGGCGGGCGCGGGTCGGCGTTGCGCACCCTGGCCGGTGCGGTGCTGATCGCCGCCGTGTCGGACATCCTCCTGCTGCGCGGCTACTCCACCGGGGTGCAGATCATGGTCAAGGGACTGATCGTGCTGTTCGTCGTCGTCATCGTGCACCTGCGTTCGAGGGACGGCCGGGCATGACCAGACGACCCGAGGTGCTGATGCCGGTGACGGCCGTCGCGGTGACCGTCGTCGCGTTCGCGTTGATCCCGACGTACACCGACTCGACGGTAGCCCCGTTCGACGTCTACAACACGTTCCAGATCTTCGCGCGGCTCGGTCTTCTGACGCTCGCGCTCGGGCTGACGATGATCGCGGGGGAGTTCGACCTGTCCGTCGTCGGCACGTACGCCCTCGGCGGCATGCTGACCGTCCAGCTCGGGCAGGACAACGCGCTCCTCGGCCTTCTCGCGGCGGTGGCCGCCGGCGCGGCCATCGGCCTGGTGCAGGGTGGGCTGATCGCGGGGCTGCGGCTTCCGTCGATGCCGGTGACGCTCGCGACGTACATCGCGCTGCTCGGCCTCACGAGTGCGCTGTCCGGCGGACTCACGAAGACCTACTCCAACGTGTCGGTGACCCTGTGGGTCGACCGGACGGTGCTGACGTTCTTCTCCCCGCGGAGCCTGATCACCCTGGGGCTGTTCGCCCTCGCGGCGGTGGTGCTGTCGTTCACCCGGTGGGGGTACGAACTGCGCGCGATCGGTGGCGACCGGCGCGCGAGCCGGGTGGCGGGGGTGCGGGTCGACCGTCTCATCGTGGGCACGTTCGCGGTCTCCGGCGTCCTGTCGGCGCTCGGCGGTTCGCTCCTGAGCTTCAGCCTGGGATCGGCGAACCCCGACCCCGGGGTGCAGCCGCTGATCGTGGCCGCCGCCGCCGCGCTGCTCGGCGGGGTGTCCCTCGCCGGCGGGCGCGGCTCGGCACCGGGTCTGCTCGGCGGAATCATGGCGGTGGCCATCCTCGCCGAGATCGTGACGGTCACCGCCCTTCCGGGATACGTCACGCAGCTGTTCTTCGCGGGCCTTCTCGGCATCATCGTCGTGGTCGACGCCCCGGACCTGCACCGTGCGCTCGTCCGGCAGCGCACCCAGCTGCAATCGAGAACCACCGGTCGCTCTTTCGGAAGGCACGAAGTCACGTGACACATCCCATGCGCGGCCTGATGCAGGACCGGCCGCTGACCATCCCGTCGATGCTCTCCCGGGTCGAGACCACCTTCGGACACAAGCGGGTCATCTCCGGCGGTGCCGTGGAGACCGTGTCGACCTGGCGCGAGGTGGCGCCCCGCGTGCGCAGACTGGCCCGGGCGCTGGACAGCCTCGGCGTTCCGGCGAACGCGTGCGTCGGGACGTTCGCCTGGAACAGCCAACGCCACGTCGAGCTGTACCTGGCGATCCCGAGTTCGGGGCGGATTCTGCACACGATCAACCACCGGCTGTTCCACGGACAGATCACGTTCATCGTCGAGGACGCCGCCGACGACGTCCTGTTCGTCGACCGGACCATCCTGCCGGTCGTCTGGCCGCTGGTGTCGACGTTCCGTACGGTCCGGTACGTCGTCGTCATGGACGACGGCGGTGACATGCCGCTACCGGAGGACCCCCGGATCCTCGACTACGAGGAGCTTCTCGCCGGGCAACCCGACGCACCGCTGGACAACCCCGTCGGGGACGAGAACGCGGCCGCGTCGCTGTGCTACACGTCCGGAACGACCGGCAATCCCAAGGGTGTCCTCTACAGCCACCGGTCGGTCGTCCTGCACAGCCTGCTCCTGCTCGGCGCCGACGTGTTCGCGTTGAGCGAGCGCGACGTCGTCGCGCCCATCGTGCCGATGTTCCACGTGAACGCCTGGGGGCTTCCGTACGCGGCGATGCAGTGCGGCGCCGACCTCCTGCTCCCGGGACCCACCACCACACCGGAGGAGCTCGTCTCCCTCCTGTCGCGGCACCGGGCCACGTTCAGCGCCGCGGTCGCGACGGTCTGGCGTGACCTGGTCCCGGTGCTGAAGTCCCACGACCTCGGCAGCCTGCGCCACATCGCGTGCGGCGGCGGGGCCGTCGACGACGCGTTGTCCGTCGCGTACGAGAAGGCACTCGGAATCCCCCTCGTCAACGCGTGGGGCATGACCGAGACCAGCCCCGTCGTCACCACGTCGCGGCTGGGGACGCACCACGCCGGGCTCGACGGCGACGGGCGACGGCTGCTCCTCGGCACCCCCGGCCCGGCGGTGCCGCTGACCGAGATGCGGGTCGTCTCCGACGACGGCGTGGAGCAGCCACGCGACGGACGCTCGCCGGGGGAGCTGCAGGTCTCCGGGGCGACCATCGCCGGCGCCTACTTCGGCACCGACGTGGGTACCGACGCGTTCACCGCCGACGGCTGGCTGCGCACCGGTGACGTGGCGACGATCGACGAGTGGGGCTACCTGCGGATCGTCGACAGGACCAAGGACCTGGTCAAGTCCGGCGGCGAGTGGATCTCGTCGGTGGAGCTCGAGAACGCCGTCATGTCGGATCCGCGGGTCAAGGAGGCTGCGGTCATCGGGGTCAGAGATCCGCGGTGGGGCGAGCGTCCGGTCGCGTGTGTCGTTCCGTCCACCGGTGCCGACCTCACGGCCGAGGACGTGCGGGCGCACCTGCGTGACCGGGTCGCGTCGTGGTGGATCCCCGAGCGCATCGAGCTGATGACCGAGATCCCGAAGACGGCCACCGGCAAATTGTCGAAGCAGGCGCTGCGGCAACGCTTCGTCGACCAGACTTCCGACTCGGACTAGCGAAAGGACTCCGCCATGCCCTTCGAACCGCGGCTCGTCGTCACCGGACACAACTCCGACGGTGACGCGGTCTTCGTCGACGAGCGCCACCCCGAACCGGTCAGCGTGCTGGCACTGCCCGGAGCCGAGTTCTACATGATGTGGGGCACGCGGGACGGCGCTCCGACGGTCGGCGAGCCGGACCCGGAACCGGTTCTGCGGCCGTACTTCCCGGGGGTCGGCGGCAGCCGGGTCATCTTCCTCCGGTGGGCTCCGCACTCGTCGGAGCCGGTGCCGGCCGCGGATCCCGCCGCGGTCCGCGACGACGTCGCGGCCAAGCTGCCCGGGCTGCTGGACCCGTTCGAGGACGGCAACGACGGCATGCACACGACGGACACCGTCGACTACGCGATCTGTGTCGAGGGCGAGCTGTGCCTCGAGCTCGACAACGGCGCGGAGATCACGTTGACGCCCGGGACGTGCGTGGTGCAGCGGGGGACCCGGCACGCGTGGAAGAACAGGAGCGACCGGCCGGCGTTCATGTGCTACGTGCAGATCGGCGCGGTGCGCGTCTGACGCCTTGACACCGACCCACGCATCGGGTGACTATGCGCTTAGTCACAAGCGCCGGATCCGCCCCTCCCACCCGCTGGAGAGCCGATGCGCAGTGGAATCGTCGTCACCGCCCGGCCCGGCGTCGAAGACCTGGCCGCCCGGGCCGAGCAGCTCGGGTTCACCAGCTTCTGGGTCTACGACACGCCGATGGTCAACGGCGACCCGTTCGTCTCGCTGGCACTGTGCGCCAAGGCGACGAGCGTCATCAGGCTCGGCATCGGCGTCACCTCTCCGGCGCTGCGCTCGGCGCCGGCGGCGGCCGCGGCGGTGTCGAGCCTCAACGCCATCGCGCCCGGCCGGGTGATCTGCGGCGTCGGAACCGGCAACACCGCGCGCCGCACGCTCGGCATGCTCCCGACGACGATGGCCCGGCTCGAGGACTTCACCCGGGCGGTGCGCGAGCTCACGGCCGGGCGGGAGACGGAGTACACGGAGGGCTCCCGGACGCGCGACATCCGGTTCCTGCACGTCGGTCCCTACGTCAACACCGAGGACCCGGTGGAGTTCGTCGTCGCGGCGTTCGGGCTCAAGGCCGCGGCGATCGCCGGCCGCATCGGCGCGGGCGTCATCTCCTTCGGGCTGCTCGCTCCGGACCTGTGGACGGCGTTCCACGACACGCGGCGGGCGGCGGCCGTGGGCGCCGGGCAGCCGGAGGCCGCCGACTCCTACGTCATGACGTCGCTGCGCGTGCTGGACGACGGGGAGGACCGCTACAGCGACCTGGCGAAGGACTCGATGGGCCACGTCGCGATGGCCCTCCTGACGTTCGCCGCCGACAACCCCGCGTTCGGCGACTCCCTGGAGCCCGCCGAGGCCGACGCCGTGCGGCGCCTGCTGCGGCGCCGGGGCACCACCGCCACGGCGCCCGACCGGCACCGCAGCCTGTACCGCAACTACCTCGGCCGCATCGACGCCGCCGACCGCGACCTCGTGGTGCCGTCACTGGTCGACAAGCTGGCGCTGGTCGGCACGCGCGACGAACTCGTGCAGCGCATCGCGACGCTGGAGGCGGCCGGCATCGACGAGATCGTCATCCAGCCCGTCGTCGACCCCGACCGGGAGATGGGCGTCCTGGCCGAGCTGATGGCCTGACGATTCTCACCGCGCGGCCGGGACCGCGACCTCGGTGGCGAGCATGCGGGCCTCGCGGGCGGCCTTGCGGGGACCCTCGTGGAAGTCCGGCGCGGCACAGGCGAACAGCGTGGTACCCGCCGACCCGCCGAGCCCGCACGCGTACACCGGCGACCCGGGCTCGACCACGTCGGTGATCGTTCCGCCCTCGACCACCCGGATCAGCCGGTCGCCGATGGCGTCGGCGATCCACAGCCCGCCCTCGGCGTCGAGGCACGCGCCGTCGGGAGCGACGCTCACCTGCGCGAGCGAGCCGGCGACGCTGAGATCCGTGGGCAGCGGGCCGAACTCCGCCCAGACCCGCCGGTTGACCAGGTCCCCGTCGTCGGTGACGTCGAACGCGCTGACCCGGTTGCCGAACGTCTCCACGACCACCAGCACGCCGTCGGCGGTGATCGCGCATCCGTTGGGGAACCACAGGTCGTCGGCGACCGCGGTGACCGTCCCGTCGGGGTCGACGCGGTGCAGCGAGGCGGTCTCGATCGGGTCGCCGGCCATCAGGTCGAAGCCGAAGTTCCCGACGTAGGCCCGGCCGCGCGCGTCGACGACCATGTCGTTGGTGTGCCCGGTCGCGTGCCGGCTGAGGTCGGCGTGGACCGACATCGTGCCGTCGGGCTCGCGGCGCAGGACCGTGCGGTCGGTCATCGACACGACGAGCAGCCGCCCGTCGGGCAACCACCCGAGGCCCGACGGCTGCCCGGGGACGCTCGCCTCCTCGCGCACGTCGGACCCGTCCTCGCGCATCGACCGGACGAGATAGCCGTAGAAGTCGGAGAACCACAGGCGTCCGTCGTGCCAGCGGGGTGCTTCGAGAAAGTGGAAGCCGTCGGCCACCGTGGTCATCTGGCGGGTCATGGTGCACTCCTCGGTGGGTGAATAAGCGCATAGTCACCGGTGTGGGCGGGCGTGTCAAGGGCTGTCGGCCCCGTCCGTCGGCCCGTGCGCCGGCCCGTGCGTCAGCGGCGGGCCTTGCGGTCCGGGAGCAGGCGCTCCTCGTGGTCGAGCTCGCGTTCCAGGACCCGCAGGCCCTCGTCCGGCAGGCGGCCGGCGTCGCGCCAGCGCAGCAGCTCCTCGCGCTGGGCGTCGAGGGTCACCCGGCGCACGTGCAGCGCGGCTTCGTAGTGCGCGGACACCGGGATCTCCGGCGAGACGTTGTCCCGCAACATGTCCAGCCGGCCCTGGTAGCGGGTCACCCGGGTGGTGAGCTGGACGCGCACCGTCTCGATGACGTGGTCCTGGATGTCGTCGTGCTCCTCGGCCTGCAGGTCGTCGAGCGCGGCGAGCGCGGCCTCGACCGACGCGACGCGGGCCTCGTTGCGCAGCCGGGCCTGGTCGCTCTCGTTGGCACGCAGCCCGAGCGCGCGCACCAGCGGTGCGAACGTCACACCCTGCCCGACCAGCGTGACGAGCACCACGACGAACGTGCAGAACAGCAGCAGGTCGCGGTCGGGGAAGGGCTCACCGCTGTCGGTGACCAGCGGCAGCGTGAAGATCGCCGCGAGGCTGATGACGCCGCGGGTCCCGGACCAGCTCAGCGCCACCACCTCCCGGCCACCGAGCCGCCGCTCGTCGGCCGGCCCCTCGCCGCCGAGCCGCGTGTGCAGCGACCGGGGCAGCAGCTGGGTCAGGACCAGCCACAGTGGACGCAGCAGCAGGACCACCCCGACGGAGATCGCCACCGCGATGACGATGGTGGACGTCTCGTACTGCGCCAGCCCCCGGACGACGGCGGGCAGCTGCTGGCCGATCAGCAGGAACACCAGGCCCTCGAGGAGGAAGTCGACGAGACGCCACACCGCGCTGGTCTGCAACCGGCTGGCCCCGGAGCTGGTCCGCGGCGTGTGGTGCCCGACGATGAGCCCGGCCACCACCACGGCCAGCACCCCGGAGCCGTGGACCTGCTCGGCCAGCAGGTAGGCGCAGAACGGGGTCGCCAGCGACACCGCGTTGGCCGCCATCGGGTCGTCGCCGAGCTTGCGCGACACCAGGCGCACCACGAGCGCGATCGCCACACCGACGGCGACACCGGCGGCGGTGTCGAGGAGGAACAGGCCCAACGCCGCCGGCGCGGAGAAGCCGTCACCTGTCGCCGCGGCGATGGCCACGCTGAGGATGGTGAGCGCGGTCGCGTCGTTGAGCAGCCCCTCACCCTGGATGAGGGTCAGCAGTCGCGGGGGCAGGCCCACCTTGCGTCCCACCGCGAGCGCGGCGACCGGATCGGGTGGCGCGACGGCCGCGCCGACGGCGATGCCGGCCGCCAGCGTCGCACCGGCGACGAACCACGCGAAGCCGAACCCGATCGCCAGCGCCGTCAGCAGGACCAGCACCACCGACAGGCTCACGACGGTGCGTAGGTTGCGGCGGATCGCGATCAGTGACGAGTCGAGGGCGGCGCTGTAGAGCAGCGGCGGCAGGACGAACGTCAGGATGATCTCGGGGTCGAGGCCGACGTTGGGGCCCGGCAGGAACGAGTAGCCGATGCCGATGAGCGGCAGCAGCGCCGCCTCCGGCAGGCCGGTCACCTTGGCGACCCGGTGCACCACCACGATCACGGCGACGGCGGCCAGGACGAAGACGAGACTGGACTCCACGTGCACCGGCCAATCCTGCCGGATCGGCCCGGCGGGCGCTGGGAATCCGCCGTCGGGCGGTCGCACGCGGCCTTCGACGGCGGCCGCCCGGGGGGAGCGGGCGGCCGCGGGGTGGGGTCAGCAGCCGATGCGGGTGGCGCCGAGGGCGATGTCGTCGAACCAGAGGGTGTCGGCGTCGTTGCCGTAGCTCTCCCAGCCCAGTCGCAGGTCGGTGAGGGTGGGACGCCAGTTGGCGCGTCCCAGCCACTGCGAGTCGATGTCGCGGGTGGGTGTGCCGTCGACGACCAGGCCCTCGACGAGCGCACCGCCGACCCAGGTCTGGATCTGGCCGGCGGAGCCGTCGACGCGGTACTCCACGCAGGTCCACGTACCGGTCGCCAACGGACGGCTGAGGGAGACGCCGGTCGGGCTCTGCTCGGGCAGGGTCGCGTCGTCGGACTCGCGGTTCCACTGCAGGGCGCCGTTCTGGCCGCCGATGCGCAGGTCCCTGCCGTTGTCGGCGGCGTCACGCATCGCAGCGAAGGTGACGTGCGTGGCCGGCAGGGCGGTCGTGTGACGGACGTAGAACCGCCCGTACCAGACCCGTCCGATCGTCGTCAGGTCGACGGTGGACCGGACGAAGACGTGGTTGCAGTAGCCGGCGCCGCCGTTGACGCGGATGGACTTCCCGCCGCCGCGGGCGACCGACGTGTCGACGGTCGCGGTGCCGGTCCCGGAGCAGTTGGGGTAGACGACGCTCCAGGCGCCCGACGGTGTACCGCCGGACTGGTTCTCGAACCCGTCGCAGAGGGTCGCCGATCCGCAGCCGCCGCCGGGTCCCGTCGAGCTGGACGCCGACGGGCCCGCCGAGTCCGACGGGCTTGACGGACCCGACGGACCCGACGGGTCCGACTGTGTCGGCGACGACGGGCCCGGGCCGGGTTCGTTGCACGCCACGCCGTTGAGCGTGAACGCGGTCGGGGTCGGGTTGGCGGCGGCCCAGGTGCCCTGCACGCCGAACTCGGTCGATCCGCCCGGCGCGATGCTGCCGTTCCAGGCCAGGTTCGTGGCGGTGACGGTCTGGCCGGACTGGCTGACCGCCGCGCTCCAGCCGCTGGTGATCCGCTGGTCGCCCGCGTAGGTCCACGTCAGGGTCCAGCCGTTGACCGCCTGCGCGCCGGCGGTGATCCGCACGGTGGCGGTGAACCCGCCGGGCCAGGGGTTGCCCTGGTACGTCACCTGGCACGCGGGAGCGGCGTCCGCGGCCGGGGCGAGGGCGACCGCCGCGCCGCCACCGGCGACCGCGGCGGCGACGACGGCGATGACCCGCCTCACATTGGTTGTCATCGATACAGTGTGCCCGAAGGACTGGGAGCGCTCCCACCGGAGCCGCGAACATTCCCGGGCAGCGGCCGGGTGACCGGCGACGTCAGGCGGTCGGTGGGTCGAGGGTGAAGATGGTGTCGAGGGCGGTGATCTCCAGGAGCCGCCGCATGGCGGGCGTGGGACCGGTGAGGGTCAGGCGGCCGCCGCGGTCGGCGAGAAGATGGTGGATCTTGACCATCGTGCCGAGACCGGCGGAGTCGCAGAACGTCAGGCCGGCCGTGTCGATGACCACCGCGGTGTCGGTCGGAAGCAGGTCGGCCTGGACCCGGTCGAGCAGCCGGGCGGTGGTCGAGTGGTCGAGCTCGCCGGCGACCCCGACCGAGAGGCGGTGCTGCCCGCGCCCGGTCGTGATGGTGAGCGGCGCGGTCACGGCAGATCTGTGGGCACGACCATGCGTGCGTCTCCCTCGGGCCGTATCGCTCCTGGCACACCTGGAAGCGGGCCGGTGAAGGAGTGGTCATCCGATCCCCGGGGGATGCGGACCACGGTTCCTGCCCACCATACGCGGTCGGTGCCGGGGCCGCCGGGCGCGCGGCGTCCGTTTATCGAGGCCATGCACCCGGGTACTTTTGTTCGGCGACGATTCATGGCGGGCGCCGGCGCGCGGGCTCCGGCGGGAAGGGTCCGGTGGTGACCGAAGGGCTCAGTGCCACGACCGCTGGCGACCGGTGGGAGGCGTTGGCGCGGACCGGCCTGACGTCGGAACCCGACGAGGCGCTGGACCGGTTCGCGGCGATGGTCCGCACGGTGCTCGACGTGCCGGTCGCCCTGGTGACCGTCGTCGAGGCGGACCGCCAGTGTTTCCCGGGCGCGTCCGGGCTCGGCGAGCCGTGGGACACCGACCGGCAGACGCCGCTGAGCCACTCGTTCTGCCAGCGCGTCGTCGCCACCGCCGAGCCGCTCGTCGTCACCGACGCCCGGGAGGACGCGCGGGTCCGCGACAACCCGGCGGTCGGCGACCTCGGCGTCGTGGCCTACGCGGGCATGCCGCTGACCGACGGTCACGGCCACGCCCTGGGCTCGCTGTGCGCGATCGACCACGCGCCACGCCAATGGACCGACGGGGAGCTGCGTCTGCTGGCCGACCTCGCGGCCGCCTGCTCCGACAGCCTCCGGTTGCGGATCTCCACGGCGGTCGCCGAAAGCGGTCGGCGCGAGGCCGAACAGGCCCGGCAGCGGCTGCGGACGGCGTTCAACCGCAGCCAGGTGCTCCTCAACGCGAGCGAGGCGCTGACCGACACCGGCACGATCGCCGACGTCGTGACCGCGGTCGGGAAGCTCGTCACCGGAGCCCTCGACCCGGTGGATCTCGGCATCGTCCTGTTCGACGCGGAGGCGGTCGACGGCCAGGGGGCCGACCTGCACACCGTCCCTCCGATGCCGACCGACCTCGCCGAGGCGTGGGCGGCGCTGGCCCGCCACGCCGTGCGGCCGGCCGCCGACGCCGCCCGCTCCGGCCGGCCGTTCGTCCTCGCCGACCCGGCCGCGATCGCCGATGCGCTGCCCGCCGTCGAGGGCATGGACGACGTCGGCTGGCACGCGATCGCGGGCGCGCCGCTGCGGAGCCCCGACGGCCCGGTCGGGGTCCTCACCGTCGCCTGGAAGCAGCCGCACGAGATCGAGCCGGACGAACTGGCCGTCATCTCCACGCTCGCCGGGTACGTCGCCCAGGCGGTCCGCCGCGCGACCCACCTCGAGCAGCGCACCACCGCGGCGGCGGTTCTGCAGCAGGCGCTGCTGACCGCCGTGCCGGCCATCGACGGCCTCGACGTCGAGGCCCGGTACGTGCCGGCCCACACCGGTGACCTCGTGGGTGGCGACTGGTACGACGTGCTGCCGTTCCCGGACGGGCGGGTCGCGCTCGTCGTCGGTGACGTCTGCGGTCACAATGTCGACGCGGCCGCGACGATGAGCGAGCTGCGCAGCCTCCTGCGCGGGTACCTCGTCGACCGGGTCGAGTCGCCGTCGCGGACCCTCACCCGTCTCGACGCCGCCTGTTTCGCGCTCGGCGAGACCACGATCACCTCGGCGATCCTCGCGGTGCTCGAACCCGACGCGTCGGGTCGGTACACGGTCACCTGGTCCAGTGCCGGTCACCCGCCGCCCACCGTCCTGGCGCCCGGGGCGGCCCCGGCCCTCATGCCCGGCAGCGACCTGATCCTCGGCGCCGTCCGGGGCGCCACGCGACGCGACCACGTCCGCGTCCTGTCGCCCGGATCGACGCTGATCCTGCACACCGACGGCCTCGTCGAACGCCGCGCCGCGGGTCTCGACGAGGGGTTCGCCGACCTGCACGCCACTCTCGGTCGCCATCCGGACCTGCGCGTGGGCGACCTCGCGGACCTGATCATCGGCCGCGTTCCGGTCACCGACCGCGACGACGACATCGCCTTCCTGATCGTCCGGACCCGACCGGGGTGAACCGTCGGTCCCCGGCCGGCGCTGAGGGCCATCCGTCGTCCGTCAGATAGGGCGGTGGCCAACAACGACCGGCGACCGGTGCCCGACGGGTTGTACCCGGTGCGGTTGGCGACCAGGGTGTCCGGTGACAGCTGAATATCCGGGGCGGGAGTGACGGTGACGGACCAGGTCGATGTCGTCGTGGTGACGGCGCTGCTGGAGGAGTTCGAAGCGGCGCGCGACGCCGCGCTGACGGTCGGGGTGGACGGGTGGGAGGAGCGCGGCGCGGGGACGTCGCTGCCCTACCTGCTGGGCGGGTACCGCACGCGGAACGGCGGTCGGCTCTCCGTGGCGCTGACGCGGCCGACCTACATGGGTGGCCGCGAGTCGAGCCCGGTCACGGCCATGTTGACGGACCGGTTGAAGCCGGCCTGCGTGGCGATGTGCGGGGTGTGCGCGGGCAACCCGGGCGAGACCGTCCTCGGTGACGTGGTCGTGGCGGACCCGGTCTACGAGTGGGACGAAGGGAAGTGGTCGGACAAACACGGGTTCAGGGGTGACCACCGGCAGCACCGGTTGGACCAGGTGCTGGTGCGGGCCGCGCAGGAGCTCGATCGCACCGTTCTGCCCAGCTACGGTGACGCCACCGCCGAGGACTCGCTGTACTGGCTGCTGGAGCGGGTGCACGCCGGTCAGGACCCGAAGTCGCACCGGGCCCGCGCGCGGTACTTCCCGCCCGGTGAGTGGGCGTCGCGGCTGAACCGGTTCGAGGCCGACGGCATGATCGCCCGGCGGCCCGACGGGACCGTGGAGCTGACGGCGGCCGGCTCGGCGCTGATCCAGCGGCGGCTGTTCGACGATGTCGACGGTCCGCGGCACCTTCCGTTCAGGGTTCTGGTGGCGCCGATGGCGAGCGGCAGCGCGGTCGTCGCCCACCCGGGGATCTGGCCCGCCCTGGAGAGCATGGGACAGCGGAAGATCGCGGCGCTGGAGATGGAGGCCGCGACGATCGCGACCGTCGCGCACGGGGCGGGGGTGCCGTACTGGCTGGCGGTCAAGGGCGTGATGGACCACGCGGACGGCGACAAGGACGACCGCTTCAAGGCGTTCGCCGCCCGCGCCTCGGCCGAGGTGCTCTTCTCCCTCCTCGACCGCGTCGTGGTCAACGAGGCGTCCCGCGGGAACGCTGCCGGCACCGCGTCGGGAAGCCGATACGTGATCACGCTCGACAACGCCCGGGGCGTCCAGATCGGCGACCACAACGTCCAGACGAACACGTTCTGAGCGGGATCCCTAGACCGGGGTTACGGGATCGTCGACGGCGATGGACACGCCCACGTGTCCCAGGTGTCGGGCGCGTCGAGCAGGAACCCGACGGCGAACGGCACGTCGGGCGCCCTGTCCAACAGGTGCAGGGCGCCGACGAGCGCCTCCCGCCGGCCGCTGGCGCGTTCCGTGCGGGCAAGCGCGTTCAGGATCGCCGGCCGCCGTGCCGCCAGGACCTCCGCGGTGCGGTCGAGGAAGAGGCGGTGCACGCCGGCGACCGTGCCGTCGAGCTCGTGGACCGGCGTGTCGGTCACGTCGAGCGGCAGACCGACCGCGTGGAGGCGCGCGGTGACCGGGCCGCGCGACGGGCGGCCCGGGCGGGCGGCGCGGGCGGGCGGCGCGGGCGGGCGGCGCGCCGGGGCCGCCGAGGAACGCCGGCGCGCCGACGATCGACCGTAATGATCCGGTGCCCGCGATTCCAAGGCGAAAACTGTCGCGACCGTCACGGGATGTGCCCGACGAGCGGCGCTCATCCGAAGAAGGGGCGGTTGAACCGTTCCGGTTCGTAGGGGATGTACCGCCCGGGTGCGGCGGCCGGGTCGACGCGTCGGTTCATCGCCCGTGCGCCGGTGTCGGGCCAGCGGCCGGTGCGTAGCCGGTCGGTCATGGCCTGGACGGCGGCGACCTGTTCGGCGGCGGTGAACGCGCAGTGCCCGGCGGACTCCACATAGGACTGTCGCAGCAGCCGGCTGTTGCCGGCCCTGTGGACGGCGGCTTCGTAGGACTGCTGCTGCGCGACGGTGGAGATCTGGTCACCGATGTCGCTGACGGTCAGGACGGGGACGCGCAGCCGGCCGGTGAAGACGATGCCGCGGGTGAGGTACCCGACCGCGGCCGGGTCGGCGCTGATCCGGGGTGCGGTGTCGAGCGTGGCGAGGTCGGCGTCGAGGTCGAGACCGGCCTGCCGGTACAGGTCGCGCACCGTGCGGCGGATCTCCGGGCGGGCGGCGGCGAGCTGCCGGGTGTAGTCGACGCCGGTGTTCCAGGACGGGTTGCCGCCGGCGAGCTGTTCGATCTGGCGTCGGCTGCTCATCGCCTGGCCGATGTAGGGGAGCGGTCCGCCGGCCAGGGCCAGGTACATGCCCTCCTGCAGGGCGGCGGTGTCGCGCGGTTCGGGTCGCGGGGTGGGTTGTCCGTCGGGGGCCAGGCCCCAGGCCGGGAGCTGGCCGATGGCCGCGGCGAGTGCGATCCGCGCCCGTCCCGCGGGGGTGTTCTGTGCCGTGGCGAGGGCGGTGATCCAGGCCTGCTGGGCGGCGGGGATGTCGGCGGGGATGTCGGTGACGGGCAGGGTGGACGTGGGGAACAGCAGCGTCCTGAGGGAGTGGACGGTGTCGAGCTTCTGGTTCCACTGGCCGACCGCGCCGCCGAGGCCGCCGCAGAACGCGACCGCCGCGTCGAACCGGTCCGGGTGGACCTGCGCGACGCCGGCGGAGACGAACCCGCCCATGGAGCTGCCCGAGGCGATCGCCCACCGGACGCGGCCGAACGCGGTCTCGAAGGCCGACAGGGCCGCGGCCTGGTTGTCGATGGCCTGGCGGATGTTCCAGCCGGTGACGAGCCGGGTGGTGCCGCCGCGGGCGTAGCCGCGTTCGAGCAGGCGGGCGGTCAGGTCGGAGGTCAGGCCGTTGGTGGCGAAGTCGAGGTCGACGAGGGCGATGCGGTTCCAGTTGCGCGGGACGGCGAACCGGTAGGCGGTGCCGTCGGGCAGGGTCCCCTCGACGCACACCGGTTGTGCGGGCGACGACGTGAGGCACGGTGTGCCGGCGGCGGGTGTGCCGGCGGCTGCCGGCGGGACCGGTCCACCCACGCACAGTCCGATCGTCACGGCGGCGGCGAGCAGGCGGCTTCTCACGCTTGAACCTCCGGACCGGTCGCGGCACTCGACAACATCAATGGTCGACATGACGGTAACGGTCGACACAAGATGTGTCTAGGGCATGTCGGTGGATGCCCGACGGCAACATCCGGGAAACTCGACGTGCGCGGCCGTGACGTGCCGTTGATCATGGCGTCGTGGCATAGGGTCACACCCGGACCGGCGCGCACGATCCAGCCGGCCCGACCAGGGACCACGTCGGATGGGCGCGGAGGTAGGAGCGTGGACGCTCGTCGGACGGCGCTGTTCGTCGACTTCGACAACTTCTTCGGCGGCCTGCTCGCCGCCGATCCCGAGGCGGCGCTCGCCGTCGTGGAGCGGCCGTCGGTCTGGTTGAGACGGCTGGCCGACGCCCACCACGACGACGTGTCGCGGCGCTGGCTGATCCTGCGCAGCTACATGAACCCGGCCGGATGGGTCGACGACCCGCGCGCGCCCGGAACCCGGTTGTACTTCTCGAAGTTCCGGCCGTTCTTCACCCGGGCCGGGTTCGAGGTGATCGACTGCCCGAGCCTGACCCGCGGCGCCAAGAACGGCGCCGACATCCGCATCACCATCGACGTCATGACCGCGATGCGCGCGACCGTGCGCTACGACGAGTTCATCATCGCCTCCAGCGACGCCGACTTCACCCCGCTGCTGCAGGTGGTCCGCGCCGAGGACCGGTACATCACGGTGATCGCCACCGGCCCGACGTCGGCCGCCTACGAGGCCCTGGCCGACCGCTACCTCGACGAGCAGGACGTCGTCGACCTGATGTCGGAGCCCGGCGACGACGTCGGGATCGACAATCTCGACGTCGTCGACGAACCGGTCCCCGTCCCCGCCACGCCCGTGCCGACCACGTCGGTCTCCGCGGACAAGCGGGCCTTCCGGCAGTGGATCGAGGCGGCCTACGCCCGGGCGGACGAGCCGTTGAACCTGGCCCAGCTCGCGGAGCAGGCCGCGCGGCACCTCGGTCCGGCCGCGCGGGCCAGCCGGTGGTTCGGGGCGGGCTCGTTCGTCAAGGCGGTCACCCGCCTGGACCTGCCGAACGTCGGCTTCTCCCAGCACCACATGTGGGACGTGACCCGCCACGAGCCGCCGGTCGACGCGATGGCAGCGGAGACCGGCCCGGTCGAGCTGCCCGCGGCGGTGTCGGCGTTCAGCGCGATCACCAACCTGCCGCGCATCGGGTCCGACAGCTGGCCGGTGATCTTCGAACTGCTCGCCGAGTACCTGCACGAAGGGACGTTCTCCCTCACCGAGGCGACCAGATGGCCGCGGCACCGGGCCGCCGAACGCGGCCTGCAGATCCCGCGTTCCGGGTTCATGTTCGCCGTCCGCGCCTGCCGGTGGGCCGGCACCATGCTCAACACCGAGCCGAACGCGTCGGCCAAGGACATCGGCCGGTTGGTGCTCGACGGCGTCCTCGCCCAGTCGCGGCTCGCCGGCATGGACCCGACCGACGCCGAGATCGCCGAACTGCGGTCCTGGCTGCACGTCGACTGAGACCGCGCCGGCCTCACTCCTCGAGGAGCGCGTCGAGGGCGCGGACCTCGGCGGCGCTGCCGACGTCGGCGAACAGGCGACGGGCCTCGTGGCGGGCGGCGCGGGCGGCGTCGGGACGCCCGTCGAGCTGTTCGGCGACGCCGAGCGCCTTCCACGCCCGCGCCTGGCCGTACGCCGAACCGAGACCCGCCAGCTGGTCGCGGGCGGCGGTCAGCAGGTCGCGGGCGCGCCCGCCGGCGCCGAGGTCGATCTGGATCTCGCCCAGCGTGAGCAGCGCGTCGGCCGCGTTGAGGGCCAGGCCGACAGTGCGGCTGAGGCGCAGCGCCTCCTCGGCGGTCCGCCGCGCGCCGGCCGGGTCGTCGCGGCGTCGTTGCAGCGCCGCCAGGTGGTTGAGGATGCTGCCGACGTCGCCGTCGGTGCGGGCCCGCCGGGCGGCGGCGAGTGCCCCTCGCAGGTGGTGTTCCGCCGCTTCGAGGTCGCCCTGTTCCCGGCGCACGATCCCGACCGCGAGGGACAGCCAGATGTGCAGCCGCGTGAAGCCGCCGTCGTCGGCGAGCCGGAGACCCCGCTCCAGGTGGTCGAGGGCGATGTCGATCCGGCCGTTCATCCGGTGGATCCAGCCGACCTGGTGCAGCAGGTTCGCCTCGGCCCGCCGGTCGCCGGTGCCGCGGGCGAGTCGCAGTCCCTCCTCGGCCGGGGGCAGGGCCCGGTCCAGGTCGCCGAGGCGCAGGTGTGCCGCGGAGACCAGGAACAGGGCGTCCACTTCGCCGTGACGCCGGCCGGTCCGCCGGAAGAGGGCCAGGGCGGCACCGGCCTCCGCGATGCCCCGGCGCCAGTCGCCACCACCGCCGAACACCTCCAGCTGCGCGAGGTTGCGGTGCATCACGGCACGACCGACCGGGTCGCCCGCGGCGACGGCGGCCCGCAGCCCGCGGCGGTGCGTGTCCCGCCAGTCGTGGAAGAGGCCGCGTGTCTGGAACTCCACCAGTGACGCCGCCGGGATCCGCCAGGCCAGGGCGCCGGCGCGGGCGGACGCCGCGGCGCGGGCGGCCGAGATGAGCAGGGTGCGTTCGGCGTCGAGCCAGGCGGCGGGGTCGGTCAGCAGGGTCTCGGCCCACGGGTCGGTCGACGGCGGTGACCCGGTGGCGGTGGACACCGCGGTGAGGATGCGCAGCGGTGACCGGCGGTCGGCCTCGGTGGCGAGGTCGGCCAACGCCGTCCAGGTGCGGACGAGGGCGGCCGCACGCTCGGCCGGCGGCTCCTCGGCGTCGACGCGCTCGCGGGCGTACAGCCGGACGAGGTCGTGCTGCCGGTACCGCAGGTGCCTGCCCGGGCCGGGGGACGACACCAGGAGCAGCTGCGCGTCGACGAGCCGGTCGACGAGCCGTTCGGCGGTGTCGATCGGCATGTCGAGGAGGGTCGCGGCGACCCAGGAGTTGACGTCGCCGTCGTCGAGCAGACCCAGCCGGCGGAACAGCCGTGCGGCGTCGTCTTCCAGCGCCCGGTAGCTCAGCCGCAGCGACCCCCGGACCGCGAGGTCGCCGATGGTCAGCTCGTCCAGGCGGCCGCGTTCGTCGCGCAGCGCCGCCGCCAGCCGGTCGAGCGTCCAATGTGGACGGCCCAGGATCCGGGCGCCGGCGATGCGGATGGCCAGCGGCAGCCGGTCGCACAGGTCGACGATCTCGGCGGCGGCGTCGGACCCGTCGGCCGCGTCGGCGTCCGTGGCGGCGACCGCGTGCAGCAGCCGGACGCCGTCGGACCGGGAGAGCAGCCCGAGGTCGGTCCACCGCACACCGTCCAGCGCCGGCATCCGCGCCCGGGAGGTGATCAGCGCGGCGCAGCCGGGGCCGGCCGGCAGCAGCGGCTGTACCTGCGCCTCGCTGGCGGCGTTGTCGAGCACGACGAGGATCCGACGGCCGGCCACCCGGCTGCGGAAGAGTGCCGCGCGCTCGTCCGTGCCGTCCGGAACGGCCGCGGCGGCGAGGCCGAGCGCCCGCAGGAAGGTGCCGAGGACCCGTCCCGGGTCGGCCGGTTCCGGCCCGCCGCCGCGCAGCTCCACGAACAGCTGGCCGTCGGGGAAGTCGGCGGCCACCTCGCGGCCGACCTTGACCGCGAGCGTGGTCTTGCCGATGCCGCCCATGCCGGCGATGCCGCACAGGGCCGGGCCGTCGCCGTCGCGGCGGAGGTGGTCGCGCAGCCGCGCGCGCTCGTCGTCGCGTGCGGTGAAAGTCGTGGTGACCGGGGGCAGCTGCGCCGGCACGATGCCCGCGCCGGTCGGCACGGCGGTGCCCGGCCATCCGCCGCCCGTCTCACCGCGCAGGACCCGCCGGTACGCCTCCTGTACCGGCTCGCTCGGCTCGACCCCGAGCTCGTCGGCGAGCCGGTGCCGCAGGTCGGTGAAGCACTGCAGGGCCGCGGCCCGCGCTCCCGAACCGGCCAGCGCGAGGATCAGGCCCGCGTGCAGGCCCTCGTGGAACGGCTCGGCCTGACATGCCGCGGTGAGGTGCCGCAGCGCGTCACCGTAGCGGCCCCGCGCGGCGGCGAGTTCGGCGTGGCGCTGGATCGCGGTGAGCCGCCGCCGTTCGGCGGCCGAGGCCGCCGGATGCGCGTGCAGGCGTGGCGACTCGCCCTGCAGCACCGGCCCGCGCCAGCAGCGCAGCGCCCGGTCGAGGAGGTCGAGGGCCGCGTCACCGCCCCGGTCCGCCTCGGCCAGCAGCGTGTCGAAGCGCTCCAGGTCGGTGTGACCGGCCGGCAGGGTCAGCTGGTAGGACCCGCGCACGTGACGCAGCGGCCCGGCGCCGGACCAGCGTCGCCGGTCCGGGTCGACGAGCCGGCGCAGCCGACCGACGGCGGTCTGCACCTGGGTGATGCTCGTCTTCGGTGGACGGTCGCCCCACAGCGTCGCGACGATCTCGTCGCGGGACACCGGACGGCCGCCGTGCAGGGCGAGCAGCCCGAGCAGTCCCCGTTCGGCCGCACCCCGCAACCGGACCGGGCGCCCGGCGACGCGGACCACGAGCGGACCGAGCAGGTCGACCTCGAAGGCCGTGCCTGCCGTCGGGCCCGCCGTCGGGCCCGCCGTCGTGCCTGTCGTGCCCGCCGGGGTCCGTGGCTCGTCGGTGCCGGCCAACGCCTGCGTCAGCCGGGCGAGCGTGGCCCCGTGCGGCGCGCGGACCTGCCCGCGTTCGATGTCGCGCAGGGCGCGCACGCTGAGGCCGCTGCGCCGCGCCAGGTCGGCCTGTGTCAGCCCGGCCCGCCGGCGGCGGAGTCGGAGGTTCGAGGCGATGTCGTCGACACCGTCGGTCACCCGGACGCCTCCCCGTGTTCGTCCGACCTACCCAAGATCAACCGGAAGTCATTCTGCCGCTTCGATGGGGCGCCCGCCAAACCGCGGCGGCAGTTTCGCGACGACACGCAGGTCAGCGGCGCGTCGGCGGCGTGTGTCGCGGCTGAGTCCCGGGCGGGGTCGGGTCCCATACCGTGCAGTTGATCAGCGACCGGTATCCGTCGCGGTTCACGGGGGAGGGCTCATGCAGTACGTGGCACTGTGCGGAAAGGCCCTGCTCGCCACGGTCTTCCTGGTCTCGGCGTGGACGAAGCTGCGGAGTCCGGCCGCCTTCGGCGCGTTCCGCCGGTCGACCAGGCGCATGGCGATCCTGCCGGAGCCGTGGGTGCGCCCGGTCGCCGTTCTCGTCGTCGCGGCCGAGGTGGCGATCGTGCTGCTGCTGGCCGTCCCACTGCCGGTGACCGCGCTGCTGGGGCTGGGCCTGGCCGCGGTGCTGCTCACCGGGCTGGCGCTGGCGATCGCCAGCACCGTGCGCCGGGGCGTCCGCACGACCTGCCAGTGCTTCGGGCACAGCGACACCCCGCTGGGCGCGGTCCACATCGTCCGCAACCTCACCCTGGTCGCCGTCGCCGTCGCCGCGGCGGTGACCGGAGCACGGGGCGGCGCCGTGGAGTTCGGCGCGGGTCTGCTCGCCGTGCTCGCCGGGGTGCTGGCCGGCGCGGTCGTCACGGTGCTCGACGACCTCCGGCACCTGCTGCGGCCGGTGCCGCCACCGAAGACTTCTGCCGCCCGGCAGGGGATCCGAACGTCCGTAAGGAGATCGGCATGAAGAAGTTGACCCGGGCCGTCATCAAACTGGTGCTGCCGGAGGCCACCGCGAAGGCGGCGCCGATCAGTTACCGGTGCGTGAACGGCTGCGGTTACGACGGCGTCCTGATCGCCGGCAGGACCGTCGACGGCAAGCGTCCCTGCTGCTGAACCGAGTACCGGGCCCGGCGCACGCCGCCGGGCCCGGCCCGTCACCGCATCCCCGGAGGAGGCCGCCCGCGATGGTCGTTCCGCTCACCGTCGTGCTGACGCTCGTCGTCGTCCTGAACGTCGCTCTGACCTTCGTGCTGCTGCGCCGGGTCGCCGGCTTCGACGCCCGGCTCGCCGCCCTGGAGAAGGGCGCTCCGTCGATGGCCGACATCGGCGAGCGGGTCGGTGAGTTCTCCGCCACGACGACCCTCGGCGAGCCCCTCGACCGGGACGACCTGACGACCGGCACCCTCGTGGGGTTCTTCGACCCCGACTGCGAGGTCTGCCAGTCGCACGTGACCGGGTTCCGCGCGGCCGCCGAGGCGCTCGGCGACCGGTCGCGGACCCTCGTGGTGGTGCGGGAACGCGAACCCGAGGAGGTCCGGCTCATGGTCGCCGCGTTCGGTCCGGAGGTCCGCACCGTGACCGAGCCGCGCCGGGGACCGGTGGCACGGGCCTTCCACGTGATGGCCACGCCGGCGTTCTGCACGATCGGGCCGGACCAGGTCATCGCCGCCCACGACTACGACCGGCCGTCCCTCGCCGGAGCGGCCCGGCCGTGAACCCCGGCGACGACCAGCGCCTCGGCCTGGCGCCGGCCCGGATCGCGGCGCACGTCCGCGCTGCCGTGGCCCTGGCGGTACGGGCCGCACCGGGCCGGATGGCCGCCTACGCGGCCGGCACGCTCGTCCGTGCGGGCCTGCCGGTCGCCGCGGCGGTGCTCACCCGCACGGTCCTCGACGACCTCGTCGGCGGTGCCGCCGCGGGCAGCGGCGGGCGGGCCGCGGTCGCCGCCCTCGCGGTCGTCGGGCTGCTCGTCGGGTTCGTTCCGGCGGTGCTGGCCTACCTGCGTGCCGGCCTCGAACGGTCGATCGCCCTGCTGGCGAAGGACCGGCTGTTCCGCGCCGTCGACCGGGTCGTGGGTGTGGCCCGCTTCGAGGACCCGGCGTTCCTCGACCGGCTCGTGCTCGCCGACGAGTCCGGTGGCCGGGGTCCGGGGCAGGTGATCGACAGCTCGTTCGGTGTGCTGGCCGCCGTCGTCACGGTCGGCGGGTTCGTCGGTTCACTGTGGACGGCGAGCCCGGCGATGGCCGTCGTCGTGCTGCTGTCCGGTGTCCCGGTCCTGGTCGCCGAACTGCTCATCGGCCGCCGGCGGGCCTGGACCGAGTGGACCATCAGCCCCGCCAAGCGCCGCGAGCTCTTCTACCGCGACATGCTCGCCACCGAGCAGGCGGCGAAGGAGGTGCGGCTGTTCGGTCTCGGCGGCTTCCTGCGCGAACGGATGCTGCGGGAGCGGCGTACCGCACAGGCGGCCGAACACGCCACGGACCGCCGGGCCGTGGTCGTCCAGGCCGGTCTGTCGGTGTCGGCGTCGGTGGTCGCGGGGGTCGGGCTCCTGTCGGTGACCGCGGGAGCGCGGACCGGTCAGCACAGCGTCGGCGACATCGCGATGTTCCTCGCGGCCGTCCTCGGTGTGCAGGCCGCCCTCGCCGCCGCGGCGCAGCAGGTCGCCCGGGCCATCGAGGCGCTGCTGCTCTTCGACAGCTACCGCACCATCCTGGCCGACGGGCCCGACCTGCCGGTGGCGGCACGCGGCACACGGCCGCTGCGGACCGGGATCGAGTTCCGCGACGTGTGGTTCCGTTACAGCGACAGGCATCCGTGGATCCTGCGCGGCCTCGACCTGACCATCCCCAGTGGACGGGCGGTGGCGCTGGTCGGTCGCAACGGGGCCGGCAAGTCCACAGTGGTCAAACTGCTGTGCCGCTTCTACGACCCGACCCGCGGCGCGATCCTGTGGGACGGCGTCGACCTGCGCGACCTCGACCCGGTCGAGCTGAGGGCCCGCATCAGCGTGGTGTTCCAGGACTACGTCAACTACGAGCTGACCGCCGCGGAGAACATCGGCGTCGGCGACCTGCGGCGGCTCGACGACCGCGACCGCATCACGGCCGCCGCCGAACGGGCCGGGATCCACGACGTCCTCGCCGCGTTGCCGAAGGGGTACGACACGATGCTCAGCCGGCGCTTCAACGTTCCGGACGCCGGCGTCGACGGGGTCGGTGTCGAGACCGCCGGCGTAAACCCGTCCGGCGGGCAACGGCAGCGCATCGCGATCGCCCGGGCGTTTCTGCGCGACAGCCGCGACCTGGTCGTCCTCGACGAGCCGAGCGCCGGGCTGGACGCCGCGGCGGAGCACGAGGTCCACGCCCGGCTGCGCGCACAGCGGCAGGGGCTGACCAGTGTGCTGATCTCCCACCGCCTCAACGCGATCCGCGACGCCGACGAGATCGTGGTGCTCTCGGGCGGCACGGTCACCGAGCGCGGGACCCACGACACCCTGGTCGACGCCGGCGGCGAGTACGCGACCCTGTTCGCGCTGCAGGCCTCCGGCTACCAGCCGACGATGGGCTGATCCGATGGCGACGGCGATCCTGGTGGCGGCCTGCCTGACGGCCGTACCGGCGGCCGCGGCGGTGTGGTGGCTCCGGCGCACCCTCGTCCTGGTCCGCGTCGACGGGCCGAGCATGGCGCCGACGCTCGTCGACGGCGACCGGGTCCTGGCCCGCCGGATCGGGCCCGGACGGGCCCGGCGCGGTCGCCTGGTACTGCTCGCGCCGCCGGCCGAGCCGGGTGCGGTCCGTCCGACCGACCCGGGCCGGCTGTGGCTGGTCAAACGGCTCCGCGCCACGGCGGGCGACCCGGTGCCGGCGGAGTTCGCCGGGCTGCCGGCGTTCGGCGGCGTGCGCACGGTGCCCGCCCACCACGTGCTGGTGGTGGGCGACAACCCCGACGAGAGCTACGACTCCCGGCAGGAGGGCTTCGTTCCGCAGTCACGCCTGCGCGCCGTGGTGGTGCGGCGCATCGACATGGGAGGCACCGGCGACGCATGACGTCCCACGGTCGCGCCGTAGGGCGGGTCGCAGCGTCAGACGGTCGTGCGGGACCACTGCTGGTTGGTGCCGCTGTTGCACGCGTACTGCTTCAGCACGACCCCGTCGGCGGTCGAGGCGGCCGGTACGTCCACGCACTTGCCGCTGTGGCGCGCCCGGAGCTGGAAGTAGCTGCCGTTGGCGACCATCTGGAACTGCTGGTTCGTGCCGGTGCCGCAGGTGTACTGGATCAGGTCGGCACCGTCGGCGGTCGAGGCGCTCACGACGTCCAGGCACTTGCCGCTGTGCCGGCTGACGATGCGCCAGTAGCCGGAGCCGGCGTCCTGGAACTGCCACTGCTGCCAGGCGTTGCCGGCGTAGGTGTACTGGCCGACGCGCGCGCCGTTGTCGGTGTTGGGCTGCTGGACGTCCATGGCCTTGCCGCTGTGCCGCACGGTGATCCGGTACGTCGCCGGCGGGGGCGTCGTGGGGCCGCCGACGGTGTCGCCCCAGGCGTACCGGATCCGGTCGGCACCGGTGGGGTTGCGGACGGTCAGGGAGAGGTCGGTGCCGGTGCCGCTGAGAGCGAACATCGAGTACCAGTCGTAGCCGGAGCTGCCGGTCAGCTTTCCGCCGAGCGCGGGCCAGTAGGTGCCACCCATCCCGTTGTCGCGCATGACCTGCGCCATGGCCCGGATGTGGCGCACGAAGTTGTCGGTGCTGTTCGGGTCGGCGTAGTTCAGACCGTTGTCCATCGGCGCGCCGAACTCGGTGGCGACCGCGCGGGAGGCGCAGTTACCCAGGCGGGTCTGAATGTGGCTGCGGAACTGGTCGTAGGTCATCGCGCCGTAGAAGAAGGCGTAGTGGTGGAAGGACAGCAGCGTCGCGTTGAAGCGGCTGTCGGTGCAGATGTCGCGCAGGTCCTGGCTGAAGCCGGTCCCACCGATGAGCACGCGGCCGGGAACGGCCGAGTAGTGGTAGCCGAGCCAGTTGGCGGCGACGTCGCGCCACTCCGCCGAACTGTAGCCGTGCGGCTCGTTCATCGGCTCGAAGTACACATTGGGGTTGGACCCGTACGTGCTGGTCACCGTGGACCACATCGCGTTCCACGCGGCGAGGTTGGTGATCCTGCCGCCGGAGGCCGCGCCGTCCTCCCAGTAGGCCAGGATCACCTTGAACCCGCGTTCGGTGGCGGCGTCGATGGCGCCCCGGTAGGCGTTCCACCACGCCGTCCCGACGGTGTGGGTGTTGACCGGAAGGCGGACGGTGTTGACGCCCATGGTGCCGGCCATGTCGTCGTACAGCGCGTTGGCCTTGGCCCGCACCGTCGCGTTGCTGTCCGACGTGTTCAGGCCGTGCAGGACCAGCGGGCCGGTGCTGAAGTTGTCGCCCAGCATCGCCCAGTTCATGCCCCGGAACTGACTGGTCGCGGCGGCGGCCGGCGTCGCGACGCCGGCCACGATGCCGGCCACGACGGCGCCCCACGCCGCCAGCGCGGTGACCACCGCGATCAGCGACCAGCGCGACGGCCGACGGAGGCCGGACCCGTGGCCCCGCGATCGTGGACGTGTACGCATGGCGGTGTCCTTTCGACGGTGGACGCGCGCTGCTCGCCGCGGCGGGACGAGGACGCGTGCGGGGCGGGTCCGCACACGGTTGAGTGTTAGCGATAACAACGACGACTGTCAATAACAGGTCCGCGGGAATTGGTGGACTGGTCCCGCCCCGTTAGCCTGCTCAGCATCGGTCGCGGGGGAGAGGTCATGCCGGAACCGGACGTGGTGCTCGGGGTCGACCTCGGTACCAGCAACACCGTCGCGGTCGTGCACCGCGGAACGGAGGCGTCGCGGAGCGCAAGGAGTCGGGACGCTCGCAGGTGGTCGCCCTGACCGTCGACTCCAGCCTGATGTGGGCGAGCGAGCCGGCGTCGGTCGGCAACGCGCCCCCGCTGAGCGTGAACGTGTCCGACGGCCTGATCCTCGTCGTGAACGCCGACCGCGGGCTCGTGCTGATCCGCACCTGACGCCGCCCACCACCCCCGTGCCTCGCGGTGGTGGATCACCGCGGCTACGGTCGTCGCCGTGACACGGTTCGACTGGCGGGCGCTGGAGAACGAGCTGACCGACGCCCTCGTGCGCGCGGTCTCCGGTGTTGCCGCCGACCACCCCGACGAGCGCTGCTACGCCGCCGCGCTGTGGCTGCTGTACCGGGAGACCGACGGGCCGATCCGGCTACCCATGCTCGCCGTCAACACCGTGGAGGCGCTCGACCGGGTCCCGGCCGACGACCGGGACGACGTGCGCTGGAGCCCCGCCGACTGGGAGTTCGACGACGTCGACTGGCTCCCCGACGAGGTCGCGCGTCGATGGGAGCACGACCTCGCCGGCTACGCCCGTCGTGGCACCGTCGCGCAGTGGGACGCCACGTTCGACCGTTTCGTCACGGCGCTGGTCACCGTGTGCCGGCGGGCCCGCCGCGGCCTGGGCGGCCTGCCGGTGGTGGTCCTCGACCCGGAGCTCCACCCGACGGTCATCCCGCGGATCCTGCCCAAGGCGCAGGTCAGCCGGATGTTCCCGGAGCTCGACGAGCATGCCCGGGCCTGGTCCGAGCTCGCCGCGCTGCCGCCGGCCCGGCGGGCCGCGCACCTGGCCGGGCTGCTGGGCACGTTCGACGGCCCGATCGGCAGCGAGGAGGCCGAGAAGGCGCTCCGCGACCTCGGACCGGACGCCGTACCCGCGCTCCTGCCGCGGCTCGGCGTCCCGGGAGAGGCCTGGCAGGCGGCGAAGATCCTTGCGGACATCGGGTGGGCCGACGACACCGTGATCGGGGCCCTGGCCGAGGCACTCGACCGCACCGACGGCCCGGACCGGTCGTGGGTGGCGGCGGCGCTGTCCCGGCTCGGCCGGCTCGACGTCGTCCTCGCCGCGCCGGGGGCCTCCGGGGAGGTCGTGACCGCGGTCGCCGCCCCGTACCGGAGCTTCCGGGACCACTCGTCGGCGCCGCGGCCGCTGGACTACGGGCCGCTGGAACGGGCGCTCCAGGACCGTCCGGAGCTGCTGTCGGTGCTGGAGTCCGAGCTGTCACCGGGGACGCCGATGTGCGAGATCGGTGCCGCCGAGGTCGACGAGGCGCTGCGCGGGACCGGATCCGCGCACGCGCTGGTGCGCCGCCATGCCGTGACCGTCCTCGGCGAACGGCGGCTCGGCGCGGCCGTCGGGCGTCGGGTGCTGCCGGTGCTGGCCGGCCGCGCCGCCGACGATCCCGACCCGCTGGTGCGGCGGTTGGCGGTTCTCGGGCTGCGGTGGTGGGGCCGGCAGGGGCACGCCTACCTGGACGTCGGCCGCGCCGCGCGCGACGGCGACCCCGACGGGTCGGTCCGGGTCGCGGCGCAGGGCTGGCTGGACGAAGCCGGCGGCTGAGCCCGCCCGGGTGGGCACGGCCGAAAAGCCCGGGGGTAGGGTCGCCGGCGTCCGCGCACAGCCTTACCGTTGTGCCATGCCGGAGCTGGTCTACCCGCCCGTGATCGCCGCCATGCTTGCCGCGTTCCGGGTCCTCGATCTGCGGATCACGATGTCAGGTGCCCAGCATGTGCCGGAGCGTGGAGGTGCGGTGCTGGCGAGCAACCACGTCAGCTACCTCGACTTCATCTTCTGCGGCCTCGCGGCGCGTCCCTCGAAGCGGTTGGTCCGTTTCATGGCGAAGCGGGAGATCTTCGACCACCGCGTGGGTGGGCCGTTGATGCGGGGCATGCGTCACATCTCGGTGGACCGCAACGCCGGCATGGCCTCGTACAAGGCCGCCCTCGAAGCGCTCAAGCGAGGCGAGGTGGTCGGCGTCTTCCCCGAGGCGACGATCAGCACGTCGTTCACGGTCAAGGAGTTCAAGACCGGGTCGGTGCGGATGGCGTCGGCCAGCGAGGTCCCGCTGGTGCCGATGGCGGTCTGGGGCACGCAACGCCTCTGGACGAAGGGGCGCAAGCGATCGCTCGGCAAGCGGCACGTCCCGGTGACGATCCTCGTCGGTGAGCCCCTGCGGCCGGCCCGCCGGGACGACCAGGCCCAGGTGTCCGCGGAGCTGCACTCCCGCATCAGCGCGCTGGTCGACAAGGCGCAGCGCGAGTACCCCGACGAGCCCTCAGGCCCCGACGACCGCTGGTGGCTGCCCGCCCACCTGGGCGGGACCGCACCCGAACCGCCGGAGGTCGCCCCGGCCCCGTAGCCGGGGGTCATGTGCCTTCGCGGAGGAACGCGGCGAGGTCGTCGTTCAGGTCGGCGACGGCGGCCTCGTACGCCGACGCGTCGACCTCGCGCAGGTGCGCGACGGACTCCGCCGCCCACCGGGCGAGGTCGTCGACAAGGTCGCGGACGTCGACGTCGAGGGCGCAGCGGCGGACGGTCCGCGCCACCGCGTCGAGCCCGGTGCGCCCGTAGGCGTCGGCGACCGTCTCGTCCGACGGGTGACCGCCGAAGATGCGGCGGAGCATCCGGTCCTCCGGCGACAGCCGTCGCCGGACCATCGCCTCCTCGAGGGCCGGCAGGTCGGCGGCGGTCCGGACCGGTGGGATGGTGCGCCACCGGGCGATCTCGCCGTCGGTGGGCACCTCGTCGTCCGGTTCGTCGTCCGGTTCGTCGCCCGGCGTGAGCAGGGCGGCCCGTTTGGCGGTGAGCCCGGCGGGCACGGCCCGGGTCACCACCCAGGTGGTCAGCCACCAGCCGTGATCGGCGTCGGTCTCCACGGGCAGTAGGCCGGTCGCGGGTCGACCGTGCCATTGCCGCACCGGCGGGTGCGGCCCGCCGG